>JBFWUW010000039.1:0-63868 GCA_050247075.1 Pirellulales bacterium | reverse complement strand
ACGGGGTCACCTGTTACGCATCGATTCAGCAGCCTGGCACCAGGCCTCGACCGCAAAGTGCCCGACGCCGTGCGGCAGCGCCTGATTGAAGCAGAAGCAGCGGCCGAGGAATTCGCCGCCGACTTGCTGACCCGTTGCGATGGCATCGTTGATCAATTAACCACGCGGCATGTGGCACAAGCGGCCGAACAGGGTAACGGCCTGGCGCAAGAGATTCTGGGGCACGCCACCCAGGCACTCGGCTGGGGTTTGGCCCAGGCCATTACGCTGTTTTCGCCAGCCGTGGTGGTGGTGGGCGGCGGGGTGTCGCTCATCGGCGAGCAATGGTTCTTCACGCCGTTGAAGCAAGAGATTGCCCGCTACGTATTTCCCCCCTTTGCCGAAACCTTCCACCTAGCACCCGCCCAGCTAGGCGAAGAAGTAGTCGTCCACGGAGCCTTGGCCCTGGCGAAACAAGCGGCGGGGGGCCGATCGTAGCCGCACGGCTACTTCGGTTTTCCGCCAAAGTGAACGGCGCACGTTCCGTCGTTGCAGTCCTCGATTTTGCCCCAGCGGTAGCGCCGTCGGGCAATCTGTTGGTAGCACCATTGGTAGACGGGCAGCATGAATGGAATGTGCAGTAGCGGTGCCAAAACGTATAGCCGAGGCAGCCGCGTGGTCAGATAGCGAAACGCCGCGGCCCCGGCATGTTTACGGCCTTGGCCGTCAACCACGAACATTTCCGCCATCAGTTGGTCGTGGGTCAATTCGGGCCAGCGCTGGCCAACTTCCGGATCGTGCAGCGACAAGTAGGCCAGTCGCCCGCGAGTGTCCCAGCGGGCCAGCCGCCGCACCCCGTCCGTGCAAAAGCGGCAATGGCCGTCGTAGATCACGATATCGGCAGCGGGACGTTCCGCCGGCGTCGGCAGTTTCGCTGGTGATTTGCTGGCGGTTTCCGCGGAGGCCATAATCTGCGTCCCGTGCCCTTCGTGTTTTCATCAAACTCTGTTCCCTAAGCCTACAACCGCATTCGGCGTTTGAGAACAACATCGGTCGGTTTGTGTGGATTATACCGCGATTACACGGTTAGAAGGCAATCCGCGGTAAGTTGGTTCGCCGGGACGGACTCATGCATTATAACGATTCGGTTGCCATGATCGGCATGGCAAGGTCCTTCCACGATCGCGCGGAGCATTGTCATGGCACGTCCCATTCGTCGTATTGCCGTCAACACCGGGGGTGGAGATGCGCCTGGTTTGAATGCCGTGATTAGGGCGGTGACCGTTTCCGCCTTGCGAAGAGGGTGGGAAGTATTGGGGATTCATAAAGGCTACGAGGGGCTGATCGACACCCAGCAGGTCATCCCGCTAACCCGCGAAAAAGTCCGTGGCATTACGCACCTGGGCGGCACGATTCTGGGCACGACCAACAAGGGCAACCCGTTCCATCGCGCGGTGCAACAGCCCGATGGTTCGATGGTGGAGCAGGATATCTCCGGCCTGGTGATGGACAACTTTCGCAAGCTGGAGTTGGACGCCATGATCGCCATTGGCGGAGATGGTTCTCTGAGCATCGCGCATCATTTCCAGCAAATGGGTATGCCGGTGGTGGGCGTTCCCAAGACGATTGACAACGACCTTTCCGAGACGGTTATCACCTTCGGCTTCGATACGGCCGTGACCGTAGCGACCGAAGCTCTCGACCGGCTGCACACCACGACGGAGTCGCATGAGCGAGTGATGGTGGTGGAAGTCATGGGCCGCTATGCCGGCTGGATCGCCCTCAACGCGGGCGTAGCCAGTTCCTGCGATGTAATTCTCATTCCAGAGATTCCCTTCGATATTGACGCTGTCTGCGGCAAAGTTCGCGAGCGCGAAGCCAACGGGCGGAAGTTCTCGATGTGCGTGGTGGCGGAAGGGGCCAAGCCGGCGGGGGGCGAAATGGTCACGCAAGGGCCCAAAGAAGCTGGCCGCGAAGTCCGTCTAGGAGGCATCGCCGACCGCGTTGCCGCCGAAATCCAGTGGCGGACGGGCAAGGAAACTCGCGTCTGCGTGCTGGGCCACTTGCAGCGCGGCGGCTGTCCCACGACGTTCGACCGCTTACTGGCGCTGCGGTTTGGCGCGGCGGCCGTGCGCGTGCTGGCGGCTGGCGAAACCGGCGTCATGGTGGCATTGGATCCCCCCTGCGTGAAGACCGTTCCCCTTTCGGATGCCATCGCCCGCATGAAAACCGTCCCGCCCGACTGCGACACCATTCAGACAGCCCGCGACCTGGGCATCTGCCTGGGTGATTCTTGAAGCGGCAAATTCGGGCGATGTTTCCGATCGTGCGAGGTGGAAAAAGCCGATAACGAAAATAAACTGTACAGGTGCTATTGACTCTGTACGAACGTATATTATAGTTCATGTGGTAGGTTTGTTTCGCCTTCCCCATGTCCAGGAACTATCGGCCATGCCAGATCTCGACCAACTCACAACGCGCCAGCGTGAAGTTTACGAATTCATTCGCGAGAAAATCCACGGACGCGGCTACGGCCCCACCGTCCGCGAGATCGGCACACGGTTCAAAATCAGCTCGCCCAATGGCGTGATGTGCCATCTCAAAGCGTTGGAGAAAAAAGGGCTGATCGCTCGCGAACCCAACATGTCGCGGGCCATTACCATGACCAGCGAGGCCGCCTCGGACCGCGGCTTGCCGCTAGTGGGGCGTATTGCCGCCGGTGCCTTGCAAGAAGCCGTCGAGCAATCGGAGCGAATCGACCTCAACGAGTTCTTCGGTTCCAAGGAGATGTTCGTCCTCAAAGTATCGGGCGACTCCATGATCGACGCCCACATCGACGACGGCGACTACGTGATCGTCCGCCGGCAACAATCGGCTCAAAACGGCCAGATCGTGGCGGCCATGACCGACGAAAACGACGCCACGCTCAAGTATTGGTATCGCGAGGAAAACCGCATTCGCCTGCAGCCCGCCAATTCGCGGATGAAGCCAATCTACGTCAAAGACGCCGTGGTCTTGGGCGTGGTGATTGGCGTAGTACGCAAGGTATAGCAAGTCCCCTCGCCGTAGAAGGTGATTTCAGCTTTGTAGGAGGCGATTGCATCGCCGATCGATTGGTGATGTGCGTGCGTTAGGGCAGCGTATTCCCAGCCTTCCCTCGAAGCTGGTCGCGCACAATTGAATCCGCGCGTACCGCGGGCTAACATAGCGAACGGTTTGTCCAGGGAGGGATCGGCTGCCGGCCACGGCAGGATCGTTATCCTCTTCCCTTTGCACGGCTTGCTTCGATGGCCAGTCCGTCGGTCCAGCGCGACAGCCCCCGCGAACGGCTGGCCACGCCAATTCAGTTTCTCAAGGGAGTCGGGCCCCATCGGGCAGATCTGCTCAATAAGTTGGGGCTGCGCACAGCGCGCGATTTGCTCTTCTACTTTCCGCGGGATTATCAAGATCTCAGCGAACTGAAAACCATCGACCAGTTGGTCGATGGCGAACTGGCCAGCGTCGAAGGGCGCGTGGAGGAGTTGGACCAGCGGAACACCAGCAGCGGCGGTGTCGTGCTGGGTGTACTGGTTCGACAAGGGCATCGCGGACTGCGTCTGCTGTACTTCAATCAGCCCTACATGCGCGACCGCTTTCAGCCAGGGCAACGGGTGTTGGCCGCGGGCAAGGTCCGCATGCGCGGCATGGTTTGGGAAATGGCTCACCCGCGGGTGGAATGGCTGGAGGACGAAGACCAACCGGCTGTCGGCAAGATGTTGCCCGTCTACTCATTGTGTGAGGGACTGAACCAGGGGCAACTTCGCCGTATCGTGGCGGGCGTGGTGGAAGAGTTCGCGGAATTGTTGGATGAGGTCTTTCCGGAGGAGTTTCTCTCCGCAAACTCGCTCTGGCCGATCCATCAGGCATTGCCGCAACTCCACTTCCCGGAGAACCGAGGCAGCCTGGAACAGGCACGGCGAAGGTTCGTCTACCAGGAACTGTTCATATTGCAGTTGGCCTTGGCACTGCGAAAGCAACGGCAATTGGCGGCGACCGCGCCCGTGCTGGAGGCCACTGCCCGCATCGACGCCCGCATTCGCCGCCTCTTTCCTTACGAACTGACACCGGGCCAAAGCGAGGCCATCCGCGAGGTTTCCGCCGACATGGGACGGGCCGTACCGATGAACCGCCTTTTGCAAGGGGACGTGGGAAGCGGCAAAACTGCCGTGGCGGTCTACGCCATGCTGGTAGCTGTTGCGCATGGCTGCCAGGCGGTTTTGATGGCACCGACGGAGATCCTGGCACGGCAGCACGTTCGCACGCTTGAAGTTGTGCTAGCGGCTAGCCGCGTGCGGCACGGCTTGCTAGCCGGCGGCATGCCCTTGGCCGAACGCCGCGAACTGCTGGCCAAAGCGGCCTCTGGCGAGATCGATGTGTTAATCGGTACCCACGCCATTCTGGAACCCGACGTGCGGTTCAACAAACTGGGCCTGGCCGTCATTGATGAGCAGCAAAAATTTGGCGTCCGCGATCGGGCACGTCTCAAGCGAGCCGGACTCGACCCGCACTACCTGGTGATGACCGCCACGCCCATTCCTCGGACAGTGGCGCTCTCCCTCTACGGCGACCTCGACGTATCGATCATTCGCGACGCCCCGCCCGGACGTCAGAAAGTCCACAGCTATCTGGCAACGCCGGAACAGCGGCCGCGGTGGTGGGACTTTTTTCGCCGAAAGCTGCGCGAAGGGCGGCAAGGTTACGTCGTGGTGCCGCTCGTGGAAAGCTCCGACCAGAT
Source organism: Pirellulales bacterium (assembly GCA_050247075.1). Classification (GTDB taxonomy): domain Bacteria; phylum Planctomycetota; class Planctomycetia; order Pirellulales; family JBFWUW01; genus JBFWUW01. The sequence continues at coordinate 59,115 of JBFWUW010000039.1, read as the reverse complement.
CGATGCGGCCAACCTGGCCGAGACATTGGCCGACCTGTCACGGGGCGAACTGCGGGGTTTTCGCTTGGGTCAGGTTCACGGCCGCATGCCGCCTGGCGAAAAAGAGCAACAGGTCGCGGCATTCCGTCAGGGCGAAACGCAAGTGCTGGTCTCCACGACCGTGATCGAAGTCGGCGTGGATGTCCCCAATGCGACCATGCTCACCATTGAAGGGGGCGAGCGGTTTGGCCTGGCACAATTGCATCAGCTTCGCGGCCGGGTCAGCCGCGGAACGCACCCCGGCTTTTGCTGCGTCTTCGCCGACATCAAGAACGAACAGTCCCAACAGCGGCTGGATGCCTTCGTTTCCACCACGGACGGATTCAAGCTAGCCGAGATCGACTTTGAACAACGCGGGCCGGGCGACCTGTTTGGTGCCAAGCAGCACGGGCTGCCCCCCCTGCGAATCGCCAACCTCATCAGCGACGCGGCCATCTTGGACGAAGCCCGCGCCGCGGCCCAACATCTCGTGACGGCCGATCCCAATCTCGACCACCCCAGCCACGCCCGTATTCGGGCGATGATGATGACACGCTACGGGCAGGCGCTCGAAATCAGCGACGTCGGGTAACGGTCCCCCGTGGTCGAGGACGCTGCCAACTCAATTGACTCCCCGCGCCAAAGCGGATATAAGCGCATGTTGATGCAATGACCCGTTGCGTTAGCCTGCCTCTGAATTCCTTCCGCTGCGAGCCTGCCATGAACCTTGCCGGTTCCCTCCATCGCCGTCACGCGCTGCAGATTGGTGCCGGCCTGTTTGGCTTGAACTTGCCGGGGTTTTTGCGGGCCATGCAAGCCGCCCCGTCGCCGTCGAAGCCGGAAATGTCCTGCATTTTCTTGTTTCTGGCCGGCGGTCCGAGCCATTTTGAAACCTTCGATCCCAAGCCCGACGCTCCGCTAGAAATACGCGGGCTGTGGAATCCAACGTCCACCAATGTGCCGGGGACGTTGATCTGCGAGAAGTTGCCGTTGCTGGCGCGGCGGATGGACAAAGTGGCCATCATCCGTTCCTGGCAGGGGGTTGATGGCGGCCACGATACCGGTTCGCAGCATGTTACCAGCGGGTTCTTGTCAACCAACCGAAAGCAATACTTTCCCAATTTCGGCTGCCTGATTTCCGCCCTGCAAGGAAACAAAGTCCCCGGCGTACCGGCCCATTTTGGGCTGCCGGTAGCGGCCCGATACACCAATCCGCCGGGCTATTTAGGGGCGGCGTTCGACGCCTTTAATATCAAGGGAGATCCCCGTGCGCCCGATCTACCGTGGAGCAAGATCAGCGTTCCGCGGGGACGGTTTGACGAGCGGCAGTCGGTGCTGACCCAGCTAGAAAACCTGACCCGGTTGGCGGAAATGCCCCAAGGCCCGTTTGAAGCCCACGACCGATTTGCCTCCGAGGCTGTCTCGCTGCTGACCAGTGGAACCATGCAACAAGCCTTGCAGCTTGACTCCGAACCCCAACCGCTGCGCGAACGTTACGGCATGAACGTTTACGGCCAGCGCGTGCTGCTGGCCCGCCGATTGATTGAGGCGGGTGCCCGATTTGTCACCATCAACCAGGCGGTCCAAGGCGGCCTGTACGGCAATGGCGTCACCGATGGAACCTGGGACGACCACCATCTGCTGTTCGACTCCATGATGTCGTTTGCCAACGAGCCCAATAACATCCCCAACGGCTACAAATGGCACCACTACGATGGGCCAGGCAATCTTCCGCAGCTAGATATGTCCCTCTCGACGCTGTTGGATGACTTGGAAGAGCGCGGCTTGCTCGATACCACGCTGGTCGTGGTCATGGGCGAATTCGGACGCTCGCCACGAGTCAACCGTTTTGCCGGGCGGGACCATTACCCAAACGCCGGCAATGTGCTGTTGGCGGGCGGTCCCGTGCAGCGCGGCACGGTGATTGGTGCTACCGACCGCACGGGCAGCGAACCCAACACCCGCCCTTGGCGGCCGGCGGATGTGGCGGCTTCGATCTATCACGCCCTGGGGATCGATCCTCACGGCACCTATTTCCCCCGCCTGCCCCGGCCCACCCCCATCGCCGACGGCCAGATCATCGACGGGCTATTTGCGTAAGTCGTTGTCCCGCGTAGACAGTTTACGCTGTTGTTTTCGTCCGCAGAGTTCCCACGACTTCCGCCACGGAGCAGGCATTCAGTTGTTGCAGGGCGGCGGGGAGTGCGTCCAGAATTTCGATGGTGGCCGTGGGGCGGTAAAAATTGGCCGTCCCGATCTGGACCGCGGTGGCACCCGTCACCAAAAACTCCATGCAGTCGTCGAGATTGGCAATTCCCCCAATGCCAATCAACGGGGTACGAACCGCCTTGGCCACCTGGTAGACACAACGCAAAGCGATCGGCTTGATGGCCGGCCCGCTGAGCCCCCCCAGGATATTGCCCAGTAGCGGCCGGCGGCGGCGCCAATCGACGGCCATCCCCTGGCAAGTGTTGATTAACGAAATGGCATCGGCCCCGCCCGCTTCCGCCGCGCGGCCAATCGAGGCGATATCGGTGACATTGGGCGTGAGTTTGGCGATGATCGGGTGGCGGCCGGCCTTTCTGGCGCCGGACACGACCTGTTCGCACGATTTCGGATCGGCCCCAAAATCGACACCGTGGCTGACATTGGGGCAAGAGATATTCAGCTCAATCGCGCCGATGCCTTCGACTTCGCCCAGGCGGGCGGCCATCCCCACGAATTCTTGATAGTTGCGGCCGGCGATACTGACCACGATCGGCGGGCCCAGCGTCCTCAAATAGGGCCAATGGTGTGCCAGAAAGGCTTCCAGCCCGTCGTTATCCAAGCCGATGGAATTCAACATTCCGCCGGTGGTTTCGACCGTCCGCCAAGGGGCATTGCCGGGCCGAGGCTCTTGCGTCACGGTCTTGGGGATGATCGCACCCAACCGGCTCAGGTCAACCAACCCGGCCATTTCGCGAGCGTAGCCAAACGTACCAGAACCAACCATGATGGGGTTCGGCAGGCGAAGGCGGCCCAGAGAGACCGCCAGATCGACGCGCAAGGCTTCCGCGGGCATGGACGGATGATCGCAAGCGATGGAGTTGGGATCCACGGATCGGGACGACGATCCGCACGCTCGCAATGTAGCCGTCGGGCCGGCGGGCGGCAACTTGCCGACCGCGGCGCAGCCCGCGGAAGCCACGCGTCGATAACGAGGAAACGGCCAAGCCACGGCCGAATAGCCCAAGCCACAGGCTTGGCACTATCAGGCACGATGTCTTTCGAACCAACTCCCCGCGAATGCGCCGGCGGCAAAGCCAGCGTCACGCACGGATAGAGGGCACAGGCCGGCCGAATCAGATAATGCCGCCGTGTGTTCGGTACGGCGTATTATGCGACGGCATGTCCAGCATCCAGAACCGTTCCCATTCGTCCAGGAACAGACGGAGATCTTCTGACGTGAAGATCAACTGCTGGGTCCGGCGAACAGGGTCGCCGGAATAGGCGGGCAGAATACAACCCACGGCGCTTCCCAACGACAGGCCGAGGATCACTGCCAAGAGTAACTTGCGCATTTCCCAACTCCTCCATGAATCGAAGCTTGCACCGCCACGGAAGCGATCGACAGGCGATTGCTACCGTGCCCAAGAGACCGGCTCTTGCCAGTGCCTCTCAGGTCCGTCGTCCATTCGTCCAAATTGCCGTGCGGGTAAGCGTCGAAGCACATTGGGGGGTCGGCTTCGAGGCCCGCAGATTATCTAGTTTTGAACCGTCAAGCGAGGCCAAATAGCCGCCAGAAAGGCGGTTTTGACCGGTCAGATGTGATTTGCTGGCTGAGCGTCTCGACGGGCGATGGCTCACCCGGAATCGCTGCTTTCTGGATTGTAAAGCGTTGGCATACTTGGTGTTGGGGGGCTTCCGTTGGCCTCGGGCTGTTGTTCGTTGGCCGCTTGCATGCTCTTGAGCGCTGCTTGTCGCTCTAGCTCGCGGACTTTTTCTTCCATCTCTTTGCCGGGCTTGAAAGTCACCACAAACTTTTCGGGGACAAAGACCTTGTCGCCCGTGCGAGGGTTGCGAGCTTTGCGAGCGGCACGTTTCTTGACTTCAAACACGCCGAAGTTCCGCAGCTCAATCCGTCGCTCCTCGACCAGTGTTTCGACAATCGCGTCGAAGGTCTTTTGAACGATCTCTTTGGTCTTGAGCTGCGTCAGCCCAATCTCCTCGGAGATGGTTTTTACGATCTCTTTTTTTGTCACGACGAGGTTCTCCTTGCCATTGTGGGATACGTGCGATTGCATCGCTCCCAGCGATCAACCATGTCATGCTCCAAGTGTAAATGGCATAAGAGTTAGAGTCAAGTCGCCCCGCATGTTTTGCCATGCCGGGCAGTGACGTAACTCGCATTTGGCTTGTACCAGGAATAACCGGTAAAAACCGAGTACTGTGTAGCTAACATCAAGTTGTCAAAGAGCTTACTTCATCCGCCGCGTCGCCCGCCGCTGCTTTTGCGACGTAAACGCATTCCATCAAACAACTAACGCGGATATCCATGATAGAATCACCAAGTAAACTATCTTGGACTGGAGAAGATTATCGTCCACGCGGACGGCAAACTTCAGTTCTTCGTAAAAATCGTCAGAATCGTTACAAACCGCCAGTGCTGGCGGTGTTGCTAGCTGGAAACCACGAATCCAACAAAGGGATCCGCCAAGACGTTGGTCCTTCGTGCGGATCGCCCCCGATCACGGAGACGAGTCTCTAAGCAAGAAGCCCATTCGTTAGATGCGTTGGATTCGTGGTCATTCTCTGGGCCACGAACGGCCTTGCCCCCTCTTAGAGTACCGTCTCGACACCTTGACCGGCTTGAGAATGCAACGTCCTGGCGGTTTCTGTCGTTTGGATGGAAAGCAGTTTGTTGCCGTCGGAGACGACTCCTACAGCCAGTCAAGCAGCGGCAACTCCTTTGTCTCTGGCAATCAAGGGACTAGAATAAAGCGTTGCCTATCTATTCTTTGCCTGGATTCATCGCTGCTTTCGGACCATTCGCCATGCGCAAGATTTTTGCCGGGATCTGCCTGCTGTTACTGACCTCATCGGCTGTCTTGGCCGACGGTGACGGCACGATCGACTTCAATCGCGATATTCGGCCAATCTTGTCTGAGAATTGCTTTCAGTGCCACGGGCCGGACAAAGCACAACGAAAAGGCGATCTGCGGTTGGATATTCGCGAGGACGCCGTAGCGGCGCATGCGTTTGCTCCTGGCAAGCCGGACGTAAGCGAACTTGTAGCGCGCATCTTCCATTCCGATCCCGACATGTTGATGCCTCCGGCTGATTCGTTTAAGAAGCTTACCGACCAGCAAAAGGGCTTGCTCAAGCAGTGGGTGGCCGAAGGGGCCGAATACAAAGGCCACTGGGCCTATCTTCCAGCGGCCAAGCCGGCGGTTCCGGCTGGTGCCAATGCCATTGATTACCTGGTGCGACAACGGCTGAGTGCCCAAAACCTGCAACCTGCCCCCGAAGCCGACCGCACGACGCTGATTCGCCGCTTGTACTTTGACTTGCTGGGGTTGCCCCCCACACCCCACCAGGTCGATGCTTTCGTCCAAGATATGGCCCCAGACGCATACGAAAAAGTGGTGGCCGAACTGATGTCGTCGCCCCATTATGGCGAACGCCAAGCGATCGCCTGGCTGGACGTGGTGCGCTTTGCCGACACCATTGGCTACCACTCCGACACACCGCGCAACGTGTGGCCCTACCGCGACTACGTTATCCGGGCCTTCAATCAAAACAAACCGTTCGATCTTTTCACGATCGAACAGTTGGCCGGCGATTTGCTGCCCGACTGCACGGCGGAACAAAAGGTCGCCTCCTGCTTTAATCGACTTCTGCTGACAACGGAAGAAGGGGGGGCCCAGGCCAAGGATTACGAAGCCCGCATGATGGGCGACCGCGTGCGGGCCGTCGGCACGGTTTGGCTGGGGCAAACCATCGGCTGCTGCCAATGCCACGACCATAAGTTCGATCCGTTACCGACCCGCGATTTCTACTCGCTGGGTGCGTTCTTTGCCGACATTCAAGAGCCGATCATTGGTGCTCGTGAACCCGGCATGTTGGTCATGAGCGATGCACAATCGCAAGAGTTCACGCGTCGCCAGGCCGCACAGGCGGAGGCGCAAAAGCAGTTCGACCAATGGTCGCCCGCCTTGCAAACAGCGCAAGATGCTTGGATGGCCGAGATTTCCAGCGAATTGGCCCGCTGGCAGCCGCTGCACCCCGAGCAAGTCGCCGCCGATCATGGCGTCACCTTTAAGGTCGAACCGGACGAATCGGTCTTGAGCGAGCGCAATCCGGAAGGCGGCACCGAAACTTATCGGGTCACGTTCAAGACCAGCCTCAAAGAAATCACGGGCATTCGTCTCGACGTTTTGCCGCACCCTAGCCTGCCGGCGCAAGGCCCCGGTCGGGCGGCCAACGGCAACCTGGTGCTGACGGAATTCAGCCTGGCCGATTCGGCCGGCCAGCCAATTCCTCTATCGCGGGCTGTGGCCACCCATGAGCAGCCAGAATACCCGATTGCCGGTGCTATCGACGGCAAAGCGGAGTCCAACAACGGTTGGGCCATTGGGGGCAAATTGGGCGTAGGGAGTTCCGCCTGTTTTGAGCTGCAAGAAACCGTGGGAACCGGCGAAGAGATTACTCTGGTCGCCACGATGCAGCAAATGCATGGTGAGAATCACACCATCGGCCGATTCCGCCTGTCTGCCACCACCGCCGCCAAACCGGTGGTGGCACCGACCATCCTCCTGCCGCCACAAGAGATTGTCGATCTGATCAAGATCGAAGCCGAAAAACGAGACGACGCGCAAAAGTCCAAGCTGCTGGCGCATTTCAAAGGGCTTACGCCGCTGCTGGCCGATGTTCGCACCCGCCTGGCCGATACGCAACGGCTGGCAAAGGAGTACGAGGATTCGTTGCCGCGCTGTTTGACATCGAACTCCGCCGCGCAACGGGTGGTGCGCATCTTGCCGCGCGGTAACTGGCAGGACGAAAGCGGCGAACCGTTGAAGCCGGCGCTCCCTTCGTTTCTGGCGCAGGGCTTTGCGACGGATGACAAACCGCTCAATCGGCTTGATTTGGCCCATTGGATCACATCGCGCGACAACCCACTGACGGCTCGCGTCTTCGTGAATCGGCTCTGGAAGCAGTACTTTGGAATCGGACTCTGCAAGACATTGGACGATCTTGGCTCGCAAGGAGAATGGCCCGTTCATCCTGAGCTGCTCGACTGGTTGGCTTGCGAATTCATGTACGCTGGGTGGGATGTCAAGCACATGGTCCGCGAGATCGTTCTCAGCCAGACGTACCGCCAGGCATCGACCGCTACTCCAGAAATGCTGGCCCTCGATCCCGAAAACCGATTGCTGGCCCGGCAAAGCCGTTTCCGGCTCGATGCGGAACTGGTCCGCGACAACGCGCTGGCCGTTTCGGGCTTGCTGGTGCCCAAGGTTGGGGGCCCGAGCGTCAAGCCTTACCAGCCCGACGGATATTGGGAGAATCTCAATTTTCCCGTTCGATCGTATCCCACCGATACGGGCGAGAACCAGTACCGCCGCGGGCTGTATACCTGGTGGCAGCGGTCGTTTGTCCACCCCAGCATGCTGGCGTTCGACGCGCCGACGCGTGAAGAGTGCGCTGCCGACAGGGTCCGCAGCAACATTCCGCAACAGGCTCTGGTGCTGCTCAACGATCCGACCTACGTCGAAGCCGCGCGGGCGTTCGCCGCCCGCATCATTACCGAAGGGGGCAGCGACATCGACACCCGTTTGAATTGGGCTTGGAAGCAGGCCCTTTCCCGCCCGCCGCGCGATGACGAGCGGCAGGTCGTCAAGGAATTGTTGGAGCGGTCCAGTGCGCACTACGCACAAGATTCCGTCGGTGCCGAGGAACTGCTCAAAGTTGGTTTTTCGCCCGTTCCCGAAGGGATTGACCATGCCGAATTGGCCGCCTGGACCAACGGGGCGCGGGTGATTCTGAACCTCCACGAGACCATCACCAGGAATTGAAAGCATTCTCCATGCCCGTTCAACCTTATTCCCACTTGCACCGCCGCGCGTTTCTGTCACGTTCCGCCATGGGCGTGGGGGCCGCCGCGCTATCGTCGCTGCTCGGTCCACGCACATCAGTCGCGGCAGACGCCACACCGCAAGGGGTGCTTAGTCCGCTGCATCACCCCGCCAAGGCCAAGCGCGTTATCTGGCTAACGATGGCGGGTGGGCCGTCTCACCTGGAGACTTGGGACTACAAGCCCGTCTTGGCCGAAAAGCACGGGCAGGAAATGCCGGAGAGCCTGACCAAGGGACAGCAAATTGCCCAATTGCAGGGGCAGAAACTGGTCTGCTACGGCCCGCAAACCAAGTTCAAAAAGTTTGGCCAAAGTGGTGCCGAGATCTGCGAGCACTTTGAGCAGATAGGCGGCGTGGCGGACGAAATCTGCTTTGTCCGCTCCATGACCACCGATGCCATCAACCACGACCCGGCACACATGTTCATGAACACCGGCTCGCAAATCGCCGGCCGTCCGTCGATGGGTTCGTGGATCACGTATGGCCTGGGCAGTGACGCGGCAGACCTGCCGGGTTTTGTGGTGTTGACCTCGCTGGGCCAAGGGGGCCAGAACCAGCCCATCGCGGCCCGGCAATGGTCGAGCGGCTTCTTGCCCAGTCTGTACCAAGGGGTCCACCTGCGGGGCAAGGGAGACCCTGTGTTGTATCTGAGCAACCCGCCGGGTGTTTCGCGCGATCAACAGCAAGATGTCGTGCAGTCGGTCAATTCGCTCAATGGCCAGTTCGACGCGCTGGCTCACGACCCAGAGATTAGCACCCGCATCGCCCAGTACGAACTGGCTTTCAAACTGCAAGCCAGCGTGCCCAACCTGATGGATTCCAGCAACGAACCAAAGAACGTGCTGGATCTTTACGGCTGCCAGCCGGGGGATGGTTCGTTCGCCGCCAACTGCCTGCTGGCCCGTCGGTTGGCCGAGCGCGGCGTGCGCTTCATTCAGCTCTATCACAAAGATTGGGACCACCACGGCGGCGTGGCTGCTGGCGTGGAGCAAAAGGCCAAGGAGATCGACCGGGCCTGTGCAGGTTTGATCCAGGACTTAAAGCAACGCGGCATGTTGCAAGATACGCTGATCGTATGGGCCGGCGAGTTTGGCCGCACCCCCATGTCGCAAGGTGGGACGGGCCGCGACCACCACAACAAGGGCTTCACCGTTTGGCTGGCTGGCGGCGGCATCAAGGGTGGCTTGGCCTACGGCGCGACCGACGAGTTTGGCTACGCCGCCCAGCAAGACGTGGCAACCGTCCACGATCTGCACGCCACCATGTTGCACCTGCTGGGCATTCAGCACGAACGCTTCAGTTTTAAATTCCAAGGTCTAGATGCACGGCTCAGCGGTGTGGAAGGCGCCAATCTGCTCACGGGGATATTGGCTTGAGTTGGTTTCGATCTCCCCGCGACAAACTGTCCTCCGCCGTACTCCATGACTTACCGTTCGCTACGAGAGTGCGTGGATGATCTCGACCAGGCCGGAATGCTGGTCCGGATCGAGCAGGAAATCGACCCTCGGCTGGAAGCCGCCGAAATCCAGCGCCGCGTCTATGCGGCTGGCGGGCCTGCGGTTTACTTTGACCGCGTGAAAGGCTGCCAGTTTCCGCTGGTCAGCAATTTGTTCGGCACGATGCCGCGGACACGGTTTTTGTTTCGCCACTCGTTGGCGGCCGTGGAGCAACTGGTCCGCTACAAGGCCGATCCGGGCGAGGCCTTGCGGCGTCCGCTGCACGCCGTAAAGGCCTTGCGAACCGCCTGGCACACTCGCCCCAAGTATGTCTCGCGCGGGCCGGTTTTGGCGCACAGCACGGCCATCAGCCAGTTGCCGCAAATCGTGTCTTGGCCCGACGATGCCGGTGCCTTTATCCTGCTGCCGCAAGTCTATACCGAAGACCCAGGCCGGCCCGGCTTCCCCCGCTCCAACCTGGGAATGTACCGCGTGCAATTGTCTGGCGGGCAATACCAGCCCAATAAACAGATTGGCTTGCACTACCAGATTCATCGCGGCATTGGCGTGCATCACGCCGCGGCGATCCGCGGCGGCCAGCCATTGAAAGTGAATATCTTTGTCGGCGGACCGCCGGCAATGACCGTGGCCGCAGTCATGCCCCTGCCCGAGGGCCTGCCGGAGCTGGCGTTTGCCGGCGCGCTGGGGGGCCGGCGGATTCGGTTGGCACGCCAACCCCATAGCCTGCCGGTCCACGTCGATGCCGACTTCTGCATTAGCGGAAGCATCGTCCCCAACATGCTGCTGCCGGAGGGGCCTTTCGGCGACCACCTGGGCTACTACAGCCTGGCGCACGATTTTCCCGTGATGCAGGTCGATAAGGTCTGGCACCGCCAGGGAGCCATTTGGCCCTTTACGGCGGTTGGCCGGCCGCCGCAAGAAGATACCTGCTTTGGCCAGTTCATCCACGAACTGACAGGCCCGGTGATTCCCACGGTGGTGCCGGGCGTGTCCGCCGTCAACGCCGTCGATGCGGCGGGGGTCCATCCGCTGTTGCTGGCTTTGGGCAGCGAACGCTACGTGCCGTACCAGCCGTCGCCCCGCCCGCAAGAACTGCTGACGCAAGCCAACGCCATCTTGGGGCAAGGGCAGATGTCGCTGGCCAAGTATTTGTTGATCGCGGCCCGGCAGGACAACGCCGCGCTCGATCTGCACGATATCGCGGGTTTCTTGCGGCATATGCTGGAACGGATCGACTGGCAGCGCGATCTGCATTTTCAAACCGCGACAACCATCGACACCTTGGACTACAGCGGCGGCCGCCTCAACGAAGGTTCCAAGGTTGTCATGGCCGCGGTGGGGCCGCGAAAGCGAGAACTGCCGCGGGTCATGCCATCCCACTTGCCGCTGCCGCCAGGCTTTGACGATCCGCGTATCTGCCTGCCGGGCGTGCTGGCCATTCGCGGTCCAAAACACGCGGGCGACGCTGCGACCGGCACGGCTAGTATTGAAAGGTTGTGCGAGTCATTGGCCGATGCGGAGCTCGGCTTTCCGTTGCTGGTAGTGGTTGATGACAGCCAGTTTGCAGCGGCCACGCTGAACAACTTTTTGTGGGTCACGTTCACCCGCAGCAATCCGGCGGCCGACATCCACGGTGTGCGGGCATTCGTCGAAGACAAACATTGGGGCTGTCGCGACCCGCTGGTGATCGACGCCCGCATCAAGCCGCACCATGCGCCGCCACTGGTCGAGGATATGGCGGTCTCGCGCCGCGTGGACCAGCTTGCCGCCCCCGGCGGGCCGTTGCACGGCATCTTGTAGCTGCCAGCACCGCTGTCATTGCTGGCGGCATTTCGGACGAAACCGCGTTTAACCGCCGGCGGCTTCTCGCTACAATCGCCGCCCCTTGATGCGTTCGGTTTTTCGCCAGGCACCTTTGCCAATCTTCAACGCGGTCTTTGCTTGATGCCTTGCTTTCGGCCAATTGTTGCATTGCTGATGCTGGCCACGCTGGGGAGCGTGGCGGGCTGCGGCACCACGCGCTGGTCGGACACTTCCCGCACGGCCACCGAGCAGATGCTGCTCTCGACGGCTATTGACCGGGCGATCAGCGACATCGACTTCTCGCCGCTGGCCGGAAAGGATGTGTTCCTCGAAGACCAGTATCTCAAGGGGACGGTTGACTCGCCCTACATCATTGCCACGCTGCGGCAGCAACTGCTGGCGTCGGGCTGCTTGCTCAAGGCCGACCGCAAGGAAGCCACCTACATCGTCGAGGCCCGTGCCGGAGGCGTAGGCACAAACCGGCACGATGTCATGCTGGGCGTGCCGGCGTTCAATGTGCCATCGTCTCTGCCCGCCACATCCGGCGGCTTGTCGCAGTTTCCATCTTCCGTTCCTGAAATTCCCTTTGCCAAGTCGACCAACCAGAAGGGGCTGGCCAAGATTGCTGTCTTCGCTTATCACCAAGAGAGCGGCCTGGCCGTGTGGCAGTCGGGTGCCTTTCCGGTTGTCACCAATGCCAACGATAGCTGGCTGTTGGGCATGGGTCCGGTGCAACGCGGTACCATCTATGGCACCACCAAGTTCGCCGGCAGCAAGTTGCTGTTTTCGGATGGCGAAGACAAACTGTTGGTCCCCAGGGTGCCCGTCACCGCGGAAGCCGTGTTTGCCTCGCGCGAGCCACAAGGCAGTGCCGACAAAGCCGTACCTGCGAAAGCCGAAGCCGCCGTGGCCACGTCTGATGTTTCCACGGACATGCCGTCGGCTGCTAAACCCGCTACGGCCCCGCCACGCGTCATTCGGGCTTCAGTTAGCGAGGAAGACCGAGGTGCCGTCCAACAGGCCAGTTTTAACGTCTTCCGCCCGCGTACCTGGTTCGGCAAGCCCGACAAACCCAAACAGGATTGAGCCAGCCGGCGGCTACGGCTTGAACGGATCCTCAATCTGTTGGGGACTCTTCCCCCATCTTGCGAAAGTCTGGTTTGGCTTCCAATTCAATCCCGAGGTCGTTGAGCGAGCGGGGTTCCTCGGTGGGCTGGCGATCGGCCGCCAGGCGTTCGCGGAATGCCTTGTCGCCTCGGCGGAACTGCCAAACCGCCAAGACGATTCCCAGGATGGCCGCTAGCACCAGCCCCGCCGCCACATTGCGGGAAAACCCGCCCGCCGAGCTAGCCGCGGGTATCCATCGCGGCTCGCTGCCGATCAAGGTGGGGGCCAACTGGGTGGCGGTCTTTTGCGCAAGGTCCAGATGGGTCTGCTTGTAGGCCCAGGTCTTGAAAAAGAACCCCGGAATATGCACTTGCACCGCCACATCGGGACCAACCGGCATGCCCGGCGGAAGCCGTCGTACGCAAAATGTAAGCGGGTTGTCTTGCGAATCGTCGGTGAACATTTCGATCTGGTAGTAACTGCGAATGCCAAACCGCTCGATGGCGTTCTTGTCACTTACCCGCACTTCCGTTACGCGGCGGGCCGTGCCAGTAAGGGCGACAAGTTCGCCGTGCTGTGTCTCGGGCTTGTTGAACAGGGGGACCACGGAATAACGCTGTTGGTCGGGAAGGCGCGTTTTTTTCAGCAATTCGCCGGCATCCGCCCGGCCAGCGGCGGCCAGCATTTGGTAAAAGCACTCGCGATCGTCGGCTGAAAACGCGGTGCGGTTCTTGACCGTATCGAACAATCCCATGTCCATTCCCAAATCGCCCAGCACGGTTGGCGGATGCCAGGCCACGCGCTGTGTGGCAAAGACCGGTTCGCTGGCTTCCGGCTCGGTCTTGCGCCATTTGAGAAACACCCCCAGCAGGCTGACCCGCTCGTCGAGCGGGCCGTCTATTTTCCATTTGGCGGGAATTGCCAAGGCAAAGGCTTCCCCCATGCCGGCCCCATCGGCCAGTTCAATCTGGCAGCGGTAATAATGGGGTATCTCAAAACGATCGCGGACTTCCGGCACGGGCAATTCCTGGGTGACTTTATTAACGCGGCCTTGCACCAGAAAGATCTCACCGCGCGCTGCCTGGGGTTCCTTGGCCCGCTCACCCACCACGAATGGGCCTAGCGACCAGCGCTCGATATCGGCCAGATCAAAACGCCGCATGGCATACAAAAACCGCACGATCGGTTCTTCCTCGTTGCCATCGACCTGGCGGCCGTCCATCAACAGGCGGAAGTGGCTTGGCTGCACGCCCAATTTCAGAAACAGTTCCTTGGGACTGGCAAAGCGGGCCGTGGTTTCGCTGGCGGCATCTGGGGGCGGCGCAACCTCTTGCGGCTCGTCGCTAGCTGGTTCGCTGGCGGGCAACCCGCTGTCCGCATCCTCGGCGGCCTCGGTGGAAGGGACATCCGCATCGTCCGCCGCGTCTTCCTCGGCAGCCCGCGAGGCCGCCGCGAAGGCGGTCATCGACACCAACAACAACAGCCATGCCGCCCGCCAGACAATACGCGTACCGGAAATTCCGCCGATGAAGTGTGGCATGGTTAGCTCGGTGGCCCTTCGCGGGACTGTTGTTCCAACTGTTTTAGATGCTCCGACGGCGAAGCCAGCAGTTCAGCTCGGTTGAGCTCAGTGAGTTGGCCTTCCGCCGGGACGGCCCGCGGCGAGTTGATCCAGGCCGCCAGCGTGCCGCGGCCGCGGGCGACGATTAGTACGGCCAGCAGTAATCCCAACGTGATAACCAATGCCATCACGACAAAAGTATGCGTGGCGGCAACTTCCACCGAGCCTGGCGCGGGACCAGACTGCCATTGGAACGAATCGGCCAGTATCAACGGGGCGGTGCGCACATCATCCTTGGCCCGATAGGCCAGCCGCTTGAAGAAGAAGCCGGCCAGCGTCACGTCGTCGTTGTAGGCCTCTATCGTGGCGGGCTGCCCCGCCTTTGCAAGTTGCAACTGGCTGGGAAAGCCTGGCGGCAGCCGGCGAACATAAACCAGCACCGGAAAGGTCGGGTTGTCGTCGGGCTGAATCGTGGCCTGGTAGTAATCGTCCACGCCAAATTCGTTCGGCACGGCGGCAATCCGCTGTAACTGCCGCAGCCGGCCGCGGAGGGTGACGATCTCGCCACGAAACGCCGCCGGTTGCTCGTGCAATTGGGCAAACGAAACTTCCCCGACGGAAGCCTTTTCAATCGCCGCCGGGTCGGCCTCCGCCAGCACTTGCAATAAATGAAAGAAAGCGTTCCCTTCGCGCGGACGGAAGAAGTCATCGTCCCGCACTTCGGTCAGGTATTTCTCACGCACACCGGGGAAAAACTTTCGCGTCGTCGCGGGCTGGGCCGCTGGTTCGGCAACCGCGCGAAACTCGCCGTCGATCCGCTCGGCCGGTTGTGCTTGCCGCAACACCGTGTCGGCGGGACCACGAGGAAGTGCCGGACCGTCTGGCGCGTTCCAGATGTCAAAGTCCACCGCGAACTTGATGGCCACCGCAACCACCACGACCACCGCTGTAATGGCCAGCAGCTTGCGCCGCATAGGCCCGGAATGGTAGTCGGGTACCGCCCGCCGCCCTGAACCGCCAGAACCTCCGCCAAAATGGAGCACAATCAGGCCCTCACGGGGTACATTTGGCGTAATTGCCACCGCCAACCAACCAGTTGGAACTACGGAAACCACCTCGTCGCCGCTAATGCGGACGGCTTCCTTGAATTCTACCGCCGCGGCGGCTATTCGGCGAACCGCAATCTTGGCGAAGGCGCGAATCTGGCGCTGCCATCAATTTTGATTCGTTCCGCCACGCGCGAAATATTCCCTTAGCCAAGAACCGTGGCAACCCACGCAAACCTCTGTCACTGCTTTGTAATCACTTCATCCAGATTCAAGATCAAACTGCATACCGCCGTGCAGGCCGCCAGTTCGTTGGGATCAAGTGACGGGTCGCGTGGTGATTCTCCAATGGCCAGCAGTTGGACCGCCGCATCGGGGGATTGCCGGTAGCGGGCCAGGTGCTGCTCGTAACCGTCGGTCAGAATTCGCAATTCCGCCGTCGTAGGCTGTCGCGAGGTGGCCAGGCGGAAGGCCAACGCCAGTTGATCGGCCGGAGTCGTGCCGGCGGGCAACATCACCCGCTGGGCCAACAGTCGGGCGGCTTCCACAAAGGTCGTTTCGTTCAGCAATGTAAGCGCCTGCAGGGGCGTATTGGTGCGGGTCTCGCGCACGGAACAGGCTTCGCGGCCGGAGGCATCAAACGTGAGCATCGTGGGAGGCGCGACCGTTCGCTTCCAAAAGGTGTACAGGCTGCGGCGATAGAGGCTCTCGCCGGTGTCGGCGACGTAGTCCTCCGCGCCGGTCAGTTCCTTCCACAAGCCCGCCGGCTGATACGGCTTGACCGATGGCCCCCCCAACTTCTCAACCAGCAGCCCGCTGACGGCCAAGGCCTGGTCGCGGACCATTTCGGCGGCCAGCCTTTGCCGCGGCCCTCGGGCTAACAGGCGATTGTCCGGGTCAAGTTGAAGCAGATCAGGTGTGACCTTGGACGATTGCTGGTAAGTGTGGCTCATGACGATCTGCTTCTGCATCGCCTTGACATCCCAGCCACTTTGCATGAATTCCGTTGCCAGCCAATCGAGCATTTCCGGGTGCGTGGGCCATTCGCCTTGCGAGCCGAAATCGTCCACCGTCTTGACCAGCCCGGTGCCAAAGTACATCTGCCAATAGCGGTTCACCGCCACCCGCGCCGTCAGCGGGTGGGCCGGTTCGACAAGCCAACGGGCAAAACCGAGGCGGTTGTTCGGCAGTCCGTCGGCCAGCGGCGGCAGCGCGGCGGGCGTGCCACCGGTGACGGGTTCGCCATGCTTGTCGTATTCGCCGCGAAGCAGAACATAAGTTTCACGAGGCGGCGACATTTCCTCCATGACCATCGTTGTCGGCAACTGTTCGATAAAATCATCGCGCTCACGCCGCAGTTGTAGCACGCGCTGCCAGGCTTGCTTGTGGTTCGCTGTAGCCTCTTCCGCCAGATAGTACGCCGCCAGTTTTTGCGATTGGGCGGGCGTCCGTTGCCCGGCTTCCACCGCCAGCAGTTCGCCAATGGTTTCTGGTACGGCCAATACGGCTATTTCTTTGTCGGTGAGCAAGTCGGCATGGATCCGCACGTCGTCAATCGCGCCATGAAAGCGGCCCCCGGGGCCAAAACCGCCGCCAATCCGTAGCGGTTCCTTGGAAGCAAACGTCTGATTCAATTCATCCAGCAAAGTTGTCGTGGCGACTGGCTGGCCATCGAGAAAGATGCGCACGCCAGCGGCAGCCCGCGAACCATCGTAAGCCACGGCCAGGTGGATCCAACGGCCGTCCGGCAGGGGGGCGGCGGTCTCCACGCGCAAAGCGTCATCCAAATACCGTTTGGCCATGTGAACTTGCACCCGGCCGTTGACCAGCATGAGGTACCAACCGTCCCCTTGTTCAGCGTCGGTCATGCGCGACAAGATCGTGCCTCCCGCGTCTTCGTCGGGACGGATCCAGGCCGAGCAGGTAAACCGGTCGAGCCAGCCGAAGTTGGCCACGTCGCCCGCGTCGATGAAATCAGAACCGTTGAAGGTGGCGGCCTGATTGATGCGGCCAGCGACGGAGGTGATTTTTGATTCTTGATTTTCGATTTGGGATTGATCGGGGGCGGCGGTGTTGTCCGTGTTGGCGTCCAAAGGGAAGTGGGCTACTTGCTGTCGGGTGATCGACCAGCCGTTGTCGATTGTTTTGTTAGGTGATTGTTCCCAGGAGGCTTGGGCCGCGGCGATTTTTGGCTGTAGGCCGGCAAATGCCTGTTCGGCATCGTGGAGTTGTGCGTCGAGTTGCTCAAGCTGCTGCTGTTGGTCCGCCGTGGGTGCGGCAATGTACGGGGGAGAATTACCGTACTTGCTGGCCCGCCCGCGTTCCGGCACGTTGTTGAAGTAGGCGAACAACTGGTAAAACTCGCGCTGCGTAAAGGGGTCGTACTTGTGGTCGTGGCAGCGCGTGCAGCCTAGTGTCAGCCCCAGCCAGACGGTGGAAGTCGTCTCCACCCGGTCGACCGTGTACTCCACCAAATACTCCTCGGGCACGATGCCCCCTTCGGCATTTCCCCGCAAATTGCGGTTGAACCCGGTGGCGATGCGCTGTTCCAAAGTGGGATGCGCCAACATGTCGCCCGCCAATTGTTCAACCGTGAACTGGTCAAACGGCATGTTGCGGTTGTAGGCGTCGATGACCCAGTCGCGCCACCGCCACATATAACGCTCGCCGTCACTCTGGTAGCCGCTGGTATCGGCGTAGCGGGCGGCATCCAACCAGCGCGTGGCCATCCGCTCGCCGTAACGGGGCGACGCCAGCAGCCGATCGACGACATTCTCCCAAGCCCGCGGTGAAGTGTCTTCCAGAAAAGCATCTATCTCGCCCGGCGTGGGGGGCAAGCCCGTCAAGTCGAGCGATGCCCGGCGAATCAACGTCGGCCGGTCGGCATCTGGCGATGGCTGCACGCCCTCGCGTTCCAGCTTTTGCAGCACAAACGCATCAATAGGGTTATGTACCCAAGCGGCCTGCGCTGAGCCGGCCGCGAACGTTGGGACATCGGGGCGCACGGGAGCCAACAGCGACCAATGCGCCTGCCAGGTCGCGCCTTGTTCGATCCAACGTCGGATCAGCGCCACTTGCCGCGGTGAGAGCTGCCGCGTGTGCTCGACGGGCGGCATTCGCATTTCAGGATCAACCGACGAAACACGACGGAACAGCTCGCTATGGTCCGGATCGCCGGGTGACAAAATGGAGTGGCGCTTGCCACCCCCGGTGGCATTGCCCTCGGCGCTATCGGTCAGTTCCTTGTCGAGCCGCAACTCACCCTTGCGCTGCTGTTCGTCGGGACCGTGGCAAGCAAAACAGACGTCCGAGAAAATCGGCCGAATATCACGATTGAACTCTATTCGTTCGGGCAGTGGTTCGTCGCCGGCATGGGCGGCATCGCCGTGAGTCAACAAACCCACAACTGCCACGATCGCCAGAAACAATCCGCTGCGCAGCATTACCAGCATGGGGCCGGACCTCAATAAGATGTCGAAAACCTTCCTGGCGGTCGCCTGCCGCCACGGTAGATAGTTTACCCTGCCAAATCCGCCTGGCGCTATTTAATTCGCCGAGCCAACAGCAGTGTCAAGTCGTCTTCGGACTCGGGACAGCCGCGAAACTCGTTGGCGGCGGCCAGTATGGCGTCGCGAATTTCGGCCAGCGGTGCTGCGCGATGCTCCAGCAGAATCCGTTCCACCCGCTCCAATCCAAACGTCTCGCGGTCGCGGCGAGTTTCCACCACGCCGTCGCTGCCCAATACGATCAGATCTCCCGGCTTAAGCGGCAGGGGCGGGCAAGTGGGGTAGGGCTCTTGCAGCACTCCCAGTGGCAGTCCGCGCAGATCGTTGCTGGCGGGCAAGGAATTGAATTTGCCGCTGTCGGCCGGCAGATGCAGTACCAAGGGGCCGTGGGCGGCATTGGCGTAACAGAGTTCTTGCCGCGAGGGATCGAGCAATCCAAACAGCATGGTAATGAAGCGGATTTCTTGCGCCCGCAGATCCTCGAACATGGCCGCGTTGAGGTCGGCAATCAGCCGGGCCGGTTCGGGGTCGTGCTGAATCAGCCCGCGGAGCCCCGCGCGCATGGAGGCCATCAGCAGGCTTTCACCAATGCCGTGGCCGCTGACATCGGCAATCACCAGCCCCACGCGGCCGTCGCGCAACGGAATGACATCGTAATAGTCGCCGCCGGCTGCATCGGCCGATTGCGTGTGGCCGCAGAACTCATAACCGGGCACTTCCGGCATGGTGCGCGGAAAAAAGCCGGCCTGAATCTCACGGACGACTTCCAGATTGAGCTGCATTTTCTCCAGTTCAACCTGCTTTTGAAGCGCCTCTTGCTCGCTTTCCAGCCGCGCCTGCCCGGCGGCGACGGCGGCTGCCAAAACCTGCACGACTTCGGCCTCCAACGGCTTGATGGCGGCCAACGCGCCGGTGCCGCGAAAGCGCGAACCGTAAATCGCCCCCACGACCTCGCCCGCCCGATCGACTAACGGCGAGGCTACCACCGCCTCGACGTGCGACAGGCTGGCTGTCAGTGGCACGTTGAGCAGCGCGTCGAAAAAAGTCCGCCCTTCCAACACCACCCGGTCGAGAATGGTCTCGCTGTACTCGCGTTGCGCCCGGCGGGCCCAAGTGCCGGGTTCCAGCGACGAGCCCGAGCCGGCCGCGGGCATGTTGGCCTGCGTCGAGCCTTGCCCCGGTTTGCCCAAGGGGGTTGGCCAACGGGCCACGATCTCCCAATCGTTCTCATTCCGCAACAACACCAGGCCGCTGTCGAGGCCCACCAGTTCCACTACGGCCCGCGCGGTGGCCTCGTAAAATTCCTCGTTGGAGGCGGCCGAACGCTGCACGGAGACGACCGTCTCGAACCAGCGGACCAGCGTCTCTGGCCGCGGAGAATCCCCCAGGGTTTTCAGCGACTTGATCGGCACCGAACCGCGCGTCCCTTGCGGCCTTTCGATGGTCTGCAACGCATCCCATGCGGGGTCGCGGGTCTCCTCTTCCTCGATAATCACCTGCGAGTTGCCCACGCGCATTCGCGCCGGCAACGGTGACGTGGCCGTGCCATCGGGCGGAATGGTCGTCCGTCCTCCCACCAAGACATGGTTTTTCTTGCTGAGGTTTTCTATCTTCAGCGTGCCGTTGTCGAGCACTTCGATGCGCAACTGGTCCTTGGAGACCGTCAGATCGTCCACGCAATAGCGGGGCAGTTCCCGGCGCGGTCCTCGTCCGACTTCAAACGGGCCAGACGAATGTTCGAACCGTTCGTCCTGGTGCTGGTTGCGGACGTGAATTAAGAGCATGGCAGGCAGGCCGCGAAAGCCAGCAAGTGGCAAACAGGGACATGCGCGATTGGCATGGACCGGAGGCAGGCACCGAATCGACCGCCGCGCAACTTCCGCGACTATACCTGACATCCGGTGGCAGGGGGAGGCGTCCGCCCGCTAGGAGCCTGGCGGTTCGTCGGGCTTTTGATGGGCCAGAGCGGCTTGATAGGCGTCTTGCACCGCCTGGCGTCCGTGGAGTCGTTCCAGCGCGCGCAGGCCAAAGTGAAATTGGGCCACACGCTGAAAGTGGTCGCTAAAGGCCGAATTGACCAGCGCACCGCCCACCGCCCCCACCGCCGGCGCGGCTTGCAGCAACAGCTTTTGGCTGACCACCACCTGAAATCGCGAGGCTACCGTCGATAACAGCCGCACTAACACGGGGCTGGCACCCGTGGCCAGGTCTTGCGCCAATTGCTCGGCCGTGATGGCCGCCGCGTAGCGGACAGCTTCGCGGGTCATACCGGCCAGTGAGACTCGTGCCGCGTAATAGCTTGACTCCATCGCGGACAGTTCGGCATCGGCCTTGCTGCCGGCCCCCGCCAGATGAAACACGCTCAAGCATTGCCAGCGCATGTCCGGGGCGGAAAGGTCTTCGCCCATGCGGGCAGCTTCGGCGGCAATGCCGCGCAACATTAGCGTGGTTGTCAGCGGCAGTTCCACGGCAAGCGCGGGCAACCCAAAAAACCCCGACATTGCTCCCGTGATTGCCGGGCCTAAGTTGCCGCGCCAACGGCTTGCAGGGAGATTGGCAAAGTCAGGCACTCGGGCGTCCTTGGCGGGTTTAGGCAGCGTTCGAAACGCAATGCCCGCCGCGCGCTGCAAGGCACCATCGACAATGCCAGACGCGGTGCGCCGCACCGGAGCGGGCAAAAAGCCGCCCAACGACTCAATCGGTTTTCCCACCAGATTGGCCACGCGCAGCAAAAAACTGGGCTGTTCCAAGTAGGCCGCGGCCGATTGAATGAATTGGGTCTCGGCGGCAGTCATTTCCACGGGGGCTACTGTAAGCGACATGCGGCTATTCTCCGGTGTTCCGATACTCACTGCATTATACGCACCATCCGCTGGCAGGGTTCGGACGATTCCATGCCGCGACCTTGGTTCGCCAATCTGTTCTTCGCATAAACGAGTAAGAATATTTGCCAACGGTGAGCCTTACCCGCTATGATAGGTAATCGCGCGGATCCAAGGAGTTCCACCCAGGGGATTTCTTACTGCGCCACATGCCTGGCTTTTCTCAAGCAGCGAACACCGAAGCCATTTTGTCCAATTGGGGTCTGTCGGTGGAAGACGGAGTCCTCATCCAACGAGCCCAGCGCGGCGACCGAGCGGCCTTTGAAGAGGTCGTGCTTCGGCATCAGTCCGCCATTTACGGGTATCTGCGCGCGCGGCTGCTACAGCCTAACGACGCCGAGGACTTGACCCAAGAGACCTTTCTGCGGTGCTACGAAGCCCGTGCCCGTTTCGACAGTACGGCCTTGGTCCGCCCCTGGTTGATCGGCATTGCCCGTAATCTGCTGCGCGAACACGTCCGCCGCGTCCGCCGCCGCAAGGAAGTGGCCTGGACGGAACTCTGCCTGGAACTGGAGGAAATGGTCGACTTTGCCGATGAAGTCCACGACGACATCTTAACCCGGCTGCCCAAATGCCTGGATGGGCTCGGCCCTAGCGCCCGGCAGGCGATCGACTTGCATTACGGAGGGAAACTTCGCTTGAGCGAAGTGGGACAAAAACTTTGCCGCAGCCAAGGAGCCATCAAGCTGCTGATGTATCGCGCGCGACAAGCATTGAAGTATTGCCTTGACCATAAACCACGGGTGGCCGCCGATGACTGATCAAGAACTGATCGAGTTGGTGCGGCAAAAGCCGCCCGACGAACTGACGTCGGATGAAATCGCCTTGCTGCGCGCGCGGATGCGGCAATCGGCCAGCCTCCGCGACACCTTGGCCGAACAGATGCGGCTGGACCATTGCCTGAGCGCCGCGCTGGGCAATGTGCGGGTATCGGTCGATAAGATTCTGGCGGCCGCGGGTGCCACCGCCGGGCCGCCGCGCCCTTGGGCCGGTTGGTATGGTTGGGGCGCTGGGGCCGTCTTGCTGTTTATCGTTTCGGCAGCGATTATTTTGCCGCGCTGGCTGCGTCAGACGACTGCCCCGCCCGATGGCACGGAACTGGCTCAGGCAGAAGCCTCGCCAGAGAGCAACGGTCCCGCCAGGGAGATGCCCGCACGCGACAACGACGCGCACGAACCGCCAGCCGATGGCGGCCACGATGCGGCCGACGATATGGCGGATGACGATGACAAGGACGCAGCCTGGCTGGCCGATGGTTCCAGCCCTA
Source organism: Pirellulales bacterium (assembly GCA_050247075.1). GTDB lineage: Bacteria > Planctomycetota > Planctomycetia > Pirellulales > JBFWUW01 > JBFWUW01. Next base: position 36,354 of record JBFWUW010000039.1, on the reverse strand, counting down.
GCGACGAACGCGCCGGGCACCGTGTCGAGATCGAGGCGGAGTCTTTTCAACGCGGCAACGTCCAGGTCGATGCCGACGAGTTTGGGGCCGGTATCGGCGTCATTCGTAGCGGGCAGGTTCGACCGTCGTTTGTCGAGCATGAGTTTGAGGTGCCGGCAACAGGCGAGTACGAGTTGGAGGTTCGCTACGCCGCCGAGCAACCCCGTCCGTTCAAGATTTTGATTGGCGGGCGAGAAGTCGAAATGGAAGGGCCGGAGACCGGCGGTTGGAAAGCGGGCGAGCAGCGTTGGAGTGCCGCCGGCGCGTTTCAATTGGCGGCGGGCCGCCATGTAATGCGTATGGAAGCCGCCGGCGAGCTGCCGCATATCGACAAACTGGCATTTACCACGTCGTTTGCCTCGGCCGACCAGGGGCCTTGGACAGTCGGCTTGGAACAAGAAGTCGCCTTCGCGGAGAACTGCTTCGACGATTACGATGCCGATTCGCCCGGCATGGGTTTTGATGAGGTTAAACGCTGGCTGCTCCCCGTGGAGTGGAACCAGGAGCAGATTCGCGCACGTCCGGGCCATGCCGCCACGATTGATGGGATTCTGCGGCTGCGGTCCCCTTGGCCCAACCATGCCGCATTGCGGTTGTCGCTGTACGAGCAGCACCAGTTCCGCATGCATCTGTGGCACGGACGTCGAGGAGTAAGCCTGTACTACTATGCCTATCCTCGGCCATGCTGGGTGGCCTATGCCGCCACGCGGGCCACACCCAAGGACGTTCGTCCCAAATCGCTGGCCATGCTGGCAACCGATAGCGACCGCTATCGCCGTACCGGCTTGGGGACGATCGCACTGCATTATCACGATGGTTTTCTGGCGATGATGCGCGGCGATGTACGGCTGATGACGGTGCCATTGGCCGGCACTCCGGAAGAGGTCTATTTCGACGGCCATGCGGCGGTGCGGCAACTTTCCATGTCGCGGACCACGCCGCCGCCCGAGGCAGCCGTCGATGGGCCTGTTGTCGTCAAGTCGTCCAATCCGGCCAGAATGGCCTGGCATACCAGCCTGCCTGACGGTGCGGAATTAAACAAACTCGACGATGGCCGCCTGGAACTTGTCGGCAAGAATCTCAAATCGCAGGCTACCGCCGCCTTGCCACTGAGTGAAGCCGGTTTGTACGAGGTGGTCTTTCAGGTCGAGAACGCACAACCTGGCAGCGGCGTGATGCTGGCCGACAGCCGCGGCCGGCCCATCCATCGCCTGGGGTTCTTTCGCGAGCACCGGTCGGGCTGGACCTCCATCGGATTTCTGCCTCCCAAACGCGATGAACTTCTCTCTTCGCACGATGCCGACCGTTTGCCCGCCCCGTTTGTGGGCAAGCGGCCGTGGATTCGGCTGGTGCAAGGGCCGGGCATCATTAAATGCTGGATCAGCGGCGATGGCGTTCATTGGAGCCCCGCCTTCGATCCAGAAGCCAGCGCCGAAGGCTTCAAGCCAATTGCCCAGGTGGGGTTGTACTTGTTGGGTGGCGAAGGTTCGCGCGGGATTCGCTTGCGCAGCCTGGAAGTACGAGAACTTAGCGAGATTACGTCGCTGGCGGCGGCCCTATGGAAAGATACGCCCGTGGCCGCCATTGGCCGCGAGGACGAAATTGATCTTGGCACTTGGCTGCAGATCGTCTTGGAATCACAGCCGGCACAGGCCGATCCTGGCGAGTGGCGAAGAACCTGCGCCGTGCGTACTTTGCAAGCTGGCACGCCGCGTAATTTAGGAAACGACTTGCTGCTTTGCCTGCTGCGCGATGCACTGTCCGCCGATCTGCCGCCAGCCAGACGCTTGCGGCTGCTGGACGAAGCCGCCTTGCTGGCTGACACCTGGCAGGCTGATATCGCCCGCAAACTGGCCCAAGAACTCGTAGATCAGTATGCGGTACTGGGGCATCGGCTGGCCGATTCTGGCGAAGCCCGGCCTTTTTGCAGGGTTTGCCTGGCGGCCTATGAAAGTCCCCTGTGGACCGATGCCGACTTGGAAATGCTGCCCGATGGACTGATTCGACGAGAACTGCTCGACGCGGTCCACAAAGAGCAATGGTCCGCGGCGGCGGAACTGTCTCGTCGCGTGGAATTTTGGACCCGCACTTGCGATCCGCACCGGCCCGGTTCTCCCCGGCATGAGGCCCTGTTGCGATTGGCCGCCTGGGCAGGGGCCGCCTCGCGACGACAGTTGGACGGCTTCGCGGCCTCGGTCGTCACGGCTTCCGCGGCCGGCCACCATCCGTTGGTCGAGGAGTTGGGCAAAGAGGCCTTTAATATTCTGGGCGAGTTCAATGCCGCCCTGGCTGGCAATTCATATGACGAAGCTTGCCGAATCCTGTCGTCAGCACGAACCGAACGGGCATTGGGCCTATTGCCCGACGCAAACGACGGCCAATTGCTGGTCTCACTGTCCGAAGCGGTGCAATCTGCATTTCGGCGGCATCCGGGGCTGCTGCGGACCATGCAGCAAAAGTTTGCACCCGCCGGCAAGGTCCGCGTGCGGCAGGCGGCCGAGGCGGGCGACACGGCGATGATCGAGGCAGCCACCGTGCAATACAGCGGCACCGATGCCGCGGCCGAGGCCTTTCAATGGCTGGGCGACCGCGCGTTGGCAGCCGGCGATTTTGCCAGTGCCGCCCGGCAATACCGGCAGGCGGTCAACGTCAAGGCCTGGTCCGGCCGCGCGGGCGGATTGGCCCGGCTGAGGCTGGCGGCCGCCATGCTGGGCAAGGTTGAAGGCCAGCCCGCGACGGTGCCAGTTGATTTTGGCGGCAGCCGATTGTCTCCCAGCCAGTTTGAATCGTTGGTGGACGACATGCTGCGCCGGCGGCCCGACCGCGGCCCAATCGGCGAGGATTTGCTGGCAGCCGCGGGAGACGACGTGCCGCCGCCATCCGCCTTTGTCTCCGCCGCTTGGGCCACTTTCGACGGGCTTGGCGCGGCCGCGGCTTCCAGCGGCGCGGCGATGGTGCCGGGCCGAGATGCCGCCAGCCGGGAGATCGCCACAGCCATGACGGCCGATGCCTTGTTGGTCAGCAATCGCTGGCAAGTCGCCAGCTACAACCTGTCGTCGGGTCAAAAGTCGTGGACAGCCACTGCTGCCACCGCCCCAGGCGAGGCGCATACCTGGCTGCGCTGCCCCATGACTCCGGTCGTGGCCGGGTCGCGCGTTTTCGTCCGCATGATGGCGGAAGACGGCCCCAAAGTATGTTGCCTGTCGTCCAACGATGGTTCACTGGTTTGGACAAGTCGGGCCGGACTGGTGGCGGTTAGCGATCCGTTGCTAGTACAAGATCAACTGCTGTGCGTGACATCGGACGTGGAGTACGACCGCTCCCTGCGGTTGTCGCTGACCTCGCTCGATCCTCAAACCGGCGATGTTACCAGCCAGCGCACCTTGACGCGGGTCCGCGATGTCTGGGATCGGCAATTAACCTGCCGGCTGACAGCCGCGCGCAACCAATTGCTGGCCACGTTCGGCGGCTGCGTCATGTGCTGCGATTCGCTCGGTTCGCCGCGTTGGCTGCGCCGGCAGACCTTTGTTCCCCCCGCCGAAGATGCTCATTTTGCCGAGCAAGACCACGATCCGCCCGTGCTGGCTACGCAAATGATGTTTGTATCGCAACCTGGCATGCGGGCGGTGGAATGCTTGGACATGGCCACCGGCCGGCTACAGTGGCGGGCATCGCTGCCGCGATTGCAGCGGGTGCTGGGTCTGGCCGATAGTACAATCGTTGTCCGCACGGCTGCCGGCCTGCAAGGCATTAACTCCAAAGACGGCAGCACGGCTTGGCGGATGAATGCGGCTGACCTGCTAGAAGCTTCGCTAGCCGCCGGCGGACGCGTCTTACTGGCGCGGGGCGAGAGCCTGACCGGCGGCAAGCTGCGGCCTCGGCTGGTGTGGCTCGACGCGGCGACAGGCCTGGAAGTTGGCAGCACCCCCTTGGACGATCTTGTGGACGAAGCGCCCGCCCTGGGACCGCTGGTTCAACAAGGAAAGCGGACCTGGGCCTTTTTCGGCCGTGGGGCCAGTCCGGCAACGCGCGAACTTATCGAACTGACTCCCCAAGGTAATGCGTCCCCCGCTGCGCCCACTGCCGTGGAACTTGCCGGCTGGACCGCCATGCGAGATATCCGCTGGCAAAATGCCGTAAACCATGTCTTGCCTGGTTGGACGCTGCTGGCCAGCGAGACGGACGAGCGGACTGGCGCCTGTCTGGAACATCTGGGCCAGCGCGATGTGTTGGCCACGCAATCCCCCGGTGGGTATCCGGCCCGGCTGGCTCGTTGGGTCACGGTGCCCACTGGCGAAAAAGCCCTGCTGCGGATACAAGTCGGCCACGATACCCAACATCCCTGGCGGCTGGAGATTCGCGCTGGCGGCCGGACATTGCTGGCCGAGGTCGTTTCACCCCAAACCGCGGCTGCTGGCTGGCGTGAGTTTGAGGTCGATCTCTCTTCCTTGGCTGGCAGCGGAGCCTGGATCACGGTCAGCCAACAGCCAGAAGGGGACATGCTTGCCCCCGCCTATTGGAAACGCCTGGAACTGGCATCCACGGGACCGTAAAGACTGCTTGTACAAAAGCGGGCTCTGGCGCGAGGAATGTTCCATGAAGATTGCCACCTTTCAAGGCCCCGTGGTATTTGGCGATTCCGAAGCCAATCTGGCCACCACCGAGACCGCGCTGGCCGAGGCGCAAGCCCAAGGCGCGGAAATTTTGGCCATGCCCGAGACCTTTCTGCATGGCTTTTTCGCGGCCGAAACCTTTCGGCCGGAGTACGCCGTCGACTTCGATGGGCCGTTCTTTCAGAAAGTCTTGCAACGCTTCAAAAAGTACGACTGCCTGTTGTTGCTCGGCTTGAACGAGCGTCGCGGCGAAAACGTCATGAACAGCGTGGTGCTGATCGACCGCGGCAAGCTGGCCGGCGTTTACGCCAAGACGTATGCCTACATGAGTTACGAAACCCGCGGCGAGGATTTTCCGGTGTTCGAGCGGCGCGGCGTGAAGTTTGGCATCGCCATCTGCGCCGACACATCGTACGTCGAACCGGCTAGGATCATGGCCATGAAAGGCGCCCAGATCATCTTCACGCCCCACTTTAATTACATCGGCTACGAGCATGTGGCCCGTCACACCAACGAGGTCCGCAACCATCACATTGCCATCGCCATCGACAACGGCGTTTACGTGGCGCGGGCCAACGTGGTCGTGCCCGAGTCTGTCGGCACGGGACCGCTAGGTTACGCTGGCGTGGGCGTGGGCGATTCTCTCATTTTGGACCGCCAGGGGAACGTGCTGGTAGAGGCCGGCATTTCGCGCCGCGCGTTGCTGGTAGCCGATCTGCCCGACGAGGACTTGCAAAAGGGCGGGGCCAAGCGCTGGCAATACACCAGCCCGGCCATTGCCACGGCGCTCTACGAGCAGTACCAGCGGATGTTTGCCGAGCATGGCAACCGAACCTTGGGAAGGTAAAATATGTCGCCGCCGGCCATCGTTGCGATTGGCTCTCTGTTCGTCGAATGCAACGAGTTCGGCGGACGCCCAACCGTACTCGACAATTTCCGCCAGTACCAGTTGTTGTACGGCCAGGAAATGCTCGAACTTCAGCAAGGCACGGTCGGTGGCATGCTGGACATTCTCCGCCAGCAAGCTGCGTCGGTCGTGCCGCTGCTGGCTGCCACCAGTTCTTCCGGCGGGGCAGTGTCTCGGGCCTGCTACGATGGTTTGAAACATGATCTGCTCGGCCGATTGGCGGCCGCCGGTCCTGTCACCGGCGTGTTGCTGGCTCTGCATGGGTCGGGCGTGGTGGAGGGGCTGGGCGACCTGGAGGGCGATCTGCTGGCCGCCGTGCGCGGGCAAGTCGGCCAACAAGTGCCCATCGTGGCCACGCTCGATTTGCACGCCCATGTCACGGCGGCAATGGTCCACAACGCCGACGCTTTGATAGCTTGGGAAACGTACCCCCACAAGGATGCGTTTACCACCGGACAGCGCGGCGCGCGGCTGCTGTTCGATATTCTCGCGGGCCGTTGCCGCCCCATCATGGCCCTGGCCAAAGTGCCGGTGCTGACCAGCGGTTGCCTGGGGCATACCGAGGGGCCCGGCCCCTTCGCCGATCTCATGCGCGAAACAAAAAGCCTGGAAAGCCGCCAGGAAGTCCTTTCCACCAGCCTTTTTTTGGTCCACCCCTACGTCGATCAGCCCGACATGGGCAGTGGCTGCCTGGTAATCACGAACGGCAACATTTCGTTGGCGGTCGAACTGGCCGAAGACATCGCGCGAAAGTATTGGCTGCGCCGGCACGACCTGGAACCGCCCATGTATTCGCCCCAAGAGGCGATTCGCTTGGGCTGGCGAATCGAAGGGGGCCCGGTGCTGCTGGTGGAAGCGGCCGATTGTGCCGGCGGCGGCGCAACTGGCGACAGCGTACATACGGTGCGGGCGTTGTTTGAAGCTGGATTGGGCAATCCTTCTGCTCCTTCTCCCGGTACTCCGAGAGAGGGTTGGGGAGACGGCAATTCGGTGGAAGGCCAAACACACATCAAACCCTCACCCCGGCCCTCTCCCCAAGGGAGCGGGAGCCACGCGGGAGGCGATTCCATCGCCGCTTCCGTCACGCCTAGCGATCCGGGCCTGGCCGTGGCGATGGTGGTCGATCCAGCCGCTGCCGCTGTTTGTCATGCGGCGGGTGAAGGGGCTGATGTCGCGTTGCAACTGGGGCACCAACTCGATCCGCAATGGGGCCAGCCGTTGCCAGTGACCGGCCGCGTGTCACGCCTCAGCGATGGAAGTTTTTGCTATTCGGGCGGAATCTGGGAAGGAACAACCGCCTCGATGGGCCCCACGGCGCTGTTGGTGGCCGGGTCGCTCCGAATCGTGATTGCCTCGCTGGCTACCTACGACTGGGCCGATGAACAGTTTCGTTCGCTGGGGATCGAACCAGCCCAAGCCAAATTCATCGTCGTCAAGAACCCCATGAACTACCAGTATGGTTATGCCAACATTGCCCGCCAGGCCTTCCTGCTGGATACCCCCGGCCCCACGCCAGCCACGCTGCGGCACTTTCAATTCAAGCGGCTGCAACGGCCCTTTTTTCCGGCCGATGCCGACATACCCGGACTGCAGCCCCGCGTGACAACAGCGGAAAGGAAAGGATGAGGGCGAAAGGCGAAAGGATGAAGGCAGAAAGTTAGAACGCCAACACGGCCGGGCTGTCCGCTTCGCGGCTGACTCAACCACCCAGTGTAGGTTCCCCGGCCGGTTAACAAGCTGATAGCTGACAGCTTCTCCGCTGACAGCTATTCCACTGACGGCTTTTATCCCGCCGCCGGCCTGCGTAGACTAGGGAACTGTTGAGTTCCAGCTTGCCCCCTAACGCCGGCCGTCCGGGAGATTAACGCCATGACGCAACGATTGACTCGACGTTCGTTTATCAAGACTTCCGCCGCTACCAGCGCGGTGCTGGCGATCGCCCACGTCAACCCGACGCGGGCGGACGACTCGAAATCGCCCAACGAAAAGTTGAACATTGCCTGCGTCGGCGTGGCCAACAAGGGGCGGCACAATATCGACCAATTGACCAGCGAGAACATCGCCTTCCTTTGCGACGTGGACGAGAACCTGCTCAACGGCGCGGCCGAGACGTTCAAGGGAGCCAAACACTACCGCGACTTCCGCCGCTTGCTCGACGCCGAAGAGAAAAACATCGACGCCGTCGTTGTCTCCACCGCCGATCACACCCACGCGCCGGCCACGGCGGCGGCCCTGGTCCGCGGCAAGCATGTCTACTGCGAAAAGCCGTTGACCCACTCCGTTCACGAGGCCCGGCATATCGCCGAACTGGCCAAGAAGCACAAGGTCGCCACGCAAATGGGGACGCAGGTCCATGCCGAGCAAAACTACCGCCGCGTGGTTGAACTGGTCCAGTCCGGCGTGATCGGTCCCGTCCGCGAGGTCTACAACTGGTGCAATAAAGGCTGGTCGAACGGGCGGTTTGCCGATGCCGCGCCCGCCCCGGCCAACTTGGACTGGGATCTGTGGCTCGGTCCAGCCGCCGAACGGCCCTACTCGGCCGGCATTCACCCCGGCAATTGGCGGCGTTTTTGGGAGTACGGGTCGGGCACCTTTGGCGATATGGCATGCCATGTGATGGACCTGCCGTTCTGGGCCCTCGACCTGCGCCATCCCACAAGCGTGACGGCCAAAGGGCCGGAAATTCATCCCGACGGCGCGCCAGAATACTGCCTGTGCGATTATGAGTTTCCGGCCCGCGGCGACCGGCCCGCACTCAAGTTCTACTGGTCCGATGGCGGCCACCATCACGAAAAGGTTCGCAACACCAACGATGCCAGCGGCCAACCGCTTTCCAACTGGGGGCTGGGCGTGTTGTTTGTGGGGGACAAAGGCATGTTGGCCGCCGACTATGGGCGCCGGCAGTTGCTGCCGGTCGATAGCTTCGCGGGCGTTGCCGCGCCCCCAGAGAGCATTCCCAACTCCATCGGCCATTGGCGGGAATGGATCGAAGCTTGCAAGACCGGCAGCCCCACCACCTGCAACTTTGACTATTCCGGCGCACTGACCGAAACAGTCTTGCTGGGCGTGGTTGCCTTCCGCGCCGGCGAACCTTTGGCCTGGGACGCCGCCAATCTCAAGGTCACCAACAGCACCGCCGGCGACAACCTAATCCGCAAGGAATACCGCAAAGGTTGGGAACTAGCGGGGACGTAAGCCGCCGCCCGTTGCCGGCGTTTCCTGGATCTGCCGCCTTGGAGCCGTGCGAGCGTTGTTCGTGTCAAGTTCTCGTACCAATCATTCGCGCCAATGGTTCCCCGCGGCCCAGTATTCCATCGCCAGCTTGTTCGCGTTGGTAACGGTGTCGGCCGTGTTGCTGGCCATCGGCCAGTACGACTGGCACCTGGCTTGCATCCTGGCCATGTTGGCGATAGGGGCCTGGATCACGGCGATTCTGGCCCGCGCGCAATGGTTTCGCGCCACGTATTTTTGCGGTGCTTTCACCGCGGGCACGTTGTGGTACTTTGTCCTGGCAATACCCATAACGCCACTTGCCGGGCTATTTTACGAGACATTCCCCAGTTTCTGGTTGGCATTCTGTGTCTGCATGGCGACCTTGGCAGCGGCTATTCTTTTTCGCCTGCTGAGGCTACACGAACCAGGCTATTTTCCGCTCTTGTCGGGCTTGCTCTTCGCTATAGCCGCCGTGACTGCTTTTTACATCTTGCTCGTAATGCTTTTGGTCTCTGTGAAACTGGTGCGGGACGACCTTAACCTGTCGCTGGTCATCATGGCCGCGCCGACCGTGGTGGGGACTGTCGTGCTGCTCAGTAGCCATGTGTTGGTGCCGTGCGGTTGTATCGTACTGTATCTGCTGCGCGAGGCCGAACGCATGGCCATCGATGCCGCCAGCGATGAGCGTGCCGCCTTTGACGCGGTTGAGGAACTGGAACGCTTGGGTCACGAACTCATTCGGGCCGAGGACATCGCGCGAGAAGCTATGTTGGAGCAAACCCGCTGCGACCTATGTCTGCTGGCCCTGCGCCGCAAAGGCTTTGTCGACCACACCGCGCAGCGCGGCTATTTCAGCCTCGACAAGATCATCCGCTACCAGGTGCAGCCGCGCGCTTCACGCGATTGAGACGTAATCCGGCGGCTCTCCTCACGCCAGAATCGGCTCGATCGGGCTGCCAAAGTCGATCTCCAGCCGCTTGCGCCCGGGAACCTCCAAGCGCCGCGGGTCGAGGCCCAGTTGATGCAACACGGTGGCGTGGATGTCGGTGACATAGTGCCGGTCCTCCACAGCGTGAAATCCGAGCTCGTCGGTCTTGCCGTGGACCATGCCTCCCTTGATGCCGCCCCCCGCCAGCCATACCGAGAAGCCGTAGGGATGATGGTCGCGGCCATCTCCCCCTTGCGCGCCGGGCGTGCGGCCAAACTCGGTACACCACACCACAAGCGTCTCGTCCAGCAGTCCGCGCTGCTTGAGATCTTTCAGCAGCGCGCCAATCGGCTGATCGACCTGCTGGCACAAGGCGCTGTGTCCCGCTTTCAGCCCGCCGTGGGCGTCCCACGCGCCGGCACCGCCGTTGCTGCCATGAAAGATCTGCACGAACCGCACACCCCGCTCCACCATCCGCCGCGCCGCCAGGCATTGCTGGCCAAAAGCGGAAGTCACGTTGTTCGCCAAGCCGTACATCGCGGTGGTGGCGGCTGTCTCGCGGGTGAAGTCCATCACCTCCGGAGCGGCGGTCTGCATGCGGAAGGCCAACTCGTAGCTTTTGATCCGCGCGGCCAAGGCGGCATCGTCGGGGTACTCCGCCGCCGAAAGCTGGCCCAGCTTGCCCAACAACTCAAACTCGCCCCGTTGTTCCTCGTGGTAGACATCGCTCCCTGGCGAGGCAAACGGCAGCGGGTTGCGGGGATCGACCGCCATCTGAATGCCGTCATGTTCCGGGCCCAGGTAGGCCGCGCCGTGGCCTCCAACCCCACCGCAACAGTCGGCGATTGGCGTACCCATCACCACGAACTGCGGCAGCTCGTCGTTGAGCGACCCCAGGCCATAATGGACCCAAGAGCCGATCGTCGGGAGCTTGCCTTCCAAGGCATGTCGGCCGGTGTGAAACTGAAGCTGAGCACCGTGGTTGTTGTCGGTGGTCCACATCGACCGGACAACCGCCAGATCATCGGCACAGTCCCCCACATGCGGCCACCAATCGCTAATCTCGATGCCGCTCTGCCCGCGCGGCTTGTGGCCAATTTGCATGGGAAAGATCGTCGGATGGACCTTGTGCAGTCCTTCGATCACCTCGCGCAAGTTTTTCTTGACGTAGGGAGAGTCGAGCGTGTCCTTGTAGGGGGTCTCGGCAATCGTCTTGCCGGCATATTGGTTGAGTGCCGGCTTAGGGTCGAAGGTCTCCATCTGGCTGGCACCGCCGACCATGAACAGCCAAATGACATTCTTGGCCCGCGGCGCAAAGTGCGGGCGTCCCGTGGGAGGCGACCAGGCGGTTTCGTTGGCCCGGGCAACTCCATCGCGATGGAGCATGGCCCCCAGCGCCAACCCGCCGAACCCCAGTCCCACATCGGCCAAAAAGGCCCGTCGATGCTGTTGCCGTGGTAAGTCACGCATCAAGGTCGCTCCTGGTCCAACCAGTTACTGGTTTTGAAAGATAGTTCCATCGCCGTACAACCGCGACAAACCTCCAACAACCAGTCTAGCAGCAACGAGTTTGAAATCCAAAGGAGGTGCGGCCCTCACTTGGCTGTAGGAGCCGTCTCGGGACGTAGATCGTACTATTGAAGCATCTCAGCCTGTAGGGCTGAAGGATTCTAGCCCTGGGTTGAGTGGCAACGCCACGAAACCCAGGGGCAACCGCGAAGAAATTCCGTTGTGTGGCCTTTCGGGCCACGGGAACCGAGCGTTACGGTTCCTTATCCCTTTCGGACGTCGAATCAATTAGTGCCGCTTTTCGTTCCGCGAAAAGGCGTCGGGTGGAAGGCGGGACAGCGCATCATCTTTCAAGATCGATCTGGCGGTTTTCGTTAGCAGGGCCACCCTGCCCGCGTCGCTCTTTTTCTCTTGCAGCCGGCGCCGTTTCGCAGAGCGAAACGCGACGATGGTCGTCACTAATTCAATCGGCGTTCTCGGACGGCGACAATCGGCGTTCCATGCGAGGGGGCCGAGGCCGCGAAAAACGCCGCATGGTCAGTCCGGATTGCGCGCCGCGGCCGAAGACGGCGGGATCGCACTGCCGCCATGGGCAGAACCACGAATCCATCGAATGAATTGCCCGAGTGGAAAACTGCTTCTGAAACAGAAAGAGACGGCTGCTAGAAATAATTCGTACCGTTAAATCCTAATTCGTTAGATTCGTTCGATTCGTGGTTCTCACCAAGACTCGCAAGATTAGCGGCCCGCATTCAACCCGCTGGCAACGTAATATCTTCAAATGTCCGCGGACTTCAACAGACAACGGAAGATAGTGCCTTGCCTGCCTGTCGGGACGCGTATCGAATGCCCTCGCTTCGGCGACTTGGCTTTCCTCGACCCTAACAATAATATAAAATAACAGTTTTTACTATTTACAAAATAAATATAACACCTACAATTGTCGGCAACCGGCTTCGCGCGCCGACGTGGCCTTTGCACGTCCAGCGGGCGCGAAGCCCCAAGCCGCCCAAGTGTCAGCGTCCGCCGCGTGCTCGAACAGCATGGCCGTGGCGGGCGTTCGATCGGGCGAGTCACTTATTTCGGCTACCGTTGCCGGCTGCTCGGCAAACTTGGGAGCGACGTCCATGTCGGCGCTTCCTCCGCCGTCCAGTACGTGCCACGGGGCCTGTCTATATTTTTGAAACGCGGTTGCCACGCGGGGTGATGGTGGTGCGCGCTGGGCCTGTTGGCACCGAAAGGCGGCACTCGCGACCTGCACCACACCCCGTGTTGGAACAGTTAACGCCGCCGTGCGGACGAAAAAACCCGCGATTTTGTGGACAAGCGCCCCTTTGTTGCCTGCACCACACCGTGAAATGGTGCAGGTAACGTGGAACGGGAAGCCTGCAAGCTTACCGCCACCATCGAGGATCCAGGCCCAGCAACCCCGCGTAAGAAGTAGCAGCCACTCGCGCATCAAGCCGGCAAAGTAGGCGCTTTGCGGCGACGCAAACCTGAACCACAACCCCCCAAAACACGGCAATAATGGAACAGGTAACGCCGATTCGGCGGCCCCGTAGCGGCATGGCTTCTGCCTTGCCGCTTGCACTGTGTTCGATACTCCCTTTTGCCTCGGGCCTTCAATGCGCGATGAAAAACTGCTCGCGTATCAAGCCGGCAAAGTAGGCGCTTTGCGGCGACGCAAACCTGAACCACACCCCCCCAAAACACGGCAATAATGGAACAGGTAAAGCCAGTTACTTGTTGAACAATCCCTTGAGCCCGCCGCGAACGCCTTCCAGGATGTTGCCTTCCAGGCCCGCTTTGAGAGCGTCGGTAGTCAGCTTGCCGATGGCCGACTCGATGTCGAACTTGGGCTGCCGAAGCGTTCCGGAAAATGGCACGCTGACAGTCTTGCCGCTGAGCGCTTGTCGCAAGGGGCCGGCGGTGGCCCACTTTTCCGGGATGGGAAACTCCACCATCAACGCCAGCGACTGGTCGAGCCCGACCGACCCATAGGTCTTGATCGTCACATCATCGAAATCCAAGATCAAATCGCGATGGTAAACCCGCCCCTGGACCATGCGGAACGGTACGACCGACTCTTTGCGAAGTTTGGCTGGCGGCAGCTTGCCGTTTTGTGCTTTGCGAGGTTTGCCCGTGGCCACGCTGCGAACGCCGTCGATCAGCACCAGCAACTCGTTGACCAGCGGCCCGGCTTCAATCTCCACGTTGTTGATCGTGACCTGGCCCGAGATATCGGCGTCGGCCGGGCCGAGTTCGCCCAGTTGCTTGTTCCCCAGCGGAATCTGGCTGTCATCCAGATCGACCGAAAACGTTCCCTCGGCCTTGGCCGCGTCCGCCAGGATCGGCAACACGAACTTCATCCCGCGGGAACACATTTGCGGCGTAATCCGCACCTTCGTCAGCACTGGGCCTTTGTCGATCTGGGCCAGGCGAGGCTGCGGCAGAAGGCGGATCGTGGGAGCCGTCGTCAAGCGGCCATCGCTAACCGTGACGTCAATCGGTTGAATCTCCAGCAGGCCATCGGCAAACTTTCCTCGCAACTCGGCGGGACCAACCGGAAAGCCATACAAGTCGGCACCGGTCCAAGCCAGGCCGGCATCGGCCAACAACGTTGTCAGCGGATCGGCCAGCGAGCCAGAAATGGAGAATGCCCGCGGTTCGCGGTCGGCCACGATCTTCACACCGCTGCCGATGTAAGGTTCCAGCACGACCGCCAACCGCTGCATGTCGCAGTCGATGTTGCCCCGCAGTTCGTAATCGCGGCGGTTGGAAAGGTCGGACATCTGGCCCGACGACTCCAGACGCAGCATGTCACCCGTTACGGCCAGCCGGGCTATTTCCAACCGTTGTTGCGTCGGCTCGTAGCGGCCTTTCCCGATGATCTCGACCGACTGCTCGCGCCACAGCCAGTCTCGTTCGTCGGCGACTCCCAAGCCTTCGATCAGCGCATCGAACTTGGCGCTGGTAGCGCGGCCGTCGGGGATGAGATCCATGCGGCCCTGGATTTCGCCGGCAAGCTGTCGCGGCGACGGCCGATCGGGATCTTCAAACCAGCGGGAGACCCGCATCAGATCGGCGGAAAAACTGACTTGCCCTTGCAGATCGGCCGGTCCCACGTCGGTAAAAATGCATTGCAAGTCGCGGGCGCTAGCGGCCAGCGATTGGGCCTTGAGATCCGCCTGCGCCAGCGTGAGCTGCCTCCGCTGGCGGTGGAACTGCCCGGCCAGCGACACGTCCAGTTTGGGTTCCTCGATCAGAAAGGTCTCCCCTTCCAACTGCAACCGCTGGGCCACCAGCGTGGTATCGTCAAAGCGAACCTCCTGGGAGGTGGCCGTGACCATGCCAGCCACGGTCGCCTGGCCGGATATCGTCAAACCGGGAAGCGGCCCCGTGAGCGGCTCCAAACGGGGAAGCCAGGTGGCCAACTGTCCCTGCGCGTCAATCTCCAAGGGCCAGACACTGTCGGACGAGATACTATTCAGAGCTTGCGCCAGTTTGACCTGGGCCGTGTCGCTGCCGCTCTTGAGGTCGATGGTCGCCTTGTCCACGCGCTGGATTGAGCGCCCCTCGCTCAGGCCGGTGACATCGGCCTCAATCGACAGGCTTTGCTCGGTCCAAGGCAAGCGGCCAGTTTGGGCCAAGACCAGGTCGCGCACTTGAAACTCGCTGTGCAATTGAAAGGCACCGTTCTTGGCGCGGTTCCATTTGACGTGGGTCCAGCCTTCACCTTTGAGTTCCAATTGAGACATATCGATGAATTGGTCAAGCTGTGCCGCCAACTCGTTAAGGTTGTACGTGGCCGAAACCGTCAACTGGTCGAACGTGCCGGCCGCCTCGCCATCCAAGAAACTCGACCGGCAGGTGCATTTCTCGATCGTCGGGCCGTTTTGCCCGTCGCGCGCCAACAACGTAAATGCCACCGGATCACGCCATTCAATCCGCTGGCCGTTGTTCACCGCCGCCAGGCCATCCATGTTGATCGTGGCGTCCCAGGTCGAATCGTCGCGGGTGGTCTTCCGCGATAGTGAGATATCGAGTTTGCCGGCGGTGACTTGCGTCCCTTCGCGAATCCGCAGCGTGTCGGGCAGTTGTTCGGCCAGCTTCGCCAGATCGACGTGCGCTTCAGCGTGGTAATCCTCGCGGACCAGCGTCGCCATCAGCCGGCTGGGGGACAACGCTTCCACGGGAATGGCGATCGGCCCTTGCAACTCGGACTTGCCCAAGTCGCAATCGAGCGCCAGGTTGTCCACGGTCAGCATTCCATCGCGAAAACGCAATTGGCAGGGAAGCCGCCAACGGGCCAGCCTCAGACGGTCGCCGTGCAGTTGCGGTGCGGCCAGACGTAAGCGCTCCCCGCTTAGCTGGCCATCCAATGTCGCTTCCAGCGGCGCACCCTCGGGCGTGTTCCACTCCAACGTGGCACCGGCCGACAAGCTGCCCGACAGTTGCAATCCAGGCGACAATCGCTGGCACAACGCCTGGCTCAGTTCCAGCGGCAAGGCCTCGGCTGTCAATTCGACACGGCCGGAAGAGGTGGGGGGACCACCTTCATTACCGACACGCACCAGGTCCACCTTGGCCGAGAAATGCCCCTCGCTTCGGTCGCCGGGTATGGCCGCCGCCAGGTCCAACAGCATCGGCTCGGACCAGTCACGGGCCAACCGCAGCGTGGCGTTGGCTTGCTCCACGCGCCACTCGGTATCGGCGGCTGTGTCGGTGATGATGGCAAAACCGTCAACAATCTCCACGGCCAGGGCGGGGCAAGAGAGCGAACCATCGGGGCGGCGCAGCCATTTTTCAAAGACTTCCTCAATATTCGTGCCGTCGGGCGTCATTACAATGAACGCCTCGGGCTGCTCCAATCGCAGAGTTCCTAACTGTCGACGGTTCCACAACAAGTTCCACAAAGTGCGGTCCAGCGTGACGGCGGGCAGGCGGACGACGCTTTGGCCTTCGTAGTCGCGGACTTCCACATCGCGCACGGCAATGCCAGAAAACCAACCCAACGAAGCGCTGCCGATGCTGATATCGCCCCGCAAATCGGCCGTGAAAGAACGGGCCAGCGAGTTCAACAGGGAGGTCTTGGCCACGATCATCGGCAAGGCCCAAACCGCCACCACCAGCCCAATGCCCCCCCACACCAACCACCGCGGTCGACGGCGCGGGCGGGGCGCTTCGAGATCGTCGGAATCGTCGCTGTCGTAAAAGGACCGGCGGGAAACCGTAGACATGGCGGACCTTCCTGAAAATAACGTCAAAACGAGAACGCGCCCGTGGACAATCGCGAATGTTACACGCAACGGGACGGGCGGTCCTAGAGCGTTCCTGGCAGGTCCGGCAAGGCTAGCGTTGCTGGCTGCCGCGTTTTCATTTGCGTGAGTTGCCCCGCGCGCTTATCTTCAATGGTTGAAGCACGTTAGTAGCGTAGGATCCCAGTCATCTTAACTTGCCGCGCACCAGCAAAGCGGGTGGCGGCGAGCCTGATTACGAAGGAGCAGCCACATGTCGATAGGACAAGACGCTACCCGTCGGATGGCTTGCGGCATGGCATGGGCTCGGTTGGCCGCCATCGGCGGGTTGTTGCTGCCAGTCCAGGCCTCGGCTCAACCGATCGCCGTGCAGCGATTGCAGCGGACGCAGCCGTTGCTGCAAATGACGACCGACTTTCCAGTAGGCCGCGTGCAACGGCTGGCCTTTAGCGAAGACCGCGCGGCGGGCAAACTTTGGCTCTACGCGGCGGGTGAAGACAAGCAAATCTACCGCTGGGAGGTGCAACAGCAGGGAGGCCGCATGTCGCTGACGCCGGTGGGACGCACCTCTTGGCCTATCTTTCGCGATATCCGCGGCATCATCTATGGGTTCGACGTGTTCCACCGCGCAGGGGGCGAGCCGCTGCTGGCCTTTGGCGGCATGGGGGTCAAGACGCCGCAAGTTCAGCTCGTCGATCTGGCCAATCCGGACTCTCAACTGACTCTGCTGTATAACGACAACCAGACCAAGATCCTGGGCGACCAGGCGGTGTACGATGTTGACTTTTCCGCCGATGGCCAACGGTTAGCCGTGGGATACGGCGGCCAGTCGCGCCTGGTGGTGTGGGATGTCTCGCAAGGCGCCAGGCAAGTTCCCAAGCTGCCTTCCGCCACGACAATGGTCATACCGACCAAACTCGATGTTGTCCGTGGCGTTAAACTCGATTCGCGCGGCGCGCGGCTGGCGGTCGGCGGCACCGACGCTCAAGGCTGGCTGGTTGAAGTTTGGGATCTGACTGGTGCCGCTCCCAAGAAGACGCAGACCAAGACGTTGGGCCGCGCTGGCCCAACCTACGCCGGTATGGCTTGGACACGCGGCAACGCGAACAACGAGCAATGGGTGACGGCCGTCGGCAAGGAACTGATCCTGGCTGGCGGTGGTTCCACGGCCACCTTATCGTTCAACGCTCTCGATCTGGGGGCCTCGGCCGATGGCCAGCGGCTGGCCATTTTGGGGCAGTCGGCGTTGGTCTTGTGCCGCGGTTCTGGTGAAGTCGAGCGGCAGTTGGACGGCGCGCCCCAGGGCGCAACGGCTGTCACCCTCAGCCCGGACGGTGCCTTTGTGGCCGCGGCTGGTGTGGAACAGGTGGGGGGCATTTGGTCTCACCAAATCAAGCTCTGGCGTGCCGATCGGGCGGAACCGGCCGCGTCGATTCCCAGCCCCGAAAAGGCCGCCGCCGTTGGCGCGCCGATCGTCCAGGTGGCATTGATCGAAAAAGACAGGCTCAACGACCGCGTAGCTTTCTCATGGGGAGAAGCAGCACCAGGGGCCACCTTACAACGCGAGTTTCAGTTAATCGGCCGCAGCCAGATTGTCAATTCACAAGCCAAGACGGCCGCGCCTGCCCGCGAGTTCATGTCGGACGGAATACAGACTTTTCTGGCCGAGAAAGGGGGGCGCGATCCTTGGGGCCCCGTGCCACGATTGACAGGCGATTTGCCGCTTTGTTTTGCCATTAAGGATGACCTGCTGGCGTTGGGTTATCCCAAGGGAACGGTCGTCTGCAAACTGTCATCGGTCAAGGCCAATCTCAATACCTATAAGAATATGTCCAGTAACGCCGAAAAGGTTCGCCGCGGCAAGCAGTTGGCCGATCAATCGATCATCCGCGGCTTTTATGGGCACTCCGGCAAAGTCAATTGTCTGGCGTTCGCCAAGAACGCTGGCTGGCTGGTGTCTGGTGCCGAGGATGGCACGATCTCCGCCTGGAGCATGGACGGTGCCATTCCACGCAGCCGTCATGGTGAATTTGGAGCACCGCTGCAGGGCCATCCCAACGGCAAGGATGTATTTGTCTCGGCCGATCCCGATTCCAACACGCCAGCTTGGCAATGCGGGCTGCGCAAAGGACAGTTTCTTAGCAAGCTGGAGATTGACGGGGTGGCCGTGGCCAAAGGACCCGGCATGGTATCGGCGCTCGTCGGCGCGGCCCCCGGTTCCGTGGTTTACCTTGAGGGATTGACCCCCACAGGGCAGGCCGGCAAATTCGAGAAGTTCTCTGCGAAAACGCCCGTCAATCACGAAGCACTTTGGACGTTTTATCCTCAGCAAGATGGCAACTGGTGGATCGCCACGCCGCAGGGCCGTTTCGATGCCTCATCCGCTTGCTTGCCTCGGATGGAGGTCCACGTCAACGCGGACAACAAGCTTTCGATGGATCAACCCCGCCATTTCCCCGCTCCTTGGCGTTGGTCGGCCAAGGAGTTCTTGAATCTGTTGCACAACAAGGCGGCGGTCAAGCTGCTCGACGACGTCATTTCCAGCAAGAAAACCGAGGAACCGCTGGACCTGATCTTGCCTCCGCAATTGGAGATTCGTCTGGCGGGTGCAAACCCGACCCAAGCGACCTTCTCCGCGCGGGCGGTCGACGAACCGATTCACTCCGTGTCCTTGTGGGTTAACAGTCGCCGCATTGACGAACCTGGTGCCACGCCGCGCGGCGATGTTGCCGAAACCTCAAGAGAGATTTCAGCCAAGATCGACCCCAGGTTATTGCGCGCCAAGCATAACATCTTGACGGGTGTGGCGTTGGTGGAAACCAAGAATGGTCTGATTGCCCGCAACACCATCATCACGCTGCCCGATGGCCAGCTTCAACCGGGTGGCCGCAAACTGCACTTTTTGGGCATCGGCGTGACCGATTTCCGTAAGGAGCAGATCAATGCTGAATTGAAGAAGAAGAACGAGCGGTCGGGCGGCTTGCAGACGTTGCAATACACCCATAACGACGTTATTAGGCTAGGCGAAGCGCTGGCGGCCTCGATCGACCATCCACGTTGGAAAGAGTCGCCGCTAGATGCCTATAGCCTTGGATACTTCGCGACGCTGACATCGACGGAAGCTACCACCTTTGAGACCGACCCCAAGACCGGCCCAGTCGCCCGTCCCGCGGCCGAACATCCCACCGAAGCCAACATCCGCGAACAGTTTGCCGCACTCTCTCAAGCCGCTGGGCCTGAAGACCTGGCGGTAGTCATGTTTGCCGGGCACGGCCTGGGTGGCGATGGATCAGCCTTCAAATTCGTGGCCCAAGACACGAGTTCGATCAATCCCCAAGTCGGATTGAACGACTCGGCTATCGAGTCGCTGTTGGGCGGATTGCCTTGCCGCACGCTGCTGCTGTTGGATTCTTGCCATTCCGGTGAGGAATCCTCTCGCCAGCAGTTGCGCAACTGGCCCGGCCTCAGTGCGGGACCGATGGTGCTGCCAGCCTGCGATGCCGACGAATCGTCACTGGAGCATCCGCGGTATCTGCACGGGTTGTTTTCACAAACATTGCTGGAAGCCTTGACCGGCACCCGCGCCCGTATTCCCAAGAATGCCAATCCCCCGGCGCTTCCCATATGGGACACCAACGACGATGGTTGGCTAAGCGTTAAGGAGCTTTGCGAATACGCCCGCGCTCGCACTCCCAAACTATGTCTGGAAGCGCCCGGCAAGGCGTATAACCCCAAGCCGATGAATTCCATCACCTTTCAAGATGCCGACGAATTCCGGCTAATGCCTGCTCATCCGCAGTGAATAGTGGGCAGATAGCCTCAATGCAGCCATGTACATAGCAGCGTGCAGCCACCGCCAATAGCGCACATCACGGCGGCCGCCACCGTGCCGCAACCGCCGCCCACATGGCACGGCAAACCGCGCGCTTTTGCGAATTGTTCGACAGCTTCCTTGGCCTCTTTGAGGCCGCAGTGGCGGGCTTGCCGATAGATCTTGATCGCTTCAATCTTGCGGCCAGCGGTCAACTCATCGACCATGCGCTGCTGCAATTCCGGGTCGAGTGTGTCTGTTGGCCCAATCCAAGCCGCTGGCGGATTTTGGCCGCGTTCGATGGCTTCGACCGCATCCTTGGATTCTTTTAGTCCGCGGCCCGTGGCTTCGCGATAAAGCTTTACTGCTTCTATCTTGCGGCCATCCGCCAACGCCGCCACAATGCGTTCGACCAGTTCCGCGCCGGATTCACCTTCCGTGGACATAGCATTTCCCCTTGAAGTGTTACCAATCGCGGGTAAAGCCGGCCGTCCAGCCGCCATCCACGGTCAACACCGCTCCGTTGACGTAACTGGCCTCCGAAGAGGCCAAAAACAATACCGCGTGGGCGATTTCGTCGGGCGTGCCGGGCCGGCCCAAGGGGACGTGCGACAGCAGGCTGGCCGCCTTATCCGTGTACGAACCGTCCGCTCCATAAAATAGGGCCTGCGTGCCACGCGTGAGGATCGAACCGGGGGCCACGGCGTTGACCAGCACGCCTTGCGGGCCAAGTTCCAGGGCCATCGACTTCGTCAGGTTCAGCACGCCCGCCTTGGCCGCCACGAAGGCACTTTGCAGCCGCAGCGGAACCAGCCCTGCCACGCTGCTGATATTGACAATACGGCCCGCCCCGCGCGCCAACATAGTCGGCAGGACCGCCTTGCTCGTTACGAACACGCCCGTCAGGTCAACACGCAAAATGCGGTTCCAATCGTCCTCGGAATACTCGTGCAGCGGGCGGCGGTCGCGAACGGTGTTGATGCCAGCGTTGTTGATGAGAATAGACGGCGGCCCCAACCGGTCCACCACGCTTTGCACCACTTCGCGCATGGCTGCGGCGTCGGCCACGTCGCCCCCCAAGGCAATAACACGCTTGCCCGACAGGTCGATCTCGCGGGCCGCCGATTCAGCGGTGCCAAGTTCGATATCGACAATCGCCACGGAGGCACCATTTTCGGCCAGTCGTTCGACAATGGCCCGCCCGATGCCTTGCGCGCCGCCGGTAACGATGGCGGCTTGATCGGTGAGATTAACTTGCATAATCGGCCGCCCGGGATCGAACTAACGCACGTTTTCTACAACTACGCGCCGCCAACCACATCAAATTGCACGGTTGACTCCGCGGGCTTGGAAAGCTCCACCGACAGTTCTGGCGACGGTCGATCGGAGATTTCCACTCGCAGCGTGATCTTGTGCCGGCCCGGCTGCAATGGCAGTTCAAACCGCGGCTGCGCTAGTTGTGGCTGGCCGTCAATCCAGACTAGCGTCGGCTCGGTGCTGGCAACATCGAATGCCACCCTGCCCGCCGCCGTCACCTCGATCTCGCCCTGCAGGTAGGCCACCGCGGCCGACTCGCCGCCGCGCAGTTCATCCAGCGGCAGCGCGCCCGAATACTTGCTATAAGCCGGCAGCCAGGCTTCTGGCGGCGCATCGAAAACGTGTTGACGCAGCAGTTCCAAATGGGGAACTTCCTCGGTCAATTCGGCGGAAGGATCAGCCAGGTATCGCCAGCGGCGAACGGCCGGTATGGTAGGCGGGCTGTACGGTCCCGGTTTGCCCAGTTGCGAAATAAAACTGGCCAGATCGAGCAGATCGTCGTGCGTAAGAAACTTCGTCAGGCCGGTCGGCATTAGCGATTTGCCCTCGACCTCGTCATCGATATCGGCCGTGGGCAGCGTGATCTTCTTGCCGGCCGCGTCTTTGATGTTGACCCGCACGTCGTCGCGGTCGATGACGATGCCGGTAAAGACCTCGCCCGTGTTCATTTCAAACAACTTCGTGACGTATTGCTCCTTCACCGCCAGGCTGGGGTTGAGGATGGAATTCAGAATGTATTCCGGCGGAGACGTCCCCCCCACGGCAGCCAGGTCTGGTCCCACTTGCCCGCCCGCCCGATTGAGGCTGTGGCACTTGAAGCAGCTCAGGTCGCGGCGGCGAAAGACATTCTCCCCCCGCGCGGCATCGCCTTGTGACAAGACCTCTTCCTTCAAAGCGGCGATTTCCTCGGGCGTGGGAGGGGGTGCGTCGGCCGCCACGCCGGCGGCTTCGCCCAACACCGAGGAGAGCGCGGCATCGCTACGGCCGACCGAGTACATATACCGCAAGGCGATCTTGGCGGCGTCCTGGGATAGGTCGGCCGCGCCAATCGCGGCGGCCAACCGGTCGGCCCCATCCTTGCGGTTAAGAAACGCATCCATCAGCGGGCCCGGTTCGTCGCGCGAGGAAAAGTCCGCCAGAACGGCAGCGGCCGCCCGAGCCGCGGCGGGCAGATCGAAGCTGGCCCAACCTATGACCGCCCTGGCCCGCACCGCTACTGGTTGGTCCGGCGCGGATAGCTCTTTTAACGTAGCGCGGCAAGCGTCATCGCCAATCGCCACAAGTCCGTCCAAGGCCACTCGCTGCATTTTGGAATCGGGCGGGGCGCTCTTGGCCAGTGCTTGAAGTTCGTCGGAAATGGCCGCGACCTTCCAAGTGGCTGCCAGTCGGATCGCCGCCAGGGGCAACGCGCTGTTGCCTTGGGCTGGGTCGAGGGAGACCAGTTTTTCCAGGCCATTCAAATCACCAACCGGTTGGACCTTGCGGGTGATGGCCGCATCGGTCAGCCAACCGAGTGCCTTGAGCCGCAGCTCCGGCGGAAACGCGTCATCCTGCAATACGCGGTCGAGCACGACCCGTAGATCATGCTCGTTACCGCGGTTGCAGATCATTTCCACAACAGCGGCTTGGCGTTCTACGGGCAGCCGTCCACTGAGAAACAGTTTCATCAACGGCCCAGCCGTGCTGGGCGGATCGTCGGCATTGGCCGTTGTGGCCGCCAGGATCGACAGGCCCAGGCAGAAGCCGACACGGCAGAATTGGCGGAAGCGCATACAGATTACCATCCAGTCGAGCGAACAAACGTGCAACAAATGGTAGGAGGCGTTTCCAACGCCGATTGATTCGCGGGGTAGTGTTACCACCCACGGCAATCGGCGTTGGAAACGCCTCCTACAGGCCCATCTGTTTATCCGCCATGGCGCGGGCATCCAGCGGTTTGTTGGGTTCATCGAGTTGGAACTTGAGAAACTCGTCCTGCTCATGGATCAGCGACTCAACCGCCACCTCGATCGCCTTTTCCGCTTGTGCTCCGGTGAAAAAGCTGAGCGAACGGATGGCCTCGAGCCGCACGCGCGGGTGTTCGTCGTTGACTTGCACCAGCAACAAGGCCAGCGGATCGGCCACCTGGTCGCGCCAGTAGCACAACACCCGCGTGGCGGCCGCCCGCGCGCGGAAGTCGGGCGAACGCAAGACGGCCGCCAGATGCGGCTCGTTAACCACGTTGTGGCTTTGGTACTGCCACAAGCCCTCCAATGCCTGGTGTGCGTAGTTGGCGTCGTTCTTATCCAGCCCCGCCAGCCACTTGCCCACCGCCGCCACGACTTCGTCGGTCGGCCGGCCCGACAATTCTATCCGGGCACGGTACCGCACCCGATCATCTGGTTCCTTCAGCAGATCGAGCAACTTGGCGACCGGCTCACCGGCAATCGCCACCGGTTTCAACAGCTCGCGCTCGGAATGGCGTACGCGATAGACGCGGCCATGCAAATGGTCGCGACTGGGGTCGCGCAGATTGTGCTGCATGTGGCCGATGATCGTGTTTTGCCAATCGGCGAAGTAGATCGAGCCATCGGGCGCAACCTCCAGATCCGCCGGACGAAAATTGGCGTCGGAGGACAGCACGATTGGGTCGACCTCGGTGGCCCCAAAACTGGCCCCCTTGTCCGACAGCTTGTACTGCAACATGCCTTGAATACCGATCACGTTGAGCACCAGCAAGTTGCCGCGGAACTCCTCCGGGAAATGGCTGCTGCTCAAGATCTCCACGCCGGAACAGGGCCGCGTCCGCTGCTGGTAGACTTGCGGCGGACGGCCATGCTTTTGGGGAAAATCGACATCGCCCGAAAACAGCGCCGCGTGAAAGGGGTTGGCCCCCGTGCCGTCGTATACCAAATCGTTGCCCCAAGCGTCGAACACATGCCCGTGCGGGTTGGCAAAGCCAAACGACACATAGACATCAAACTTTTGCGTCCGCGGCTCGTAGCGAAAGACCGCCCCATTGGCCACACGGCGCGGCGCGCCCCACGGCGTTTCCACCTGGGTGTGGTGGAAAGTCCCCTCCTGGAAGTACAACGCGCCGCCTGGATCGAGCGCGAAGCTGTTGGCCGTGTGATGCGTGTCGGCCGTGTCCAGGCCATGCAGCAGGCGCTCTTTCACGTCGTACTTGTCGTCGCCGTCGGTGTCCTTCAAGAACAGAATGTCTGGTCCCTGCGCCAAAATTACCCCGCCTCCCCAGAATTCAAATCCGGTCGGGTTATGGATGTCGTCGGCAAAGGTCGTGCATTTGTCGGCCTTTCCGTCGTTGTCGGTGTCTTCCAGAATGAGCAGCTTGTCGTTCATCGGCTGCCGCGGCTTCCAGTGCGGGTACGTCGGCCAAACAGCCACCCACATCCGCCCGCGCGTGTCGAAGGCCATCTGCACCGGGTTGACCAGTTCGGGGAACCGCTCCTCCGAGGCGAACAGTTCGATTTTCAGCCCCGGATGGACGGCCATCTTTTCAATGGCTTCCTCGCCCGACAGATACAGGTGCTTGCCCCCATCCAGCGTGCCGGGCTTGTTAGTCACCACCGGCACATAGTCCAGGGTGCCGCTGTCGTCGATTGGCCGGTCGCTGCCTTGGGCCACGGCCCACACGTGCCGGTCGCGATGGCTGGTCAACTGGTCCAAAATCTCCAGCTCGCGCTGCAAGACTTCGTAGTTGGTCTGCTTGTCTGTGAAAGCCAAAAAGGCCCGGTCGCCGTAGGTGGAGTAACCGTCGGTGGTGCGGTAGCGGTTGTACCAGTAGAAGTTCTTGTCCAGCACCGACTTCCGCAGGGTTTCTTGGGCGGCATCGTCTACCGTTGTCGCGGCCGCGGGTAGTAGGGCCTTCTCGATCTCGGCGGCCAGCAGCTTATCGCCCTGCTCAGTCAGGTGGATGCCGTTGATCGTCAACGGTTGGCTGGCGGTGCGATACAATTCCGCCGACGGCGTAAACAGGTCCACAAACTCTACACCATTAGCCTTGGCAACTTCCGCCATGGCGGCGGTGTACATTTTCAGCCGAGTGTTGTCCTGGCTGCCGTCGGGCAGGTTGCGGTTCTTGAGATCCTCGTGAGCGATCGGCGAAAACAGCACAATCCGCGGAGCGGCCTCACCATTGTACTTCTGGCCCAACATGTGCTTCAGTTGGCCTTCCAACTGCTGCTTGAATTGCGCCAGCCCCGCCTCGCCAGCTTGGGCTTCGTTATAGCCAAAGAAGGCCAAGATCACGTCGGCCTTGGTATCTGTCAGTTCAAAGCGGTTCTGGCGAACCTGATCGAGGTTGGCCAGTTTGTTGGGTTGCGGAACCGGTGCCGAAGCACTTAGCCATTCGTCCGGCGATCCGAACGACATCGATCGCAGCCGCTTGCCCGGATCGATCTCATCGCCACTATACCCCAGGTTGCGAAATACCAGTTCGTGCTGGGGAAAGCGGGCGTGCAGGCGGGTCTCTAACCAGCCAAAATGCTGCATCCGCTCGGCCAGCGTGTTGCCGATGATGCAGATATGATCTCCTTTTTTCAATTCCAAGGCGAGCGCCGCCGTGGACGAAATGCCGGCCACCAGCGCGGCCAGCAAGATAGGCGCGAGATTCTTTCGAAGCATGGGTATTTCCGCAAGGAATGATGAGAAGTTGGGGCGGGGGCCAACGGGCCGCAAGCAATACATTATCGTAACTACGCCGGGAGCCAGAAGCCATAGCCGAGCCAACTCGGCCGGGCTCGTTTACGTAATCAGCATTGCGTCGCCAAAGCTGTAGAAGCGATATCGTTGACCGATCGCTTCGTCATACGCGGCCTGCATAAGTTGGTCGCCGCCGAAGGTGCGCACTAACACCAGCAAAGTCGAACGGGGCAAATGAAAGTTGGTCAGCAGGCCATCGCACGCCTGGAATTTGTAGGGGGGCCGGATGAAGATGGAAGTCTCGCCGCTCCACGGTTGCAGCGTCCCCTCGGCGGCGGCGGTTTCTAGCACCCGCATGGAAGTCGTACCGACGGCAATGATGCGGCCGCCGGCGCGGCGACAGGTTTCAATCCGCTCCACTACGCACGAAGTGATTTCGCCCCATTCCGAATGCATTACATGATCCGCCAACCGCTCGGCGGATACGGGCCGAAACGTCCCCGGCCCGACATGCAGCGTCACGCGGCATACAAAAACGCCTCGGTCGATCAACTTGCTTAGCAACCGGTCGGTAAAGTGCAGGCCCGCGGTGGGGGCAGCCGCCGAACCTGGCGTCCGGGCATAAACCGTCTGGTAACGTGCCCGGTCGGTCAGGACTGCCTTTCCGCCGCGGATGTAGGCGGGCAGCGGCACATGCCCCAGGCGATCGAGAAGTGTCCAGGTATCCTCGGTTCCTTCCGGATGCGCGATCCAGGCTCCATCAGGCAGCTTTTCCAACAGCCACAGTTTGACATCGTCTCGGCCGGCGGCATCATGCAGGGTGATCGGCTCGTTGGGCCGCAGCTTACCGCGGCATTTTCCCATGATTTGCCAATCGCCACGCCCGTCCACGGATAGAAACAACCCCTCCCAGCGGCCGCCGGTCAGGGTGCGATGTCCCAGCAACCGGGCTGGTACCACGCGGGTATCGTTGAGAACAAGGCAATCATTGGGACGCAACAAATCGGGCAAGTCACGGATGTGCCGATGCGACAATCGCAAGGTGTCGCGCTCGACGACCAGCAAGCGTGAATCCGCCCGATGCGGCAACGGGTCTTGCGCAATGAGTTCCGACGGCAGAAAATAGTCGTAGGCATCCAGTTCGGACATCGCGGCGGATCAAAGCACAAATCGCGTGAATGCAGCAGAAACCTCCATTAGACTAGATTAGAGGAAAGGAGGAAGGCGAAAGGCTGAAGGCGGAAGGAAATAAACTGAAAACCGAAAACCGAAAACTTCCCCCCGTGCCCTTTAACCCCGTCGAACCCGATCCGATCCGCATCGCCTTCTTCATTACGGGCCTGGAAACTGGTGGCGCCGAGCATTGCCTGGCCGAACTGGTTGCACGCATTGATCGTCGGCGATTTCAGCCGGTCGTGTACTGCTTAAAACCCCTGCCACCCCCCGGCAGTCCTTCTGTCGTCGATCGGATTACGCAGGCGGGCATGGAGATACATTCGCTGGGAATGCGCAGCAAGTGGCGGGCCAGGTCCGCGGTGAGAATGTTGGCGGATCTATTGCGGCAACAGCAGCCGCGGATCGTGCAGACGTTCTTGTTTCATGCCAACATTCTTGGCAGGCTGGCGGCCAGGCAGGCCGGCGTGCCGCACATTGTCAGCGGCATTCGCGTGGCCGAACATCGGCATCGTTGGTACCTCTGGCTAGATCGTTGGACCGCAGGCCCGGTCGAACGCCATGTTTGCGTTAGCCAAGCCGTAGCCGACTTTTCACAGCAGCGGGGCAAACTTCCGGCTGACCGTTTAACGGTCATTCCCAATGGAATAGATCTGGAACACTATCGCCAAGTACAGCCGGCCGATCTGTCAGAATTCGGTATTCCCGCGGGCAAACCGGCGGTAGCGTACATTGGCCGCTTGGACGAACAGAAGCGGGTCGATTGGCTGCTGCGGTTGAGTCCCCGCTGGATGCAGGCCTTTCCCGATCATCATTTGCTGCTAGTCGGTGATGGTCCTCAGCGTGCAGCCCTTGAGCAGCTTACCGGAGAATTGAAATTGCGAGCGCGGGTCCACTTCACCGGCTGGCGGCCCGATATCCCCCAAGTCTTGGCGGCTAGTTCGCTGTTGGTGTTGCCCTCCGCCTGGGAGGGCATGCCCAATGTCGTGCTCGAGGCGATGGCCAGCGGTTTGCCGGTCGTGGCGACCAACGTGGAAGGTGTTAGGGAAGTACTTGGCCCCCTTGCGGGCGAACAAACGACGCCTGTGGGCGATGCCGGCCAGTTTGCGGGCCGAATGCAAGAATTGCTCGCCAACCCTAATTCAGCAAGAGAGTTAGGCGAATCCAATCGTCGCCGTGTGAATTTGGCATTTGGCCTTCCGACGATGATCGCCCGCTACGAGGAACTCTACTTGGGGTTGCTTACGCCGCGCATGAATCGCCCGTCCTAAGTTTTTTTTCGTAACTTGCGCCGCGGCGCCGTGTTGCAAGTTGTGTCGCAGCTTTGTTCTTAGAACAAGCAGTGCGACCAAGAGCAAGTCATTGCCCAAGCGTTTGCTTGACGTGGCTAATTCGCTCGGTATCTTTGGGGCCATGTGGGGGGAAATGGGGAGAAGTGGTAGTAAATGCTTCTGACCGGCACCTTCTCGCGTTCGTTGGACGAAAAACTCCGTCTGGCCATTCCCAAACGTTTGCGGGAAGGGCTTGGCGGACCAGACATTGTGTCACTCTTTGTCGCCCCGGGGACGGATAGTTCACTGGCGATTTATACGGAAACGGCGTTCAACCAAATGGCCCAACGGTTGGCGCAAAGTTCACCCACGCAGCAAGACGTACGGGCATTTAGCCGACTGTTTTACGCACAGGCTCAACGGGTGGAACTAGACGCCCAGGGCCGAGTGCGGCTACCGCCAGAATTGGCCCAAGTCGCTGGACTGACCAAGGAGACCGTACTCATCGGCGTTCAAGACCACATGGAATTATGGGACAAGAAACGCTGGGAGGAATACCTCGCCGGCATAACCAGCCGCTACGACGAATTGGCCGAAAAGGCCTTTGCGCCCACCGATACAAAAGCAACATAACATACGGAGTAGGAGGCGATTCCATCGCCGATCCCACCAGCCAAGTTTCCCGCCTTCAGAAAACCAACCCTGACCGTATTTAAGCCTTGTCCGTCCGTTTGTTCGCCCCGCGCGAGAACAATGGGTGACATTTCGCGGCCACCGAATGTCATTGCCAGGCCTGCGGCCCGCAGCGTAGGCCGGAGTTTTCGCGGACTGAAAGGGCACGATGCCCAGATCAGTTGCGAACAGCGTCATGATTTCGCTCGGCCCTCCGACGAATCAGGCGCAGAGGCAACCTA
The DNA here is from genome assembly GCA_050247075.1 of Pirellulales bacterium. Lineage (GTDB taxonomy): Bacteria > Planctomycetota > Planctomycetia > Pirellulales > JBFWUW01 > JBFWUW01. The sequence goes on along the minus strand of JBFWUW010000039.1, from coordinate 6,760 downwards.
CCTGGCTTGGGCGCAAGGATGTCGTCCAAGGTAGGTGCCTCTTGATAGAACAACCGGGCGCATTTCCGCGATCATCTGTTAAGATGCGTGCTTTCTACCGCACGCAGCCATGCCTGAGTCGCCCTCCATTCACCAAAGCGTCCTGCTGGACGAAATCGTCGAGTGGCTCAACCCGCTACCGGGCCAGGTCGTTGTCGATGGTACGTTGGGTGGAGCAGGGCATACGCGGGCCTTGGTCGATCGAGTTGGCATGTCCGGCCGAGTCGTGGCGCTGGATCGCGATCCAGCGGCACTAGCCCGCGCGGAACAGATGTTGGCCGGTAAGCCCGTCATGCTGGCGGACTCCAATTTTTGCGAACTGCCCGAGGTCTTGCGGCAGATAGGCATCCAGCAGGTGCACGGCGTCGTTCTTGACTTGGGGCTTTCCAGCGATCAATTGGCCGACCGGGAGCGCGGGTTTAGCTTCGAGTCCGACGGTCCGCTCGATCTGCGTTTCAACCCCGACGAGGGAGAGCCCGCGTCACGGTTGGTGAACCGCCTGAGTGAGCAGAGTTTGGCCGATCTGATCTTTCAATACGGAGAAGAGCGCCACAGCCGACGAATTGCCAGAGCGATTGGAGCGGCGCGACGCGAAAGGCCGGTGCAAACGTCGGCGGAGCTAGCGGCCATTGTCCGGCGGGCCGTGCCGCGCACGCCCGACAGCCGCCGCATCGACCCCGCCACGCGGACGTTTCAGGCCTTGCGAATCGCCATCAATGAGGAGATCAAATCGCTGGAAACCGCGCTACTGCGTATTCCTGATCTGCTAGCACCGGGTGGACGGCTGGCGATTATCAGCTTTCATTCGCTCGAGGACCGTCCGGTCAAACAAGCCTTTCGCGATGATCCCCGGCTCAATGTTCTCACGCGTAAGCCCATCCTGCCAGGCGATCTGGAACTTGCTCGCAATCCACGCTCGCGTAGCGCCAAACTGCGTGTGGCCGAGCGTCGAGCCGACTAGCTCACCTATATGGCCATCAACACCTCCTTGCCATGTTAAACCTCAAAAGCACGACGAAACCGAGCTGGGTGGAAGCCGCCTGCTCGCAGACGGAAGAGTTGCTGTTGGACCACGCACATTGCGAGAAAAAAGCGGCTGGCACCGCCATGAACCTGCTGTTTGCCTACGTTGACCGCGAGGAACTGGCGAGGGACATGGCCGATATTGTTCGCGAGGAGTTAGAACACTTTGAACTGGTGCTGGATCTGCTCAAACGCCGGGGCATTCGCTGGCGGCGATCGATCCCCAGCGAGTACGGTGCCCGGCTGGCCGCGTTGTTGTCGAAGCAAGAACCGCACAAAGCCGTCGATCGCTTGCTGGTAGCCGGACTGATCGAAGCCCGAAGTTGTGAACGCTTCGGCCTGCTGCGCGATCATTTGCCTGACCGAGAGTTGGCCGATTTCTACGGCAGCCTGTTCGAATCCGAAGCCCGGCACCATAGCACGTATGTCCGCCTGGCCAAACTGTTTGCGCCAGAAGATGCCGTCGTGGCCCGGTTGGAGGTTCTTGCCCTGCACGAAGCCGAAATCATCGCCTTCAGCGGTGGTCCCCTGCGGGTGCATAGCTAGCCGTTTGGTGAGTAGCAACTGTTGCCGATCGCCGCGGTGCAAGCGGTGATCGGCCTGACTTCTCTTCGGCGGCCGATTGTACTGTGCTTGCAGCGGCAATTTGATCGCGGTCCACGATTTGTCTGCTTTCGCGTCTCGCCGCCGTATTTGTGGGACCAAACGCTTGACCCTTTTAAAATGGGATGATACGGTGCTCTGCGTAGACTGGGCAAATTGAATCATTTTTTATTTCGAGTGATTCGACTGCAACCAAGGCGTTTTCGGCTGTGTCAGCCGACTTTTCTAAGTCGTTCCCATTGGGAGATTTGCAATGAATCGAGTCGTGAAGTTCGCGGGGGCACTCATGGTGCTTCTGGCGGGCAGCGCTTTCTTGGGCCTCGAAAACGAGGCCCAGGCTCGCGGTTGCCGCCGAAGTTGCGGGTATAGCTGCCAAAGTTCGTGCGGCTCCAACTATTCGTCGTGCGGCCAATCGAGCTGTAACAACTCGTGCGACTCGTACAGCTCATGCGGTTCAAGCTGCGGATCGAATTACGGTTCGTCCTGTGGCTCGAGCTGCGGGTCACACTACGGTTCTTCCTGCGGATCGAGTTGCGGTGCCAACTACGGTTCCGCTTGTGGTGCCAGTCACGGTTCCTATAGCACCGGTGCTGTTGCTCCGGCCGCTCCCGCCTGTCCAGGCGGCAACTGCGAAGTTCCAGCACCCCCTGGCGAGGAAGGCACACCGCCCGGTCCAGCCGCGGCACCCCTCGTGCCTCCGCCGCCACCACCACCTCCGGTGTCTACCCAGTCAAACCCGGCTAAGCCATTGATCTTGGTGGGTGCCTACGGCTGTGGCTCGAATTGCGCCACCGTCAACGATGCCACCGCTGTTCGCGGGCCGGTCATCATGGTTTCCACAAACGCCAGCGTTGTCCGTTAATCACATCTGAGAATCGAGGTGGTTGGCTAGTTAACTCCCCAGTACACGAGCGCTCGTGTCACAGCGGAAGTTCGACAACGACATTCGATCTGCAAAACATCACGCCCGGCCCAGACGTTTCATCGGACTGTGCCGGGCGTTTTCGTTGACTCATTATACAGCACCCGCCAAAGCCTCTTGCAAATACTTGACATTCCACATTCGGCATTCGACACTCGACATTCCCCGCTCCTTTCCCACCGAAGAGAATCTGGCAATGACAAGCAAGCTCTTGACCGCCTGCCTTGTGGCGGCCCTATTCGCTGGTATATGCCGGGCTGACGAGCTAGCTTGGCCGCAGTTTCGCGGGCCTAACGCCACTGGCCGGGCCGCCGACAAGAATTCGCTCCCCGCGGAAATCGGTCCCGACCAGCACGTTGCCTGGAAGATTGAACTGCCGCCAGGGCACTCTTCCCCCGTCGTGGCCGGCAACCGCGTTTTTGTCACGGCCGTTCGCGGAGAGCAGTTGCTCACCATGGCCCTCGATCGGCAGACCGGAAATACCTTGTGGGAGGCCGAAGCTCCGCACGAGTCGTTGGAAAAAATCCACGGCATCGGCAGCTATGCCCAGCCCACGCCAGCCACCGATGGCGAACGGGTCGTCAGCATGTTCGGCTCGAGCGGGCTGTATTGCCACGATGTGGAGGGCCGCCTGCTGTGGTCGCACTCCATGGGACCGTTCGTCAACGATTTTGGAGCGGGAAGTTCGCCCATCATCGTGGACGACCGCGTTATCCTCTGCCAAGACCATGATCTCGATTCCTTTCTGGCCGCGTACGATAAGCAGACCGGCAAACTTCTCTGGAAGGCGGATCGCTCGGAGTTTCCCCGCAATTACTGCACGCCGGTGGTGTGGCAATCGGGGGGCAAAAAGCAAATCGTAGTAGCGGCCACCTTGCGTGTTGTGGGTTACGACTGGGAAACAGGCGAGGAATTGTGGACAGTCCGCGGGCTGTCGCGGGCCGTTTGTGTCACGCCCGCCGTCGGCGATGACGGCGTGTTGTACGTCGCGGGCTGGTCGGCCGGGGCCGATGCCGAGCAAAAAATCACCATCGAGCCCTTCGACACCGTCATTCGCCGCTATGACGAGAACAAGAACGAGTTGTTGGACGAAAGCGAAGTTCCGGACGATAGCCCGGTCCATCCGCGGTTCTCGCAGTTTGACCGCGACAAGTCGGGCGGCATCACCCGCGACGAGTTTGAATACTATCGCGGCCTGTTCGACAAATCGCACAACGTGGTTATGGCCATTCAACCCGGCCCCGTGGGCGAAGCTACCGATTCGCATGTGCTGTGGCAGTACAATCGCAATGTGCCGTTTTGTTCGTCCCCACTATACCTGCCGGGCCTGGTTTTTACCGTCAAGGATGGCGGCATTGTCACCAGCCTGGATGCCAAGACCGGCAAGGCCCTCAAGACGGCTCGACTGGATGCCACCGACGACTATTACGCTTCGCCGGTATCCGGCGATGGCAAGGTCTATCTAACCAACCAAGAAGGCCAACTCACCGTGCTGAGCGCCGAGGGGAAGTGGGAAGTCCTCGCCACGGCCGATTTTGCCGAGCAAGTCTATGCCACGCCGGCCATCGTCGACGGCAAAATCTACTACCGCACGGTCCGGCACTTGTATTGCTTTGAATAGTCCTCGCGATTCGCTCAGCGCATGACAAGCCGGCTGCAAATGCCCGACAAGGCTTGCTCATCCTTGAGATGCCGCGACTCAATTCCTTCCCCCAGCAACAGGCCCGCGCAGCGAGAATAGTCGCTGTCTTCGTACAGATTAACGATCGCCGCGATGGCGAATCCGCGGCGCCGCAAGTTGCCCAGCGCCACGGCGGTTTCCAGCGTCACGTCCGAAATCACCACCACAAGCGTGGCATCGCGCGGCAGGCGGCTGGCGGTCTCCAGCACCATTTGCGAAAAGGTCAGCCCGTCCGTCAGCTCCACGCGGGCTAATAGTTCCAAGATCCTTCCCAATTGCTCCGGACCGCGGCGCGTATCCACGACCAAGGGTGCCAGGCGGTCGTTGCGTTGTGAAAGTTCGCCCGCGGCCAAGGCCGCTTGCCGCGTGCGGTAGTCGTGCCGCCAGCCTTCCGTGCGAATCCGTTCGGCGGCGTCGCGGCCGTTTGTCACCAGCCCTAATTGCTGCCCCATCTGGTACAGGGCATTGGCCACGGATGCCGCCGCCGAGACCGCCAGTTCCGACCGATACGGCTCGTGCCGGCGGTCGAAATCGGCCGTGTGAAAATCGAGCAAGATCGTCGCCCCGGCGATGGCGGTCGATTCGTACACCTTGCAATGCAGTTGCCCGGTGCGGGCCGTGGCCCGCCAATGAACGCGATTGAGCGGATCACCCAACTCGTACAGCCGCACGCCAGAAATCCGGGTGGGGTCTTCGTACAGCCGGTGCGTCAGGCGGATCTCGCCGATCGGCCGCCGCGAGGCAATGTCGTAACCGTTCAACGGCACTACCCGCGGAAAGACCAACACAAACTGCGGCTCCGTGACCGATTCAAACCGCCGATGCAGCCCAAACAGGTCGCCACTTTCCAGCACTGTGGGGCCAATCTGGTAGTACCCGCGCTGTTTGAATTCCACCTGGTAAAACAACGTCGTGCTGCCGCCGCGGCTCAACAGGCTGATCTTCAACCGCTTGCCGCGCAGCTTGACGGGTGGCGGCCCATTGATGCAAGGGGGCCAATGCACCACATCCTCCATCAGTACCCACGGCACCGGCAGCCGGCCGCGGTTGTGTACCGTTACTCCCACGGCCACCGCTTCGTTAACCTGCGCGGTCAACTGGCTGCTGGTGCGCGTGGCCGAAAGTCCGCCAATCCACTCGCGGGCCAAGAACCGGCTAACAACCAACAGGCCCAACAGCACATACATGGCATACGCCAGCAACCCCAGCCGAAAAGCCAAGGCCGCCAACAGCAGCAGCAAGATGCCGAAGAACCATTTCATGGTCCCCATTCTACTCTGGCGGAGTGGGACAAGCGGACATTGGTTCTTTCATTTTAAGCACAGCTTGCCCGGTCTCAACGGGCCAGGCCAAATGCCGCTTGTCTCACCCTACACGGCTCCCTCTCCCGGTACTCCGGGAGAGGGTCGGGGTGAGGGCGAAGCGGCATGAGGGCCTCCATTCCAAACATCCCCCGCGTGGACACACCCATCCATTGATCGCAACGATCGCCGCGACTTGGCCGTGCTCAATCGCCAACTTGACGATTGTTACGCCATCCGACTAAAGTCCCAATAACATGTACGTCTGTCACGTTGGACCTGTCTTGTCCATGGTTGCCACTAAGATCAGGCCTGGTTGAACCGAGTTGCGCTGGCGCGTGCCGGTGGCTATCGGAACAGATTCATGGGCCTGCTACGAGTGGGGAGATTCGCATGGGAACAAGCTATCGATTTCGTTGTGACCGATGCGGCTACCAGGCACTGGTGTCGGGTGGCGACGATGCCAGCATGCGCTGCTACACCACGACCATCGAGTGCCTGGGATGCCAGGCCTTGTACGATGTGCCCACTTCGGACACGCCACACCGCAACCCCAAACAGTCGCCGGCCAAATATGCCTTGGCGTGCCCCAAGAACGACCAACACGCCTGCCGCAAGTGGAGTAAACAGCATCCCTGCCCCAAGTGCCAGAAGGACATGGAGCGCGGCGCAATTGAAGTCATGTGAAACTGAAACCGCCCGAGCCTTGCCCCCAAGGACCGTAGCCCCGTTACCTCGGCCAGTGGCTTTGGGAGAATGCAGGCCCTGATCCACGCTACCTGTTCCATTATTGCCGTGTTTCGGGGGGGTGTGGTACAGGTAAACGTAGCCGCAAAGCTCCTGTCTTGCCGGCTTGATATGCGGGGCCGCGGACTATCTCCGCGACGGTCGCCAGGCATGGGACGTCCCAATTCACCGCCAGCGGCAAGGCGGGAGCCATGCCGCTACGGGGGGCCAATCGGCCTTACCTGTTCCATTATTGCCGTGTTTCGGGGGGTTGTGGTGCGGGTAAGCGTAGCCGCAAAGCTCCTGTCTTGCCGGCTTGATATGCGGGGCCGCGGACTATCTCCGCGACGGTCGCCGGGCATGGGGCGTCCCAATTCACCGCCAGCGGCAAGGCGGGAGCCATGCCGCTACGGGGGGCCAATCGGTCTTACCTGTTCCAAAATTGCCGTGTTTTGGGGGGTTGTG
>JBFWUW010000038.1:0-65530 GCA_050247075.1 Pirellulales bacterium | reverse complement strand
CGCTCCGGCATTCGCGCATCTGCCATGACAGTGCTCCTTGTGAAAGAAACAAGAGACGGTCATCGGTGGCGCAAATCTCATGCCATTGTCGCGGGGCGTTCCATTTTTCAGTTGTTTGGCAGCCTCTAAGTGGTTTTGCAGGTTGTAGGTCAGGATCGCGACATCGCCTGCATCGTTGACGACGACTTTCGGATCGAACTGCTCGCTGCGGACAACAGGTGCCCCGGTGAAATACTTGTCGAAATGATCTTTGACCGCCATCCGGCCGATCAGGCACCGATCCGTCAGCGGGTCGAAGTAGGTCACATCTTCACGATAGGCTTCTAGAAATCCGGTGCAGTCTCCGCTGTTCCAGCGTGCGTTGATGGCGTTTTCGATCTCAAGAATGGTGGCCGTGATCTTGCTTATATCGTGATTCATAAGTTTTCCTTTCCTCGCTCGGTTCAGGCGGGACTTGCGGGCAGGGGTCATCGGAGGGGCAGACTCAGATCGCGAGCAAGTACATTGGGTTGTCCGGTCGAGCAGTTCGTTGTAAGGGGCTAAATGCCTTGAAACGCCATGCCTTAGTTCGGATAGAAGCATGTTCTCAGAATGTCGCCCTCCTTCACTTTGGCAGTATGGTCGCCATCGAGCAGAAACGAGATGGCCTGGGTCTCATGGTCCTTCTTGAACTTCAACGACTCGGAATTGATTTTGCCATACCAGGGCGAGTAGGTGATTTTCGTCGTAGCAATGCCGCTTGGCCCCTCCAGAAGCTCTACCGATTGAATCTTGATCCTGATCGCGTCCGAATACAGGGTCGGCGGCGGAGTCATCTTGTAGTTGCCTCGATACGTCCACAGCAGCACCGTGTCATCGGCAACCGCTTCACCCTCTGGATCTGGTTCGCTCTGTGCATACGTCACAGCTAACGCGAGTGCAACTATCAATCCTGCAAGAATCGCCGTGGTCTTCATCTTCGTTCCTTTACCGAGCTAGTTCCGTGACTGCACAATAGGTACCCGCGAGCGACACTCCGCATGTTCCGGTCCAGCAACCTCACACAGCCGTGACTGGCTCCACCAGCGACGGCCCCTGATTCCGCACATTCCCCACGGACTTTGAGACCGGCCACGCCTGCATGTCTTCGCTGGGATACTGTGCCAATAGCGGCTTCAGTTCAGCAGGATCGTTGACGTTTGGGTCGAGCCAGTGATCGACGAAACTACGCGGAAGAATGACCGGCATCCGGTCGTGCAGGGCCGACATGAACTCGTTGGCTTCGGTCGTGCAAATCGTGCAGGACTCGACCGGCCCGTCCGGCGACTTCCACCTTTCCCATAGCCCGGCGAACAGCGTGGGGCCGGATTTCAGGCTGATGTAGTACGGCTGCTTGTCCGACTTTCGCCATTCGTAGAAGCCATCGGCAAGCACCAGGCATCGCCGCTTCTTGAATGCCGAGCGAAAGGCAGGCTTGGTGTCTACCGTCTCCGACCTGGCATTGATGCAGCTTGAACCGATTTTCGCGTCCTTGGACCAACTGGGAATCAGTCCCCACTTGGCTTGAAAGAATTCACGCTGGTCGCTGTCACGGACACAAAGAACGACTTGGGTTGGGGCGACGTTGTATCGCGGGCCGAAGTCGTCGCTCAGGTTTCCGAGGACATCCAGGATGCCTGCAAACTCATGGGGGTTCGTTCGGAGCGTGAATCGACCGCACATCGCCAAAATCCCAGGTGGACGAGTCGCATGGACGTCTGCCGCATTGTACCACGCTGTCGGTCCAGTTTCAGTTCGCCATACCCGGGAGCAACCGACCTTTCGAGCGACGGTTTTCAGGATGCAGTACAGCGTCAAATGAGCTTTTGACCCAGGCTTTTCGCTCTGATCGAGCAGGTCGTATTGCGGATCATCTTTATGGGCCGGTCTGCTGCATTCTGTGAGTTCAAGTCGCCTCAACATCTGCCCTTTGCCTCCACCCATTTGCCGCAATGCCGCACGAATGCGGTGTGGGCACTTCCCAAATGGCGAGCGTTTTCATCGCTGCGATTTGACCGTCACATCCGGACTGCGAGATCAACTGGCGGAGTTGGCTGGCCTGAGCGAGAAGTTCGCGGCATGCTCGACAACCGGACGTGCAGTACTCGCATCCCCCCAAAAAACCGGGCCTCGATGGGCTGGAGGTCAGCTTGCATCGAGGCCCGGCCAACCTTGGCCTCGGCTCAGAACCGAGATCCCAAGGCTCGAATCGCCAGTCGGGCCAGTACGCCCGTTGATAGGCTTTTCCACCTAACGCGGCGTGGCCATTCTAAGAGGGAAGCATTTCTTTCCACGGACTCCCATCGGTACAAGGCAGGCCGACAAACTTGTGGATCGCCGCTACAAAGAATTGAAGCTCCGCGTAAGTCCGTACTCCCACGTAGAATATATAATCGTCTTTTGTGAGCGACTTCAAACTACGGTGGTGGTAATGGTCTAGCCCGAAAAGGATCATATCTTGTTCGGTGTCTCGGTTGGGGTCTCGGTTGCGAGCCATAATTATTCGATACTGCTTCATTTGCTGGATAACCTCCGGTGTTGCCAACGGGTGCTCTCTAAACTGCGGCAAGAGTTCGTCGTAACTTGGGAGGCCAGCAGCAAACGCATCGTCAACAATCTTTCTCACTTCATGCTCAACAAAGGGTTGCACCGGGTTTCCCTGTTCGTCGGTCCCGAATGGCAACTTGGCACAACTGAGAGCCTCGTCGAACAGATCTTGAAGAGCCTCCAGATGTCCTATCTGTTCTTCACGCCGTGCTATGTTCTTCCCAAGAAGGACTTGCATGACCTCTCGACTCTCGTCGTCAGTCGCGTTCTCGACGCCAAACACGGTGGCCACGACCAGGGCCGAGTCATACTGTTCTCGGAACTTGTCAAACTCCTCGATCACTGCGGGCGTTGAAACATGGCCGGAGGCGATTGCCTTCTCAACGCTCTCTGCTGAACCAAGCCCTCGCAGGACTTTGATGTTCTCAGCTTGCTGACAACGCACCTCCAGCAACAGGTGCTCCAGGAAGTCCCGAATCATCGGGACGTCGTAGCCTTTGGTGGTGTGCTGGATCACGGCGACTCTTTCACCGTTTTCATTCGACTGAATGGCAATACGCTTCGCCAGAGCGGCCTTCGGAGGTTTGGCAGACTTCTCTCGCTTCAGATCGATCTTCTTGGACTTACTCATAATCAATCACTCCTTGTCACGAACGCGATGCCGACGACGGTTCGTCGCAGAGGCACCGTACCCGGCAGATGGCGACCGCTTGGTCGAGTTCCGGGTCTCGCCATTTGAGATTCTGAACCGGCCAAACTTGGTCACTAGGAAGGCCCCGACTTGCTGTCGAGTGTTACCGTCCTTCCGGGCTCTACTGTCAAAGCGGGAGCGGATCCCTGTGGGGATCAAAGAAATCCGCGAATCCACTTTGTGCGTGACGACGCATGGGCAGACCTGGCGTGGGAACTGCCGAGTAACACGGGCTAAAGAACGGACCACTTTGTCCAAAGATCTTTCGCCAAGGCCATTGCCACCGGCCATACAGGCCACCAGGCGGCTAACATCGCCATTCGTCGCGGAATGAATGGCTAGATGCCCGAACTGAAGTTGCCTGAACCTCGGAGCTCGGCCTTGCCCATTTTCCGCAATGCCGCACCGTGCGGCGTGGGCAATCTTCGGCATTTCCGAAGAAATTTGGCAATTTTCGGGATCCGTGATCCCTCGAAGTCGTCACTCCCGCTTTGAAAGTAGGGTCCGGACGGACAAGAACACTCGGCAGCGTGCCGGGGCTTGATCCGCACCCGGAGGCCGCATCTCAAATGAAGGAGAAATGCCGTGAGAAATGTTTTGTATCGTGACTGCACTATGAGCCAGTTGATTGACAAGGCTACGAAAGATCGGCCCGCTGGGCTGATACCCGTTGTCCTGCCTCACATCTTCGAGTTGATGGATCGGTTTGAAGATTGTGGGGAGGGCATTGTGCGGTCGGGGCAACATGACGACCCGAAGATCCTGCATTGGTATCTGAATAGTCGGTGGCAGTACATTTCAGTGGAGATCTCTCCCGGTCATCAGATGATGGCGGTGCAGACTTGTAACAGTTACGTACATACAAATAAAGGTTTATTGCCATTCAATAAAACAGGTGTTTCCAAGATTGCTTTATTAGACAGCGTTCGTTGTCATCTCTGTCACGTTGTGGAGGATCTAGCATTAGATCTAAAGCATACTGAGACGACGAGTTCAAAAAAGGTAGAGCCATATCGATGGATTGTACCGTGGAATCCATTGGCCTATCAAGAAAAGGACTTTGCTAACAAACTTGCTAAGTTCCTCTTCGCTTCGACCTCAGCAATAGGGTCGCTATTCAATGAAATGGTCGATGAGAAGGACTTGAACGGAGGTAACTATCGATCTTCGGAAATCTCGCTCCGCAACACAAAGATGCCGTCGAAGAAGATCGCAAATTATATCAGGCGGTCGAATGCATCCTTGCGACGAATGGCTCCGGTGATCCAGTCCATTCAGAAAGATCTCACGGTGGCCATCGAAAAGTCCTTCGCCAAAGAACCGAAGGCCCAAGTGGAATAAACTGAAATCGGTGATGGTCCCGGTGTGGCTTCCGACGCACACTTCTTTTTGCAGGGGTTCAAGGGCACTTGGTTGCAACCCAAGTGCCCTTGTTCCCGTAGCCACCCAAAATCGACTAACAGGGTCAGGAGTGACCACGAGATCTTCCGAGGTGGCTGCGAGTCAACTCGCAATGAGGATTGGTGGCCTTCGGCATTTTGAATGATTCTGGCGATTCTCGCGATTTCTGATCTCTCGAAGTCATCACTCTCGCTTTGCCAATAGACCGGGATCGACAGAAACACTCGGCATCGTGTCGGGGACTGTCGCTCAACGATCGTCGTTGGAACCACATTGAGGGAGAAAACATGAAGCGATCATCCAAGACCACTACCCCGAACTCAGAGAATGGTGCCGCACCCAGCAGCAAGCTGGCATCACCACTGAAGTGGCATGGCGGCAAATCTTACCTTGCAAAAAAGATCATCGAATTGATGCCCAAGCATGGTCATTACGTTGAGCCATTTTTTGGCGGCGGTTCAGTCATGTTTGCCAAGGATCCAGAGGGAGTCAGTGAAGTTGCCAATGACATGAATGGCGATCTGATGAACTTTTGGAAGGTGCTTCGTTTGCCGAAATTATTTGCCGCGTTCGTTCGCCAAATTGAGGCCACGCCGTTCTCCGAAGCAGAATGGAAGCGATCAATGGCTCGCCTAAATGCCCGAGAAGAAGGGAACCAAGAAAATCGCGTTCGATGGGCTCGGGATTTTTTCATTGCCGTCAGACAAAGTCGCTCGGGACTTATGCAGGATTTTGCCCCACTGTCACGCAACCGCACCCGTCGCGGCATGAACGAGCAGGTTTCAGCCTGGTTGACGGCAGTCGATGGTTTGCCGAGTGTCCATCAACGCCTGAAACGTGTGTTGCTGCTGGATCGCCCGGCACTCCAAGTGATTAAGAGTGAAGATGGCCCGAAAACGCTTTTCTACCTTGACCCGCCGTACCCCAAAAAAACTCGGGTTGCGAAGGAGGCGTATGGAAACTTCGAGATGACGAATGCTGACCATCGTAAATTGTTGGAGGTTGTCCGATCGGTGAAAGGCAAAGTCATGCTATCCAGCTATGCCAGCCCCATGTACGACAAGGCATTGAGCGGATGGAATCGGCACGATTTCGATCAACCAAAGCACTCGGGAAGCGGCTCAACTAAGAACAGAGCGATCGAGTCGGTGTATTGCAACTTTTAGGATCCCGCATCGGGGCAGACACTGAAAAATCACGCAACAAATTTGGGCGGCCTACCACTCTCGGCAGAGTCGGTAGGCCGTTCGCATTCGGTGTCAGCGAACTGGCAGGGTCCGGCCCTACCCAGCAGCAACTAATTGATGACGCTGACCGCGAGCGACAGTGAGGTCTTGATCGGGTTGCGGATCAAATCGCAGAGAAGCTTGGCAAACAGGCCCTGCGGCGTGGCACCCGACTCAAGTCTCTGAACGAGTGAGCTCTCAGTAGGGGCCGCTATTCAGCAGATTTCTACGCCATCCGGATTTTCAGCGATGGTACGACGTGCTCCATTCTAGCGACCGCTAGAATCACTTCTCGATTAGCGGCGATTTGGAAACTGTAAGCGGCCAGTTCGGAGTCTCGCCGTACTGCCCACGTCGTAATCATCGGTGTTCGGTGGCGTAACCTCAGCAGAGTCGGACGGGATTTGTTGGTCATCGACCACAGTTTTTGAATCGTCTGGTGTTTTCTCACCGACGAAGCTGCCGTCTTCTCGCCATGTTGCCCAAGTGCCGATTCGCTTGCCATTCTCGTAGGTGCCTTCAGTCTTTTTCAGGCCATTCTGGTGCCAGAATGACCAATGGCCTTCGGCTAGATCGGCGACAAACTCGCCCTCGCAAGACTTTTGCCCATTCGCATGCCACCAAGTCCAGACGCCGACTTTTTCGTTGACGGTTGCTTCGGAGTCGGTCGTGTAACTGATGTTGGCGCTCCACCAATCGTAGGTCGATTCAGTCTTATCCTTGGCGTACAAGGTCTTGCCTTCGGCCGCTTTCACGTCGGGTCGATGCCAGTGGATGGTGTTGACCAACCTGCGACCTTGGATGTATGTCCAATCCTCCGTAACCTGTTCGGCGTTGGTCCAGGCCATAGCCTTGCCGTTGATTACCCCGTCCATGTAATCGACTTCCCGCGCACGACGGCCATCAGGATAAAACCAAGTGGACTTGCCGTTCCGCTTCCCATTCTCGAAGTTCCAAACACTGACTTTCAGCTTCCGCCCGTCATACACCGTCCAGGTGCCATTCAATTTGCCCTCGTGCAGTTGCACTTCGGACATGAATGGCTGCTGAAACAGCTTATGAGTCGGAGTTTCAAACAGCGAGCCTTCCTTTGGTTCGTACCAGCGAACCCAAGTCCCTTCATAGCGACCCATGTTGAAGTCGCCAGCAGCGATCTTCCTGCCGCTCTGGCTGTACTCTACGAAGGGGCCGTGATTCACGTAATTCCTACCAGAGTCCAGCACGACGTACCGTTGTTTGCGGACCTTGCCATTGGGAAAGCGCTCTTGAATTGGTTCGACTTGCGGTAAGGAGTCGTCACCGTTTGAGGAGACAATCAGAGGTGCTGGTGTCGGTTGCGGCTTAGTTTGAACTCCAGCAACGCTCTGCCGAATATAGGGAGGTGCAGCGTTTACAACCGCCAAACCACCGATTGCCACCGCACCGCTGAATGTCATTCCTGCAATCCATTTTTGAGCATTGGCGAACATGCATGAATCTCCTGGCGTGTCCAAGCGTCAGTCAGATGCGATGCGAGTTCGACGGTGTTATCCCCTACGTCGAGCTACGAATCGAATGCGAACGGTCATCCGCCCCCCTTGCTACCATCAAAATCGCCACAACCGACGTGAGCAGAACAGGAACTTCAGAGCGCTTGGCCTATCCGTTAAAGGCCGCAAACTTTAACATTTGATGATTCTTGCCCTTATTGAGCGGGCCAATCTCCGTCTCGGCGGTCGCATCACCGGCGTAAGTGGAGGTTTTAGGCGATGATCGACGATGTTCTTTGCACGCCTGCTTGGCTGGCTCCAGGGACCAACGATAGTTGGCGGGCGTCCTTGAACTGGTGGATGACTGCATCGCCTTTACGATCCTCGACGGCCAAGTTTTTGATTCGGCATTAGCCGAAGTGAGCGAAGTAGCATTCCCCTGGCGTGACCGGGGCGGGGTCGTCCGAATTACAATCAGGCAGGCGACCTACCGTGTCTCATTCGTTCCTCCAGCCAAAGCGAACCTCGTACCAAGTTGCCTCACTGCTCATGTGTATGGCCCTAGTTCAGGGCACAACCTTCTCCGCACTAAAAACCGCATAGTCTCGGATGTCGGCACCGGAGGCCAAGCCGGTAAAGCTTGGAAATCTTTGTTGCTCGCTCGATGGAAGACGGTTTGAGATCGGACGTGAGAGCGTTCCGACTCGACCAGCAAGTCAACCGTTGACCAAGTTGAATGCGGGCTGTTAATCTGGTCGTCATGCCAGCCATCCGGTTCATGCCGGATTAGAGCCGCATGGTCCACCGGCCATGCGGCTTTTTGTTGCGCTGGGCTGGTTCTTGTTCATCCTCGGCCTTCAATTGATCGCGGGACCAGCATGGCTGAGGGGCTTCGGTCTCGCGTATTCTGGGCGCATGTGTCAGCCAGCGTTGCACTGAGCGAACTGCCTCGATACGTTGGCACTTTCTAGGGTGAGCCGACGAGTGTACCTGTAAATGAAGGAATCGTTCGCGGTAAGACCGTTCGATTTGCACAGTTTGTTCGTAATCGGAGGAACCAGGTACCCTCCAAACTCAGTCAGAGGAAATGTCTATGGCGTCGTGGGAACACTATCTGCCGCTGGTCCTATTTGTCGTTGGTGCGATCGCCATCGTGCCGTTAATCGGCGGAGCCTGCCTCCTCCTTACATCACGCCTGGCTAAGATTTCCACTGCCACATTTCCGAAGTGTTACCTCGCGTACCTGACGGCCTATCTTGCAGCCACCGTCGTGTGTCTCCCGATCACACTCATGGCAGTGCTGAAAATACAGGTTCCCGGTTACGTTCTTTGGCCAGCTTTCGTTTTGATCGCTTTCGGCGTGCATATGGTCATCATTCCCAAGTTCCTTGGACTGCCGTTCGGGAAGGGGCTGTTAGTTCATGGTTCGGCCGTGTTTCTAGTGGGGCTGGTACTTGCGGCCATGCTCTGGTTCCCTGTCCAGCTTGTCCGTAGGCAGGCTCAAATCGCCGTGGTTATGGGCAACCTAAAACAGATCGGCGATGCCATGCACTTGCACCTGGAGCGGGATCAGAAGTTTCCTCCTGCTGCCAGCTATGCCAAAAACGGTCGTCCTTTACTTAGCTGGCGAGTGCATCTGCTGCCTTTTCTGGAGCAGCAGCAGCTATACGAACAATTTCACCTCGATGAGCCCTGGGATAGCCTTCATAACAAGACACTGCTGGCGAAAATGCCCGCTGTGTACGCACCCGTAAACGGCTCGCTGGAAGGCTCCCTAACCTACTTCCAAGTGTTCGTGCAGAAACTTGACCTGTCGAAACAATTGGACGTGCAGGCAATGAATCCGTATGGTCAGTTTGAAGCCCCTTTCTTTGTAGTGGAACCTGGCGAAGACAATCCCCCTCCGCCAGAGTACATGATTCAGCGAGCCCAACAGGGTTTTGGTTTTGCACAGATTACAGACGGTCTTTCACGCACCTTCTGCGTTGTGGAAGGGGGAACCGCTGTGCCGTGGACCAAGCCCGAGGACATTTCGTATTCTCCCGACAGGCCAATACCTGCACTAGGAGGAATGTTTGGCGACGGATTCTTGGCTGTGCTCTTCGACGGTTCGGTACGTTACGTCAGGAAAGAGGAGAGTGAAACGGTCATTCGCGCAAGCATCACCGCCAACGGTCGAGAGGACATTGACTTCTCTTCGTATTAACCGAAGCGGTGCGGCGGGCGATGGAAAATGCCAGTTGGCGACGGATCCCACTAGCCTGTCCGTGACTGACACTCGTCACGGCAGCAGACCTTAGTCCAATTGCAGCCTGCCACTTGGCTTACAGCAGTTCGGTAATGCTCTCGCGTTCTTCCAGCACATAACGCGGCCGACCGGTGAAGTCAGGGAATGCCATTCCAGGGTCGATGCCTAAATGACGATAGACCATGCCAATCACGTTCTGCGGACGATAAGGGGCGGCAGTGACGGCCCCCGCGTGTTCATCCGTCGCTCCGATCACCTGCCCCATCCGGTAACTGCCTCCAGCTAGGACCACGCTATTCACTGCGGGCCAGTGGTCGCGGCCACCCATCAAATTCACTCGCGGCGTGCGGCCAAATTCCCCCATTGCCACGACCAGCACTTTCCGCGTTAGGCCACGATCGTGCAGATCGTCGATCAGAGCGGAAATGGCCGTGTCGTACATCGGGGCACGGACCGAGATGTTTTTCACCAGATCCTGGTGGTCATCCCAGTCAAACATGCGGACGGTGGCGAACGGCACGCCCGCTTCGACCAATCGCCTCGCCAACAACATTCGCTGCCCCAGTATATTTCGGCCGTACCGGTCGCGGACCTTGGCGTCTTCCGACGAGACATCAAATGCCTGCCTGGCTTGGTCGCTGGTAATCAAACTGAATGCCTGATCGGAGAAAGCATCCAGCGCATCCGCTCGACGGAGAACATCCACCGTCCGTCGTGCGGCTTCAAATTCTCTGTGCAGTGTTCGCCGGTCGTTCAACCGATCAGCACTCAGAGTCTCCAGCAGTTTAAGATTGCCGACGCTGAAGTTCTCGCTGTTGGGGTCTTCGTTGATTGCAAAATGATGGTGCTGGACGCCCAGCCAGTGCGAGCCAGCATAGCCGTGATGTTGAGGAAGCGAGACGTAGGACGGAATCCCCGAGCGGCCGATGCCTCGCACTCGCGAGACAACTGCACCAATGCTAGGCATATCACCCGTTCGTGGATTGCTGCCAACTTTCAGATCGTAGCCCGTTTCGACGATATGTTCCGCGATATGGCTGGCTTGCTCGTGATGGACCGATCGGATGACCGCCAGACGGTCAGCCATTTTGGCCTGCTGGGGGAGTAACTCACAGAACTGAAAGCCGGGCACGCTGGTGGCAATCGGACGGAAACTGCCACGGAACTCCAAAGGCGCATCGGGCTTGGGATCGTAGGTCTCGTGCTGAGCAGGGCCACCTCCCAAAGTAATGAAAATGACAGAGGTGTCGTGTGATTCGGCCGCCTGGGCACGCAATCGCAGAATGTCGCACAACGTCAATCCGGCCAGCGAGCCGGAAAATGCTCGGAGGAACTGACGCCGGTTAGGAACTTGCTGTTCGATAGCTTGTCGTCGAATCATGGTTGTTCCTTCTGTGTCAGTCGGCAATTGCGAAAGTGGTACGGCGGCGGGCGGGTGGGAGCTTTCACGATCTGGTTTCGAGTTGACAAGCCGAATTCGAGCAGAATGTCCGGCTTAATTCAACAAGATTCTGAGCGGTGCCGAGTCTGAGGCTACCTCAAAGTCAAATGAGCTTTTGACCAAGCGATTCCTGCTGGCGACGCGGTGCGTTTCGCAAACCATCTGCACTGGCTGGTTGGCTGCAACCTGCGAGTTCAAATCGCTCGAATCTCGGGCCGATGCCTCTACCCATTCTCCGCAATGCCGCACGAATGCGGTGTGCAATCTCTGGCATTTCCCCAGCTTTTTGAAAAGCCCCAGGGATTTCTGATCCCTCGAAGTCGTCGCTCTCGCTTTGATGGTAGGCCCCCAACGACACGATGACGAGGTTCATCGCTCGCCGGAATGGGACCAACATCACCGTGAGAAAGGATCTATTCCACATGAAGACCAAGAAAGCGGCCCGCCAAGCTGGCTACCACCAAATCAAGAGTTACGAGTATGGCGGGCACCAGATCGTAGTGAAGGGCTCTGTCTTCGTGAAGGAGCCGAAGGTCGCCAAGTCCAAGACGGAATGGTCGCGGCTCGGATTTCGGATCAGGAAAGGCGAGCAACCGCACTCGTTCAGGTACAGCCGGACTCCCGGATACTACGACGTGTTCCGCGATGACCAGATTGAGCCAAAACGCGAAGTAAATGAGATCGAGCCGGTAGAAATCAAGATCCTGGCGGCATTGTGGGTGATAAATCGGCGAGCAAAGCGGATGCGTGATGGGGCCACACGCTCATTCAAAAAGGGGCGACATACTGAGGCATCGAACCATTCAGATGAAAAGCAACGGCTTTATGCAATGAAAGAACAGGTTGTTCACTACCTCATGGAATCCGGCATTCTTCGGCATGTGGGTCGGCATCGGTTTCCAGAAGGTAATTGGGCAGAGGTGTTGGCTGGAGGCGACTTTCGTTTCCACCGTCCGTGCCCACCACCCGACAACGAGAGCGACGGAGAACAAATTGGCCAGATCGAAGCCCAGCCACGCTGTGCTCACGAACCACGTCTCAAAGACGCCTTGTTTACGATTGAGCTTTTTCTGCGAAACAAGCCTGTCGTAAATGTCTATCACTGGCCGGAAAAACCCCGAAAGCGTCATTACTTTACGGGATCGGACTCTACGAACTGGTCCGGCTCAGGGGATGACGATGATGAATACGAGGATAGTGTCCCGAGTCCGACAAGCAGAGCTCCCTGATCGGCGATGCGTCTGCCTGACGTCGATCTGCCGCCTGGTTGGTGCAAGTTCATGTCCTAACCAGGATGCTCGTATCGTGGCACCTAGATCTAAGAAGGGATTGATAGGGACGAATCTGCTCAAAACCAATCTAAAATCCGCTCGGCCTTGCATATGAACGTCCGTATAGGTATCCTTCGCAACCATGAGACCTCTGGTTGCTCATCTGGATGCCGACTGCTTCTACGTCTCTTGCGAGCGAGTGCGTGACTTTGCCTTGCGACATGTTCCGTCCGGCGTATTGGGGAACCAGGGGGCATGCGTCATCGCCAAGAGCTACGAGGCCAAGGCACTCGGCGTCAAAACGGGGATGCCTATTTGGGAAGCTGTCGAACGTTGTCCGGATGGCGTGTTCCTGAAACGGGATTTTCGCTGGTACGAGGTTCTGTCTAGGCAACTCCTCGAACTTCTTCGTACGGTCAGCCCGGCTGTCGAGTATTACTCGATCGACGAGATGTTCTTCGATGCTCGGGAACTTCCCAGCGTTTTTTCTCGATCGCTAGAAGAAGCTGCCTTGGCCTTACAGCAGCGAGTTCTCCAGGAAATCGGCATTCCCGCCAGCATGGGAATCTCATGGAACAAGACGCTCGCCAAACTGGTCTCGGACACGGCCAAGCCCTTCGGCTGCCGAGTGCTGTTGGACGAGCTTGAGATTCAAGATTTTCTGCGTACGCATCCCGTGGAAGAAATCTCAGGCATCGGCGAGCGGAGCCGCGTCAAGTTAGAGGCACTTGGCGTTCGCACTTGCTGGGACTTCATGCAGGCCGACCGGCATCGGATACGGAAACTGCTGACGATCAAAGGCGAAGGGATGTGGTGGGAGTTGCACGGCACGCTCATTCAACCGATCCTCACGAATCGCCCCCAGCATAAATGCATCGGCCGTGGCGGCAGCCTGGGAGAAGCCACCACCGACCTAGAACGTCTCACAGGCTGGGTCGTGCGGAACACGGAGCGACTGATCGAAGAACTGGACTTTCATCAAGTCGTGACGAAACGCCTGAGCTTCGCCGTGGAGTTCAAGGAAGGGGGTGGCTGGTGCGGCAGTGCATTGTTCTTGCAGCCGACCGCATCCTTTCGGGACATCAGCACGGCAACGAAGTCTCTGCTCGTGGAAGCCTTACACCCGCAGAAGCGAATCACGGGCATGCATCTCTTGGCGGAACACCTGAGCGACCGCAACCGAGTGCAGTTGAGCTTGTTCCCGAATCTGGAGTCGCCAGAGGCCGAACGTGTGGCTGAGGTCAAGCGGTCCATTAACTATCGGCTGGGCCGGTTTGTGGTGCGGAGCGGTGAGACTCTGCCGTTGGCCGACATCTACACCGACGAAGCCAATGACTTCGATATCTGCGATGTGCGAGGCAAGATTTGCTTTTAAGGCAGAACGATGGACGGGATCTCACTTTCATGGCGATCACTGCCGCAAGCGTTGATCGACCGGCACGCCTTGCACGATCGGGTCATCGTCCGCAGCGATGAGGCCGACCGAGAGATTCGTTTTCTCTATCGGGATGTTCGTCCGCTGCTACCAGTCTGGGTCGGCGACGAACTAAATGTCGTTTCGTGGGGCCGACCGAAACGAGGATCTAAGCTGCCTAGAGCGAGAGTTGTGGCCCAGGAAACCATCCAGGCCGGTATATGGTTGAACGTGCGGCCCGAACCTGTGGACATCCCAGCCAGCTTTGGGTGGGACAGAGGCGTGTGGTATCGCATCAAGGAAGGCGTTCGCGGGATTCTCGTGAGGGACGAGGCAAAGAATCCGGTGGTCTATCTGCTGACTGAACCGGCCTCGCACTACTACCAGGTGATGACCAGGAACAGTCGCATGCCGGTCCTCGTCGGTGAGCGGATCTGATGTCCGGTTGCCTGACACCAGGCTCCGCAGTTCGTGCGGGACAGGTGCCCCTTGCGATTCGACGGGCCAGGTCGAAATCGATGGCAAGCTCACCTAGAATAAAGGTCGTAACGCGGCCTAGATGCGATGTGACAAGACGGTCGGTTCAGGTCGTCGGATGCATGACAAAGACACGCTTCGCGACGGAGGCCAGGAGGAGCAGGCGGCCGTCGAGGGACGTGGTTAGTCGCCACCTGAGAGCGAAGCCTTCTGCGGGCCTGCTAGGGGCTGTGGGCGGGGTTGAGCCGGGCTATTTACCGGTGCTCGGACGGGCTTGTAATTACAACCGGCGTCACAGAATAACGGACCAGATAGTGGACCACACCATCACTCGGGATACCGGACCAAAACTGCTTTCCGTAAACTGTTAATATGTAAGGACTTAAAACTGGGCGATGAGGGACTCGAACCCCCGACATCCACGGTGTAAGCGTGGCGCTCTAACCAACTGAGCTAATCGCCCGTGTGCCGCTATCGTAGCGAGCGGTTTGGCCGTGTGTCAAACCGGTGGGGTGAAGCGGTCGAATGCATCGGAGGTGCGACGGCCGCACGCGTCTGGCCCGACGGGAGGTTGCCAGCCGTTGCCATTCCGCCCAACTTGAAGCCCGTTCCCCAGGGAGTATCATGGCGGCTCCGCCCGCCCTTCGTCGCGGCGGGGGCGGCTTTCTTTCGATGTTTCAACCAGGAAGCAATCAATGTCCGATATTCGTATCGAGAAGGATTCGATGGGCGAGGTTCGCGTCCCCGCCAAGGCGTATTACGGCGCTCAAACGCAGCGGGCCGTGGAGAACTTTCCCGTGTCGGGCTGGCCCCTTCCCAAGCCGCTGATCCACGCCATGGGGCTGTGCAAGTTCGCGGCGGGCGTGGCCAACCGTGATCTGAACAAACTGGCCGGCACCGGCAAGAACCCGCTGAATGCCAAGCAGATCGAGTGCCTGCTGGCCGCCTGCCGAGAGGTGTACGACGGAAAGCACGACGACCAGTTTCCCATCGATGTCTTCCAGACTGGGTCGGGTACGTCGAGCAACATGAACGTCAACGAGGTCATCAGCAACCGGGCCATTGAGCTGGCGGGGGGCGACCGTCTGGCCGCCGACAAGCCGATCAATCCCAACGACCACGTCAACATGGGGCAAAGCACCAACGACATGTTCCCCACGGCCATCCATGTGGCGGTGGCCCGCTCGATCCAAAACCAATTGATTCCAGCGTTGGACAAGTTCGCCAAGGTCTTGGAGGACAAGGCCCAAGCCTGGGACAAGATCATCAAGATTGGCCGCACGCACCTGGCCGATGCCACCCCCTTGCGCTTGGGGCAAGAGTTTGGCGGGTTTGCCCGGCAGTTGCGGATGTCGATCGAACGGGCCGCCCGTGCCCGCGATGCCGTGCTGGAACTGCCGGCCGGCGGTACGGCGGTGGGGACCGGCATCAACACCCACCCGGAGTTTGGCCGCCGCGTGGCCCAGGCCCTGGCCGACGAGACCGGCATTCCGTTTATCGAGGCGGTGAACCATTTTGAAGGCAACGCCCAGCGCGACGGGCTGGTGGAAAGCCACGGCCAGTTGAAGGCGATCGCCTCGACGTTGTTCAATGTCTCTAACAATATCCGCTGGCTGGGGTCGGGTCCACGGTGCGGTTTTTACGAGATCATGCTGCCCGACCGCCAGCCGGGCAGCTCCATCATGCCGGGCAAGGTCAACCCGGTGATGTGCGAAAGCATGATGCAAGTGGCGGCCCGCGTGATGGGCAACGACCAAACGATCACCATTTGCGGTGCCGCTGGCGGGCAGTTCCAGTTGAACATCATGATGCCGGTGATGGGGCAGACCACGCTGGAGAGCATCGTGCTGCTGGCCAACGTGTCGAATGCCTTCGTCGATTTCTGCGCCGAGGAAATGCAGGCCAACGAGATCAACTGCGAGGCCAGCGTGGAAAAAAGCCTGTCGATGGTCACCAGCCTCAACCCGCATGTCGGTTACATGAAGGCGTCGGAACTGGCCAAGGACGCTTTCAAGTCGGGCAAGACCATTCGCGAATTGTGCGAGGAAAAGGGGCTCTTGCCGGCTGAAACGTTAAAACAGGCCCTCGATCCTTGGCGCATGACCGAGCCTCAAGCAGACTAAGGGGCGTAACTGGCGCAAACTTTTCTGGCGGATCCACGACATCCTTGCGAGGAGAAAACCATGCGAACTCCACGAAACCGGCACATTGGCTTCTTCTCTCAATTCCACGGCCCGACGCTGGCGGCACTTGCCGCGCTGTTGCTGCTGGCCGGGCATTCGCCGTTGGCCGCGTTGCGGGCCGAGGATAACCCCGCCGAGGAAACGCCGGCGGCGGCCAAGGAAGTGCCGGCCGACGAATCGCCAGAGCCATCCGAAGATGCTACCGGCGACGCGACGGAGGAGCCAAAGGCCCAACCGGCCGAGCGCCCCTCCATCGAGTCGTTGTTGCAGCAGATCAGCCAGTCCACCGCCAAAGCCGAGTCGCCCGAGGATTTCTCGGCGATCCTGGACCTGTGCCAACAGGCCGATGATGCCCAAGCGAGCAAGGTTCAGCAGAAGTATTTCCGCGATACAGCCAGTTGGGCCCACAACCGTCGCGGGCAACTGCTGGATGCGTCCGATCCGGCGGCGGCCCTGGCCGACTTTGAGGCCGCCTTGCGGCTTGACCCTACTGCGTGGCGGCCGCGCTACAACCGGGCCATCAGCCTGGCGCAAGCCGGCAAGCTGGAAGAAGCCCAGGCCGATCTGAACCAGGTGATTCAGTCGCAGCCCGGCAACTTCAAGGCTTTGTTCAACCGGGGCGAAGTCAAGTTCGCCCGCGGCCAGGTGGCCCAGGCCATTCCCGATTACGACGCCGCCTTGCGGGTGAATCCCCAAAGTGCCTCGGCCTATGCCGCCCGCGGCTTCGCCCGCTTTCGCCTGGGCCGGCAAGGCGAAGCCCTGAACGACTACAACATGGCCATCTCGCTGGATGCCAACAATGCCAGCTATTACGTCAACCGCGGCGATCTGCTGGCCGAAACGGGCCAATATGGCCGGGCTACCTTCGACTTCAAAAAGGCGCTGGAGATCGATCCGCGGGCCTCGCAAACCTATCTCAGTTGGGCCTGGCTGATGGCCACTTGCCCAGAGGAACGGTATCGCAATGCCGAATCGGCCCTGTCGTATGCCCGTTACGCCAACAAGGAATTTGGCACCGACCATTACCGCTATCTCGACGCCCTGGCCGCGGCGCTGGCCAATGCCGGCCAGTATGAGGAAGCCCAAAAGGTGCAACAGAAGGCCCTCGATATGACGCCGGAAGAGGAACAGCCCGCCCTGCAAAGCCGCCTCGACCGCTACGCCGCCGGTCAGCCGTTCCGCACGTCCGCGCCGGTGTTTCGGGCACAATCGCCGTGACAGCCGGATGAGTTTTGACAAACGAAATCGGTAACGGTCGTGCTGGCTTCCGCGGCTGGCTGGGGTGCAGGGTGGCTGGGTCTGACCAACGGGAAGGCCCAGCGGAGTTGCATTCCAACCAGAAAAGCCGATGGACGCCGCCCTAAGGCACCCGTTTGGATCATCAACTCCGCTGAAACGTGCCGTTATTCCGTCGGAATCTCCTTAGGATTCGGTACGAAATAACTTCCCCGTTTGGATCCCTCTCCCGGTACTCCGGGAGAGGGTTGGGGAGAGGGGGATATGGCGAAACGGACGCCATCAGCCGGCCCTCACCCCGGCCCTCTCCCAAAGGGAGAGGGAGTTCGCATGAGGAAGTTATTTCATGTCGCATCCTTAGCCTTTGTGCCCGTTCTCCTCCCCAGCGGCCACGACCGCTGCTTTACGGTAGCGCAGATAAAGGAATGCGCACAGCCCGCCGGTCAACAGGCTGCTGGCCAGGAGCAGATTGCCGGCGGCGCTTTCCGACAAGGTTTTCCCCAGCAACCAGTAGGAAATTCTTACGGCCCCGGTCAGGGCCAGCGAGAAGAGTACGCCTTGGCCAATGGCGGCCAACAGCATCCAAGACTTCGATTTCATGAACATGGCGAGCTCGCTTTTTGATCGGCCAAGGGGATAAACAAGACCCTCACGCCTATCAGGTAAGCGCAATTCTGAACGAAACGTTACGGGCAAGTAAACGCAACCGCAAAGCTCCTGCTTTGCCTGCTTGATGCGCGGGTGGATGCTCTGACTTGCGCGGGGTTGATGGGCATGGGGCGTCGATGGCGGTGCTGCCCTCACCCCCCGGCCCCTCTCCCGGAGTACCGGGAGAGGGGGGCGGGCGTTGGGGTTGGAACGTCCAGGGTGAAGTCGTCGCCTTGGAATTCGCGGCAGCAGGTTTGAACGCTTCCTGTTCCAAAATTGCCGTGTTTTGGGGGGTTGTGGAACAGGCAAACGTAGCCGCAAAGCTTCTACTCTATTGGCTGGATTGGCGGGAACGCGGACCTTTTTGGTCACGGCCGCCAGGCGTGGGGCGTTCCGGTTCACCGCCAGCGGCAAGGCGGGAGCCGTGCCGCTACGGGGGGGCAATCGGCCTTACCTGTTCCAAAATTGCCGTGTATTGGGGGGTTGTGGTACAGGTTCGCCTGCAAAAAGCGTGAATTTTGGCGGCGCGGAGCGGTAGCGCCCCGCGTGAGGACCGCGTTTCAAAAAATATGAATAGGCCCCGTGACGCGTACCGGTCGGCGGAGGGAACGGCGAAAGAGACGCCGCACCCCATTGGGCCAACCAGCCGGCAACGGTAGCCGTCATCAAGGACTCGCCCGATCGGCCGCCCGCCACGGCCATGCTCTTCGAGCACGCGGCGGACGACGATGCCTGGGCGGTTTAGGGGCTTCACGCCCGTTGGACGTGCAAAGGCCACGTCCGCGCGCAAAGCCGGACGCTGACGATTGTACCAGAGAGACGTTGTTTGTAAACTATTAAAATATATATTTCCATGTATATTTTGGCATGCGCCAAAGTCCGAGACCGTAGGGTGGGACAAGCGGAATTTGGCCCAACCATCTGAGACCGGTTCGCCCGCGATGTCCCACCGATTGCAACTCTCTCGCCAATGATGGTGGGACATCGCGAGTCTGCCGGGCGCAATTGGCCAGTCAATTTCCGCTAGTCCCACCCTACGCCCGCCATTTATCAGGCATGCGCCAAGGTGCGAGTGGCCCTGGCGGAGCCTATTCCTTGCGCGACCCACACCAGGCCGGCCCGCGGCGGCGGACGTATCCACCGGCAGCGGCTGAAAATGAGGCGGGTGGCCGGCGATGGCGGGCTTGCTCGTCGCCCGCGTGCCGTTGAGAGCCTTCCGCACATCCATCAGGGCCCGCTTGTGGACTTGGGCCGAGCGAGCAGCCGCCCGCTCTCGACGGTCCTGGTCTCCGTGGCAATGGAGCTCAAGAGGCCGATTTCGTAAAATACGTTTCAGCAATATTTTAGGGCCTCAACCCAGGCGCAACGGCCCCACGCTCAAACTAAGGTTGGCCCTTGGCTGCCCGTCGTGCGACTATTTGGAGGATTACATGCCCGCTCACTCAGCGACAAATCGAGTACGGGTTCGATTACTACTTCAAGGACGATTGGGACGATATCGACGACGTCACCACCGTGGAGGAATTTCGCGGCCAGGCACGGCTTAGCATCAATTGCACTCAGTTGGCGGAAAGAGGGTACGCTTCGGCGACCGACAGGAAACGCATTGTTGCGGAATGGTGTAAGTTCCTTGAAGGGCACCCGCGTCAATTCACACAGCTTGCGTTTGGTACGCGATTGTCCCAGGAAGTCGTGGATGCCGTCGGCTGCCAGGTCAATTTGAAACGGCTTGATATCAAGTGGGGTGCCTACCAGGATCTATCACCAATCGCCAACCTGCGAAAGCTCGAATTATTGTGGATCGGCACCGGTGCCGGAGTGAAAAGTATCGCCCCGCTTACGGACCTTCCTCGGCTAGTTGGTCTTTCGATCGAGAATTTTCAAAAGGTCTCTGACTATTCCCCCCTCAGCCAGCTTCGGAAGCTGCAAAGCCTGACAATCGAGGGAGATGGCTTGGGACCACAATACATCCGAATCGAGTCTCTCAAGTTTCTTGAGAAGATGACGCAACTGCGGCATCTCAAACTTCTGACCTACCGACTGCGGTCCAAGGACTATCAGCCGATTCTCAAGCTGCGAAAACTCGAATCGCTGTCGCTGCCGTCATCTCGCGAAGTGAAGTCCTGCTATGACCAACTCGTTGCCCTGCCAAAGCTGCAATGGGGGTTCTTGAAAACGCAACCGAAGCTATACAAGAAATAGATGGGCTCGGCGGCAATCAGGGCAATCAAGGACACCCATGTTTCGGCCCTTCCGGGGCTTTCTTCGGTCAATTCACCCGGCCCTGGGCGGCGCTGTGTGGGTGGGCCGCTTCGCTCTGATCTGGGCTGGTTTGCTTGGGCCTGGCAGGCTGATTGCCGGTGACGTTACTTCAACGGCCCGTGAGGCGGCCTCGTGGGGTGGACTTCCCCAGGTGGCCGATGAGATTTGTGTGACGAGACTGTTGGCGAGAGGGCTGGCGGCCTGGCGACAACTTCTCGCCCGCTGGCCCATCTGGCGGCGGCCGGCGTCCGCGATAGTGGCGCAAGTGATTGCCCCGTCTGATTTTGGGGATGCAACGCGCGAACTTTGGCGGATTCGCTTTGCTCTGCTTAGGGGGGTCAATCGCCGCGGACTTGCGGCCGTGGCCGGGCAGCGGGGCCGTTACGGCAAATTGGCCTTTGCAATTGACGGAAAATAGCTAGTATTAAGGGTCTACGACGCTCGTGCCATGTTGACGGATTGATCTGGTTGTGCGACGTACCCACCTGGCGGACCCTGCACGACGCGGAACAAGCGGCCATTTGGCCGCGGCCTTGGTCCTGGCGGTTAGTTGCCTTTGGCTTGGCCCGCGGGCCGTGGCGATTGGCCCGGTTTGCAGCCTGTTGATCTTAAGAATTCAAGTGTGACCCGTCCTTGGGATTGGTTTGCCCAAGCCGCGGCGATATCCATAGAAGTGTTTGCGTGAACTGGTCCAGCCCGACGCGCTCTGCGAAGAGCGGCGCCGCGCGGGGCGATTTCCGGCTTGTGGCCGGACGTGCCCGCGGCAACGACGTCGGCGGATCTTAATCCCCTTGTGCGTTTGATTGGTGTGTAACCATGGAACTGGCGAAAGTTCGCAACATCGGCATTTCGGCCCACATTGACTCTGGCAAGACCACCTTGAGCGAGCGGATCCTGTTTTACGCGGGCCGCATCCATCGCATTCAAGAGGTCAAGGGTGAAGGGGGCGCGACCATGGATTACATGGATCTGGAGCGCGAGCGCGGCATCACCATTACCAGCGCCGCCACCACGGTCTCGTGGCAGGACCACACCATCAATTTGATCGACACTCCGGGCCACGTCGACTTTACCGTGGAGGTGGAGCGCAGCCTGCGCGTGTTGGACGGCGCCGTGCTGGTTCTGTGCTCGGTCGGCGGCGTGCAGTCGCAGTCGATGACGGTCGACCGTCAGATGAAGCGGTACCATGTGCCGCGGCTGGCGTTCATCAACAAGATGGACCGCACCGGCGCCAACCATCGCAAGGTCGTCACCCAGCTCAAGGACAAACTGGGCGCGGATGCCGTGTTGATGCAGTTGCCGATTGGCACCGAGGACAAATTCCAAGGCGTGGTCAATCTGATCAACAAGAAAGCCTACTACTTTGACGGCAACAACGGCGAGCATGTCCGCGAGGAGGAAGTACCCGCGAACATGGCCGAGGAAGTCGCCGCCGAGCGCCAGCACATGCTGGAAGCCTTGGCGATGTACAGCGACGAACTGATGGAGTTGCTGCTCTCCGAGGAGGCCGTCTCCGAGGATTTGATCCACAAGATCATCCGCGACGCCGTGATGAACCAGGGGATGACCCCGGTCTATCTCGGTACGGCCCGGCAGAACAAAGGCGTGCAGTTGCTGCTGGACGCCATCGTTCGCTACTTGCCCGGCCCGGACGAGCGCGAAATCAACGCCAAGGCGCACGACGACCCGACCAAGGCTTTCCCCCTCAAGCCCGACAGCAAGGCTCCGGCGGTTGGCATGGCGTTCAAGATCGTCGAGGATCCGTATGGCCAATTGACCTTTGTGCGGGTCTACCAGGGAACCTTCACCAAGGGCGAGACCTACTACAACCAGCGTACCGGCAAGAAAGAGCGGATCAGCCGCATCGTCAAGATGCACGCCGACCAGCGCGAGGAGATCCAGAACGCGGAGGCGGGCGACATCGTGGCGGTGATCGGCATCGACTGCGCCAGCGGCGATACGTTTGCCTCGCAGCCCAAGTTCTGCACGTTGGAGAACATGTTCGTTCCCAATCCGGTTATCAAGATGGCCATTTCGCCGGTGACGCGCGAAGGGTCCGACAAGCTGGGCAAGGCCCTGCAGCGCTTCCGCAAGGAAGACCCCACGTTTCAAGTCAGCACGGACGAGGAAACGGCCGAGACCGTCATCGCCGGCATGGGCGAGTTGCACCTGGAGATCTACGTCGAGCGGATTCGCCGCGAATACAACGTGGAGGTCGAGGTTGGCGCCCCCAAGGTCAGCTACCGCGAAGCCCCCACCAAGGCTTCCGAGTACGACTTCCGCCACAAAAAGCAGACGGGCGGCTCTGGCCAGTTCGCCCATATCAAGGGCGTGTTGGAACCGCTGCCGGAAGAGAGCGAGGAAGAGGTCTTTGAGTTCGTGGATGAAGTCACCGGCGGACGCATTCCGCGCGAGTACATCCCCTCGGTCGAGAAAGGCTTCCGCGATTCGCTGCACAAAGGCCCCGTGGCGGGCTTTCCCATCGTGGGCGTACGGGGCGTCTTGCAAGACGGTTCGTACCACGATGTCGATAGTTCGGACATGGCCTTCCAAACGTGCGCCCGTAACTGCTTCCGCGAGACGTTCCTCAAGTGCGGTCCCGTGTTGCTGGAGCCGGTGATGAAGGTCGAGATTGAAGTCCCGACGCAGTTTCAAGGTTCGGTGGCGGGCGAATTGACCAGCCGCCGCGGCCTGATCATCGCCACGGATGTGCTGGGTGCCACGGCCACCATCGAAGGCGAGGTGCCCTTGGCCGAGACCTTTGGCTACTCGACCGACCTGCGGAGCATGACGCAAGGCCAAGGAACCTTCACGATGGAGTTCAGCAAGTACCGCCGCGTGCCGGCCACGATCCAGGCGGAGATCGTCGCCGAGACCAAAAAGCAGCAAGCGCTGGTGGGTGCCAAGTAGTTGAGTTAGCGCTGCCTGCTTGTAGCCAGTCGAGATTTTTGTCCGAGCCGCGACGCATGGCGTCGCGGCTCGATTTTTTTAATACAACGCCGACGACAGTTTTCTGCGGTAGTCCGTGGCCAGTTCCGAGTCGTTGCCGAGCAGGTGGAAAATATCGACCATCGCGGCGCGGGCTTGTTCGCCCAATCCCTTGCGGTCTTCCCGTACAAGCCGCAGGCAGAGTTGCATGGCTTCCTCCCATTGCTGCCCGGCAGCCAGGGCCTGGGCCAATTGCCACACGGCGGCCAGGTCGTCGGGGGATTTGGCCACCGCCGCGCGGCAGGTCGCTACGTCGGCTACATCCGCGCCCCGTTCGCGCAGCAGCAACCCGGCCTGGACCGATTCAGCCTCGGGTTCCAGGTAGCCGCGTTCCAGCAGCTCGTCGATCAGTTTTCGGCTCTCGGCGGCCTGGCCCTCTTCCAGCAACACCCGGGCCAGGCCAATCTTGGCGGCGGCATCTTGCGGGGCGGCCTGCAAGGCCTCTCGGTATTTGGCGGTCGCCGCCGCGCGGTCACCGGCTTCCAGGGCCTTGGCCTCGGCGACCAGCGTTTCGGCCGGCGAGGGGAGAATGGTCGTCAGCCATTGGCGAATCTCCTTTTCGCCCATGGCCCCCAGAAATTCGTTGACGATCTGGCGGTTGCGCAGCGCCACGACGTAAGGAATAGACTGCACGCCAAATTGGGCCGCGACATTGGGCAGCTTTTCCGTGTCGGCCTTGACCAACATGAATTGGCCGTCGTACTCGGCCGCTAGCTTTTCCAACACCGGCCCCAACTGCCGGCATGGCCCGCACCACGGCGCCCAAAAATCGACCACCACTGGCATATCGACCGACCGGTCGATCGCCTCTTTGGCAAAGTTGGCCTCGTCCACATCCAGGACCCAAGAGGGGCCGCCGGCAGCGCTGGTCTCGGAAGCAGTCATGGAACCGTACTTTCGCGGGAAGGAGCAATGTGTTTCCGCCATTCCACCTTGCGGGACGATGGTTTGCAACCCCCGGAGGGAAAGGATGAAGGCGGAAGGATGAAAGATGAAGGTTTGGTGGAGGGCCAATACTGCTGCCAGCCGGCAAAGCAGGAGGTATACGGCTGCGGGCCGCCCCGTGACGTAGGTTTGTTGAGGCGGCGGTCGGACGCGGCCACGTTATTCCCATGGTGCGGGTTACACGGCATGCAACGGTATTGTCGAGCGGAAGGGGCCCTGTTTGTCGGGCTGTGGCTGATACTGGCCGCCGCTGGCCGCGGGAGCCTGTTTCAAGATCCCGGCACGTTTTGGCATACCGTGGTGGGCCGGCAAATCGTGGCCACGGGGGAGGTTCCTCGCACCGATAGCCTCTCTTTTACCTGGGCTGGCCAGCCGTGGGTCGCCACGCAATGGCTGGCCGAGTGCCTGATGGCTGGCGTGCATGGCTGGCTTGGCTGGGATGGCCTGCTGCTGCTTACCGTCACCTGCCTGGCGGGGCTGTTTACCTATATCGCCAGCCGTCTGCTGGCCGCCGGGTTGCCGATGATGCCGACGCTGCTGGTGGTAACAGTGGTGACGGCGGCCAGTTCGCACCATTTTCACGCCCGGCCCCATTTGGCCACGCTGCTATTCGTTCCCCTGTTGACCGGATTGTTCGTCGATATCGAGAACGGGCGCTGCCACCCGCGACGCTTGTGGTGGTGCCTGCCGATGCTGGTGCTGTGGACCAACATGCATGGGGGCGCGTTGGCCGGCTGGGGCCTGCTGCTGTTGGCGGCCGCCGGTTGGATAGCCTGGCAAATGGTGAAGTGGCCCAGTCCGTTGGTCAACCGCGCGGCGATCGGCCATGCGCTGGGTGTTGTCTGCCTGGGGGGCCTGGCATTGCTGGCCAGTCCCTATGGGCTGGATACGCCGCGGACGTGGCTGAAGATCATGTCGCTGGACCTGCCCGGCCTGATCGAAGAACACGCACCCCTCAACTGGCACAAGCCAGAAGGCCAGGCCGTACTGGTCATCGCTATCGCCTACGTGGCCACGTTGGCCAGCACCTGGCGGCACCGCCCGCGCGTGGTGTGGCTGCTGCCGCTGCTGTGGGCCTGGTTGGCGGTGGGAAGAGTTCGTCACGCGCCGTTGTTCGCTTTGTCGGCCGCCGTGGCCTGGGCCGATATGTTGCCCTACAGTGTTGCCGCCGGCTGGCTGCGGGCCAGGGGCTGGCTGCACGACAAGCGCGAACCTTTCGCCGCGGAACATTCCGCTGTCCCAGTGTTAGCGCCTGTCGAAGCAACGACCGGCAGCGTTTTACGATACCAAGTTGCCGACTGGCGGGTCTGGCTGTTGCCGATGTCGTTCATGGCCGCCGTTCTGGCGATTCAAGCCGGCGGGGTGGCTTGCCCGGTGGTCGGCCGCGGGTGGGCTCGGCTCGATCCGGCTATCTGGCCGGTCGAACTGGTGGAGCAACTCAACGACGACGGCGATCCCCACGGTCCGCCGGGCAAGCTGTTCAACGCGCTCGACTTGGGCGGATTCGTGACATTTTATGCGCCCCACACGCGGACATTCATCGACGATCGCTGCGAGCTGTTCGGCGGCGATTTTTTGCGCCAATACGCCGCCGCCGAGACTCGTCAGCCCGGCCAACTCGATGATTGGGCCAGACAATATGGCCTGCGGCGGGCATTGGTGCGCAGCGGTTCGCCGTTCGATCTCTACCTGGCCAGGTCCGCGGATTGGCAAGAAACGGGCCGCGCAAGGTCAGCGGTGTTGTACCAGCGGCGGCCTGCCGCGCTGGCCGCCCAAGCGCCGACCGATTGACGAAACCCATTGTCTTGGTTAATGTTATGTCATTGAAATAGCATCGTCTTCCGCCAGTTGGCCCGCCAATATCTGCCCGAGGAGTGTGAGTTGGAGTCGGAATCGACCAATACGCCCGTTCAAGCCCCTGTCACGACCTTTGATGAAATGGCGCTTTCCGACACCATGCGGGAAGCGCTCCGCCAGGCCGGCTATTTGCAGCCGACACCCATTCAAGCTGGGTTGATTCCGCGCGCTTTGAAGGGCGTCGATCTACTGGGCCAGGCCCGCACCGGTACGGGCAAGACGGCCGCTTTTGTGATTCCTATTCTTGAACGATTGCGCCCGCGGAAGGAACTTCACGAGGCCCAAGCCCTGATTCTAGTACCAACGCGCGAGTTGGCCGTACAGGTTCGCGGCGAGGTGGAAAAACTCTCGCACGGGCGGCGGCTTGGTTCCGTGGCCCTCTACGGCGGCAAACCGATCAAGGGACAAATCGACAAGCTCAAGCGCGGGGCGGAAGTCGTGATTGGCACACCGGGCCGCGTGCTGGACCATATCGGCCGCGGCACGCTGATTCTGGGCGACTTGCAATGCGTGGTGCTGGACGAGGCCGACCGCATGTTGGACATCGGCTTTCGGCCCGACATCGAAAAGATCTTGCGAAAGTGCCCCGAGGGACGCCAGACGCTGCTGCTGAGCGCCACGGTTCCGCCACCGGTGGAGCGCCTGGCGCGGCGGTACATGCACGAGCCGGAAAAACTCGACTTTTCACCGACCGATATTTCGGTGGAAACGATCGAGCAGTACTACTTCACCGTCATGCCGGAGCGCAAGGGCGAACTGTTAATACGGCTGCTGCGCCGCGAAGACCCCCGCCAGGCAATTGTTTTTTGCCGCACCAAGCGCGGCACCGACAAGGTCCACCGCGGCCTGAGCCGCAAGTTCACGGGCGTCGATTGCATTCATGGCGATCTGGCGCAAAACGTCCGCGACCGGGTGATGCAAGGCTTTCGCGATGGCAAGGTCCGCATTCTGGTGGCGACGGATGTCGTCGGCCGCGGTATTGATGTCAGCAATATCTCGCACATTATCAATTACGACATCCCCGAGTTCTGCGACGATTACGTCCACCGCGTGGGACGCACCGGCCGCATGGGGCGCGAAGGAGTGGCCTACACGTTTGTCACGCCCGAACAGGGCAATGAGCTGACGCGGATCGAGATTCGTATCGAGAAGCTACTGCACCGGGCCGAGATGGAAGGCTTCGATCCGATCGGGCGGCCCGTGGCTTCTCCCGATGCCGCCACGACCGGCGGCGACCGCAGCGGCGCAGCCGAGGACGACCCCGAAGCCGAAGCCAAGAAGGCTCCGCCCCGCGTCGGCCGCGACGGCCGTCCCCCGCGCCGCATTCGCAAGGCGCTATAGGCGGCACTGCTGGGGAAGCGGGAAAGCTGTCACAGCAACGCAGCAAATGGTCCAGCGGAGTTGACTTGCGAACCGTAGCAACATGGCTCCCGCCATGTTTGCTTGAGGCGGGTTCGATTCTCCATGCTCCCTCCTCCTCTAGCCTTCGGCCTTTTGCCTCCATCCTTTGGTTCATCAAGCTGGCAGTTGGAATTGCCTGGGGAATCGGTTAAAGTCGAGACGCTGCAGTGAGCCGGTTTCACCGGCGGTTCCACTTACGCGGGACGAACCCAGATGGCGCTAGGCACACCTTTTTGGCCGGCCTGCGCCCTGGCAATACTTTTGCCAGGGCTTGCCGCTGCTGAGCAGACCATTGACTCCGACAAGGTAGCACAGGTCGAGTTCTTCGAAGCGAAAATTCGGCCCTTGTTGGCACACCATTGCTACAACTGCCACTCGGCCGATACGAATTCCCACGGCGGACTGCGTGTCGACGACCGCAACGGCCTGATGACGGGTGGCGGGCGAGGCCCAGCCGTTGAACCTGGCGATCCTGAAAAAAGCCTGCTGATTCAGGTGATTCGACAGACGCACGCACAGGTCAAGATGCCCGCGGAGCATCAACTCTCCGACGAGCAAATCGCCGACGTGGCGCAATGGATCGTGGAGGGAGCTACGTGGCCGACCGAGCGAGTTCCCGTTTCGCTTCAGGAGACGCCCGCGGAATATGCCGAGCTGCGCGATCGGCACTGGGCCTGGCAGCCGTTATGCAAGCCACCGACACCAGCGGTGAATGATACTGCTTGGCCGCGCAGCGAGATCGACCAATTCGTTTTGGCCCGGTTGGAGGCCGAGGGCCTGTCTCTGGTCCGCGACGCGGACCCCTTGACCTTGATCCGCCGTGTGACCTTCGATCTGGCGGGCCGGCCGCCAACGCCCGAAGAGGTTGCGGAGTTTCTTACTGCTTCCGAGACGGACAATCCAGATGCTTCATCCTTGGCGCTGGAAGCATGGGTTGACCGGCTTCTGGCCTCGCCTGCTTTTGGCGAGCGGTGGGGCCGTCACTGGCTGGATGTCGCCCGGTATGGAGAGTCGACCGGCTCGTCACGCAACGTCCCCTATCCGCACGCCTGGCGATATCGCGACTACGTCATCGACGCGTTCAATGCGGACAAACCATACGACAAGTTCCTGTGCGAGCAGATCGCTGGTGACCTCTTGCCGGCCGTTTCACAACAACAACGCGACGAGCAATTGATCGCCACCGGGTTTTTGGCCTTAGGCGTCTGCGACGTCAACCAACGGTTCAAGGTCCGTTTCGTGATGGACAATATCGACGAGCAGATCGACACGGTCACCCGCGCGGTGCTGGGTTTGACCGTGAGCTGTGCCCGTTGCCACGACCACAAATTCGATCCGATTCCCACCACGGACTACTACGGACTGGCCGGCATCTTCCAGAGCAGCGACCGTTGCGCGGCGGTACGCAACAAAATGGGGGGTGGCGGCATGGACTACTATGACACCTCGATGCTGGTGCGGCTGGGGCCTGAGATCCCGGACCCCACCCTGGCCACGAGGATCGAGCAGGCGCAGTCGGCTCTGACGAGTGCTCAAAAAGAGTTGCAGGAACTGCAAGCGAATCCCGGTGAACCCCCCTCCGAACCCGAGCGGAAGGAACAGCTCGATGCGGCGCGGAAGCAAGTCGCCGCGATGCAACAGGAATTGTTCGCCCTGCGCGATCCGGCTACTCACGGCCCCGTCGCCTTGGGTGTTCGGGATTCCACGTCGGTCGGCGATGCGGAAATCCGCATCCGCGGCGAGGCGGAGCGGCTGGGGCCGGCGGTACCGCGCGGATTTCTTTCGGCGGTCCAGGTTGCCGACAGTCCCGCGATCAATCCCCGCCAAAGCGGACGGCTGGAACTGGCCCAATGGCTCACCAGCCGCCACAACCCGCTGACACCACGCGTGATGGCTAATCGGATCTGGCAACACCTGTTTGGGCAAGGCTTAGTGCGAACAGTCGACAACTTCGGCGTAACCGGGGACACGCCGTCGCATCCGGAGTTGCTCGACTATTTGGCGGCACGGTTTATCGATGAGGGCTGGTCCGTCAAACGAATGGTCCGTGCCATCGTGTTGAGTCGGAGCTACCAACTCAGCTCCGACGCGTTCCCAGCCAACCGAGCAGTCGACCCGGCCAACCGTTTCGTTTGGCAGCATCGCCCGCGGCGGCTCGACGCTGAAGAGATTCGTGATTCCATGCTGGCCTCTTGCGGCCAGCTCGATTACGGTCGTCCCGCGGGTTCGCCAGTTCAGCACCTGAAGGTGAGGGAACTCAGCAACGTCAGTGCCGAGGCCAGTCAAATTGAAGCCCAAAGCCTGGCCAGCCGGCATCGCAGCGTCTACTTGCCGATGCTCCGTGGATTGACGCCCCAAGCATTGGCCGTCTTCGACTTTGCTGAACAAGGCATGGTGACCGGCGCCCGCGACACCACAACGGTGGCGCCGCAGGCCCTGTATCTGCTCAACGATTCCTTTGTGGTCGATCAGTCGCGGGCACTGGCCTGGCGGCTGGTCGGCGACGACGAAATGGATGATGGCGGACGGGTTGACCAGGCTTACCAACTTGCTCTCAGCCGCCAGCCGACGAAGCACGAGATGTTTCGCGCGCTGGTCTTCCTTGCCGATTATGAGGCGGCTTCCAGTCCTCAACAGTCATCCGAGACCAATGGCAAGGTCGCGGCTTGGACCAGCTTTTGTCAGGCGATCTTCGCATCCGCCGAGTTCCGTTATCTCAGATGACACCGGGCTACGCCCAGACCAGGAGCGGATTCCATGCTTAACGCACCGAATTTCATGGCCGCGGCAGGCGCCCCTTTCACGCGTCGGCAAGTGCTGCGGACCACCGGCGCGGGCTTTGGCTATTTGGCTTTGGCCGGGATGTTGGGCGCGAACCGGCCGGCAGCAGCCGAGCAGGCCTCCACCCCAGGACTGCTAGCGCCAAAACGCCCGCATTTCGCGGCCAAGGCCAAGCGGATCATTTTCCTGTTCATGGAAGGGGCCATGTCCCACGTGGACACCTTCGAGTACAAGCCGCGCTTGAAAGAAGACAACGGCAAGAGCGCGCCCGGCGGCGCGACACTGACAGCCTCGAAGTTCAGCTTTTCCCAGCACGGCCAGTCGGGCACCTGGGTCTCTGAGCTGTTTCCGCACGTCGCGGGCCACGTGGACAAGCTCTGCTTCATCCGTGGATTGCACACCGATACGCCGGCCCATCCGCAGGCCGTGATTCAGCTTCACACAGGCACCGCGTTGGCATCGCTCACGCGCCCTTCGATGGGAGCGTGGCTGCTGTACGGACTGGGGAGTGAGAATCAAGATTTGCCTGGTTACGTGACGATAAACCCCTCGCCCAATTTTGGGGGAGCCATCAACTACGGCAGTGCGTTTATGCCGGCTCATCTACAGGGAACCCGAATCGCCGACAACGGCGAGATGCGCAACCTTCGTCCGCGATTGCCTGCCTCGCTGCAGCGCCGCCAGCTCGACTTAATCCAGG
This sequence comes from Pirellulales bacterium, assembly GCA_050247075.1. Classification (GTDB taxonomy): domain Bacteria; phylum Planctomycetota; class Planctomycetia; order Pirellulales; family JBFWUW01; genus JBFWUW01. The sequence continues at coordinate 34,326 of JBFWUW010000038.1, read as the reverse complement.
AGATGAACCGCGATCTGTTGGAGGGACCGGGCGCACCGGATGAGATCGACGGTGTGATTCAATCGTTCGAGCTGGCCTTTCAGATGCAAGCCAAGGTGCCGGAGGTGCTAGACATCTCCAGCGAGCCCCAGGCAATGCTCGACGCCTACGGCGTGAAGCCCGGCCCGCATGGAAGCTTTGCCCGCCAGTGCTTGATGGCCCGGCGCCTCAGCGAGGCGGGCGTCCGGTTCGTCGAAATCACGCAATCAGGTTGGGATCACCACGGCAATCTGCACGCGGGGCTCATCAAGCAGTCCTCCATGGTGGACCAACCTGTCGCCGCCCTGCTGACCGACCTGGAGCAACGCGGTCTGCTGGACGAAACGCTCGTGCTATTTGGCAGCGAATTTGGACGCATGCCTACCGCCCAAGGACCGGACGGCCGCGACCACAACATCACCGGTTACCCCATGTGGCTGGCCGGCGGCGGCGTGAAGCAAGGTTTCTCCTATGGCAACACCGACCAGTACGGTCTGCACGCTGTCGAGGGTCGCATGCATACCACCGACCTGCACGCGACCCTGCTGGCGCTGATGGGGCTCAATCACGAGGCGCTTACCTATGGCTATGCCGGTCGCGATTTCCGGCTTACCGATGTGGCCGGGGATGTGGTGACGGACATCATCGCCTGATTGGAACACTTCGTATCGCCAAGGAATCGGGCTCCTGCGGAAAAAGAGCTCTCGCCGCGCGGGATTGCGAGGGTCTCCAGGAAGTCGCGTTACGAATAGCTGCCCATGCCTCGCGATTGGTGCAATCGGAAGAGGCCAGTTCGTTGGCGGTTGGTTCATTCTCGAATGAGCATGCATTCATCATGCCCGTCGATCGCCAACAACAAGTTGTTATGTGTTGATGCGTCTTGGGCTGAACGATATGCTTACGATCGGACTGACAACACGAGTGGCGCGTGATGACTCCAGATAGAGACGTTCACCATCGCGCGAACGGCAAGTCACATGCGAATGCTGCAAGCTGGTGAGAGACCCATGCCAACGACTGGTTGCCAGAACTGCGCGACTGAAGTCGCTGTCGGCACAACGGATCGCCTCGACAGGCGAAGCCTGTTGGGAATTGGTGGTCTGGGGGCGATGGGCCTGTTTTGGTTGGATTGGTTGCGGGTGACGAACGCCAGCGCAGCGGGCCAGCCGCGTAAAGCTAAATCGGTTATTCTGATCTTTAATGCCGGGGCACCGAGCCATATCGATCTCTGGGACCCCAAGCCGCACGCTCCGGACGATATTCGCGGGCTTTATCAGCCGATTGCAACCAGCATACCCGGCATTCAAGTGTCAGAACTCTTGCCGCGACTGGCCAGGCACGCCGACAAGCTGGCGATCCTTCGCACGCTGCATCACAAGCACGGTGGCCACAATTCCGGCATGTATTGGTCGATCGTCGGACGACCCTATTCCATCGACAGCACGCTCATCAACCCCAGTCGCACCGACTACCCGAGTTTTGGCACGCTCGTCGGCTGGCTGGCACGGCGCGACGGCTATCGTGGTGCATTGCCCCCCTACGTGATCACGCCCAAGCCACACTGCGACAGCCTGGTGTACATTACGCCCGGACAGTACGGGGCCTGCCTGGGACCGCGGTTCGATCCGCTGGTGCTGAATGCCGATCCCAACGCGGCAAGCTTTCACGTTCCCAATCTTTCACTGGTAGACGGTGTGAGCGCCGAGCGGCTGTTGCAGCGGGGCGCTTTGCTGGGAGATTTCAACGCCCGCGGGCCGCGCATCGAAACGCCGGTAGCCCGCGATTACCGCGTCAACCAGGAAAATGCCCTGTCGCTGGTCACGTCGCCCGAGGTGAGCAAGGCTTTCGATCTTTCGCAAGAGCCGGCGGCAATCCGCGACCGCTATGGGCGTCATACCTGGGGACAGTCGCATCTGCTGGCTCGGCGTTTGGTCGAGGCAGGCACGCGTTTTGTCACCACCGTGAACGGACCCAGCATCGTGTGGGATACCCATGCCGACAACTTCCAGCGACTGGAGAACACGCTGGTTCCGCCGATGGAGCAGGGCTTTGCGGCACTGATTGAAGATCTATCGGAACGCGGCTTGCTCGATAGCACTCTCGTGGTCTGGATGGGAGATTTTGGCCGCACGCCCATCATCAACAAAGGGGCTGGCCGCGATCATTGGCCGCAATGTTACACGATGGTGCTGGCTGGCGGCGGCATACGCGGCGGCCAGGTTGTCGGCGAGTCGGATAAGATCGGCGCGGTCCCCCGCACCCGCCCCATCACACCCGCCGATGTGCATGCCACCGTCTTCACGGCCCTGGGCTACGATCCGAGTCAAATCTCTTACAACACGGCCGACGGCCGGCCGACGCCGCTGACCGAAGGCACGCCAATCGGCGAGTTGTTGTAGTGTCAGCCAAAGGGACGAACTAGCGCGCGACGCCGCGGGGTTGCCAACGCGCGGCACAGGCCGTAGGGTTAGGGCCGCTACCTTTTCACGGTCCAGGAAATCCTCGCATGTCGCTAGACGCCGCCGCTTCGTCGATGAAACACGGCCTTACCGATGCGCCGTCGCTGGCGCGGTACCGCGTGTTGGGCCTGCTGTGCGCGTTGGCCTTCGTGCTCTATATCGACCGGGTCTGCATCGGCCAGGCGGCCACGTTCATGCAGGACGATTTGGGCATCAGCAGAACGCAATGGGGAATCGTCATGGGGGCCTTCACCCTGGCGTACACGCTGTTCGAGGTGCCCACGGGCCACTGGGGCGACCGCTATGGGTCGCGACGGGTGCTGTTGCGAATCGTGCTGTGGTGGTCGGCGTTTACGGCGCTGACCGGTTGCGTTTGGGCCACGTCGTGGAGTACGCCCGCCTGGGGCTGGTTTCCGGCCTTGCAGGCCAGTTTTCTGCTGCTGTTGTTGATTCGCTTTTTGTTTGGCGTGGGAGAGGCGGGCGCGTTTCCCAACATCGCGCGGGTCATTGGCCAATGGTTTCCGGCGCAGGCGCGGGGGTCGGCCCAGGGGGCAATCACGACTTTCTCGCTGGTTGGCGGGGCGGCGGCGCCGATCGCGGCCAGCCTGCTGATCGCACGCATTGGCTGGCGGATGAGCTTTGGCGTGTTCGGATCGCTGGGCGTAATCTGGTGCGTGGCGTTTTACTTCTGGTTTCGCGACCGGCCCGAGGACCATCCGGGCGTGAACGCCGCCGAGTTGGCGCTGATCCAAGCGGGGCGTCCAAAGGTGGAGAGCCAGAGCCATCCGCCTCTTCCCTGGAGGCGGATCTTGTCGATGGCCAACCTGTGGCTGATGGGGGGCGTGATGAACTGCGGGGCCGCGGTGTTCTATATGCTGTACTCGTGGTACGCCACATACCTCAAGACCGCGCGTGACGTCAGCGAGACCAATTCGGGATGGCAAACCAGCATGGTCATGGCCGCGGGTGCCTGCGGCTGTCTGTGCGGCGGCTTTCTCAGCGACTGGCTGGTGCGCCGGACGGGCGAGCGACGCCGCAGCCGGCGAATCATCGGCTGCGGTTCGTTCTTGGTAGCCGGGCTGTCGATCTTGCTGGCGATTCACATGCGCGACCCGCTGCACTCCAGTTTGTGTATCGCACTGGCCTTCTTTTGCGTGCAGTTGCAGATTCCCTCGTGGTGGAGCGTGGCGACGGAAATCAGCGGCCCGCACGTAGGGGCCATGTTCGGACTGATGAACTCGATGGGTGCCGTGGGCGCGGTCGGTTCGCCGATTTTTCTGGGGGCGCTTTCCGACTACTTGAAGGCCGCCGGTGCCGTGGGCCGCATGCAGTGGGATCCGGGCTTTTACGTGTACGCCGGCCTGATGGGCCTGGCCGCGGTCTTCTGGTTGGCGATCGATCCGTATCGATCGCTCGTCTCGGATGAAGAACCAAATGGGCCAGTTTCCGATCCGGCATGAAACCTCGGCGGGCTTGTTTTTCTAAAACCCTGGCCCATGCGAGTTGCCTGCCTACGACGATGAGCACGCTGGGCTGGAAGTATTGCACGACAACGAATTGCCCGGCATTTCAGGGCAATTCTTCGACTGGCGATGTTTCCGTTGTTAGACTGTGACTGGCACGCTTCACTAGCTCTTTCCCTCCTGATTTGAAATGCCCATGTTCCACCAATCTAGAATTCACACCATGTTCGCCAGTTTGTTCACCGCCAGTCTTGGCCTGGCCACCGTTGGCCTTCCGCGGTTGGCGGCCGAGGAACCTCGACCGATCCGCGCTTTGCTCGTCCTCGGTGGCTGTTGCCACGACTATAAGGAACAACAGACGCTCCTTACCAAGGGCATCTCCGCCCGCGCCAATGTTCAATGGGCAATCAGCTACGACCCAGACACCGGCACCAAACACCTCAACCCGCAATACGAGAAAGACGATTGGGCCCAGGGCTTCGATGTTGTCGTGCATGACGAATGCAGTTCCGACGTGACGGACCTGAAGACCGTGGAGAAAATTCTCCAACCGCACCGCGACGGGCTGCCCGCGGTCATTTTGCATTGCGGCATGCATAGCTACCGCACGGGCGGCTATCCTAATAGCACGCCGTGGTTCGAGTTCACGGGCGTCGCCAGCACCGGCCACGGCCCGCAGGCTCCCATCGAGATTTCGTTCACGGACAAGGAAAACCCAATCACCAAGGGGCTAAAGAATTGGAAGACCGAAAACGAAGAACTGTACAACAACTCCGCCGGCAAACTGTTGGAAACCGCCCGACCGCTGGCCAGCGGTCACCAAACGTGGAAAAACAATGACGGCCAGCAAGAGAGCGCCACCGCCATTTGCGTCTGGACGAACCTCTACAACGAAAAGGCCAAGGTCTTCGCGACGACGTTGGGCCATAACAACGTGACCGTTGGCGACGACCGCTATCTCGATCTGGTCGCCCGCGGCCTGCTGTGGTCCGTCGGCAAGCTGGACGACGCGCACCTGAAGCCGGCCCAGACCGTCCTGCTGGACGAGCAATAGACCCGGCGGTTGGCGTGCCGTGAGCCAAGCGTGCGATCATCGTCCGACCGCTGCGGCCGCGTTGGCATTGAAGCAATCGGAGAACTCATGGACAAATCGGCCCCGCTCCATCGCCGGCAATGGCTGGGCGCGGCGTGCGGAACGCTGTCGCTGGCGGCGTGCGCCGGCCCGCGATGGGCCAACGGCGACGACGTGAAGCGTCCACGGGTGGCGGCCGTGGTAACGGAGTTCACCCACCGCAGCCATGCGCATGTGATCTTGGAAAACTTCCTGGAACCGTATTATTTCAACGGAAGATTGACCGATCCGGGCGTCGATGTGGTTGGCCTCTACGTCGACCAGTTCCCGGCCGACCGTGATATGTCGCGGGATGTGGCCCGCCAGTACAACATTGGGCTCTATCCGACCATCGCCGAGGCTTTGCAACTTGGCGGCAACGAGTTGGCTGTCGACGGTGTGTTGTCGATTGGCGAGCATGGCACATACCCGCGCAACGACCGCGGGGTGATGATGTATCCCCGGAAACGGTTCTTCGACGAGATCGTGGCTGTCTTCCGCCGCAGCGGCCGCGTCGTCCCGTTGTTCAACGACAAACATTTGTCGTACCGCTGGGATTGGGCCGACGAAATGGTGAGGGTTGCGCGCGAGATGAACATCCCGTTCATGGCGGGCAGTTCGGTCCCGTTGGCCCAGCGTCGCCCGGCGCTGGAATTGCCCGCTGAGCCGGTGATGGAAGAGGCGGTCGCGGTCCACGGCGGCCCGCTGGAGAGCTACGACTTTCACGGCCTGGAGGTCTTGCAGGCCCTGGTGGAGTCGCGGCGTGGCGGCGAGACGGGCGTCCGCGAGATTCAACTGCTCGAAGGCGAAGCAGTCTGGCAAGCAGCCGCGGATGGTCGCTGGAGCTACGACTTGGCGGAAGCGGCGATGCAAGCCCACGCGGGCCAGGATGTCGGCCGGCTGCAAGATTTCGTCGAACCGGCGGACGGCGAGCGGCACCCGGTCCACGCCATTCTGATTACGTACAATGACGGCCTGCGAGGAACCGTGCTGCGGATCGGCAAGCTCGCCACGCGCTGGTGCTTTGCCTGCCGACTGGCGGACGAACCAGCTCCGCTCGCCACCAGCTTCTACGTTGGCCCTTGGAACAACCGTAATCTGTTCAAAGCGCTAGCGCATGCGATTCAAACACACATCCGCGATTCCCAGACGCCTTATCCCGTGGAACGCACGCAGCTTGTTAGCGGCATGCTAGCCGCCGCGATGGACTCTCGTTTCGAGCAGCACAAGGCCCTGGCAACGCCCCACCTCAACATCCATTACCAACCAAGAGACTTTCGCGAACTCCGCGAAATGGGCGAATCTTGGAACATCATCACCGAAGAGCTGCCCCAACCGACCGGTATCAACCCTGGCGGCCCGCGGCCGTAAAGCCGCCGTTCCCGCGGTAGCCAGTGGGCCAAACCGCGATGACCAGATTTATTTGAACCATCGATTCAAGAAGCCTCTATTTTTGTCATTGGAAAGCCATGTATCGCTACTTTCGTCGAACCGCCGCGCATGCAGCCGTTTTCGCCGCGATGCTGGCTGCATCGGTATTTTCACTGGCTGCGCCAGCACTCGCCGCCGATCCCGTGGACTCGCATGTGGTGATCATCAGCCTCGATGGTTTCGCCGCCTTTCTGCTGAATGACCCCAAGGCGCCGATTCCCACGATCCGCCGACTGGCCAAGGAAGGGGCCGTTTGCGAAAGCGGCATGCGCGTTTCGAATCCTTCGGTCACCTGGCCAAATCACACCTCCATGGTCACCGGCTATCACCCGGAAAAGCATGGCGTGCTGGCAAACGGCGTGCTGGTCCGCGGAGCGATTGGGGTACCGGTGCTGATCGATCCCAAGCGCGACAAGAGTGATCTGGTCCGCGTGGCGACGCTGTACGACACGGCACACGCGGCCGGTATGACGACGGCCGAAGTCAACTGGCCCTGCACGCGCGGCTCGACGGCGCTCGACGATAGTTTTCCGGATGTGCCCGAGGCGGTCGACCACATGACGCCGCGGCTGCGCGAGGAGTTGATTGCCGCCGGACTGCTGGCCGACTCCACCGACAAATCGTTCAAGTCTGGCAGCATCGTGGGCCGGGACTTGATCTGGACCGAGACCGCCTGTCACTTGATTCGCGCACGCCAACCAAACCTGCTGCTGGTTCATCTGCTGAACATCGATGCCACCCATCACGCCGAAGGTGCCCAATCCTCGGCGGGTTACACGGCCAATGCTTATGCCGACACTTGCGTGGAGAAGATCATCGATGCCCTGGATTCCGCCGGGCTGCGCGAGCGAACCACGGTGTTCATTGTCTCGGACCATGGATTTACACTCACCCCCAAGGCCCTGCGGCCGAATGTCATACTGCGGCAAGAGAAGCTGCTGACCGCGGACGAGTCGGGCAAAGTGATCGAGGCCCGGATCCACGTCGTGCCCGAAGGGGGCATCGGCCTGGTCTACTGCACCGATCCCGGCCGCGCCGAGGCGGATCGAACGATCGCCGAAAAACTGCTGACTGGCCAGGAAGGGGTAGCCGGCATCCTGCGTCCCGAGGAGTTCATCGCGCATGGTTTGCCGCACCCCCGCGAGTACGCGCAGTCGCCCGATCTGGTGCTTGTGGCCCAGGACGGCTATGCCGTTTCGGCCTCGGCCGCCGGCGATACGTTCGTCACCGGCCAGGTGGAGGGCAAAGTCTCGCTTGGTTCGCACGGGTTTCTATCCACCAACCCAAAGATGAACGCGCTGTGCATTCTTGCGGGCCGCGGCGTGCGCAGCGGGGCACCGATCAACGATCCCGAAAATATCGACATTGCGCCGACCGCCGCGGCCCTGTTGGGACTGGAAGACTTTCAGGTTGATGGGCGTGTCCTGAGCGAAGGACTTTTGGAAAGCAAATGAACGGCTGGTGTGGGCGGCATGGCACAATCGAAGGGGCGGCGGATCAGCGTTGGAAACGCCTCCTACAAGCGGCTGGAAACCGCCGCTGGCCGGGCTAATCCTTGCCGTGGTGTTCCACTTTCGGCCAGTAGCGAATGGGGTGGGCGGTGTCGTCGGGATCGTCGAAGTTAAAGCTGGGGCTGTTGTCGGAGTCGTGGCACTCGCGGCATTTCTGGTCCGCTTGCTTGATTGTCAACCGCAGATCGGCTCGCAGGGCATCGCGTTCGGCGGCGGTGGCTTGCTTCGCACCCTCTTCCACCGCCACATGCGCCGCCCCTGGCCCGTGGCAGTTCTCGCAGCCGTTGTGCGCCAGGTGGGGGGTTTTTTCCAGATCGAGATAGCCACCCTTGAACGGCACGAAACGCTGCGGATCCCAGCCGGTGACGTGGCAACTCAGGCATTCCGGGTCGAAATGCCGCGGCGGATCGAGATTGACCAGCGTATCGAGCGCGTGGGCGTGCGGCGTATTTTCAAAGACTTCCATGGCCTTGGTGTGGCATTCGCCGCATTTTAGCGAACCGGCGAAGACGCGGCGCTGGGGATGCGACTGCGGACGGACATCGAGCCCGGCCAGGCCCAGGTTCATGAGCTGGTCTTGGTAGTTGGCCAAGAGTTGCGTCATGTCGACGGAATCCTTGAAGCGGGCGTCGAGCGGCACGCGCTCGTAGCGAACCGGCTGCTCGCTGTTGTCAAACAGCCCGATTGCGCCCACGTACATTCCCTTGTGGCCGATCTCCACCAGCCATTGGTCGGACTCATCGACCAGGGCCGGTTCGAAAGGGGGTTCGGCCGCGCCGCCAGCGGTAACAACCACGCTGAACTCCGGAAAGGCCCGCGCCAGTTCCAGCGACTCGTCGCGCGGGGCGTGCGCCAGCAGAATCATGAAGTCGCACTGCTTGGCCTTCAGTTCCGCCACGGCTTTCTTCAACGCCGGAACCGGTGCCTCAAAAGTCACGGCGTCGTTGTTGACCAGTTTGCGATACGCCTCGCCAAACACGGCGGTCACGCCAATCTTGTGGCCGCCCCGTTCGATCACCACTTGCCGTGGCAAGGGGAGCAAGATATCGACGTTGGCACAGACAAAGGTATCTTGTTCGGCCAGCAGTTCCCCCTCGGGCAGGCGCAGGTCGTCGGAGCCGAGTGCGATGGCGTCGTACCGCATGGTCCGCAGCCCGTCCAGAATGCTGTGAAATTTGACATCGGTCTGCGGCCCAAACCGGCGTATCTGCCCCCCCAGGTCCAGCGGCACGATGGGCCACTTCTTTTCGCGCATGAACTTGAAGAACGTCTGGCGGCGGCTGAGGCCCCCTTTCTGGTTCTCTTTGCCGGCGCAGCCGCACGGCTCGATATAGCCGTGAAGTTCGCCCGTAATGGCAATCACCACCGACGGATTTTCCCAACCGCGAAACAGCTCATCCAGCCGCCCCACCTTATGCCCCACCAGTCCTTTGCCCGTGGAGGCAACCGGTTGCTGCTCCGCCGGCTCGTCTGCCGCCGGGTTTTTCACGGGGGGAATGACATCCACAAGCTGGCTGCCGTCCGGTTCGTTGCCCTCCGGCTCGCTGCCTTCCGGTCCATCCCGATTGTCGTCTGGCGGCTCATCCGTCGGATCAAAGTGATCGTCGGGCTGGTCGAACGCCAAATCGTCCTCCGCCGGATATTCTTCGGCGTCATCGGCCATTTCCGCATCCGCGGGTTCCGTATCGGCCGTTACGGTGTCATACCGGTCGGCCAGTTCCGCTCGCGAAGTGCTGGTATTGCCGCCTATGACAGCACGGGGGCGTGGGCCGTCGATGGCGGGGCTATCGGCCAGTTCGGCCTGACCGCGGGCATCGTCGGGTGGCGTGGAGGATGTTCCACAACCGGCACCCGCCACTGCGCAGCACAACCAGGCGACAGCGGCACGACGGAAGAACTTCATGCGATAAGTCTCAAAGCAGAAGGTGTCACAAAAGCAGGCCTTGCCCGCGTTGTGCAGTTTCCCAATTTTCTAAATGACAGCCCGGTAATGCGGCCGTAGCGTGGGCTTTAGCCCACGAAAGGCCAGTTTTTCGTGGGCTAAAGTCCACGCCACGGCGGTTAAGCCCGCACCACTGCTAGCGGGCCACGGCAAAGTTTACATTGACGCGCACTTGTTTAACATCCGGATGCGTTGTTGTCAGGATCACTTCTCCGGACGCCGAGGCATCGGTCCCCATGTGGTTGCAAGGCTGGCAACCCGGCGGAATGGTGATCTTCAGCGACATGCTGGCGATGGAACCGGCTTTGAGCTCTTCCAGTTCGCCCAATGAGACCTGTAAGAACTTGGGCGAAACCGATTCCACCGCCACCTTGATGTCGTTCCGATGGTCTCCCCGAATGTGCAATTGCAAGGTGCGTTCGGCCCCTTTGTCGCTGGGGACCAGGCCAATGTTGAGCGCCCCATTCCGGTCGCCCCAGCCGCGTCCGATCACATTGATATCGCCCTGGACCTTGCCAGAAATCGGAATCAGCACTTCGGGCAGGCTCTTCAACGTCGATTGGATTCTGAGTTTTTGCTGCACGGTCCCCAGCGGCAACCCCGGCTTGACGGTGATATGCACCAGCCAGCCGCAGCGGGTGTCGGGCACGGCCAGTTGATCGGCGGGAATCCTGGAGAGTTGCACATCGAAGAAGTCCGCCGTCGATTCGTCCGTGAGTGTCAGGTCTTGCAATTCAAAATCGTCCTCGCGAATGCTGAACACCCGCACGTCGGCGGTGGTGGCGGAAGTGGGAGAGAGCGAACTGAGAACCAGTTCAGGCGGCTGCACGATGGCTGTCTGCAACACGTTTCCCTCGATGGCCAGTTCTAGCAGGGGAGTCACCGGGTCGTTGGTGCGGATCGACACCGTGACACGGAATTCGCCCACTTTGCCCTTGGTGTGCCATTCGGTCTTGATTTGCGTCTCTTCGCCCGGCGCCAGGATTAGTTCGTCCTTGTCATCGACGAGCTTGCTGAGCGTGCAGCGGCAAGAGGCCTGTCCCTTAGTCAAAGTCAGGGGAGCAGTGCCACGATTGGTGACCACGAATTCGTGGCTTCCCTCGGTAGCCGTTTCCATCAGCCCAAAGTTGTAGGTGCCGCCGCCGTGCAAATAGGCCACCGGCTGCGGCGCGGCGGAACCGTCCCCATTGGAACTCGGCGCGGCGATTGGCTTTTGGGGGGTGAGGCGGGACCACTCGCTGGGGCTGGGTGCGATATTGAACTCGGCCCAGGTCATGCCATACCCCAATCCGCAGCCGGCGACGAGCGCCGCCACGATCAGCCAAATTGGTTTCATAAGAAATCTCCGCAATGAGAACGGTGGCAGCAGGCGGCTACAGCGCCAATAGAATTTGTAGGAGGCGTTTCTAACGCCGATGAAAAGCTAATAATCCCCTACAGTGTACGCTGTAACTGCTCCAAAAGTTCACTTGAAAGCTGGTTTTCCATGTGCGGCGTTTGCCGGTGCAGTTCCAGCGCCCGAGCGGCCGCGTCGGCGGCCGCCACCTGGTCGCCGGCCGCTGCCAAGGCCAATGCCAGCCGGGCCTGGCGATCGGCGCTGCTAGGATAAAGCTCGGCCGCGCGCCGCAAATGGAGAACGGCCTGCCGGGCCAATTCTGGCTGCTTGTTCCGTCGAAAGGCCTCCAAGTAGTTGAGTCCAACCTGCCGCCAGGCCAGATTGTCGCGCGGCTCCAGCCGCAAACATTCCGCGGCGGCCCGTTCAAACTCCGCCCAGGCGGCGGGCGAACCGCTGTACCGCCACTCGTTGAACGACTTTTCCAGCAGAATCTGCCACGGCTGCGCCGCGAGAGGATCGGCCTCGGCGGCCTCGCGCACGGCGGCCAAGGCCGTCGTGGGATTCCTGGCTACGCTTTCCGCTTCCAACAAGGCCAACGATTGCGCGCAGGCCGACACCGGTTGGTAGCCGGTCGTCAGGCAAGCCAGCGTTAAGGCCGCCAGCGCCAGGGCCGCCGCTGGCGTTACCTGGCGAAGTGCCGTTCGCGGCGCGGAGTATTTTTCCGCCGCGGTCACCGCCACGGCCGCCAGCAGCCAGAGGGAGTTGGCCACGCTGGGATAGGCGATACCCCCCGCCGCCAGCAGATTGATCAACAGCACGGCCGCGCCAATCACCGGCAGCGCCGGCGGAGCCAGGCCAAAGTCCACCCAGTTGCGCATGGTCCACAACGCCGCCGCCATGGGCAGCCCAATAAGAGCGATCACCTCCGGCAAGGGCCACACAAAGCCCGCGTACACGCACAGGCAGCCCAGCCATCCGCCAAGCATGACCATCCGGCTGGTCCCAGGCGCGAGCGGAATTACAGCTCCCTCTCCCGGTACTCCGGGAGAGGGTTGGGGAGAGGGCGAACCGCCGATAGATTGTCCACGCAACAAACCCTCACCCCGGCCCTCTCCCAAAGGGAGAGGGAAAATGATCGTGGCCAGCGCGAAGATCAAGAACACCAGTGCCAGCGCCGCTAACAAGCCCGACGACGATGCCACCTCCAACAAGAAATTGTGAGGGTCCTTAATCTCTTCCTTGGCTTGCGGCAGCTTGTATTGCGGATACCAGGCTCCAAAATTGCCCGCCCCCACGCCTAGCAGCGGGTGGTCGGCGATCATTTGCGATGTCGCCCGCCAATACTCCAGGCGGTACCCCAGCGACTTGCGAGCGCCGTCGGCCATCTCGGTATTGCCGCCCACCACGGCTGCCACGGCGGCGATCAGCAACAAGCCGCCGATGGCGGCCGCGCCGACAACCTTCCAAGAGAACGCTGCCAGTCGTCTCTGTTGCCACATTCCGACAAGCAGCAACAGCCCAGCGCCGGCGGCGATGTAGCCAGTCCGGCTGCGCGTGAGATACAAGCAGGCCGCCACGCCCGCCAGCAGCACGGCCAAGGCAACCCGTGGCGGATCGAGCCCTGCCCACTGGCCAGTCCGGGACCAACCCAGGCCCACGATGCCGCAGCCCACGATCAGCCAGGGGGCCAGATAGCCGGCCAGGGAATTGGTCAGCGCGAAGGTGGAGAATGGCTCTTGGCTGTACAGCAGCCGGTCTTCAAACGCCTTGCGCTCGGGCGATCCTTCGGGAGCCTCGATGCCCGCCTCGCGAAGGACAGCTTCGGGGTCGGCCCGGTAGCGGGCCTGGTCGGCGGGCAACGACACAAACCGTTGGTAAGCCGCATAAGTCGCATGCCCCACCGCCAGGGCGAGCATCACGGCCAGCAGTGCCCGGCCTTCGCTGGCAACCCGCAACAATTGCCGCGGCAGCAGAAAGGCCAGCCCCAATCCGATCCATTCCCAAAGCATATTGAGTGTGGGACGGGGCGCCTCGCTGCGCAAGGCCCACAGAGAACTGACCGTCACGCACAACACCACGGTCAGCACCGCCGGATCAATCCGGCCTCCACGCCATAATAGCCGGCGGCTGAACAGCCCGGCGGCCCCCCACAACAATGCCAGCACCAGCCACCACATGACCCACGGCAATCCGCTTCCGGAATCGGCGGCGGTCTCGCTCGGCGTCAAGGTGCGGGCCACAAAGCCGGCGGCCGTCGCCGCCAACAGCCACGGCCTGATCCGTTCGTCCAGCGGCGAATCGGCCCTTTGCGGGCTGGGGCCGCGGTTGGCCGTGCGAGTTGAGCGACGGTGGGCCATGCGATCGAAGCGGAAAGGGTTACGATCCCGTGTGAAACAACTTGGGCGTTCGAGCTCCCTCTCCCGGCGTACCGGGCGAGGGGGCTACGATTCTTTCCGTCGGCGGCCCACCGTTTCCAGAATTCCAATCAAGGTCAACACGCACAGGACCAACAGCACGATAATCACGGCCCCTACGCGGTCGACCTGATGCAACAAAAAGGCTCCCAGCCCGCAGGTGGCGGTGGTCAGGTAAATGGTCGCCACGGCTTGCCCCTTGGTCATGCCCAGTTCCACCAGGCGATGCGAGAAATGGCTTTTGTCGCCACTGAACGGGCTGCGGCCTTCCCTCAGGCGAATGGTCACAACGGTCAATGTGTCGTACAGCGGCACGGCCAAAATCAGCAGTGGCGCCAGAATGGCATGGCTGGGGAGCCGTCCACCCGTGAACGAGGCCAAGATGGTCGCCACGGCCAGCCAAAAGCCCAAGAAGTAGCTGCCGGCGTCTCCCATGAAGATGCGCGCGGGGGGCCGATTGTGCCACAGAAATCCCAAAATGGCGCCAATCAGTACCAACAAGAACCCGGCTACCAAGAGCTGCGGATCGCGCGATTCGGGGTCGGGCGCAATCAGCACCACGCACGTTAGCATGATACAGGCGATGGTGGCGATGCCCCCCGACAGGCCATCCATGTTGTCGAGCATGTTGAAGGAGTTGATCAGCCCCACGATCCAAAACACGGTCACGATGCCCGTGATCAGCGGCACATAAATAAAGAAGGTGAGGCGCAAACCTTGCCAGGCCACAAAGGCCGCCACGGCCGCCTGGATGCCAATTCGTAGCCGCCAGTCGAGCCCGCGGCGGTCGTCCCACAGGCCCAACATGACCAACACCGTGCCGGCCCCCAACAACATCCACAGCCGCGGCATCTGGCTGACAATGCCTTTGAGATGCTTCTCCACGAACTCCGGCAACAACTCAATGGGGACAATTTCCGCCCGCACCAGCCACAGGGCGATCTGAATGCCCAAGAAGGTCATCACCACTCCCAGCCAGATGGCGACGCCTCCGCCCAGTGGAGTGGGGGTTTGATGCACCTTGCGATGGCCGGGCCGGTCGAGCAAGCCCAGCCGCGGGGCATAACGCCGCATCAGTCCGGCGGTGATGATCGAAACGACAAACGGGGGCAGAACCGCCAGAAACAGCAACCAGTTCACGCGCGGCCCTCCCGCTCGCGACGATGGAAATAGTCGCGGCACCGCGTAAAGAACGCCTGATAATCGGCCCGGCGATAATCGGGAAAGGTCAAGTCGTGATGCTGCCAGCGGCGATGGCGAAAATTCAAGGTGATTTCGGCGTACATGCCGTGGCCCAAATAGATGCGATGCGCGTGGTCTTTGGTCGATGCCAGGACGAGCTTGGCCAGCGTCAGGTAGCCGGGGTCCAGGTTTAGCGGACGCGGCTCTTGGTGCTGGCCAAGCTTAGCATAAGTCGCTTCCCAGATGTTGGATTGCGCTTTCCAGGCCGGCAGTTCCCCCGGATCGGCCAGCCGCTCGAAGGCCCAAAACTGCTTCTTGATCCCCGGTCCCATCGTCGCTTGGTAGTAGTCCGTCTCCACGAATTCAAACGGATCGCTAACCAGCGCCAGCGGCCCCCAAGCCTCCACGGCCTGCCGCTGGCCCCAGTCGAGAGCTTCGGGATAGCGGCTAAAAGCCGCCACCAGCAGCAGCACGGGCGGATGATTGGCACTATCGCCCATACGGTTGTTTCTTAAAAGAGCCGGCAGATTCCAACGCCGTTCGTCGGTTGGCCACTCTAAAGATGATCCGCAACTTCGTCAATTTAGAGGCCAGACGCACCAAGCCCTAGGTTACATCACCTCCGCCTTCATCCTTTCGCCTTCCGCCTTTCCCTTGCATTTCGCCGCCCCATGCGGCAGGCTAATGGCACTTATCATCCGTGAAAAGATCGCCTTGTATGCTGGGGGATGGTTTATGATTCGCGAAAAACTGCTGCAAATGTTGGTCTGCCCCGAGGACCGCACGCCATTGGCACCGGCCACGCCCGAGTTGCTGGAACAGCTCAACCGCGAGATTGCCGCCAAGAAGGTCAAGAACCGCGCCGGCCAGGTTATTGAAGAACCCCTGGAGGCGGGCCTGGTGCGCCGGGATGGCCAGTTGCTCTATCCGATGGTCGATAATATCCCCACCATGCTGCTGGACGAAGCCATTCCGCTGGAACCAGCCGGAGGGCAGCCGTGACCACGATCTTCAAGCGAATTATCGACCGCGAGATTCCGGCCGAGATCGTATTCGAGGACGACCGCTGCCTGGCCTTTCGCGATATCTCGGCCCAAGCCCCCACGCATGTGTTGGTTATCCCCAAGCAAGAGATTGCCTCGTTGGCCGCCGTGTCCGACGAAGATGCCCCCTTGCTAGGGCACTTGCTCCGCGTGGCCACCAAGGTAGCCCAGCAGTTGGGCCTGCAAGATGGCTATCGCGTGGTAATTAATTGCGGCCGCGACGGCGGACAGTCCGTCGATCATTTGCATCTGCACCTGCTAGGCGGACGGTCCCTGAGTTGGCCGCCGGGTTAACGTCCTACTGCTTCCGACAAGCGAAATCTTTGATGGCATCCGTCCTGGTCACCGCTTTCGATCCTTACGCCCACTTCCAGGCCAACTCCAGTTGGCTCTGCTTGCTGGAACTGACGCGCGACATGCCCGTGCAACCGGCCATTGTCACGCGGCGCTATCCGGTGGAATTCTCCGAGGTTCGCGCGCGGCTGGCCAAGGATCTCGAGGCCAACCACGACTTCGCCTTGCATCTGGGGCAGGCTCCGGGCTCGGCCCGGATTCGCCTGGAGTCGATCGCCGTTAATGTCGGTGAAGAGCCCGCCCAGCCCGATGGGCCCCCGCGGCGACTGGCGGAAGACGGCCCGGTCGCGTATCAATCGGCGCTTCCCCTGCGGGACTGGGCCGCGCGGCTGCGCGAGGCCGGCCTGCCCGCCGCTGTCTCGTACCATGCCGGCACGTACCTCTGCAACGCCACGCTGTA
The DNA here is from genome assembly GCA_050247075.1 of Pirellulales bacterium. Lineage (GTDB taxonomy): Bacteria > Planctomycetota > Planctomycetia > Pirellulales > JBFWUW01 > JBFWUW01. The sequence goes on along the minus strand of JBFWUW010000038.1, from coordinate 17,662 downwards.
TTGGACGCACTACCTGGCTGAACGGGGCGGACTCAAAACCCGCTCGCTCTTCCTGCACCTGCCGCTCGATACCCAACAAGCCCTATCCGAGCCCAAGGAATGCGCATCCCTCTCCGCCACTACCGCCGCCGCCGCCGTCCGCATCATCCTGAAAGCAATGGAAGAAGCATAGGGAAAAAAGGTTTTCAGTTTTCAGTCTTTCGGACCTTCATCCTTCTGCCTTTTCTCTACCCTTCTCCCAGGTAGGCGTCTTGCACCTTGGGGTTGGCTAGTAGTTTGCTGGCTTCGTCGCTCATGGTAATAGCGCCAGTTTCCATGACGTAGCCCCGGTGGGCCAGTTTCAGGGCCAGCCGGGCGTTTTGTTCCACCAGCAGCACGGCCATCCCCTGCTGGTTGAGTTCGCGAATGGCGTCGAAGATTTTCAGCACCACCAGCGGCGCCAAGCCGAGCGACGGCTCATCCAGCAGCAGCAGCTTGGGGCGGCCCATCAGCGCCCGCGCCACGGCCAGCATCTGTTGCTCTCCGCCCGACAGCGTGCCGCCGGGCTGCGCGTGGCGCTCCTTGAGAATAGGAAACAGGGAAAAGGCCCGTTCGATATCTTGGCGAATGCCCCCTTTGTCGTGCCGGGTGAAGGCCCCCATGTGCAAGTTCTCTAGCACGCTCAGCCGCGCGAAGATCTTCCGCCCCTCTGGCGATTGGCACAAGCCGGCGCGAACGACCTCGTCGGGCCGCAACCGCTGGATCTCCTGGCCGGCGAACACAATCTTGCCTTGCCGCGCCCGGTTGACCCCCGAGATGCACATCAGCGTGGTGGTCTTGCCCGCGCCGTTGGCACCGATCACGGTGACAATCTCCCCTTCGGCAACGGTCAACGAGATCCCCTTGAGGACTTCGATGGGACCGTAGCCAGCGTGCAGATTTTCGACGTGCAGCAGCGACATGGGACACGCGTTGGTACGGATTCGGTACGAAATAACTTCCCCGTTTGGCTCCCTCTCCCGGTACTCCGGGAGAGGGTTGGGGAGAGGGAGATGTGGCGAAATGGACGCCATCCGCCGGCCCTCACCCCGGCCCTCTCCCAAAGGGAGAGGGAGTTCGCATGAGGAAGTTATTTGGTATCGGATCCTAAACAGGTTGCCAAGGCCGGGGCCGCCATTCTGGCCGAAAACGGATTGAAAGAACAGCACCGCTGATCGAACTATGCGGCTATGCCGCGATCAAAGCGAGAACCACGAATCGAACGAATCTAACGAATAGGAATCCGCCGGCTCGTCTTTTCCAAGTTGTCGCCCGCCCCTTTCCTGTCTGCCAAGGTTCTCCGCGGAAATCTCATTCGTTCGATTCGTGGTCCTTCTCCTGGTGGTGGCCGTGCGACGTGTATTGAATGGTGCCGAAAAGCGGATGATCGTGGTCGAAGGCGGCTCCTTTAGTCGGCTATTGCCGTATATGTCCACACACGATTGGCTGTCCGATTCCGCGTTCGGCTCTTTCCACAAACGACGCCTGGAATCGGCTCATACGGCATAAACGGACCCCGATTTCCGTGGCAATCGACAGGGGGCGGGCGACCCGCACAGACGGAAGCCGATAAACGGAACTCCCTTCGCTTCGATCAAGCCGGCCGCCGGCGCGGCACGATACTGACCAGGGGTGCCGCGGTAGGCACCCGTTGAGTGGCCGCAATGGGTCGGCCGCCGCCTCGCCAGCTTAGGAGGCAACCATGGAATTCAATCGTAACCAGTACTTCTTAATCGGCCTGGTCATTCTGTTTCTGGGGATCGAGTTTCGCGTGGTCGAGACGTTCGTCCTTAACGAGCGGACCACCAAGTTTCTGGCGGAGCGCTCCGGCGCGCCCGAACGGCAGTTGTCGTCCATCGCCAGCTACCTGCCGTCGATGGGTGGCGTGCAGCGCAAGTCGATCCGCCCGCCCGATTGGATTGGCTGGGCCTTGATCTCGGTCGGCTCGGTGCTGGTGCTGCACAGCCTGGCCATGAAGAAACCCGAGGGAGGACATTGAGGAAAGGCTGAAGGCGGAAGGATGAAGGATGAAAAAGTGGTGGTTTTGGGACTGGGCTGGTTGTTTTAGAATGGACGTAGCTTTGCCATGCACCTCTTATTTGGCGGCTGTAAGTTGAGGGGTGCCTGGTTTCTGGGTGGTTGCCTGGTGGCGGTGGGGGCTGCCTTGTTGTGGACTGCTTCCGCCAGCCGGGCCGAGCGGGGCGGAAGGCTGGAGAGCGCGGACGAACCTCCCGTGCGGGCCGAGACGGCCAACACCCGCCTGCGCGAGGGAACCCGCCTGGTGAACGTGACGGGCTACTTCAAACTGACCGGCGACGGCATCACGTTCTATCTCGATGGCGGCGAGCGCCGCCTGCAGGCGCTGGAGAATCTCAACTTGGAGCGCATCGCCGCAGTCGTTGTGGAAACTCCCGATCCGTTGGATTGGAACATCACGGGGACCATCACCGAGTACGGCGGAGCCAACTATCTCCTCGTCACCCAAGCCGCCCTAAAATCACGCCGCGGAAACGCCACCCGCGACTGAACACTGAAAACCGAACACCCAACACTCTCCTCTCACCCCACCATCTCCCCAATCACCCCGCCGTAAGGCACCAACGGCATCGGCCTATCGAGCCGGTCGCGGACCATGGTGTGCGGGTCGACTCCTAGCAAGTGGTACAGCGTGGCCAGCACGTCTTTGGCGCTGGCCGGCCGCTCCTCCACCGTGCCGCCGATCTTGTCGGTGCGGCCCACGATGTTGCCCCGTCGAATGCCGGCTCCGGCGAACAGGTTGCAATAAGCCCGGCCCCAATGCCCGCGGCCGTCCCCTTCCAGCCGGGGCGTGCGTCCCATTTCGTTCATCACCAGCACGAGCGTGTCGTCCAACATGCCGCGATCCTCCAAGTCGCGGATGAGTGCCGAGAACGCCAGATCAAAGCCAGGCAGCAGATCGTGCTTCATGCGGTTGTAGTGGTCGACGTGCGTATCCCAGCCGGCGTTGAGCTGCCCGAATTCATCCCAGATCACGGTCACGAAGCGGCTGCCCGCCTCGACCAGCCGGCGGGCTTGCAAAGCTCCTTGGCCAAACAGCGTCATGCCGTAGGCTTCGCGCTGCGCCGGCGTCTCTTGGTCCAGGTCGAGCGCCTGGCGAATGGCCGCGGAATCCAACAGCGAAAAAGCCAACTGCTGGTGCTGGTCCATGAGTTGCACGCTGGCCGGACGCTGCCGCGCGGCACCTTCCCGCGCGCGGCGGGCTTCCTCCAATTGGGCCAATAGCGAACGGCGGCCGTCGATACGGTCCAGCGTGATGTCTTCCGGCAATTGCGCCTCGGGTGCGATCTCAAACCGGCAGCCCGGCTTGACGCCCAAATAGGGATCGAAAATCTCGGCGGGCGGTCCAAACGAACGGCGGACCATGCTCCGCGTGGCCTCGCCGCGAAACTCCGTAAAGATCGGATCGTACTGGCTGCCCAAGAACGCGCCATGCGGTCGGGCGTACATCGCGGCGGGGCGGCGGCTGCTCAGCGGAAAGGGCAAAATGATGTTGTCCGGCACCGACCCGCGGGCTTTGGGGCCGTTTCGCTGCTCGTCCAGATAGGCGTACATCGACCCCAGAAAGGGCCAATGCTGCGGTATGCGTTGTGTCTCCTCAAAGGGAATGGTCCCCTCCGGCAGTCCGGTGGTGGCCCACTGCATGCCGTGAAAGTTCCAGGGATGCGTGAGCGAGCGGACAACCGTCACCCGGTCCATCACCTGGGCCACATGCGGCAGAAACTCGCACACGTCGCAGCCAGGCAAGGCCGAGGCAATCGGCTGGAACGCGCCGCGGACTTCCGCCGGCGCGTCCGGCTTGAAGTCGAAGGTTTCTAGCTGGCTGGGACCGCCAAACAGATACAGCAGAATGACATTCTTGGCTTTGCCAAAACTGGCCGCCGGCGGGTTGCCCGGCGCGGCCTGGGCTTGCTGCAATCGCAATACATCTGGCAGCGATAGCCCCAATACGCCCAGCGAACCAGCCGCCAGCCAGTCGCGTCGCGTGACGCCATTGCATAGCTGTTTGGGCGAGCCAAGAATACGCAGCATGGACCACCTCACGCCACCCACGAAAACCAACACCCCCGCGAGAAACGCCAGCCGCTACTGTAACATCTCAGGGGGTGCGATATCCACATCTTGGCGGATCCCAGTCCCGCGATCCCAGAGGAAGAACCACGAATCGGACGAATCTAACGAATGGATTTCCGGCCTGGAAACTTACCCACCAGAAAAAGGGGCGGGCCGCAATGTAAGAAAACGTGGCGGCGGATTCCTATTCGCTGGATTCGTCCGATTCGTGGTTCTCACAAAGCCCGTTGAGTTGACGGTGCGCATGCAACAGGGCGCCATGCCGTACCTTCAAGCGTCCCCTTCGGCGATGGAATCGCCTCCTACATCATGGCGTGGTGTAGCCGCCACCAACGTTCTTATAAGACAAGGAACCACGGAGCATTTGGGGGCCGACAAGAATTGAATCCGAAGAAGTCTCACGCCAAGTCGCAAAGCCGCAAAGGGAGTGTTCGCACAAGGGCTTTCCGTCGCGAATCAAGCGCGTCACTTTTGTCGAACCTCTTTGCGCCTTTGCGTCTTTGCGTGAGTTTTTCTCCTGTCGTTCGTCAGTGTCTCCGTCGGCGATGGAATCGCCTCCTACAACGCGGATAGAATCGCCTCCTACGAACTTGATAAGCTGACAGCTTCTCCGCCAACCGCTTCTCCGCTGTTTTCCCCATGAACATTCGCGATTCTTCTCCCGTTAAGCTGGGCGTCATTGGCTTGGGCCGGTTTGGCCGCTTGCACGCCTTGACCGCCGCCAGCCTGGCCGAGGCCGAACTTGTGGCGCTGGTCGCCCGGCGGCCCGAAAGCCTGGCCGCGCTGCAGGCTGAACTGCCGGGCGTGCCAGGATGGACCAACCTTCCGGCCGCCATCGCGGAGTCTTCCGCCGAAGCCTGGATTGTGGCTTGTACCACGGCGGAGCATGTACCCGTCACCACCGCGCTGCTCCAAGCGGGCAAGGCCGTGTTGCTGGAGAAGCCGGTGGCCGACAATCTGGCGGAGGCCCGCCAGTTGGCCAGCCTGGTCCGGCCCGACTCCAGCAATCTCATGCTGGGCCATATCTTGCTGTTCAACAGCGAGTTTCAAGAACTGCGGCAAGCGGTGGCCGCCCGCGGCCCCATCAATTACATCGACGCCGTGCGGCACCGGCCGGCTAACATCGTCGAGTTGTTCCCGGGCGAAAACCCGCTGCACGCGGCGATGGTCCACGACCTGTACGCCGTGCAGGCCCTGCTGGGGCGGATCGAACCGGCCAGCTTTCAGGCCCGGTTCCACCGTACGCCAAAAGGCCAAGTTGATCTGGCCGTGGCACAACTGCAATTTGCCGAGGGGCCGCTGGTTTCGCTGGCCGCATCGTACCTGACACCCCCCGGCATGCCGCCGCGCGGGTTTGACCGCCTGGAAGTCTTCGGGACCGGCTGGGCCGCCCGCATTTCGCCCAATCCCCGCCCGATTGAGGTTTGGGATACGCAAGCCTCGTGGCCGTTGACGCTGGAGATCCGTGCCGGCTCCAGCGGCGCGACGGGCATGATGGCCGAAGAGCAGCGCTGCTTCTGCAAAGTCGTGCGAGGCCAACAGCCCGTCCCGGTTGGGGCCACCTACGCCGATGCCCTGCAAGTGCAACAGTGGATGGACAAGTTGGAGGCCGCGGCGGAGGGATGAGCCATGAATATACGGGAGGCGTGCGGGTGCGTAGCAACATGGCTCCCGCCTTCTTGCTTGAGTCTGGTTCGATGATTTATGCCGTGCTACCGAATCCCAAATGGAATGCCATTCGACAGTTCCAGTCCGTAAAGCAGGCACTTTGCGGCGACATGGCCACATTGACGATTTGGCGCTTCCCCGCGGCTGGCCAGCGGACTAATATCCAAGGGGGACTGGCGGAAGTCGGGTGTTATTGTCCGCCAGCGTATATCGCTCGCTCTTCGGGAATGGCCATGAAACTCGCGCTGGTGTTTACCGTTTGTTTATGGGGACTTGTGTCGTTCACCGCTTCCACGCGCGCCGCCGATCCCTGGGTGGTGTTTGAAGGGGGCGAAGGGCCGGGGGCCGGCAAGCATATCGTGCTGGTCAGCGGTGACGAGGAATACCGTTCGGAAGAGACGTTGCCGCAATTGGGCAAGATTCTCTCGCGGCGGCATGGATTTAAATGCACCGTGTTGTTTGCCGTCAATCCGCAAGACGGCACCATCGACCCCAATATCAACAACAACATTCCCGGCCTGGAAGCCTTGAAAACGGCCGACCTGATGGTCGTCTTTCTGCGGTTCCGCAATCTGCCCGACGAGCAAATGCGGCACTTCGTGGAGTATGTTGAGTCGGGCAAGCCGGTTGTGGGGCTGCGGACGGCGACCCACTCGTTCAACATCGGCGACGCCAACGCCACTTACGCCCGCTACAGTTTTCAGAATAAGGATTTCGATGGCGGCTTTGGCCGGCAGGTGCTGGGCGAAACGTGGATCAACCACCACGGGGCGCACGGCTCGCAAAGCACGCGAGGCATTCTGGTGCCGGAACAAAAAGAACACCCCATTTTGCGCGGGCTGCAAGATGGCGATATCTGGGGCCCGACCGACGTTTACACCGTGCGGCTGCCGCTGCCTGAAAGCTGCCAGCCGCTGGTGCTGGGCCAGGTCTTGGAAGGCATGCAGCCCGAAGACAAACCGTTGGCGGGCGAGAAGAACGAGCCGATGATGCCGGTGGCCTGGACCAACACCTACCACGGTGCCGAAGGCCAGGACTCGCGCGTCTTCTGCACCACGATGGGGGCCTCGCAAGATTTGCTGAGCGCCGGCCTACGGCGGCTGCTAGTCAACGCCTGCTACTGGGCCGTCGGCCTGGAAGGCCAAATTAATGGCGAGTCCAACGTCGATATCGTCGGCAAGTACGAACCGCTCCCCTTCGGCTTCGGTGCCGACCGCTACAAGCACGGCGTCAAGCCAGAAGACCACCTGAGCGACGAGTAACTTGCGTTGGCCGTTTGATTCTTTTCTGGTTAAGGAAGCCTTGCCATGCCCAGGTCGATGTGCGCCAGCTTGTTCAGTCTGGCCCTAGCGCTGTCTCTGGACCAAGAATTGCTGGCCCAAGAAGAACTGGCGGCCAAGACGCACGATGTGGCCAAGGTAGCCGCGGGAGCCGCGGAACAAGAATCGCTCATCAAGGCGATTGTGCACTGTATCCAGCCGGCGTCGTGGGAGGACGTGGGGGGCAAGGCGACCATCGCCCTCCGGGCCAAAGGCAAAATCGATGTGCTGCAAACGGCCGCGGCGCAACAAGAGATCGCCAGCCTGCTGGCGGCACTGGGAAAGCTTCGTGCGATCAAGCCGGGCACCAAACCGGGCAAGCCGCGCGCGGCAGCCAAGGTAAAGCCCGCCGATCCGGACAAGCCAATGCGGGTGGTGGTGTACGACGTATACGACCTGGTTCACAAACAGAACTTTGACGACTACGAATCGCTGATCCGAGAACTGACCGAAAACATCTCCCCCGACACCTGGGACGAAGTCGGCGGGCAGGGCAAAATCTCGGTCTTCTCCCACCGCGGCGCGCTGATCGTGTCGCAAACAGCCGAGGTCCACAAGTCGGTCGGCGAGAAGCTCGCGGAACTTCGCAAGAAGTAGTTCCCTTCGCGGGCACTCACTTCCCGACCCGCCGGATTGCCGTTCAAGCCTGGCCGCTTGCGACGGGAAGGGGCTGGATGGCGGAGACGTGCAACAGCGAACAGATCGTAAACTCGGCGGGAATGCCATCATCGGCTTCGTCGATGCCGATGAGCAAGTCGGTACGGGTTAGCAGGGCAATTTCCGGATGCCGCACATCGTAAGTTTGGCCGCTCGACATGACGAGACGAAACGCCTTGAACGGGCGCTGATCGAGCAGGTTCTTGAAGGTTTGCTCGGTCATGGTGATGCTCGGACCTACGAGGCGGTAAGTTTAGGCTCAATGTAAGTGAATCGTGAGACGGATTGTCGGGGGAATCAAGATAGGCTTGAATTGGGCAACTGCGACCATCATCTTGCCAGGGACAATCTCGCGAGGAGGCTGGAACTGCCACGAAACATCAGTCCGATCCCAACCGCCTCTGAGGCAGCGCCTCACGGATATACTCATTAAACGACTCGGCGAGCAAAGTTCGCCGTTGTTCCCAAAAGTCCTCTGCCCGGGATACTGCCCAAAGACTCTCGTCGGTGGGAATGCATTGACTCCTGAGAACCGCCGGACCAACCTGTTTCAGATACACTTCCGGCCCCGAGTTGCCGATCGATTTGTTGATGTCGCCCGCGATGAAAGCGAGGTTGGCTACATTGTCTGCCTTTGCCCTGGTTCTTTCGGGGAATTGGCCGCGCGGCAGAATATGATGCCGATCGACATTGGACTGTAGCAACACCTGTCCACCGCCATAAAAGTCGAGAATACCTCGGTGGCGGCAAGCAACATAGAGAGCCAGTAGACCACTCCGGTCGGCAAGCGCACCGCTGAAGTCGTTAGCTTCGGCAGTTAGCACCGGCCTGATTTGTCGTAGGTTTTTCAACAATTCGCGAATCGGGTCGCCATTCCGGCAAGCACGCAGGTCTTGATCCAACGCTGTCTCGCTTGATCCGCTGTACCGATGCAACAGAGCCGCCAAAGCCAGCCATCCCACAACACCCCGCGGGTCCAGGTCGCGCGGACTTAGGGCGGCACAAAGTGCTATGGCCGGCACCACGAATGAACCCGACCACAGGATATCCATGTTCACAAGGCCGAGTTCACTGCGGATCAATCCGATGGCCCTCTCCGTTGCGCGCTTTGTCTTGTTCCACGCCGACAAGACTTCTTTGCGGTCTAGCTCATGGAGTGGCGTCTTGCTACGGCCATCTGGCCTCGCCACGAACGCGCAAGCCCTAAAGAGATGCATGACATTCAATCGAGTAAATCCCTGCCGTTTCAAGCTGTCCAGAAACGGGGCCACCTCCATTGCGATGAATCCGGTATGTTTCGCGGCCACTCGCGCACTTTCGATGTCTTCTTTCTTCAACCTCACGCCTAACGTGTTTATTCTCGTGAAGGCGTCAACGGCGTTCTCGAAGGAATGGTCCACCATTCGGACATACGGGATCTCGTAATCGAGAATGGCACGCACTCGTTCAAACCGCTCTTCGCGACGAGTCGCGTTTCGACTGCCATCAAGATTGCGCCGCAGTTGCCGATACAACTCGTCATCCCATATTTCCGCGAGGCGATACCAATTTCTATCGTTGCGGGTTGCCGCATTCGCCAGTCGAAATTCGTCTTGCTCCGGATGGAATACCACGTCAATCCCTTCGTCCCCGGTCATAGTTCGAGCCAAGGTTATGACGCGTTGCTGGCCGTCAATCAGCCAACTCAATGCACTTCGCGAAGGGCGCGGATCGTTTCTTCTTGGTTCCACATCTTCCGTACTCTGCCATAGCAGGAGAGAGGCAATTGGGAATCTGCGGTAAAGGGAGTCGATCAACTGCGGTGCCTTTCCCTTTTTCCAGACATATTCACGTTGAAATTCTGGAATCACAATTCGACCAGAGCGATAGTCGTCGATCAAAAGACGCACCTTGATCGTTTGCGGCTCGAGGCGGGCATCTAGCATGGTTGCTTTCTAAAGAGTGTTTTTATTTGCGGACGCCGGCCGGCCGCGGAATTGATGGCCCTCACACGCCCATGGGCTTCGCCCAATGCTCGCGGTATTCTCGCCGCACCAGGGCGTTGGCTTCCTCGTCGCCGGTGATGGCTTCTTGCGCGGGGTCGAAGTGCAGCACCCGGCCGGTGCGGGTGGCGATGTTGCCCAGGTGGCAGAGGGTGGTGGTGAGGTGGTTGATCTCGATGTCGGCATGCGGTTTGTCGCCGCTCTTGAGGCAATCGAGGAAGTTCTGGTGGTGGGCCGCCAGGTCGGGCGTGCCGGTGGGGCTTTCCTCCAGCAGCTTGTTGCGCGGGCCGTAAATTTTGTACCCGCCAATCTTGCCCAAGATCATCATTCCCTCGGTGCCGTAAAAGGCGTTGCCGTTCTCGTAGCCTTCTTGCACGTAAGGGGACCAGATTCGCTGCTCGAAAATGAGCTGCCGCAGATTGCCCGGCTGGCCGTCGCCGGAGTACTCAAACTGCACCGTTTGCGTGTCGGGAAATTGCTGGACGTCGTCGAAGTAGTACTTGCCTCCCAGCGAGGCAATGCGGTTGGGATGCCCCGTCACCCCCAAGCCCCAGCGGGCCAGGTCCAGGTCGTGGACGCCGTCGTTCCCCATGTCGCCCGCCCCAAAGGCATACCACCAGCGCCAAATGCCCGGCAACAAGTTGGACTGGTACGGCACATGCGGCACCGGGCCTAGCCACAGGTCGTAATCCAAATGGGGCGGCGGGTCGCTGGGCTGTTGATGGCCGATGTTGCCGCGGCGCTGGCTGTTCCAGGCCTTGGCCACCAGAACCGTGCCGATCACGCCCGACTGCAAGCGCTCCATGGCCTGCATTACGTGGGCCGTGCTGCGGCTTTGCGTGCCGACCTGCATCACCCGCTGGTTGCGGCGGGCCGCCTCAATCATCAGCCGCCCCTCGCGGATGTTGTGCGAGCAGGGTTTTTCCACATAGACGTGCTTGCCGGCGTCGGCCGCCAAGATGGCCGCCGGAGCGTGCCAATGGTCGGGCGTGGCGATCCACACGGCATCGACCGACTTGTCGTCGAAGATGGTCCGCATGTCCTTGACCGCTTGGGGCGCAAGGCCCGACAAGCTCTCGGCCGTCTTGACCGCCGCCTGCAAGCGGTTTTCATCGACGTCGCAGACATACGCCAGCCGCACGCCATTGTTGCCGGCCAACTGTTTGAGGTGGGCCGTCCCCATTCCCCCCGGCCCAATCACCGCCACCACGGGCTTGTCGTTCTCGGCCGTGCGGGCCAGCGAGGCCGCAGAGAGAGCCAGGGCAAAGCCCGCGGAAGAAGTCTTGAGGAAGTCGCGTCGGTCGGTAGGCATGGGAGGTAGGTATGAGGTATGAGCTAGGAGGGAGGAGGTATGAGATATGAGGTATGAGGTATGAAAGGGATTAGCCGTCAGCAATCAGCCATCAGCTTCTTGGCGGAAGCGGATTGCTGAGTGCTGACAGCTTTCTTGGCCACTCTCTAGAATCGCCATCCTGAACACCGAACACCGAAAACTGAAAACTACAACACACTCACTCCCCCTCCGGCTTTTCACCTTCCGATTCCGGGGAGCTGAACTTTTCCTCGAACTCCGCCTCGCACTTTTTGCAAAAGTCGTAGGTGCAAAAGTGTTGCACCCATTGCGTGTTGCGCAGCTCGGGGTAAGCCCGCTGCTCGCGGCAGATGGTGTCTAGCAGCAGGCGGTACGTTTCGCGCGGCGAGAAATGCTCGCAGACATCAATGGCTATTCCCAACAGGGCCAATTCGGCCAGCAGCGACTTGAGGGTCGGTTCGATCCGTTCGTCCCCCAGTGCTTCCTCGCGAGGCAGCTTGACGGGCGACTCGAACAGGCTGCCGATCAGTTCGCCCTCGCCTTGTTCGATCAGGCGGTCCATGAGTTCCATCTCTTGGATGGCATCGGAACCGCCATCGTGCGAGTCCGGGTCGAGTGAACGGTCGGTCTGGCGGGCTTGCTCCTCGAATTGCTGCTCCAGGTCGTCGGGAAACAGGCCATAGGGATCCTCAAGCTCGTCATCGTCGCTGTCCGCTTCCAGGCCGCCAGGCGGTTCGTCGAACAAGATTTGCTCGTCGATGCGCGGTTCGCCATCGTCGCCGATCTCGATCGAGGTGATACCCAGTCCGGCCACGGCGTCGTCACCGTCGGGTTCCAAATCGGCGTCGGGCGATGCCGCTGCCTGGGGGATCACGTCCGAGTCGCTGTCGTCGTCGGGCGTCCCCTCGAAGAACTCGATCAGCGGATCGACCAGTTCAATCACCACGCGGCCGTTCTGGCTGAACCACTCCAGGTACAGGCAGCGTTTCCACTCAAACGGCGGCGGCTCGCCCAGCTTTGTCCGCGCGTACATTTCCTCCACGGGGCAGTCCGAGACCTTCACCAGGCGGTCGGCGGTCATGTCGCCCGTGGGCCCTACCTGGTGCCAGGCCACGCGAACGGGGAAATCGTCGGCCTCCTCGTTCTCTTTGCGGTCGGCATCGCGAACCTCAAACCGCAATTGCTTGCCGGCCAGGTCTGGTCCGGGGTTGCCCGTCAGGCTGAGGTGCAAGGGAGACTCTTGCCCGCGAAGCTGTACCCAGCCATGCGTGCAGTAATTGCGATTGTTGTACAACTCTCCGCGCACGACCTGTTCGTTTAACCGCCAAGCCATGAGTCATTCTCCGACCGCGAAGCGACATGGTCCCACGAATCCGTGCAACCCCCAGTGTAGGCCGCGGCGCGCGGCATTCCAAGGATTCGCGGCGGGCGGATCGTGGAAAGCCGATGGTAGCGGCAAACCAGCGTCGCTTTCAATGAACCATGCGGTTGTTCAACTCCATCGATCAACGGGCTTTATAGCGGTTCGTTCGAATAATGCTTCTGTGCCAACGCTTCAAATTGCATAGCTTTCCGCCTGGGCTCATTGGCCATACTCAACGCAGTAAACCACGGTCCAACCCCTTCTTGAGTATTCCACACGGCGGCTTACTGACTAGTGTGCCAGGCAGCCGCCAGACTAATCGAACAAATGCTCAAGATTTTTGTTGACAATCACGATGGGGGGGTGGTATCATCCGAACGCATCTCGTCAGGGCTGGCATTTGTCATGAGAAAATTCCACGTCTTCCGCGAATTTGCCGGTTTTCGCGTGGGCATTTGCCGTTCGATGCGTTAGGCGGTTTCATCCCATTCGCTCAGGTATGAATCATGCGCGCATGGCTGTCCTTGCTTGGCGTTGGCGGTGCGATGGCTTTGTTGCTGGGTTGGACGATCTGGAAGCCGCGGGCCGCGCCGGTCGGCGTTCAGTCATCGCCAGTCACGTCTCGCCAGCAAGGCCTGGTTCACTCGCATCCAACCTTGGAGTATTACGGTGAATCGCCACGTGCCGAGTTTGTGCTGCGAGTACCCAACCCGTTCGATCATGACGTTTGTTTTGAACAGATTGCCGCTGGTTGTAGCTGTTCAAGAGCCATCTTGTCCAAAAAGTGCCTTGCAGCCGACGAAAGCACCGAAATATCCGCCGTCGTTCAACTCCCGGCCTCGTCGGTACAACGCGACCTCGCCTTTACGCTGATAACCGACGCGGGCATAAAATATGTGCAACAAGTCAGGTTGATTGCCTGCCCCAGCGTTTCGCTGCCAGGCGAAACGGAAATGATCGACTTAGGGCCATTGCCACCCAACACGAAACGAAAATTCGAACAGGCCTTGTTGCTGACGGCCGCCGGACTGGAGGGCCCCGTGCCAGTCGTAGAACGGCTGGAGGTCAGCAACAGCGCCGGCCTGAAGGCGGCGCTGGTCGCGCCGTCGAATTTTGATCAGTTACCATCCCAAAATGCTCGGCGCGCGATCGTTTCCATAGAACTTCAAGCGGATACGGCGCACCTTGCTCCAGGGCAGCGCAGCACCGATCTAGTCATTGACTATTCCCTCAATGGCGAAGTTTATTCGCGAACGATTCCTGTCTACTGGCGGGTGCTTTCACCATTTCGTGTGGTGCCAGCGCGAGTGTTCTTTCGCCGAACTCCAGGCGATAACTCGCCGGCGGCCATGTCCGTCTCAATCAGCCGTCACGATCTCGCCTTGTTTTCCATCCGTGAGATTACTTGCCACGATTCTCGCATCATGGTCGATTCGGCCCCCACGAGTGACGAACGGCGAGAACACGGATTGACGGTTCGGTTCAATCCCGGGTTGGAATCAGATCAGCCGGCTTCTCCACCTTGGCGCACATCGTCTTTGAGGTGGCGGATCGTGAAGCCGCGATCGATTTGCCCATCACCTCTAGCGTGGCGGTGCCCCAGGTTGGGAATTGAACGCGACGTTGTGGCGGCGCACAAGAAGTGGTGTGATTTTCCGGTTGGCCACTTGTACCGAGGAGTTCTTATCATGACACGGACCATGGGCGGATGGTGGATCGCTGGGCTATTAGCTACGACTGCATGGTGCATCGGCATCCCGCATGTCTTTGCGGTGCCAAACCCAGGTGCTTGCGTCGATGTGACGGGGGCACCTTGCTTTGCGCCTCAAACCGGCAACATGGAATGCGACGATAAGGTGCATTGCTTGACGGAAGCGGTATGCGCTGAGTATAGCAGCCTATGCGGCGCATTTTTTTACACGCGGCGCAAAACAACAGGTACGGCGGCCGTTGGAACTTGCCAAATGCGAGTTTACAAGAATTGTTTTCCTTGCGGTGGAAATTGCGGGATTGTCTGCCAGACTTATTGGCCCTACCTACAAGTCGTTAATGGCAATTGCGACACCATGTGCCTGTCCCAAAATTTCCACATGGTGCAAGGATGCTCGCAATGAAACGAAATTCCGTGGTGCGAATTGTCGGTGAAATCGCGGTCTACAATGCAAGAATGCCGTGGGTGGTATCGTGGCGGCATTTGCCCAAACCCTAATCGAAAGAGAGGCGCATCATGTTCCCGCGTATCCGAAATCGTGCCGCACTTGCGGTGTTGGCGTATGTCGTTTTGCATTTTCAAGGGCGGCTACGGGCGAATGACGAAGACGTCGTTACGCGCGGACGGATTATCGCCGAGGGGAGCCTGGCTAATTTCGAGGGATTTCAACAGTATTCTTGCAAGATGCTGCATCTTTCGGGCGGGGGATCAACCGTTGAGGCCGCGTTGAATAACGGGCCCGACAGCGTTGAAATCCGGGCGCGGGTGCGCCTGGCCGTCGATGGGAGCAATGCGGTTTACGTGCGAGAATCCGACTCCAAGCCCGTTGCGGGTCCAGCCAGTCCGGAAGGCCACGGGACGGGGTCGATCATGCTGCCTTCCGAGGTATGGGCCTCGAACGGGTCAGAAAGCCTGCGAGGCTCACTCAATTTTTCATTTGGAAATCTTGGCGGCGTCGACAAGATTGCAACGTTCGACAACTCGACGTGGAATCTGCTCGGTATCTTTTCGCAAGGATTTGAGGGGATATTGGGAAAGTACATGCTTCCCTTCCTGGACAACGGTGGAACGGGGATGGAAGTATCGGCGACACCCGAGCAAATACGCGGCCAGACGGTCACCAGAGTCGTGCTTCAGAGTGGTAAGTTGCGTAAGGTCCTGTTGGTCGACGAATCGCGCGGTTTTATTCCACTGGAAGCGGAAGTTTGGTTTGAGGGCACCCTGTTCGCCACGGCCCATATCACGGATATTCGCGAGTGCCCGCATGGGCGATGGTTTCCAATGCGATGCGTCCATCTGCGATATGATCGGCCGACCGAGGGCGAACCGAACGTCGATACGGTTTGGGACATGACCGTGCAAGAATTGAACATCGATCAGCCTCCCACTAGGACAGATCTCGGCTTTACGCTGGCCCAAGGTTTCTTGGTTTCGCCTTCGGGCACGACAACCAATCACATCCTGCGTTCGCCGCTGCTCGTGGAACCGAGCGGACTCTCCACACTGCTGGAGCAGGTGCGAGATAACGCCGCGGGAATCACCGCGCCCATCGCCGCGCGGACCAGCAATTGGCTGAAAGTTATCGGAATCACCGTGGTTGCGATATTGGCCGCGTTGACTTGGGCTTGGATGCGGCGGCAACCTCGTCGTGGCGCCGCGACATAACACACGACGAATGGTTCCATCACCTTAGGCCGCGCGAAGCCTTGGGTCGCGATGATGGACCATCGCGGGCAACGCCTATTGCGTCTGGCCGCCGCGCGCCACGCCTCAATAAAGTTCCACCACGGGCGTACCCAGCACGTCCAGCTTGGGTTTAATCCCCAGGCCCGGCGCGGGGTTGGATGCCAGGCGGCCGTTGATCCGCCGCGGCGCGCCGTTGGCGATGCTGACGGTGACATAGCTGTTGAAGTCAGTGGTGGTAAACAGCAGCTCCGGCGGAGTGCTGTGGGCCAGGTGCGAAATGGCCGCCGTGACGATGTCGCCCCCCCAGCTATCCTCGATCGTCATGGCCACCCCCAGCGACGCGCACAGGTCGCGGGCTTGCCGGGCCTTGGTCAGCCCGCCGAACTTGCTGATCTTGATGTTCACCACGTCCATGGCCCGGTCGGCATGGCCGCGCAGCAGCACGTCGACCGAGTCGATATTTTCGTCCAATACGAACGGGTGATCGCAATGCCGCCGCACCGTCAGGCACTCCTCGTAGGTTCGGCACGGTTGTTCGATGTAAACATCGAGATCGCGCACGGCCCGCGCCACGCGCAAGGCATCGTGCATCAGCCAGCCGGTGTTGGCGTCGGCGATCAGGCGTTCGTCTGGCCTCAGTTGCGCGGCCACGGCGTGAATGCGCTCGATATCGTCGCGCGGGTCGCCCCCCACCTTGAGTTGAAAGCGGCGATAGCCTTGTTCGCGATACTCGGCCACGCGCTGCGCCATGGCGTCGGGCGACTCTTGCGAAATGGCCCGATAGAGGCCGAAGTCCTCGCCATACCTGCCCCCCAACAGCACGCAAACCGGCTGCCCGGCGGCCTGGCCCAAAATATCCCAGCAGGCGATATCGATGGCCGACTTGACGTAGGCATGGCCCTGCAACGCGGCGTCCATCCGCCGGTTGAGCCTGGCCAGTTGCGTGGGGTCCTCGCCCAGCAAGTGCGGGCCAAGCTCGGCCAGCCCGGCCCGCGCACCGGCGGCATAGGCCGGCAGATAGAACGGCCCCAAGGGGCAGACCTCGCCATAGCCGGTGATGCCGGCATCGGTCTCCACCGCCATCACGGTGCTGTCAAAGACCGATACCGATTTGCCCCCCGACCATTTGTAGCTTCCCTCGCATAACGGCAATTCCACGCGATAAGCCAGCAAGCGGGTGATTTTCATGGTGCAATCGGTTGCGGATGCCGCGGCGGGTCGAACCGTTCGCCGGGCACCTTGGACAATACGCGATGGAAGCTCAACTTCTTGCCGCGGGAGGCGCAGGGAAAGACGATCATCCGCGGCTCCCGATTCGATGTTATTGGGAGGTTGTTTGCAACACGGCGCGCGCCGCGGACATCGGCCACCGCCAGGAGCTTAGTCAACAGCATCGTACCAACCGCAAAAAGATTAATCACGCCAGACATTGGAAGATAATGCATTGCCAGCGAGTTGAATGCGCACCGGCAATTATACGAAGCCTGGTGAGAACCACGAATCTAACGAATAAACCTCCTGAGTGGAAACTCGCTTGAAGAAATGGGGGCGGGCAGCGACTAGAAGAACTCGTACCGCGTAATCCTTATTCGTTGGATTCGTTTGATTCGTGGTTCTTCTCCTGGCGGGGCGGTACGATCCCGCCGTTCTCGGCCGCGATGCGCAATCCGGCCCGATGATACGGCGTTTTTCGCGGTCTCCGCCCTCCAGCTGCACTTTCCGAAAACTCCTACCTATTTTTGAAATTGGTCTAACCAAACAAATGGCTCTCCTGGCATGCTGTTGGTTGTTCAATCCCAACACGCACAGGAGAGCCAAGGATGGCAAAATGGAATT
>JBFWUW010000037.1:0-65882 GCA_050247075.1 Pirellulales bacterium | reverse complement strand
AAGAAACCTCGCTACACTCTGTCGTCACGGGCTGTCTCCCTGCATTTGGTCCAAGTGGTCTACTATCACCCACTTATTGACCAAAGGGAGCAGCCCGTTACTACGCGCGGTGAGAAATCCAGGTTAGCACCTCAACCCAGCCGCAATCGTCCCACGCTCATGTTATGGGTGTCCCATGGCTGCGGCGTAATCGGCGAAGGTGGTGCTGTCCTTGAAGTGGGTCAGGTCGGTCAGGCGGCCGATCTGGTCGTAGGTGTAGCTGGTTTCGGCCACCAGGTTGCCGCTGCCGCCGTCGGTATCCTTGTAACGCTTGATGCTGGTGAACTGCCCGGCCGCGTTGTAGGCAAAGTCCACCCGCTTCTCGCTGGTGAACCAGCCGGCCATGCCCAGGGTCTGGTCGATGCGTGTCATGCGGCCCAGCGTGTCGTAGGTGTAGGCGTTTTTGAACTCGCTCCAGCCTTGCGCGGCGGTCAACTCGGTGCGGTTGCCGATGCCGTCCCATTTTTGGTTAATGGTCTGGCTGGTCCCCACGCTGTTGGTGACCTGCGTGGCCCGGCCAAGATTGTCGTAAGTGTAGCCATAGGTGGCATCGGCATCGCTGGCGCTGGTCACCTGGCCGTTGGCATTATAGGCGAAACTGATCGATGATGGTTACCTGGCCAGATATCTCCCGCATCGGCACCACAACCGTCGCCAAATGGCGTTCCGGTCCCGACGAGTCGGTAAGAGTTCGTGACGGTTCCGTGGACACATCCTCGCCTGGTCTTTCAACGGTTCCCCAAAACACGAAAGCCCGCCGCAAGCTGGTGGGCCTGCGGCGGGCTTTCTGAGAGTTTATGAATGGACGCTGGTCAAAACCAGCACGCCAAGCAGGGGTGAGAGGCTGATGGAAGACGGCCCCTCAAAAAAACCAGCCTGGTGGATCTTGCATGACGCCCCTCCATTGCTGTGAGGTCGCGATATCACTGGCCGCGGCACGCAGCCATCAGCCAACGATCCCATCAATAGCAGATCGGCGGAGGTGCTGTCAAACTTTTTTTGACCAACTTGTCTGAATCTCGCGAAACCTTCGCAAATCAAGGCTGATTATCCCAACTGGGCCACGCCAGCCGGTGGCGAAAAGTTTGACGCCGGGCCTCGACGAGGCGATTCGCAACTTCAAACGGCTTGGTGGCGAACATTGTCGCGTTTCGCTCCGCGAAACGGTGCCGGCCACGAGGGGTAGACTGCGTTGCGTGCGAGACGGTTCGGCCAACCGTAACCGCCAGATCGGTCTTGGCGGATGATACGCTGTCGCGCCCTCCACCCGACGCCTTTTCGCGGAGCGAAAAGCGACACTTAATGATTCGAAGGCTTCCCCATCGGCGATGGAATCGCCTCCTACAATCACATGGAATCGCCTCCTACAATCACTCGGCGTGGGGACCGCCGCATCCAGGGCCGGCCTGGCAAAATGTCCATACCCGCGTGCATTGGCGCGGTGCCGCAATTATGATCGTGGTCGATTCCTGGCCGGCCGATCACCGGGGGAAGTTTCACCTCTTTCGCGGGAGTTCTCTCGTGCTTGGTTTCCATTATCTCAAAGCCGCGCCGACATCGTTTGTATTGCTGTACAAGGCGGGCAAGGTTCAACGCGAAGGGGCGGGGCTCTCGTTCTTTTATTACGGACCGACATCGACTATCGCCAGCGTGCCCCTGGCCACGGTCGATGTTCCGTTTGTGTTCAACGAGGCCACGGCCGATTTCCAGGAAGCAACCGTACAGGGCGAACTTACCTACCGGATTACCGACCCGCGCCGCGTGGCGGCCTTGCTGGATTACAGCATCGACTCTCGCGGGCAGTATCTCTCGGACGATCCCACGAAACTGGGCGACCGGCTGATCCACGTCGCGCAAATCCTCACGCGGGCCTACACGCAGCAGCGCAAGTTACGCGAACTGTTGACCAGCAGCGACTTGCTGGTGGCCGACGTTTTGACGGGGTTGAAAGCGTCGGAAGTGACCGGCATGTTGGGCGCGGAAATCGTGGCCCTGTCGATCTTGTCGGTCAAGCCGACGCCCGACATGGCCAAGGCGTTGCAGGCCGCCGCCCGCGAGCAACTGTTGCGCGAGGCGGACGAGGCCATCTATGCCCGCCGCAACGCGGCCGTGGAGTTGGAAAGAACGATCAAAGAGAACGAACTGAACACGGAGATTGCCGTGGAGCAGAAACGGCGAATGGTTCGTGAAACGCAGATGTCGGCCGAGATTGCCGTTGAGGAACGGCGGGCCGAACTGGTCGATCGCCGCGTGGCCAACGAGCGGAAAGAGGCCGACGCCAAGGCGCATGCCTTGCAGGCCATCTTGGAACCGCTCAAGGGGGTCGATTGGAAAACCCTCATGGCGGCAGCAGGCGGTGGAGCCGACGCCAAGGCCATTATTGCCTTGGCTTTTCAGAGTTTGGCCGAGAACGCGGGCAAAATCGGCGAACTGAACGTCTCGCCCGATCTGTTGAACAGCCTGTTGAATCGCGAATGAAAATCGCGTGCGAACCCTCACCCTCGGAGAAAGGGCCGAGTGAGGGTTGTGGATGGACGGTCTTTCGCCACATAGCCCTCACCCCAACCCTCTCCCGGAGTACCGGGAGAGGGAGCCTGGAAAGGGCTTTGGTTGGGACATTCGTATGGGAATTAAGCTCGGCATTGCCGTCGTGACGCGCAAGACCCGCATGCAAGGGCTGCGCGAGCGGTACGCCACCGCCAGCATGGCGGCCTTTGCGCTGGGGCAGGCCCAAGTGCATGAACGCGCGCGGCGAGCGGCACACGACAGCCGCGGAAATCCCGCCAAGGCGGCCACGCGGCAAGTATCGCGTGCGGTGCCAGAAACCGACTATGACGAAACGGCCGAAGCCACGATTCGCGCGTACCAGCAGGAAGATGACGCCTATCGCGGTTCGCTGGAAGCGCTGGAGCGAGAGCTCGATTTTGGCCTGCCGATCAAATTCGTGGATCGCGACTTCGTGCCCAATTTTGAGTTTCAAACGTGCGAATTGGTCGTGGTGGTGGGCCAAGATGGTTTGGTGGCCAATGTCGCCAAGTACGTGCGGCATCTGCCGATCGTGGCGGTCAACCCCGATCCGTTGCGGATTGACGGCGTGTTGCTGCCCTTTAAAACGAACCAGGCCAGGCGGGCCGTCGGCCGAGTCCTGGAGGGCAAGGCCAAGGTTCGGCCGGTCACGCTGGCCGAGGTCGAGCTGAACGACGGGCAGCGCCTGCTGGCTTTCAATGATTTCTTTTTGGGCGCGGCCAGCCATGTATCGGCCCGCTATGTGCTGCGGGTGCAAGATCGGGAGGAGCCGCAATCGTCCAGCGGCGTGCTGGTTTCGACCGGGGCTGGCTCGACCGGCTGGTTCTCCTCGGTGTTCAACATGGTGCAGGGGGTGGCCGCCTGGCAGGGAGAATCGGTGAGCGTCGGCCAGCAGTTGCCGTGGGAAGACCGGCGGCTGCTGTGGGCCGTTCGCGAACCGTTTGCCAGCAAGCATTCGCACACCAATCTGGTTGCCGGTCTGCTCGATGCGGGCCAGGAACTGATCTTGGAATCGTTGATGCCCGCGGGCGGTGTAGTCTTTTCCGACGGCATCGAAGCCGATGCCTTGCAATTCAACAGCGGTGCTATCGCCCGGGTGCGCGCGGCGGAACAACGGGCGAATATAGTGGTTGGGTAAGGTAAATGTGGTGCGGCGGCAATAAATGGCGGTTCTCGGAACGATTGGATATTCTAGTAGGTTGTTGGCCGCCGAATTGATACAATGCCAAGCGGCGATGGCAGTTGCGTGCCGCGGTTTCCATGAGACGGGAACCGGGACGATTCAATTCGGCTGCCAGCCGCCGCTGGGCCAACATGCAAATGGTCCGGCCGTTTGTGACACTGCGTGCTAGCACGAGGAGATGCCATGTTTGCGGTGGTTCATCGACTGGCGGAAATGCGGTGGGAGGCGGGCCTGCGGCCTGCTTTCGATCTGCCCTATACGATTTCTCCCTGGGACCGGATGTGGGATCTGGCCCGTGCCCGGATGTCGCACTCCGCCAAGTGGCTGATTAGCCCCGCATTGAGTGCGGTTGTGCATGCCACCGTGTTGGCCATTTATGCCAACCTGGCTGCCGATATCCGGCCGATTGAACCGATGGAGCATCTGCTGACGGCGACCGAAGCCGATCCCGAGGAAGAGTCGGTCCCCTTGGACCCTGACTTTAGCTTGCGTCCCGACGATGAACCGCAAGAGGACTTGCTGAGTTCGCTGGCCATGTCGGTAGCGCCGCTGCAAGCGGACGACGCCGTCTTGGAGAACGCCCGGCAAGTTACCATCGAGGAAGTGACTGTCGAGGCTCCGATGTTGACGCTGGAGTCGATCGAGGAAATCAAGGGGATGCTGCAAGACGATCTGCTGCTGCGCGAAGGGACGATTGGCGCGCATGAAGTGGCGCATGTCGAAGGGGCCGTTGACCGGCTGACCTATGAAATCAGCGAACAATTGGATGAACACAAGTTGTTGGTTGTCTGGCTGATGGATGCCTCGCTTAGCCTTGCGGCCGACCGCCAAGAGGTGGCCGACCGGCTGCAGCGCATTTACAGCCAGTTGGAACAAGTCAATCCCTCTCACCAGGACTTGCTAAGCGCGGTCGTTAGTTTTGGGGAGAAGGCCGACGAAATGGTCGGCCCAACCAACGATGTGGACAAAGTCGTGGCGGCCATGAAGAAGATCCCCAACGATGAGTCGGGGATTGAGAATGTCTTTCAAACGGTGTATGGCTCGGCCGAACGCTACAAGGTTTTTCACACGCGCGAACGCCGCCGGATCATGTTCATCATCTGGACGGACGAATCGGGAGACGACTATTCGCGATTGGAAGACGCGGTGGCCTTGTGCCAAAAGCAGTCGATCATGGTCTACGCCGTCGGCCCCTCGGCCATGTTTGGCCAAGAGATTGGCAAGGTAGCCTATAAGCATCCCGAGGATGGCCAAGTCTACATGCTGCCGGTCAGCCGCGGGCCAGACGCCATCCGTCAAGAGCGCCTCCGGCTGCCGTACTGGTTTAAGGGACCGCAGCACGAAACATTGCATTCTGGCCTGGCCCCGTTTGCCCTGGCCCGCCTGACGGGTGCCACCGGAGGCATGTATTTCATCAAGGATCACGAGGCCGATGCATCGCCATTCCGTCTGGAGGAGATGCAAGACTACCTGCCGGAATACAACTCATCGGGCGAATACATGCGGCGGGCCTCGGCCAGCCCGTTGCGTTCGGCCATTTTGAAGGCCGTGGATGTGACTTTCCAGCGCAAGCTGAAGGACACCCCCCAATTGCGTTTTGCCCCCACGGCTAATGATTTTCAGCAGCAGATGCGCGAGGCGCAAGAAACCGTAGCCTATAACTCGGCCATTCTGGACGAGGCATTGGCTGCTTTTGGCAGCAAGGGGCTGGAAGATGCCTACAAGCAAGAAAAGTCGTATCGATGGCGCGCCTGGTACGACTTGACCTACGGCCGGCTGTTGGCCATGCGCGTGCGCTGCAACGAGTACAACTGGGCCTGCGCCATTATGAAAGGCAAGGGGACCGATTTCGTCGAAAAGCAGTCCAACCGCTGGGAGTTTGTGCCCGATGCCAAGTTGAATTTCGGCACGGCCTCTGATCGGCAAGCCGCCGAGTCTCTGCGGCTGCTGAACCGTTGCGTGCAGCTCAATCCGAACACGCCTTGGAGCATGTTGGCTCAGCGAGAGCTGGTGAATCCATTGGGCTTCAAGGTCAACGAGGCCTACGATCCGCCGCCACCGCCGCCTAAGCCGATGGTTCGGCCGGCCAATCCGGTTCCTCCGCCGCCAAGAGCGCCAGACCGTACCCGGCGCACGGAACAACCGCAAGTGCTGAAAAAGCCAGAGCAAGTCAAACTGCCCAAACTGTAGAAAGCGGTTCCGCCTCCTCCAGACAACTTCACTCCGCAAGAGGCCCGAAGATGTCACGCGGCTTGATCTGCCGGCTCCTGCTGGGCGCAACTCTATCATCGCTGGCCACCCACGGCTGGGCGCAATTGCCTCCTCAGCCGGCCAGGCAACGACGCGGGTCGGGCGTGTCGAATAATTTGCGGTGGCTGCAATTTCGGGTGGTCTCGGGCCGCTTTTCCATCAGCAGCCAGTTGTTTGGCCGGCAGGTTTCCTCATCGACTAAGAACAACGGCCGCGAGGAAAAGCTTTCGATCAACTTGTCGAACGGCATTCCTGTCTTCAGCTATGAGTTGGCCACCAAAGACGAACGTGTGGTGATTAATGGCACCAGCAGCGACGAACTGACCGTGCAGCGCGAGCCCCGCGGCATGGGGACCGGTTCCTGGCTGGAACTTATCCAACCACTGCGCGGCCCGCTGACGCTATCCATTCAGCAGGATGAGGATGCCGAGATCAAGACCGTGACGGCGTCCTCACTGTGGCTGCTGGCGCTGGCCGAGCCGGACATCATGCAGCAAGAAATGCTGCCGATCGTGCAAATGTTGCAGCCCGATTGGAAATTGGCCGATCTGGCTAGCGGGCTGGAAGCGGCCCTGCTGGCCACGGCGGGCCAGTCGCGCACGGCGGGCCGCAAGGTCTGGGGCGAACTGGTGGAGCGGCTTACCAACGACCGTTTCGCGGCGCGCGAAGCGGCAGACCGCGAATTGCGAGGGGCGGGCGTGGCGGTCATGCCCTACCTTCGCAGCCTGGACCGCCGCCAGCTCTCGGCCGAGCAGCGCATCCGCATCCGCCGCATTATCGACTCGATCGATGTGGGGATCGCCGACGATTCCGTAGAGCGGATTGCTTTTTGGATGTCATGGGATCCGCAAACATGGTTTGTGTTGTTGGATCGGAGCGATTCCGCCACCCGTCAGATAGCCGCCAGGCAGTTGACAATGCTGATCGAGGAGCCGCTGGATTTTGATCCGCTAGCCGACGAATTGGTACGCCGCGAACAGTTGGAACGGTTGCGGCCACGTTTTGGAATGCCCGCGGAAGCCCACTCGGCCGCATCGACGGCGGAGTAGTCTAGCCAGTCGGCCCCTTGATCGGCTTGCTGCCGCCGCGGTTACTTCTTCCCTTTCTTGGCGGCCTTTTTAGTAGCAGCCTTCTTGACGGGCTTCTTGGCTGATTTTTTGGCAGCCTTGGGCGCATCGGCCTTTTTGGCGGGCGCGGCTGGCTTCTTGCCGCCAAAGACGCTATCCCAGTTCTTCGAGAATTCTGGGGTTGGACCCGAACGCACGATCGGACCGCTCATGGGCATGGCTTGCTCTCCTGACCATTGTTTTCATCACCTGGAACAACGCCGAAGCAATCTTCGGCGATTCACCATTCTAGAGAGTGCCGGCCATGCCTCAAGCGGTCTTCTCAAGATTCATGTATTTGAGGATTGAGTCAACGACGGCCCGCGATGGAGACAATCGACTGGACGGTCGGCGGTTGAGGGTGCAAAATAGCCTGAAGGCGTTTCGTACATCCCGCGTTGATGGATTCCATGCGATTGAAAACCGGCCGAAATCCGCCGCTACTCGCTGGTCCACGCTCGAAATATCGGCTGGGCTGGATAAATGTGTGGTGTTGGCTATGGTTGGCGGTTGTCGTCGGGCCGATCCGCGGGGCCGAGGCTGATCCAGCGGTTAACCCTTTCCGAACGGACGCTACCTATTGGGCCTATCGCCCGGTCATGCGGCCCGCCATTCCCACGGAACAAGCCGTCCGGCCCGCGGCAAATCCCATTGATGCCTTCATCCAGCGCCGTTTGTCGGCAGAGGGGCTGTCGCTCTCTCCGCCCGCTGGCAAGTATGAATTGCTGCGGCGTGCCAAGTTTGACCTCCACGGCCTGCCGCCAACACCCGACGAGATTGACGAGTTTGCCGCCGACCAGTCGGAAGACGCCTACACGCGGTTGCTCGACCGCTTGCTGGCCAGCCCCCATTATGGAGAGCGTTGGGGCCGGCATTGGCTGGACGTGGTCCGCTATGCCGACAGTGCGGGTTACAACGCCGATCCCGTGCGGCCGCTGGCGTACCGTTATCGTGATTACGTCATTCAGGCATTCAATGCCGACCTGCCCTACGATCGCTTCGTGCAACAGCAACTGGCCGGCGACGAACTGTTTCCCGACGATGAAGCAGCACTGGTGGCGACCGGGTTTCTGCGGCTGCAGCCCGACGAAAGCAATGCCTCGAACGTGCTGCTGGCCCGCCAAGACCAATTGAACGACCTGACGGGTGTGGTCGGTTCGGCCTTGTTGGGGCAATCGCTGGCTTGTGCGCAGTGCCACGACCATAAGTTCGACGATCTGCCGCAGCGCGATTTTTACCGGCTGCAAGCGTTTTTTGCCGCGGTGGTGCCAGCCGATCAGGCCATGTTGGGCACGCCAGAGGAGTTGCGGACACGATTGGCGGCAATCGACCGCTGGAAGGCAGCCGTTGATCCCTTGCGCGAGGAACTGCGCCAACTGGAACTGCCGGCGCGGATCGCCATTGGCGGCGAGCGGCGGCTGAAGTTTCCCTCGGCCGTGTTGGCTTCGATTGATCTGCATCCGTCGCGGCGGTCATCGTTGCAGCAACAATTTGCCTTCTTTGCCGAGCGGCAAATTCCGATCACCGAGGCGGAACTGCTCAAGAAACTGTCGGCAGAGCAGCAATCGCGAAGGCAGCAATTGCTGCTTCAAATCGAAGAGATGGAGGCCGCCCGGCCGGCTGGCCGTGATACCGACGTGATGGCTGGCATCGACGGTCCCCATCCGCCCACTACCTATTTGCTGTCGGGCGGCAGCTACGAATGGCCCGAGGAAGAAGTGGCACCGGGCTTCTTGTCCGCGATATCCGCCGACCCGGCCGCGGCGGCAACGATTCCGCCGCCATTGCGGCCGGGCAGTTCCGGCCGCCGCGCGGCGCTGGCCCGCTGGATCACCGACGCCCGCAATCCGCTCACCGCCAGGGTGATGGCCAATCGCTTGTGGCAGGGGCATTTTGGCCGCGGTCTGGTGCAAAACGGCAACGACTTGGGGGTACAAGGGGGCGAACCGCTGTACGCCGAACTGCTCGACTGGCTCTCGGCGGAACTCGTCACGCCGACCTGGCAGGCCGAATCGGCAACAGTCCCCTGGTCGCTGAAACGCATGCATCGGCTGATCATGACATCATGCGTTTACCTTCAAAGCAGCCGCGCCGCGACCCAGGAGCCGATTGCCACAACCTATTCGGCCGATCCCACGAACCGCTGGTACTGGCGGTTTCCGCGCCGCCGTTTGGAGGCGGAGTCGGTGCGTGATTCGTTGTTGGCGGTCTCCGGGCTGCTCAATCCGCGGATGCATGGGCCGGGCATCTGCCCACCACTCCCCCCCGGCTATTCGTCGCGCGAGTCGTGGACGGTTTCACCCGATCTGGCCGATCGCTGCCGCCGCTCGGTATATATTCTGGCCAAACGCAATTTGCCCTATCCGTTGCTAGGCGCTTTCGATCTGCCCGACATGCACGAAAGCTGCGCTTGCCGCCAGATGACGACCACTTCGCCGCAAGCCTTGACGTTGCTCAATAGCCATCTGGTGTTGAGCTATGCACAGGCATTCGCCGGTCGATTGCTGGCGGACGACCCCATGCTGTCGCCAATGCGGCAGGTGGATAAGGCCTGCCTGCTGGCGTTTGGCCGACCGGCAACCGCGGCCGAGCAGCATGCTGGCGGCCAATTCTTGTCCGATCAAACCGCGGCTATCGCAGCCCGAACGGCGCAAGGAGCCGATGTCTTGCTGCCTACGCCGTTTCCCAAGTTTTATGATCCCGCGCAAGGGGCCGCCTTGGTCGATTTTTGCCACGCCCTGATGAATTCCAACGAGTTTTTGTATGTCGATTGACCGTCAGCCATTGCCGCTCGCCTCTTTCAGCCACCGCCGCGATTTCTTAACTCGGGCCGGCGGAGGATTCGGTGTCTTGGCGCTGGCGGCGTTGTTGGCCGAGTCGGTCGAGCCGTCACCTGTTGCCGCCGACGATTCCCAGGCAACTTCTCCCTTGGCGCCGCGGGCCGGCCATCATGGGGCGACTGCGCGGAGCGTGATTTTCTTGTTTATGGATGGCGGGCCAAGCCACCTGGATACGTTCGACCACAAACCCAAAGTCAACGAACTGGCCGGCCAACCATTGCCGGCTTCGATCGAGCGTGTGTTGACGCCGATGGGTGTCTCCGAAAATCCCATCTTGCCGACGAAGCGAACGTGGACCCGCCACGGCCAAAGCGGGATTGAAGTATCCGACTGGTACCCGCACGTTGGGCGCTGCATCGACGATATCGCCGTGGTGCGGTCTTGTTGGGCCAACGGCCTGAACCATGTCGGCAGCGTTTGCCAGATGAACACCGGCAGTATCCTGGCGGGCCGGCCCAGTTTGGGATCGTGGGTGACCTATGGGCTGGGGTCGGAGAGCCAGAATTTGCCGTCGTTCGTGGTGCTGCTGGATGGCGACCGCGAGCCGCCCGGCGGCAGCCGCGTGTGGGGCACCGGTTTTATGCCTTCCACCTACCAAGGGACCAGGTTTTTGGCTGGTCCGCGGCCCATTTTGCACCTGGCACCGCCAGAACAAGTGGCCGATTCGCAACAACGCCGCAAGCTTGACTTCATCGCCCATCTCAATCGACAGCATGCGCAAGACCGTCCTGGTGATAGCGAACTAGAGGCCCGCATTGCTTCCTACGAACTCGCCTTTCGCATGCAGGCCGAGGCACCGGAGACCGTCGATTTGGCCCAAGAAACCGCCGCCACACAAACGGCCTATGGCATCGACAAACCGGCCACCGCCGCGTTTGGCCGCAATTGTCTGTTGGCCAGACGGCTAGTGGAACGCGGCGTGCGCTTCGTGCAACTTTACGGCGGATCTGGCAGCCGCTGGGATGCCCACAGCAAAATTGAGGAAAACCACGGCCAACTTTGCCAAGCCACCGACCGGCCGATTGCCGCTCTGCTGGCCGATCTGAAAGCCCGCGGGCTGCTTGATTCCACCCTGGTGATCTGGGGGGGCGAGTTCGGCCGCACGCCGATGTCCGAAAAAGGGGACGGCCGCGACCACAACCCTTACGGTTTTACCATGTGGCTGGCCGGGGGCGGAGTTCGCGGCGGCCGCGTGATTGGCGCGACCGACGACTTTGGCTTGAAAGCGGTGGAGAACCGCATCCACGTCCACGACTTGCACGCGTCGATTCTTGATTTGCTTGGCCTCGATCACACCCGGTTGCTCTACCACCATCAAGGCCGGCCCGAACGTCCCACGGTGAATGAAGGCAGCATCGTGCCGGAGATCCGTGGTTGAGACAATTCCGGGCACGGACCTCGGTCGCGGCCGCCCCGTCAAAACGGCCAATCTGGAATCGACGGGCGCTCGCTAGAATTCTATAGAGGTTCGTGGAGTGGATGAACCTTTGTGAAAGCGGTAATAGCATCGCCTTCGGTCTAGTACCGGCGAATCAAAGTTGCTTGCCCGCGCCAAACTTCATACGATGCAAATGTGATGAAAGCGCTTCGATCCATCGTCGCTCTTATTACGTTGCTGGCCGTGGCGGTCAATCCGATCGCGGCGGTGGCTAGGCCGTGCTGTTGTGCAAGGCGGGCCGGCCCCGAGCGGGCTTGCTGTTCGCATTCCATGGCCGGGGATGCTGCCCGCCCGAAACATGCTTGTTGCGCCAAGAAACAGCCAGCCAGGGGCGCGGCACTGTTGGACCGGACTTGCTGTTGTTGCCAGCACACCCCTCCGCTGGCTCCCATCGTGCGAGAACTATTCGACTTGTCCGCCGTCAAACGGCAGTTGGCGGGCTGGGCTGTTTTTCCGGCGGCTAGCCTTTCCGCATTCTCTTCCGCCGAGTATTTCGATCGGGCCGAGGAACGACCTTCGCGAGCTGGTCCGAAATTGCTGGCGCTTTTCTGCATCTGGTTGAAATGAAACCACGGGGCTGCCCGTCGTTTCGTTTCTATTTTTTCACAACCAGTTTGCCTGAAAGGATTCTTCCATGAAGCGTCTCTCGAAGTTCGCGCTGCTGTTGGCAGCGGTTGTCGTGTCGATGGCTGCCCTGTCGTATGCCAGGCCAACGCCATCGGCCCCGCGGGCCAGTACCTGTTGCGGCTGCGTGGAATGCCACTGCCCCGATTGCAACGGCCTGTTCTGCACCTGTGACGTATGCGCATGCGTTGGGTGCGCCTGCGCTCAATAGCAGTCGTGGCGTATGAAGCGGGGGAGCGTCGCTAATGGCGCTCTCCCGCGTTTATTTGGCATGCCCGCGGAAGGCGACCGTGGCGTGGGCTTCAGCCCACGTAAGCCTGATTTCCACGCAACAGTCGCAGCGGGCCGATTACAGCGGCCAACAGGCGAGCATTGCGCTGTCCAGGCAGTACATGGCTTGTCGGCGATGGAATCGCCTCCTACAAGAAATCGCCTCCTACAAGAAATCGCCTGCTACAAGATTTGCCGGATGGCCCGATTCAGGTGATAATAAGACCTGGAGCATTTCTCGGCCGGAACCGGAGATGGAGGGTTTTGCCATGTCGCTTGCCAGTCGCTTGCTGTTGGCGTTATTTGTGGTAGCGGTTAGCGGTGCCATAACGCGCGAAGCTGCCGCCCAGCGCGGACGCCGCACGTTGGGCGACCAGATCGTGCCGGGCTACAGCCAGGCCGAGGTTCACGATCCGTCGTCCCGCCGGTACGCCGATTTTCTCCCCAATAACGGGCGCAGGTTTGGCGGCCTGTACTACAGCGGCGGCAACAGTGGCTATTATTCGTCCGGCACCGGCTATTACGGTAGCGGACCGGGCTATTATGGCGGGCCTGGCTATGGGGCCTTTTTCGGAACGATCGGACCTGTACCGTATTACGGCGGGTACGGTTACGGCTATCCTTACGGTATCGGCGCGGGCTATCCTTTTGGCTATTCCAATTATTCGTATTACTTTGGCCGTCCGGCGATCTATTCGGCCAATGAACTATGGGGACCGAATCTGCAAGGGTTGTGGAACCCCGAGGGGCTGGGTGTCAATCCGCCGCCGCCCCAGGTGAATGTAATCAACCTGCCCCAAGCGGCGCTACCGCGAGACAAACCGGCAGGCAGGCCCAAGGTGCGTGTCTCGAATCCTGAGTCGGTCAGTCGGGCCTGGCGGTGGATCAATCTCGGCGACAAGTATTTCGTCAAGCAAGAGTTTCGCCAGGCGAACCAGCGCTACAAGAACGCATCCGAGGCCGCGCCCGACGTCCCGGAAACCTGGTTTCGGCAGGGCCAGGCGATGGTCGCCCAGGGTGAGTACACCATTGCCGCCACGGCCTTCAAACGCGGGCTGAAGCTGGAACCTAACATGGCCGAGGCCGCCCTGGATCTGGCGGAACTTTATGGCGACCTCAAAATCGCCAAACAGTCGCACCTGGAATCGCTGGCGGAAGCAGCCGACAAACAACCCGACAGCAGTGATCTGATCTTGCTGGTTGGCTTGGAGCTGTACTTCGATGGCCAGCGGCAACGTGCCGCGGCATTTCTAGAAGAAGCTGCCCGTATGTTGCAAGATAGCGATGCGCACCTGGCCGGCATCGCCAAGAACCTGGCCCAGCCCGCGGCAGAAGTTCTGCCGCAACCGTAGTCGTGTCGGTGCCTTCCATGCTTGAATGAGCCGTTTCTAATACCGCATCACGCGGCGCAGCAGCCAGCAGCCCCACAGCGCCAGCACCACATTCCCCGACCAGACGCAATAAGGAGGAAGCGCGCCGCGTTTGCCTTGGTCGACGCCCATCATCAACAACGGGTAAAACGCGAACAAGATCGGCAGGAAACAGCGGAACATGGTCTGCAATACGTCGGAGTTCCGCAGCCGGATGGCCATGGGGGCTCCGATCCACATGAAGCACAGGCAACTCATGCCATTGGCCCAGCGCCTGGGCGCTTCTATCCGTAAACGGCTGAGATGGCTGAACTGAAATTCCCGCTGCGTTTGCAACGTAGCCCACTCCTGCCCGACGAGCGTTTGGTTCTCTCCCGAGAGCATCATACAGGCGGCCTTCACCGCGGACTGTTGCAACCGGCTTTGCAAAGCTTCGGCGGCGGCCACGGCCTTCTCGGGAAGCTCGCTCATCGGCATGCGGGCCGGCAAGGAATCGGCACTGTTCGAGCCGTGCGCTTCGACCAGGGAGATTTCGCGTTCGATGACCGGCAGCCGTGCCGTGGCCTCGCCCATGAAATCGACTACGGCGTTTCGGCAGCGGATGGCCAACGTGCCGCGGGCCACGTTGACATCCAATTCGGCCTCTTCCGCCTGAATGGTGCCTGCGGGCGAATTGCCGTGCCCCTGAAAGCTGATCGTCGTCTGGATCAGCCGTCGCCCCTCAACTCGCTTAACGTTGATGGAGAACTGCGGCGAACTGTACGAGCGCTGCGTCCGCAGCCGGCTGTAAGCGATATCGTCCATCGCTTCCAAGACCACGCGGCGTACACCGTGAAAGCCCCATGTCACCGCCATGTCATTCAGCCAGACCGTGGACAGGCTAAGCACGAGGTTAATCAGGCAGACCGGCCAAATCACCACCCAAGGGCTGATCCCCAGCGATTTGAGCGAAACAATCTCGTTGCCCCCCGACATGCGGCCATACATGCTGCAGGCGGCAAACAAGGCCGATCCCGGCATGGAGAACCGCAAGGCCTCTGGGACGAAGAAGGGCAAGATCCGAAGGATCTGCGCAATTCCCAAGCTTTCCTCATAGGCCTGTTTGACGATGCCCACCAGCAGCATGAACGTGGTCAGCGCGGTCAGCGTCAGCAAAAAGGCTTTGAAGTACTCGGCGATTACATATCGGGTAAGTATGCGCATACGGGCGGAGAGTGTCGTGCGGTTGGCCCCCAACGTCAAGTTCAGTCGTCCAAAGTGACTGGCTGCGGTGCTAGCATTCCATTTTCTTCGCTCCAGCGGCGGCAGGCGGTATAATGCGGGTAGCGGCCGGGGGGACCGCGGATTCTTGTGCAGGAGAAGGAACGCCATGAAACGATGCCTCGTTGTGGCACTGCTGGCATGGGCGTGGGTTGGCCAATCATACGCACAACCTGGACCAACCCCGCTTAATTCCATCACGGCTGGCGAACAAGCCGCCCAGGTGGGCGAAAACCAGCGCCAGCGTGCCATTGCCGGCCAAATTGGCCAACAAGACTACATTCGCTATCGGGCCGGTCTGGCGGATCGTCGCTGGTTGTATGCCGATCCTCCAGGTTTGGGCGGGCGATTCTCTCCCACGCAACCCACCATCACCGGCGGGCTCGGGCCGACACTATACGGCGATGGCGTGTTTGAACCTTGGGCAGTCTGGCCAGGAGTCATTTACGGCTATCGTTACGACAACCCGGTCGAGCAGCCCGCGGGTTACGAGATTCAGCCGACTGGCCCCAACAGTTACACCTATGGTCCCGCCTACGACCGTCGTCCGCCCGACTACGGTCCCGCGCCGCCGCCCAGTTACTATCCAGTCGCAGGGCCGACGACCGATCCGATTATGCCTCGGCCCGCCGTCGGCGTGGCGGTTCCGGCTGAGTTGGAAAACGCCGTCGCCGCGTTTCGCGTCCAACAGTACGAGGCAGTGCTGGATGAGATGGACCGCGTTGACGACACGCAGCCTGGATTGGCTGCCGCGGGATTGTTGCGCGCGCAAGCCTTATTCGCCTTGCAACGCTACGAACAAGCAGTGGCTGAATTGCGCCGCACGTTGCCCGGTTTGGCCAGCCAGGAGTGGGGCAAGGTGGTGCGCAACTTCCGCGTGATCTACCCCAACGGCGGCCTCTTTCAGCAAGAACTGCGCGCGTTAGAAGGGTACCTAGACGACAACCCGCGCGATTCCCAGGCCCGCCTGCTGCTGGCCTATCTGTACGGATACCTGGGCTATCCGCGACAAGCCGTCGGCGAATTAAACCAGGTGGAAGCCTTCGGCCCTGACCGGCTGACCGAGCAGCTTAAGGCGGAGTTCGCCTCGCAAATTGTGGCCCCCGAACCAGAACAACAAGCCGGCCCACGCCGGTTTTAAGGCCGGGGTCACCGCAATTGGTGGAACATTGCGGCCAAACCGATTGTGTTTGGTCGGATAGAATTCCGCTTGTCTCACCCTTCTGACTTCATCACCCACGCTGGGAGATCCCAAGACCTAGCGTGTCATAGGCTGGTCCGGGCGGGCTATTGCCGTAGCTTCTCCAAAAATCCAGTAAGGCAACGTTTCCGCTTGGACCTGCCGCAGCCAACGCCGGTTGGCGGGTGCCTGGCCCGCATGGATCAACTCGTAGATGTCGGCCAATACCGACTCGTTACTGCCATAGTACGAGTGGCCCAGCAAGCTGGTATCGACCGCTGAAACATCCACGGTGTCCAAGCCTGGTAACACAATCAGGGCTTGTCCCGAATCGCCCGCCCGCGGCTGGCCATGTATCTTGCGTGAGATGAACAGCGCCCGATCATTGGACGAGGCATACAAGGTTGTGCGTTGGGCAATGACGCCAATGGCAGGCACGATGTCGCGCTTAAACACCGTGGCATCGACATCGGGCGCGGTAAGAATCACTTCGTTGAAAGCAGGCCGCTTGATCTCCTGGGCCAACGCCCGCAACGCGCCGGTCAACGCCCGATTGCCCATACTGTGGGCAATCAGGTGGATTCTTTGGGCGTCAGACCTGGCGGCGATATCGCGCAAAAATGCTTGCAGATGAGGAATAGTCGATTCGACATTGGCCTCATCGACAAAATACTTGAACAGTCCACCCTGCGACGGCCAACTGTAACAGACGGCCGCCCCGGTGAACTTCAAATCGTAGGCAATCTGCGCCGTTCGCCGCACCGCGTTCTCGTAGGTATTGTCAAAGCCATGCACAAATACCAGTACATCGTGGCCGGACGAAGTGTTCACCTGGAACTGCATTTGGGCGTAAAACTCGTCCATATCCAGGGGGGTTACACTGTGCAGAACGATATGCTTGCTGGGGTCGGGGCGAAACTCCAGCCGCAGCAGCGAAGGTGTTTCCAACTCGCCCGGGTCGTGTGCCAGCGGAATGGTCACGTCGCATACACCCACGGTCAAATCGCCGCGCCCATTGCCGTAGTCGTTGCGAGGTTGGATGTAGTCCAGATGCAGTTTCCAACAAGACCACGCCCCGCTCAAACCGAGCAGCACCGACGAGGCGACTCCCAGCAGCGTCCAGTGCGGGCTAAGCCGCTGCTTGAGCAAGCGCGGCGACAGAAACAGCGCCAGCGCGGTCAGCGCGGCGGCCAGCGCCAGAGGCAGAAACCTCTCGACATAAGTACGACCTGTCACCAGCGGTTGGCTCATGGGTCGGCGGTCGGTGCCGTAAAAGACCTTCACGACGACATGATCCTCGGGGGGCGGCGCGGTGTAAGGCATGGCGCGCGTGTCGTAACCGGAGTAATCCTCTGGCGGAGCGGCGCTGCGCGGTTCACTATGATCGGCCCCTTGCGCCTTGACGCCCATTTCAGGGGCAATCGACCGGGACGTTTCGCCGTCGCCCATGGTGGTCGGCGAGGAGCCTGTTTCTTCATCGGGCATGGCCGAACATGCCTGAGGTTCGTCCGACTCGCGATCCGACGATGAGCGGTCACTCATGGGGCTGCGCGCCGCGCTGCCGCAACCGGCCAGGATGAACAGGGCCAACAGGCAAATCGGCGTTCGGATTCTTCGCGTCATCGGTTCTAATCCCACTGCGATGGATAGGATGAGTACGAGGAAGCGCCTTCCACGGCTGGCGGGAACCAATTCCTTCATCTCACCTTACTTTTGGGCTACTTCGGGCGGGGGACAGTATCAAACCGGCCCGGCCAGGCACAGGCCAACAAGGCTGCTTTCGTTGCTGGCGTTCTCCTCTGGAACGTGGTCCGCGCTTGCCGGAAGCGGAGGCCGTGCCTAGGCTGGGAGGAACCTGTCGGCCCTGCAGTGCGTGATTTGCCGTACCAAGCCTTAAGCGATGCTACCATGACCCCCGCTAGCGAATTGATCGGCCAGATTGTGGTCCTCGATCTGGCCAGCCCTTGGGTTTACATCGGCCGATTAACCAAGGATGAAGCCGATTACCTGGTGCTAGAGGATGTTGATGCCCATGACCTGCGCGACACCAGTACCAGCCGCGAGAAATACGTCCTCGACTGTCGGCTGCACGGCGTGACACCCAATCGACGGCAAACTTGGGTCAACCGCCGCGATCTGGTCGGCGTGACGCGTCTGGACGACATCATCGCCGATTGACGATTCGGTGTTCGCGGAAGTGTGCTGGCGGACTTGGGGTGTCTGCAATGCGGGCCAGCGCGGTATAGTTAAACCAAGGGCTTTATCACCGCTAGCACCAACGGTCATGGAAAGATCGACCAACAATTTCCTGGCTATCGTAACTGCCTGGGTCGCGGCGGCATGGTCGCTATGCATGGCGGCACCGCTGTTGGCGCAGAGCGATGTCGTCCATCTGGCGACAGGCAATGATGGCCGCGGACGAACCATACTTCGCGGTGAGATCCTGGACTACAACGGACGCGAACTGACCCTGCAACAAGCGAATGGCAGGCAAAAACTGCTGCCTGCCAATCGAGTAATCCGGATCGAAACACAGCACACAAAAGAAGAAACCGCCGCGGACGAGGCGTTCGCCCAGGGGCGATACGACCAGGCTGCCGCGTTGTACGAGCTAGCCCGCAATACTGACAAACGTACCTGGGCCCGGCGGCGGATTGTGGCTCAGACGGTTTGGAGCTTGAAGTCGTTGGGCCAAGAGGCCGCGGCTGGCGAGCAGTTTCTTATTCTGACCAAGAGTGATGCCGACACGCCCTTCTTCGATTGCATCCCCCTGGCCTGGCTGCCCGGCGTATCCGGAGTGGAACTAGAACAAAAGGCCCGCCGCTGGATAGAGCAAGACAGCCAACCAGTTGCCATGCTGCTGGGTGCCAGCCATCTGTTGTTGTCTTCGCAAGGGGCGGCCGCGGCCAACCGCTTGCAGCACCTGAGCGATCACGAAGACCCCCGCATTGCCATGTTGGCCCGCGCCCAGCTTTGGCGGAGGCAGATCGCTTCCACCAACAACAAACAACTGGCCGACTGGCGAAATCTGCTGGACCGGCTGCCCGAATCGCTAGCCGCGGGTCCAACCTATCTGTTGGGCCGGGCGTTGATCCAGCAACAACAGTTCGAGGATGGCGCGCTGGAACTGCTGCGACTGCCCATTCTCTACCCGCGTGAACGGCCGCTGGGGGCGCGTGCCCTGTTGGAAGCTGGCCGGGCGCTTGAACGGCTCGACCAGATGCCCGAAGCGGCGCGGCTCTATCGAGAGGCCGTGGCCAACTATCCCGGCGATGCCTCGGCCGGAGAGGCTCGCGACTTGCTGCAAGCCATGCCGGGCGGCAAACGTGAATAACCTTTAGCTCACCACCGGATGAACGATTTCATTCCACTTTGCCGCCGCGTACTTTCAGCCAGATGGTTGGCCGTTCTGTTTTGCAGCGCGGCTTGGACTGCTACATGCTGCCCAGCGCGGGCCGATACCGCCGACGAGCGTTTTCTGGCGGGTCTGCGACAGAGGCAGCTTTATCGCCTGGCCGAGACTTTCTGCCAGCAGCGGTTGGCCGAGCAGGGCCTACCGATCGAAGAACATGCCGCTCTGGTCGTGGAATTCTCGCGGACGTTGGCCGAGCATGCCTGGCAAGAGTCACCCCCCAAAGCAGATCCACTTTGGCGGCGGGCCATGGAAGTCCCGGCCGATTTCGCCCGGGACCATCCCGATGCGCCCGGCGCGCTGTTAGCCCGCGTGCAGGCGGCGTTGGTGCTGTTGGCGCGTGGCGAGTTGATTCGACAGCAGGCCGAAGTCCGCGGCCAAGACCAGCGTACTCTGGCGGAAGCCCGCGGATATCTCAGCACGGCCCGGCGAGAACTGCTGGCTTGTGCGACGTTGGCCGCCGATCGCTTGCGAGAACTGGGCGATTCCGGCCGTGACAAGCCGGGCTTTCTGAGCCGCGCGGAGTTGGTCGCATTGGCCAACAATTTGCGTTACCAGTTGGCTCGCGTGTCGCGCAATCAAGCGGAATGTTACGCGCCCGACACACCCGACCGCCACAATGCTCTCTCATTGGCTACAGAACATTTGCAGCCGCTGACCGAACTGGATGCCGAGGATCCACTCTATTGGCCCAGCCGGTTGGAAGTGGTCCACTGCTTGCGGCTGGCCCGCGACTATGACGAAGCGGACGAACGGCTGGCGTCACTTCTATCGGCCGATCCACCCGCCGATATCCGCCAGCGTGCCTTGGCGGAACAAATTCTGTTACCCCTCGATCAAGACCGGCTGGCGGAAGCCCTGAAACTGGCCGATCAATTGTCCGCCGCTGACATGTCTGCTGCGCCCGAAGTGGCCTTCGCCAGCCTGCGCGTGCAACTGAAAGCCTGGCGGGCCGCGGCCGAACAACAAGATGTGGCCGCCTCCAAGAGGTACGAGCAACAAGCCTCGGCGCTGGTCGATGATATCCAGCGCCTGCATGGCCCGTATTGGACTCGCAGGGCGGAATCGTTGTTAGCTGGCAGCGTGGCCAAGACGGGCGGAGGCAGCGATCTGGCGGTGTTGATTCGCGCTGCCGAAGCGGAGTATCGCGCAGGGCAGATCGATAATTCGCTCGATGCCTATGACCGGGCTCGGCAACAAGCAGCGCAAGACGGCCAGCAAGAGGAAGCGTTCAAACTGGGCTACACGGCGGCCAGCATCGAGCATCAACGTAAGCAGCACGCCGCCGCCGCCGAACGCTTCCGCGCTCTGTCGCTAGCTTCGCCCGACGAATCGCAGGCACCCGCGGCGCATCTGCTGGCCATTTACAACGCCGGCCAAGCCGCGAAGACGAACGCAAAGGCCGCCAATGGCAAAGATCCCTTGGCGGAATACGTGGCCATGTTGGATGAACATCTGCGACAATGGCCCAAAGGATCGACAACCGGCCAGATCGAGATGTTGCGAGCCAAACTGGCGGAAAGCCGCGGTGATTGGCCCGCGGCCGTGGCGGCCTACCGAGGTGTCCCTACGGACCAAGAGCAGTTTGCCGAAGCCGTGGACGGCGCGGTGTACGGCTACGGCAAGTGGCTGGCTCAACTTCAAAACGACCAGGAAGCGGCAGTCAATGTGGCAAATGATGGGGCCCGCTGGTTTGAAAGCCTGTTTTTGGGAACCGACAATCGCTGGCCCGCTCGCTGGGGCCAGATTGACCGCACGGCAGCCCTGGCCGCCGCCAGGCTGTGGCTGGCCGCCGGCGAACGCGCGGTGCCGCGGGCCGAGCGAATCGTGACCGAAGCCTTGGCCGGAACCCGTGCCGATGAAACCGACGAAGCCGTGGTTTGGAGGGCCGATGCTAGCTGTCTGCTGATCGCTGCCCTGGCCAGGCAAGGGCGCTTGGACGAAGCCCGCGACGAGGTCGACAAGCTGGAAACCGTCAGGCCCCAAGCCATGCAGCAATTGCTGGAGGAACTAAGCGGGTTGAACGGCAAACTACCCAAGCAGCAACAGGCCCCCCTGGCCGAACTGCAAGGTCGGGTGGCCCGACTGGCCGGGGGACGCAATGGCCAACTCGGCAAGTCGGCGCAGCGGGCGATTGACTTGGCGCAAGCCCGAGCACATGCCGCCGCTGGCAGGACAACGGAAGCGATTGCGGCCTATGCCGCTTTGGCCGAGAAATACCCGCGCGAAGGGCAGATCCAAGAAGAATATGCCCTGGCCCTGTCGGCCGCCAAAGATCGCAAAACGCTGGAGTTAGCGCTGGCCAAATGGCACGAGGTGGAAACGAAAAGCCGCGCCGGTGGAGACCGCTGGCTGCGCGCCAGATACCAACTGGCCGCTGTACTGTATCGGCTGGGCGACCACAAGCGATCGGCCACGGTCATTAACAGCACGCGGGTGCTGCATCCGGAACTAGGCGGCAAAGAACTGCAACAACGCTTCTTGAAGCTGCTGGAAAAAGTTCAACCGCCAGAATCGGGGGCGAAGTAGCGGCAAATTGCGTTGGGCGCTCGCAAGGCTTACACTCGTCCTAGCTTCCTGATTTATCACTTCCAGGAGGCACATGCCGAGTCTCCCGCCATGCCGATCTATCCACACCGTATTCGCTTGCGTGGGCCTTGGGCCTGCGAGCCGCTGGCCAGATTGGTGCGCCGCGCGGACGGTCGGGTGGAGGCCGAACCGGGCGAGTTGCCACCTGCCGCCGAGTACCGCCCGCCCGCCGATTGGGGCGCGGCGATAGGGACCGATTTTCGCGGCCGCGTGCGATTCCGCCGGCATTTCAACTTGCCGACCGGGTTGGAAGACCACGAACAAGTCTGGCTGAAAATCAACGGCGTCGATCCCGCCGCCCTGGTGTCGCTCAACGGCCAATCACTGGGGACGGCCGGTTTTCTTCCCCCGCCAGCCGAGTTCCACCTCACGCCGCTGCTAGCCGATCGCAACGAATTGGTTTTTATGGTCGAACTACCGCGGGTGGAACCTGGAGCGGCGGCCCCTAGCCGATATGGCCGCGAACAACTCCCCGGAGGCCTCATTGGGGAAGTATACTTGGAGATCCGATCGACATGGCAACCGGGGGGAACTGCCGAGTGTCGAGTGACGAGCGTCGAATGAAGAGTTGTAGGAGGCGTTTCCAACGCCGATTCAGGTTCAACCAACCACAGGTGGTTCGCATGTTGCAGCGGTTTTTAATATGTGCCGTGTTGGGTTCAGTGGCGGCTAGCGGGTTTTCCGCGGAACCAAATACGCTAACGCCGGACGAGATGGCCAAGGGTTGGATTTTGCTATTCGACGGCGAGAGCACGTTTGGTTGGAAGGCCGCCACCGATGCCAATTGGAACGTGGCCGACGGCGCGATCACCGTCAGCGAAGGAACCAAGGGGCTGCTCAACACCACTAGCCAGTTCGCCGATTACGTCTTTAAGGCCGACTTTCGCGCATCGGCCGAAACCAACAGTGGTATCTTCTTGCGGACTCCGCCGATACCCACCGACCCGGCAAAGGACTGCTACGAGCTAAACATTGCCGCGCCGGCCATTAGCCCTTTTCCCACCGGCAGTTTTGTCGGACGGCAAAGGTCGGGCGGCCAGCACGATCTGACGCAATGGCACTCCTACGAAGTTGCTGCCCAGGGGGCGCAAATCACCGTCAAGCTAGATGGCGAGACCGTCTTGGACTACACCGATCCCCACCCGTTGGCCCGCGGGCATATTGGCCTGCAATACAATGCCGGGCCGGTCGAGTTCCGTAACATTAAGCTCAAGCCTTTGGGGCTGCGGAGCATCTTTAACGGCAAGGACTTGTCGGGCTGGAAGGAGCTGGCCGGCAAGGCCAGTGTCTACTCGGTCACATCCGAGGGATATCTGCATGTGGAAAACGGCGATGGCCAGCTGGAGAGCGAGGAGAGTTACGGCGATTTTGTCTTGCAACTTGAAGCCATCTCACATGGCGAACATCTCAACTCAGGAATTTTCTTTCGCTCGATTCCTGGCGACTTCAAGCTGGGTTACGAGTTTCAAATTCAAAATGGCTACAAGGACGGCGACCGCAACAAACCGCTCGATTGCGGAACCGGCGGGTTCTATCGACGACAAGATGCGCGGCGGGTCGTCTCAAACGACCACGAGTGGTTCGCCATGACGCTGGTCGCCGACGGTCCGCACATGGCCGGATGGGTGAACGGCTTTCCGGTGAGTGACTGGACCGACACCCGCAAACCCGACGCGAACCCTCGCAAGGGGCTGCGGGTGGAAGCTGGCACACTGTCGATACAAGGACACGATCCAACCACCAATTTGTCGTTTCGCAATTTGCGCATCGTCGAGTTAGCCAAGTAGCCGCGCTTCACGACAGGGCATTCCCGTCGGCCTGACTTGGCCAACTGAAAAGGAAAAGGCTGTCAGCGGAGAAGCAGTCAGCCGTCGGCTATCAGACTTCATCCTTTCGCCTTTCGCCTTCATCCTTTCTCAAAACTGAACCCCAGCGGTGCAAACTGCCGCTGGATGGCTTCCAAACCGGCTTTGACCATGACGATATCGCAGCCGTGGCAGATGAAGCGGGCACCAAGCTCCAACAGTTCCTGGGCGTGGGTGACGCTGGCGACGGGCATGCCCCAATGAATGCCGGCCTTCTTGGCGGCCGCGGCGATACGCTTCATGGCGGCTTGCAGCGTGGGATGGTCGAACTGGCCCGGTATGCCGCTGATGATGGAGAAGTCGGACGGGCCAAAGAACAACACATCGACCCCTTCCACCGCCGCGATGGCCTCGACACAATCCAAGGCGTCGGGGTCTTCAATCTGTATCGCCACAAAGGTCTCGCGGTTGGCGGCGGCGATATAGTCGGGGATCGACATGGTGCAGTACGGCATGTCGGGGTTGCCGCCGTCAAAGCCGCGGCGGCCCAGCGGGGCAAACTTTGACCATTTGACGACTTCGGCCGCCTCGGCGGCATTGTCGCAGCGCGGGTAGAGGACGCCGGTCGCCCCCGCCTCAAACAGGCGTCCCAGCCGCATGAACTCTCCTTTGGCCGGACGGGCCATGATATCAGCCCCCCCCACGCGCGCGGCGCGCATGAGCTGCCCGGCCGTCTCTACCGAGTAGCCGTGATGCTCCAGGTCCATCCAGATGCCGTCAATCCCCAGCAAGCTGGCCATCTCGTAGACCGACGGGTCGGTCAGATGCAAAGCAGAGATCAACGCGGGTTTGTTTTGAGCCAGCTTGGCTTTGATTTTACTGGTGTGCATGGGGGTTCCTGGAGTTCTTGTTTACAACGCCGCCTGGTCCACCGAAGCCAGCAAGCGATCGACATCGGCATCAGCCCACGGCTTATCCATAGAGCCTAGCGGTCCGCGGGGGCGGCCAATGTCGATTTGGTAACGCCGCTGCATGGCGGCCCGCAAAAATGTCCAAATCGACTTCGAGCGAATAATCTCGGAAATCGCCCGTTGAAAGGCCAGCATGAACCGGTAGCCCAGCGCCACGTCCCCCGTCACGAACCGCTGCCTTGCTGCCTGGCAAGCCGGTCCCCACACGTTATAAAACGTGCCGATCGCGCCACAGGCACCGCTGAGGGCGGCGTGGCACAGCACCTCGTCCGCGCCGCTGAATAGTTTGAGCTGGTTGCCGGCGTAAGAATGGAGCAACCCAAACTGGTACATATCGCCGTCGGTGATCTTCATGCCGGCGATGTTTGGCAGGGCCAGCAGTCGCTGGACGTAATCCTGGGGATCGAGCGAGGATTGATTGACAATCGAGAGATGGTAGACGTACAGTGGCAGCCGCGATGCCGCGCCGATGCGGCGATAGTGTTCGAACGTCATGTCAGCCGTGGTGGGATAGTAGACCGGTGCCACGCAGGAGACGGCATCGGCCCCGATCTGCGCGGCATGTTCGGCCAGGGCCACGGCGTCGTCCGTGGCAATCGCGCCGACATGGACCATCACCGGGATACGGCCGGCCGATGCTTGCACCACGCGCTCGGCCACAGTGCGCCGCTGATCGAGGCGCAACAGCGGCCACTGGCCAGTTGAGCCGATGATGTACAGCCCGCCCAGGTTTTGCCGCACGAAGAGCTCTACCAACCGCTCTATGGCGGCGGGGCAAGGCTCTCCATCAGCATCCAGCGGAGTCAGCAACGCCGGCCAGCAACCTTCCGTCTTCATGCGGTTGATCCCGTGAATCAGTTATTCACTACCTCAAACTCACGCAACACATCCTCATCAATCTCAATGCCCAGTCCCGGCCCGGTGGGCACCGGCATTTGGCCGTCGGCCAGACTGAGTGGTTGCCGCACCAGCCGCTCCATCAGCGGACTGGGAGAAACATCCAACTCCAACATGGGGACTTCCGGCGTGTAGCTTAGGTTGGGTTCTGGCAGCAGGGAAAGCAAATGCAGCGTGGCAACCGCGGCAATCGGCCCGCCGTAGCAATGCGGGTTGCAGGTGATGCCCCACAGCGCGGCCATTTCGGCGATGAACAGGCACTCGGCGAAGCCGCCGCAAAGGGTGACATCGGGCTGGATAATGTCGATGGCCCGGCGGGCGATGATCTCGCGGGCGTCGCCTCGGCCGTTGAGTACCTCGCCGCCAGCCAGGGCGATATCGAGCTTTTCGCGGAGCGCTTCGTAACCGGCGTAGTTGGCCTCGGGCAACGGCTCCTCAAACCAGTACAGGCCCTGCCGCTCAAGCTCTTTGCCGACTTGCACGGCCGAAGCCAGCGTGTACCCGGCGTTGCCATCGGCCAGCAGCATCACATTGGGACCGACCGCCTGTCGCACCGCCGCTACCATATTCATGTCTTGCCGAAACGGCTGCCGGCCAATCCGCAGCTTCATGGCCTTGAAACCGCGGGCGACAAGTTCCTTGGCGTCGGCCGGATACGATTGCAGCGGGTCGATGCCTTGGGTGTAGTTCAGCGAAGAAGCATAGACCGGCACGCGGTCGCGGACGCGCCCCCCATGCAGGTCGGAAAGCGACATGCCGGTGGCCTTGCCGCGCAAGTCCTCCAGGGCAATGTCCAACCCGCCAACAGCCATGCCGTTGCCAAAATTCCAGCCCCACATTTTTTGCCACAGGTGGCGATGTCGCCGCGGATCTTGGCCGATCACGGCCGGTCCCAGCGTGCCATCGATCAAACTGCGGACGCCGCCGAACAGGGCCGTCTCGCCCCAGCCAACCAGTCCGTTGTCGGCCGTCACCTTGACCAGCAAAAAGTCGCGCTGGCTGTAGTCGTAGTGCGATCCGCCATAGGTCTTGGGCAGCGGGTAGCGCAGGGCGTGCGTGCTGACGGAAGTGATTTTCATGGAACGATGCTCACTTTCCCAACGGCAAGGAAACAGCCTGGCCCGACACGTTAGACTGCCGCACGGCGTCGATCAGTT
Organism: Pirellulales bacterium; assembly: GCA_050247075.1. GTDB lineage: Bacteria > Planctomycetota > Planctomycetia > Pirellulales > JBFWUW01 > JBFWUW01. The sequence continues at coordinate 38,965 of JBFWUW010000037.1, read as the reverse complement.
CGATGGCGGCCCGGCCGTCCTCACCCGTCACGGCGGGCCTACGCTTGTTTCGTACGGCGTCGATAAAATCTTGAACTTGCGTATAGAACGCTTCCAGCCGTTCTGGGGCCAGCGGTTTGTTAACGTAGTCAATGGCTGGCTGCTCCCACACCATCTCCCAGGGCTTGCCGTCCAGCGCGGCGTGCAGCTGGCCATAGCCATCGACATCCAACATGCCCGTCTCGCCGACGATCAGCCCGCGAAATTGGGTCCGCTCGATCCCCGGCTTGGGCAATTCAAACGACATCCAGGTTTGGGCGGAGACACCGTTGGCAAACTCCACTTGGGCCATGCCGGTCGGTGCCGGATAAGTCGAACCGCTGTAGTTCTTGACGCGGCCAAAGGCCCAGGCCGCCTCGCTGCCGGCAAACCACCGCATGAAGTCAAAATTGTGCGCCCCTTGGTCGAGGATTAGGCCTCCTTCCCATTCTTGCTCGGACCAGCTTTGCCCCTTGATCGGCACCCATTCAAACAGGGTCCGCAGTTGGATCATGCGGACCTTGCCGATACGGCCTTCATCGACCATTTTCTTGGCGCGGGCCACGGTGCCGCGGAAACGGCAAGTCTGAATGACCGACAATGTCGCCCCGCTCTTTTGGCAAGCGGCGATCATCTGGTCGCACTCTCTCCGGTTAAGTGCCATCGGCTTTTCGACCAGCACATGCTTGCCGGCGGCGGCAGCCAAGGTGACTTGCTCCAAGTGGACACTGTGCGGTGTCGCCACCAGCACGGCGTCTACATCGTCGCGAGCCAGCAGCGCCGGCACGCTTTCGACCAGCGGCACCTCATAGTCGGCCGCCAACTTGGGCCCGCGGCTGCCGCCTGTAATGGCCGCGAGTTGGCCGCCCGTCGTATATTTCTTGATGCACTCAGCGTAGCTGCGGCCCATATAGCCGGAACCGATGAGGCCGATGCGGAGAGTGGACATTGGGAGGTATGAGGTATGAGGGATGAAAACCGAAAACTACTTTCCCGCCCAGTGCGGGTAGTTCTTCTCGACGAACGATACGAACTTTCCGAACGACTCTTCGCTGGCGTATTCGTAGGGCGGAAGCAGACGGAGCGGGAAGCGGCGGTCGGTGAACTTCCACAGCATCTTGTCGTACGCGCCGTCGATGAAGGAGGCGTGGTTGACCGATTGCATCAGCCCGCCGGTAATGTCGCAGACTTCCTGGTACAGTTCCAGCATGCGTTTGGTATCGCGCTGTTGGCCAGCGTCGAAAAACTCCTGGCAGAACTTCCAGTTGATGACCGGCACGCTGGCCAGCAGCCCGCACTCGCCGATCTGGCTGGCGTAGGTGTAGCCGCTTTCGTCTAAAAAGTGCGTTAGATCGGGAGCCTGCTTCATCAGGTCATGCACGCGTGTGATGCTGTCGGTGCTGTTCTTGGTTGCCACCAGGTTGGGATGTTCGGCCGCCAACCGGGCATATTCCGCCCCCGTCACCAGCCGTTTGGTCCGCATCAGGTTGTAGTGCAAAAAGCGGCAGTCGCGGAAACGGCCGCAGACCTCGCGAAAGAACGTGAAGACCTCGCTCTCGGCCAGCGCGCCCCACGACGGCAGCGAGATCTGAAACAACTTCACGCCCGCCTCGCGGCAGCGGGCGATGCGTTCGATGATTGTTAGCAGTGATAGGCCGATCACGCCAATCATCGGCTCGGCGCCGCACTTGCGCATTTCGTCACTAAACACCGTTGTCACGCGGTCGAACTGCCGGTCGGTGACGGCGTAGCCCTCGCAGGCCGTGCCGAAGACGTACAAGTTCTTGGTGCCGCGAACGCTCTCGCGGACCTGATGGCGGAAGAGGTCCTCCATCATCTCACCTTGCTCGTCCCAGGGGACGACGCAGGTTGACATAATGCCAAGCGGAAAGCGGGGCATGGACGGGTTTCCTTCGTTGAAGCAAACAAAGTCGGGACTGGCGGGAGAATGCGGTTCAAGAACCGGGCCATTGTCACGCAAACAGGCCCGTCCGCAAAGGTGCCAAAAAAAGAAATTGCGGGCCGAAGAGAATATCGTCCGCCGGAGGGAAACCGGCGACGAAGCGGCTACCGTGCCGGCCTTTCGGCAAATCGGACGCCGGCATAAATTTCCGCCAAGAAAGCGGTGACGGCAATGGTACCGAACGTGAACGCCTGGTCCAGCCCCGGAACGGCGGTCATCAGCCAGGAGCCATCCGGCTGCCGTACGAATCGCTCGGCCAGCGGCTGAGTCTGCGAGAGCATCACGTACTCTTGTAGCGATTCAATCCGCCGGTATTGGGCAAACTTCTCACCACGATCATATTTCTCGGTCGAATCGGAAAGGACTTCGATCAAGATACGAGGGTTGAGCAGCGTATCAAACACGTTGTCTTCGAACCGCGGTTCTCCGCACACAACCAACAAATCGGGATACGTATAGAGGCCGCTCTCGTCAACTTTCACACGCAGATCACTGGTAACAGCCCGGCATGGCCCGCCAGCCAGTTCATTGCCCAAGATGCGGGCCAGGTTGTCCTTGATGAGCGCGTGCTCCCAACTGGCACCCGACATGGCAAACATTTCGCCGCGATAATACTCGCTGCGAAACGCCGCCGCGCGTTCGCGCGCCAGGTACTCTTGTGGCGTGATAAAGGACTTCTCGACGACAGACATGGATCGACCTCCAATTCAATGATAGCACACAAGGCCGTATTTCCCTCGGTCGATTTGCTGAACACGGCGAGTGTTGCTCGGCACGCGCGTCATTCCACCCGCACCCTGGCCCAGTGAATGCTCATGGTTTGCGGCGTACCGGCGTACCACGCGGCCAATACATGCTGGTCGTCCCAGCGCCGCAGCGCCGGGTGGCCAAAGCTCCATTTACCCATGTCTTCCCAGTACTGCTTGAAGTCGATGTTTTCTTGCCCTTGGGATAGCGCGGCGCGTTCCTCGTGGGTGTGAATAGTCAGACAGCCCCCTTCCGGCCAGGTTGCGCCGTCGTCGGACGACGACCAAAGCCTCATCGTACCCGGACGGGCCCGGTCGACGACAAATGCCAGCAGGCGATTGCCATGCAGCAGTGGCGCGGCGATCTGGCCGGGAATCGTCGTTTCTCTGGGTGTTTCGACCTCGATCGACATAGTTTCCACGCCTGCCACAGCCGCGGGCGTTACCTTTCCTCGGGCGATATGCACGCGCAAGTCCCGCTGGTTCGGCAGATCGTGGGTCCAAAAAAGCGCCACGAATTCCGCCGGCCGTCGGCCCGGCGTCAGCCGCTGGTCCCAGTAATAGATTTTGTCGTCCGGGTGTTTGGCCACCCTCAGTGGCTGAGAGAAAGTTCGTCCGCCATCGCGGGAGACCAACATCCAAGCCGCGTGGCGGCTGGGCCGCGGGTCGTCATAATCCTTAAAACTCTCAAAACAATACGCGATGGTGCCGTCGGGCCATTGCACCAACGGGCCGGTCGTGGCGCGGCCGGTCAGGCCGGGCGTGGCGATTTCTTGCCAATCGCTCCAGGTGCGGCCTTCGTCAGAGGAAACCGCGTAGAGCTGTTTGCCGCGCAGAATGCCTTCCGTCACCGGGTCGAACAATGGGCGGTCGGGGTCGCTGCGGTCGTACCAGGTGGCGAACAGCAACAACCGTCCTGGCTCGACTTCCACAAGTTCCGCCCCGGCCAGCGAACCAGGTGCGCCGTCAATCACCCGTCGGAATTCATACGGCTGGCGCTGCCAGGAATCTCCCCGGTCGTCGGAGCGGCAGAGGCCAATCGTGGAGTGGGGCGAATGCTTGCCCGGCCCCAATTGAAACGAACAGAGCATGGCACCCGACCGCAGAGGGCTGAGCGCCGTAAAATAGGCGATCCGCTCGTGAGGCGGAGCATCGGTCGCATCGTAGATGGTGCCGCGGGCGACGATTTGCATGGTTGACGCCGATCCGTCCAACTTACGCCAGCGCGTGCTGAATCACTTGCCCCTCGACCAAGGGAAGCGGCCGGGTCAGGGCATCGTGGACGATGGTATGGTGGTCGATCCCCAGCAAATGGTACATCGTGGCCAGCATATCCTTGGGGGAAAGCGGCAAGTCGGCCGGGTCGCTGCCATGCTTGTCGGAGGCACCTACCACGCGACCCCGCGCGATGCCGCCCCCCGCTAACATGGCCGAGTAAACCCGCGACCAGTGGTCGCGGCCCCCCCCTTGCGCCTGGTTGATCTGCGGCGTGCGGCCATGTTCGCTGGTACAGACCACCAGCGTATCGTCCAACAGCCCGCGTTGGTCCAAGTCGGTGATCAGCCCGTACCAAGCCTGATCGAGGCCGGGGCAAAGTTCTTCTTTCATTCGCGGGTAGTGATTCCAGTGCGTATCCCAACCGCTGCCGGCCAGGCCGAACTCGTCCCAAAAAACGCTTACCACGCGGCCGCCTGCCTCCACCAAACGCCGGGCGGCAAGGCACGACTGTCCCATCAAGGTTGAGCCGTACAGGGCACGGGTTGATTCTGGCTCCTGGCGGATGTCGAGCGAAGTCCGCAAAGCGTCGGATTCCAGCAACGAATAGGCCATCTGCTGGTAGCGGTCTTGCTTGCCGCCGCCAGCGATTCCGTTCAACGCGGCGCGGGCTTCCTCGAACTGGCCCAGCAGCGACTTGCGGCCGTTGAGCCGGTCGAGCGTAAGCTCTGGCAAAAGCTGCGTGGCACTTGGGACGACAAAGTGGCTGTCGGGACTAAGGCCGATATAAGGATCGTTATCGTCGTGGACCTTATCGGCCAAGGTGCGGCGAAGCTTTTTGGTGGCCGTCCCCACGAACTCGGTCGAAACCGGATTGTATTCGGCCCCCAAGAACGCGGCATAGGGACCGGCCCGCGGCACTTCGCCCACGCGTTGGGTGCTAAAGGCCCACGGCAACAACATGTTTTGCGGAATGGGGTGTTTGGCAACAGGCCGGTTTTGAACGCGGTCGATGTATTCGACCACGGATCCAAAGTAGGGCCAGTGCCGAGAATCACGCGGGTTGAGCTCCATCGCTACGTCAATTGCCGGCACTCCCGTCAAGGCAAAGGCCACCCCGTGCAGCGGATAAGGATGAGTCAACGAGCGAAGGATCGTCGTGCGATCCATGACCTTGGCCAGATTCGGCAACAACTCGCCCACGCGCATGCCCGGCAGGCTGGAGTCGATACAGCCCAAGTCGCCGCGGATTTCCACCGGAGCGTCGGGCTTGGGATCGACTGTTTCCAGTTGGCTGGGCGAGCCATACAAATGAATCAAGATGATCGACTTGGCCCGGCCAAACGATGCGGGGCGATTGACTGCATCGCTAGCAGCCGCATCTTGCAACCGCAGCAGATCGGGCAAACCTAGGCCAGCCAGGCCCAAGCCGCCAACGCGCAGCATTTCGCGGCGGCTAACACCGTTACATAGTTCTCGTCGTGATCCCAAGATGCGAAGCATCGTTGTTCCATCTCCCACAACCGCGGAGTGGCCGATCAACACCGGCCTATATGTTACTGGATAAGCCGATGTAAATGCTAGTGCTTTGGTACTTTAGCCGTAACAATCGTTACAGCCGGTATCACCAGACTTGGTTTGGCCAAGGACAACGCAAGTCTGGCGTGGTTGGTATCGATACTACCTTGTATGCCGCGTATGATGATGACAGATAGGGACTGGCCGGCTGTCCAGTGACGCCGGCAGAGTGGCTGCCTCAGCGGAAGGGCGGCGTCGAGAACTTCGTCTCGCAACTTTCCTGGGAATTGCCACCATGAAGCTGAGTTTGCGTACGGCCCGGCCGGGCCGCCCGATGGCGTTGCTGTTGGTTGCATTGGCGGTTATTGGCCAGACGCATCGGGCGAGCGGTGGCGACACCGTGCTCAATGCGGCCATGGAGTCGATCACGACAGGTGATCTCAAGCGCCACGCCGTGCTGTTGTCCAACGACACCTTTGAGGGGCGCGAGGCCGGGAGTCGTGGCGGACGCGCGGCCAGCGTTTACCTGGCCAAGGAGCTCCAACGCTTGGGCCTGGCCGGTGGTGCCGCCGACGGCAGCTACTTTCAGCCCTTCAACGGCAACTCCCGCAACATTCTGGCCAAATTGGAAGGTTCGGACCCGCTGCTGCAAGAGCAGGTGGTCGTCGTCTCGGCACACTATGACCATGTCGGATACGGAAATCAGCAGAACAGTTTTGGGCCGATCGGCCACATCCATAACGGCGCGGACGATAACGCCAGCGGCACCGCCGGACTGGTCGAAGTCATAGAAGCTTGCAAGAAGCTTCCCGAGGCTCCGCGGAGAACGATTCTCTTCGCCTTTTGGGATGCCGAAGAGGCGGGCTTATTAGGGTCGAAACATTGGCTGGAACATCCCAGCATTCCGCTGTCGCACATCGTGGCCATGCTAAACGCCGACATGATCGGCCGGCTACGTGGCGAACGGGTGGAAATTCTGGGAAGCCGCACCGCACCCGGTTTCCGCCAATTGGTCAGTTTTCAGAACGAGCAGCTCAATTTGCTGCTCGATTTCACTTGGACCATGAAGGAAGACAGCGACCACTATTCGTTCTTTGCCAAAAACATACCGGTGCTGATGCTGCATACCGGATTGCATAACGACTACCATCGGCCCAGTGACGATGCGGAAAAGCTGGACATCCCCGGCTTGGAGCGCGTGTCGCGATTGATGTTTTTAACCACTTGCTCACTGGCCAATGCCGAGCGTCTGCCGAAATTTCGCGCGGCCTCGCGACACGAAACACCCGAGTCGCAAATCTTGCAAGAACGCCCCTTGGGGCCGTTGCCCGGCCGCATGGGCGTGCAGTGGGATCCGCAACCGAGCCAAGAACCCGGCATTCGTGTGACGGGCGTAACGCCTAAATCGGCCGCGTCGATCGCCGGCATCCAGGTTGGCGACCGGCTCCTTCGCGTGGGCAATCGCGATTTGCACGACGGTGAAGTGTTTCGACGCGTGGTGCTGGCCGCGCGGGGACCACTCGACTTTGCCGTGCAACGCCGCGGCCAGGATGAACCCCTCACGGTCCGCGTCCGTCCGACCGGCGCACCGGTGCGGGTGGGTGTGACTTGGCGGCTAGACGATGCCGAGCCGGGGGCCGCCACCCTCACGCGTGTTGTGCCAGGGTCTCCGGCCGACGATGCCGGCCTGTTGGTAAACGATCGCGTCTATGAGGTCGGCGGCAAGGCCTTTCACACGAGCGACCAGTTCCACCGCTTGCTGCTCGATCAGCCGCGGCCGATGCCCGTGCTGGTCGAACGAGCCGGTCGCCTGCTGACAATCCAAGTTCCCGCGCCGCTCGATTTGGAGCCGACTGACGCGGAGGAGGAAGAAACGCCCGCCACGGCCCGCCAACAGCCGCGGTTGATTCTGCCCGGTCCCGTAGGAAGTAATTCACGGTAGATGTCGGCCGGCATGGCGGAAGCAGTGTGGCTACCTCTTTACCGTTTCGCTCACATCCGGCAGGCGAACCACTTCCGGTTCAGCGGGAGTGTCCGCGGGCCGCCCGCGGACCGCATCACGCGATAGCAGATCGCGATAAGCTTGCAGCGTCGTGGCTTTCTTTAGCCGTGCCAATGTGGGATTGTCTTGGCCTAAGCCAGCCTTGGGTGGAACGGCCGATGACACCAGCCGCCCGTCGGTGCGCACGTGGGTGATGAGTTCATCCAACTCTCGAGTTTGCCGCCAGCGCTTATTAGTTTTGGTGCCGTCGATCGTCGCCGCTAGTGACGTGGTGGCGGTGGCGACTTTATCTTTCGTAAAATAACCCTGCGAACGGAGTGATGCCACCAGACGCTCGACATCCTCGCGCGGCATGTCCACCACCCATCGTTCTTGGGTCCAACCGGTCCCCTTGAGTCCCGGCAGTTCGTCGCGAGTGCGGTTCCAAAACCTTTTGAACGCCGAACTCGAAGGCTGAGCGGGGTTTTCGGTCTGGCCGCGGGCTTCAATCTTCACCTGCACCAGCGCCATCCCGGGCACACCGTTGGGGTGCGGGTAGACAATCTCCAAAGTCGAAATGGTGTTGTCCGGCAGGGGCGTGGCAGGCTCTTGGTACGAAACAAGTTGCCCTTCACTGGGCGGGGCCGCGCAGGCCGCCTTAATCTGCTCGCTATCGGCGCGGTACGTAACTCGCAGCTTTTTGAAGGCCCCGGCTGGCTCAGAGGAGACCGCACGCCATGCGCTCATTGTCGAGCAGCCCGTCGTGCCGATCAGGCAGGCAACGAACAGGCTGAGACAGGCACGGCTGGCGCTCACTTGTAGTCCTCGCGAATCGGGTAGAACGTGTCCAAAGCCTTGGCTCCGGCGGATCCGGCGACAGCACTGTGCTTTACCCCGCCAGGAATTCGCCACATCATGCCGGGCAATACGCGGTGCGGTTCTCCGCCGATGGTGAATTGCAGTTCCCCCTCTAGCAGCAATCCGAGTTGCTCATGGGGATGGCTGTGTTCTTGCACGATGCTTCCCGGCTCGAACTCGACCAGCGATAGCATTGAATGCTGGCCATAAGTCGTGAAAATCTGGACGCCGGGAAAAATCGTATGCCGCGAACAGTCGCCTTTATCGACCACATACCGTGACATCTTGAGGATTCCTTGTAATACAGGGTGAAAAACCTAACCGGTACGGCTCCCGCCGTGCTGGCTCGATGGGTGATTTCGCTATCCCCCGCGGATTAGGTTGCCAGGCATCGAGGATCAAACGCTATTCAAGCACACATGGCGAGAGCCATGTTGCTACGGCTTCTTGGAAAACGCTAGCACGGCGGGCGGATAGGTGCGAATGTCCCACGGTTCCAACAGCGGGCTGGCGATGATGTGCGCTGGGTCGTCGGCTTCCAGGACAAACCGGCTGCCCGATGGGGCCGCCTCGACAAGGCGTGCCAGCATCCGTTGCATCTCGTCGGCCCGCTCAACGTAAAAAGCATAAGGCGGTGAACAAAACACCAGCCACGGTCCCTTAAGCGGTGCGAGTTCCGCGGCGGCCAGGCGTCCCTCGGCCAAGCGGCGAATCCACAGGAAGGTATTCGCGGGCGCGACCAAAACGCGGTCTTCAATCTCGAGCAACCTGGCATTGCGGCGGATCAACTCGGCGGTCGGCATGTGCTGTTCGATGCAAATGGCCTGTTCAGCCCCCCGGCTGATTGCCTCCAGGGCTAACACGCCCGTCCCGGCGAACAGGTCGAAGGCGGCCAGCCCCCCCAAGTCGTCGGGCAGAAGGTTGAACAACGACTCGCGAACCCGGTCTTTCATCGGCCGGGTGCGTAGATCACCGCTATATTCCAGCCGCCGCCCGCGAAACGTTCCGCCGACGATCCGCACACTTCCCATGTCGGCGGAAGCCGGATCGGTGCTGGAGCCTTGGCGGCGCGGGCGGTGAACCATGAAGCATCGGCGTTAGAAACGCCTCCTACGTTTTCGGCATTGGAAACGCCTCCGACAAAACGGAGGAGCGAACCGACAGCCCCTGCAAATCGTAACAGGTGTATGGTACGCTAAAGCTCGGTCTTGGGCTGCGCCCCGCCGCGCTCGTCCGACTCTGTTTTGCAATGCAAGTACGTCCTTCGACCAACCATTCTTGGGTGCAATTATGTTGACCGCCGTTCGAAAATTTACTTTGACGTGTGGCTTGTGCTATGTCGTTGGTTTCAGCCCGTTTGTGTCCGCCCACGCCGCTGAAGGCGAGCAGCAGCCCGCCAAGAAACCCGCCCCGGCCAAACCGGCCGCTGCAAAGCCAAAGGGCGAGGTGGTGCCTCCTTCGATCGCCGACTTTGAGAAAATCTACGACGAGGCCCTGGAGATCGCGGGCGAGATCGGCAAGCTAGAAGGCGAGTTCCGCAAGGCCAAGGAGGCTGACCGGCCGGCGATTGTCCAGAAGTACCAAGGGCTGGCCGCGGCGATCAATGAACGGGCTGCCTTGTTGGTTGACTTGCAGCCAGAGATCGAAAAGCTGTACCTCAAAGATCCCAAGGCTAACAAAAAGGCGGAGCAGTTCTTGGCGGAGAGGATTGGCCGGTCGATCGAAGGGGACGATTACGAAGAGGCTGTCCGTTTGGGGCAATTGCTGGTGAAGGGAGGCTTTGAGAATCCCGCGATCCACCAGGCGATTGGTGCCGCGGCTTTCAATATGGAAGACTTGGACCTGGCTGAATCGGAGTTGAAGCAAGCCAAGGAACTCAAGGCACTGGAGGAAGACGGCAAGGTCACGCTGGCCCTGCTGCCCGAGTTTCGCGAGGAATGGGCAAAAGAGCAAGATATCCGAGCGGCCGAGGCCAAAGCCGATGACCTGCCTCGCGTCAAACTGGCTACCAGCAAGGGCGATATCACCATCGAGCTGTTTGAAAACCAGGCACCCAACAGCGTGGCGAACTTTATCAACCTCGTCGAAAAGAAGTTCTACGACGGGTTGCCGTTCCATCGTGTTCTGCCCGGCTTCATGGCTCAAGGGGGAGACCCTGAAGGCAACGGCACGGGAGGCCCCGGTTATCACATTGCGTGTGAATGCTACCGGGACGACTATCGCAAGCACTTCCGCGGCACCTTGAGCATGGCCCATGCCGGCAAGGACACCGGCGGATCGCAGTTCTTCTTGACCTTCCGCCCCACCGGCCACCTCGACGGCAAGCACACGGCTTTTGGCCGCGTTATTCAGGGCATGGAAGTCCTCAAGGACTTGCAACGCGTTAATCCTCAATTCCCTGGCGGCCCCAAGCCTGACGTCATCGAAACGGCTACCGTGCTTCGCAAGCGCGACCACAAATACGTGCCGAAAAAGGTTGCCGACGAGGGAGCCGCAGAGAAGCCGGAGTGAGTCGCCGTTCTTGGCATATGCCCACTGCCGCAAAGGTTTGATCTGATCGGTTTGACCGCCAACTGCCATGCATAGACCAACAAAGTCGCGGTGGATATGGTGCCCCCTGGCTGGCTGCCTGCTATTGGCCGCCGCATGGGGCGGCTTGACGGTTAAGGCAGCCGATCCCGCGGCAAGTTTGTCCGCCGCGGCGCAAGAGGCCCGGTTCGACCGTCTGTATGCCGAATGGAAGTCCCTTGTTCTCGAACTGCACCAACTGCAGTTGGCCTTCTTGACGGCGTCAGAGTCTGCTCGGGACGGGCTGCGGCGCGAGTACGATGAAAAACTGGCCGCCGGCGACGAAATGGTCGTTCAGATGACCGAGGCGGCCAAGGCCCTTAGTCACAATGGCGCCAGTCGGCGGGATGATCTCGACAAGTTCATGATGTTCTCGGCCGCTGCCGCCGCCTTCAAGGACGACTACGAGCTTGCCCAGGAACTGCTGGAACCGTTGGAGACGCGCGAGCCGCTCGACGAGGGAATCTACGAGCTGGCGGGGCGGGTTGCCTTTGCATTGGCCGACGGAGAACGGGCTGAAAAATACCTCAAGCTGGCGGCCGAAAAACTGAAGCGCGATGCCGAGACGATGAAGTTGCCCGCCGAGCAAAGTGTTTTGGGCGAAGCCGCGTTGCGCGATTTGAGCCAAGCCGCCGCCGTGACCAAGGCCTGGCAGCGCGAACTAGAGTTCCGCGCGGCCGATGCCGAGGCGGGCGATCTTCCGCGAGTCTTGCTCCACACGACCCAGGGAGACATGACACTGGAACTCTTTGAGGACCAGGCCCCCAACACCGTGGCCAACTTTGTCCGTCTGGTGGAGGACAAATACTACAACGATACGACGTTCTTTCGCGTGGAATCATCGTTCGTCGCGCAAGGTGGCGATCCACTCGGCAACAGCACCGGCGGTCCTGGCTACAAAATCGCGTGTGAATGCGGCCGCGAGGACCATCGCGAGCATTTTCGCGGCAGCATCAGCATGGCCCATGCCGGCAAGGACACCGGCGGCTCTCAGTTCTTTCTGAGTTTTCGACCGGCGCTTGGCTTGAATGGCAAGCATACCGTGTTTGGCCGTATTATCGACGGGCTGGATGTGCTGGCCAAGCTGAAACGGATGGATGACGAAACCCGCAAAACCACGGAGCCTGACCGTGTCATCTCCGCCACGGTCCTTCGCAAGCGCGACCACGAATACGTGCCGGAGCGCTTGTAAGCAGGCACCGCCAGCGCGGGATCGAATTGCCTCCCTCAATCTACAAGGCTCTTCGCCGTGCGTAATCTGCTTCGATGCCGACGGCTGGTGGCCTCTCTGGTTCTGCTGGCGTGCTACTCTCATGCCACGGCAATTTCCGCCGAACCGCCGCGCCCGCCCAATATCTTGTTCATTGCCATTGACGACCAGAACGATTGGGTCGGGGCGTTGGGCGGCCACCCATTAGCCAAAACGCCCCACCTCGATCGGCTGGCCGAGGGCGGCACGGTGTTTCTTAATGCCCACTGCCAAGCCCCGTTGTGCAACCCTTCGCGGACCAGCCTGATGCTTGGACTGCGCCCCACCACCACTGGCATCTATGGCCTGGCCCCCTGGTTTCGCACGCTCGACAGATGGAGCGACCGGGTGACTTTGCCACAATACTTCCAAGCGCACGGCTACCGGACTCTAACGACCGGCAAGATTTATCATGGAGATGCCGGCGGCCCTGCTCAGCGAGCCAGCGAGTTTGACGGATGGGGACCGTTCGGCGGCATTGGCGCCAAACCGCCGGACAAGCTCATTCCGCCCACGCCGATGGGCAATCATCCGCTGATGGACTGGGGCGTTTTTCCACACCGCGACCAGGACAAAGGCGACTACCAGGTAGCCACCTGGGCGGCCGAGCAAATTGCGGCTGCCCCGCGCGACCAGCCGTTTTTTCTGGCTGCTGGCTTTTTTCTGCCACATGTGCCGTGCTATGCCACTCAAAAATGGTTCGATCTTTATCCCGATGATGATACGCTGCTGCCAGCGATCCAGGACAACGACCGCCAAGACACGCCCCGTTTTTCCTGGTACTTGCATTGGAATCTGCCAGAACCGCGGCTGAAGTGGGTTCGTGACAACGGCCAATGGCGCAATCTCGTTCGCTCGTACCTGGCTTGCACCAGTTTTGTTGATGCGCAAGTCGGCCGCCTGATAGAGGCGCTCGACCAGGCTGGACTGGCCGACAACACCATTGTCGTGGTGTGGGGCGACCACGGCTGGCACCTCGGTGAGAAGGCCATTACCGGCAAGAACACGCTGTGGGAACGCTCCACCCGCGTGCCATTGATCTTTGCCGGACCGGGCGTGGCAGCCGGCGGACGCTGCACGCAGCCCGCCGAACTGCTCGATATTTATCCCACGCTGGTCGAACTGAGCCATCTGCCGCCGAGCGATGGGCTGGAAGGGCAGAGCCTGCTGCCGCAACTGCAACAGGCCGACGCGCCGCGCGAAAAGCCGGCCATTACCTCGCACAACCGTGGCAACCATGCGGTTCGCAGCCAGCGCTGGCGGTATATCCACTACGCCGACGGCAGCCAAGAATTGTACGACTTGCAATCCGACCCGCGCGAATGGACCAATCTGGCCGACGATGCCGCCTACGAGCGTATCATCGCCGATCATCGCCGCTGGCTGCCGACCATCGACGAGGCTCCCGCCGCCGGCAGCGCCCATCGCGTGCTGACGTATGACCCCGCCACCGATGAAGCGGTGTGGGAAGGGGCGACCACCATTCGCCGGTCAGCCCCCATCCCGGAATGACTGCCCGCGCATATGCCGGCGACAATTGAAATCGTATGGTTGGGTACCGAAATAACTTCTGCTTCAGGCTCCCTCTCCCGGTACTCCGGGAGAGGGTTGGGGAGAGGGAGATGTGCCGAAATAGCCGCCATCAACCAAACCCTCACCCCGGCCCTCTCCCAGAGGGAGAGGGAGATCAATTCCGCGCCTCAAAAGCTCAGCATCTGCCGGTATTCTTTCATGCGGCGGTCGATATCCGCGCGGTCAATCTTTCGTAGACGGTCGAGGCTGAAGTCCTCCACATTGAAGCTGGCGACCAGCGTGCCGTAGGCCATGGCCGTCTTCAGCGTTTGCGGCTCAAAGTTGCCTTGCTCGGCCAGGTAGCCCATCATGCCTCCGGCAAAGCTGTCGCCCGCCCCGGTTGGATCAATCACGTCCGCCGTGGGAAACGCCGGCATGACGTAAGTCTCATGCTCGCTGAAGAACATCGCGCCGTGCTCCCCCTTTTTGATGATGACGAACTTGGGCCCCATCTTGCGGACGGCGTGCCCCGCCCGTACCAGGTTGTCGTCACCGGTTAGCAGCTTGGCCTCGGAATCGTTCAGCACCAGCCCGTCCAGCCGTTTGAACAGCCGCATCAACTCGGCATGTTGAATCTTAATCCACAGGTCCATCGTGTCGGCCACCACCAGCGTGGCCCCCGGCACCTGTTCCAGCACCTTAAGCTGCACAATCGGCGAGCCATTGGCCAAGAACAAAAACTGGCTGCGGCGGTAATCGTCGGGCAGTACGGGGTCGAAGGTCTCAAACACGTTGAGGTGGACTTCCAGCGTCTCGCGGTCGTTCATGTTGGGCAGGTACTTGCCGCGCCAACGGAAGGTCTTGCCACCCGGCACCACATGCAGGCCCGACGTGTCAATGCCCCGCGTTTGCAGCAACTGCGAATGCTCGGCCGGCCAATCCTCCCCCACCACGCCCACCAGCCGCACGCCCGTAAAGTAACTGGCCGCGTACGAGAAAAAAACCGCCGAGCCCCCCAGCACGTCATCGCGCTTGTCCATAGGTGTCTCAACGCTGTCCAAGGCCACCGAACCAACAACCAGCAATGGCATGACAATCTCCTTAAATGCATAAGATCCGGCGACCATGAACCACCGGCATTATCAAGCTCCATCCCATTTCTACAACCCCACGGCAACCACTCTTCTTCGTCCTTCCGCCTTCATCCTTCTGCCTTTTCTCCCCCTTCCCCGCGAACCCGTTCCCCTTCCGCCGCGTCTTTGCTGTTGATGCCGTCGGGCCGGCGGCGCAGCGAACTCGGGTTATCTCCCGTTAGCTCGCGGCGTTCCGTGATTCGGGTTATGACGATGGCGGCATTCGACCGGTTAGCTCAGTGGGTAGAGCACCAGTTTTCAACTGGAAGTCGCGGGTTCGACTCCCGCACCATCAGGCGGCTACAAACCGCTCGCGGCACGCAAGTGCCAACATCAACGCCCAAGGGAGGTGAGCTATTTGCCAATCGGCCGCGGACCGCTAAACCGCCTTTCTCTCGCTTTTCGACCGCTTGCGGTTGAAGGCGCGGGTGGGCGGCCACGCCCCAAGGCGGCATGCAAGATTGCCCTGCGGCTGGGCGGATACCGCTTTTGCCACCCCGTGAAACGCGGGCGGTCCCGGCTTGTCGGCGCAGCGCGGCCCTTGGGCCGCGTGGCCCGGCACTCGCGCGGCCGCCCGGCGGCATCGGAAGGCCTTAACTCAAGCCAGCCCCGCAATCCACCATGTGATCGGCAACTCGTTTCGCCTCCCAAGGGCCCTCTTGAACGCAAGAAAGAAGCCAAGCCATGTTACTGTTCAAGCACATCAAGATTTGCAATTACGAGTGCGGCCTGTTGTTCCGCGATGGCGAGTTCCGCGGCCTGCTGGCCGCAGGCCGTCACTGGCTGTTCGACCCATTCGGCAAGGTGCGCGTACAGATTGCCTCGCGCCGCGATCCGTGGCTGGTCCACGACAAGTTGGACGTGATCGTTCGCTCGGGCGAGCTCGCCGGCCGCGCCGTGGTGGTCGATTTGAAGGACTACCAGCGGGCCTTGGTCTGGATCGACGGCCGTTTCAGCCATGTGCTGCCGCCGGGTCTGTTTACCTACTGGAGCGACCTACGCGAGGTGAAGGTGGAAATCATCGACGCCCGCGGCGCACGGTTTGAACATGCCGATCTGCCGATGATTGCCCGCTCGTCCTTGGTCGAACGGCTGCTGGAGGTATGCCAGGTTGATCAGGGCCACCAGGGAGTATTGTTCCGCGACGGCGCGTACATCGAGACGCTGCCGCCGGGCCGCTACGCCTTTTGGAAGAACATGGCCCAGATCAAGCTGGTTCCGGTCGATCTGCGCGAGGCAATGTTGGACGTTGGCGGCCAGGAGATCATGACGGCCGACAAAGTCACGCTACGCCTGAACGCCGTCGTCACGTATCGCGTGTCCGACGCCCGCCAGGCCGTAACCGCGGCCGAGGACGTTCGCCAGGCATTGTACCGCGACGCCCAGTTGGCGTTGCGGGCCGTGATCGGCGCGCGCGATCTGGATGCCTTCCTGGCCGACAAGGATGCCGTGGCTGACGAACTGCACCAGGCAGTCCGCCGCCGCGCGGCCGAATTGGGCCTGGAAGTAGCCGCGGTCGGCATCCGCGACATCATCCTGCCGGGCGAAATGAAGGATCTGATGAACAAGGTCACGGAAGCCAAAAAGGCAGCCGAGGCCAACCTCATCGTCCGCCGCGAGGAGACGGCCGCCATGCGCAGCCAAGTCAACACGGCCCGGTTGTTGCAGGACAACCCAACCCTGATGCGGCTGCGGGAGCTGGAGGTGTTGGAAAAGATCGCCATCCACTCCGATCTGAAGGTCGTCCTGGGCGAGCGCGGCTTGGCCGACCGGGTGGTGAATTTGTTGTGAGAAGGATCGAGGACCGCTGGCTGGGAAAGTTCCCGGCCAGCGGTTGTTGCATCCAACCGCGACAATGGCCGCCGCGCCGCCGTTGTTGTCGCACTGTATCTTTCAGCGAAATCAAGGACTCACGGCGAAGGGGTAACCGCTGGAACGGCCGTCGGGGGCTTCCTAAGTTGGGCGTTCCCGTGAACTCCGCTTTCACCCATTTCATATCGAAGCACTAGCGCGGTTCGATTGGAATTGGCCGTCACGATGCAGCCGCTATCGCCGAGAAATGCGGCGTTCCAGACCGCGCCAGGAAACTCCCAGTGGGTGGTACGGAGAGCATCCTCGCACCGAAAGACACCTACCTCGCTCGGAGGACCAACGGCCAACAGGTGAGAACCGGTCGGCGACAAGTCGACAGCGACAGGATTGGCGCCAAGCCTTATCTCTTTGGCTTTGGTCAGGCTGGCCGGCCCTACCTTAAAGATCTCGACCAAACCATCGCGATAGGAGACGGCCGCGTGCGTGCCGAATCGGCCGAGAACCGCGGTTACGTCGGACATCTTTTTGGAATAGGCCTCACGGATTGTCGTTCCGTCTATCTCAAAGACGCGCAATACCAATTCTCGCGCGGCTTGCGGCGGCGAGGTGATGGCGACGAGCCGGCCTTCCGGCCGCTGAAATGCAATCTGGCGAAAGGCGATCTCCGAACCCAAACTGGGTGAACGCGCGATTTCGTCGGGTTGGCGGCTGGTTACATCGTAGAGTATTATTTCGCCGGTCGCGGCGGCGACCGCCAACTGGCCCTGCCCGGAAAAGCTGGCCGCCTGGCCGTTTTGATCCAAGAGCCTGGCCGTTACCCAGGTTCCACCAGAATCGCGAAAGAGCGATAACTCAGGATGGCCAGCCGAGACGCAAGCGGCCAGACCGTCATCGCTGAAGGCCAACACACCCGCATGATTCCATTCCGGGTTTTTCCGGTAATCGGGCTGCGATTGGTCCAAGCCCCAAATGCGAATGCTGCCCCAGTTATTATGGGAGGCGACTCGAGAACCGTCTCCCGAGGTTACCAGGTTCGGCGTTCCCACGGTATAGCCCTGAAATTCGGCCTCCTTGGCCTGGCTAGCCTCCAACGTCCAGCGGCGAACTGGCGCTGCACTGGGTCCGATCAACAAGGTAGACCCGTCTTGGGAAAGTGCTGCTCTTTCATAATTGGACAAAAAGTAGTGGGCATCCAAATTTCCCTTCAGGTACGGCACAAACCGCCGATCGACGATATCGACCACACGCGCTCCAGCCTTGTGGGGCGCGGCGACGCGTCGCCCATCACCAGAGACCGCGATTTCCAAGCAACCCGCGAAGGAGAAGGCTGGGTCGGTCGAATCGAGAAGTGTCAACGCGTGCGCCTCCACCGACCACAACTCCAAAATATTGTTGGTGTTCAGGGTGACGAGTTGATCTTCTGCCTTGCACTCCATCTGCCAGATTGGCGCACTTGGCTTAATGCGGCTGGCGGGCACCACTTCTGGCTCGCGCAGATCGAAAACCTGTAACTCTTTGGCCGCCTCGTCATAGACGAATAGCATGTCTCTCTGGGGCGTCATTGCCGGTCGGCGCGTCCCCCTGACGCGGAAGCGTTCTCGCGGCACGTTGTCCGCCAGATCCATGACAACGGTGTCACCCACTCCCTCGAAGGAAGTTTGTCCGCCGGTCTCTGGCAACACCCAAGCGGCTAACGTCTTGGCGTCGCCAGACATTCTCAATACGCGGGTGTTGGCGGGCACCCGCCAGAGCGTTTCGTGCCGCGAAGGCTGTTCCGTGAACCAGCGCAGAACCTGTCCGTCGCGATGGACGCTGAGGAAGCCCAACGCTTCGTGATACAACGCGAAGGAGGGTGGGTTTTCGGCGAATGTGATGCATTCGGCTGGCTGGCTGGCATCTGTCTCCAACCAGCAGCCATCCGCGCCGCAACTCAAAAACTGCTTGCTGTCCGGCGACAACGCCACGGAAGACACGCTGCCCCAATGGGCTCGCTGTTGGGCGCCGATCACCCCCAAGAGTTCGCTAGGGTGCCACGGCAGCCGCTCGTGTTCTGGAATGGATTGCGGATTAAGGCCCACCCGCGGCGCCACGGAGATCGGCGACTGCTGGACCTCTTGGGCACTGATAGCCACCCGAAAGCCGCAGTCGGGATGATGGATGGTGGAATCTCGCACCAATCGAAAGGCCGCCAGGCTCAGGCCAGAGTGGCTATACCAACTGCCGCCGCGCAGCACGCGCTGGTTGCCGACATCTGGGCCAACAGGGTCGGTCGTGATGCCCGATTGGCGATTGAGATAAGTTCGCCCGTTGTAAACGTCTTGGCACCATTCCGAGACATTTCCGTGCATGTCGTACAGTCCGAAGGGATTAGCCTGCAATTGGCCCGCCGGGTGTGTTTGGCCGGCGGAGTTTGCAGCGAACCAGGCCGCCTTGGGCAACTGGCTTTCTAGTTCGGCGGCGGACCAGCCAGAGGTTGTGCCGGCCCGACAGGCAAATTCCCATTCGGCCTCGGTGGGAATACGATAACCGCCGCCCGACAAGACCGTGACTGTCGCGCCACCGGTGAAGTAGGCGCGCTCTCGTCCTTCGAGTTGGCTAAGCTTGCCGCAGAACTCCGCGGCCTTGATGAACGACACCGAATCGACCGGAAACGTTGATGTATCCTCTTTGGCAACCTGTTGCTTGCCTTCTCCCGCCGCGGAGTAAAACGACGGGTTGACGCCGGCAACCTGGTTGAATTGCCCCTGGGCGACTTCGAACGTACCCAGGTAGTAGGGCTGCGACACGCGCACGCGGTGCCGAGGCATGGCGCCAGGATATTGTGCTTCCCATTCGTTTTCATTTCTCTTGTTGGCAACGACCGAAGCTACATCGGCCTCGGACAGGCCCATCAGGAATTCTCCTGGCGGGATCAGGCGGAATTTCATGCCAATGGAATTCTCCCATTCGACCGGCACTTGCAGGTAGGCCGCCCACTCTTCCTGGTAACGCTGCGCCTGTTCCCTGGTGAACGGGGAAATCGCCGGAGCGGGAGCATCCGCTGGCCAGCCGGGCCAATCTTGGTTTTCGGATAAAGGGCTGTCGGGAGGAGCATCGTCCGAAGGCACGATTTCCCGCGGGTCGTTATCGGCCGCGGCCAATGGCCTCTCGCTAGATGGTGGCGCTAAAGCCTCCGGATGGAACATTCCCTCGGGCGAAGGGTCACGGACGGCAAACAACCCCCACCACCAGGCAAGCGGAATCATTCCGAGGACTAATCCCAGCGCTACTCCCATGCCGGCCCACCGCGCGCGCCGGCGTGACGAAACCGGTGCCAGGCCGCCGGATTGAGAGGCCAGGGGATGAGCTTGTTGGGCTATGGTTGGGTCAAGATGCGAATCGGATCGCGGCTCTTGAAGTCGGGCCAAGTGCAAGCTCAATTGGTCCGCCAATTCGGCGGCCGTTTGATAACGGTCCTGCTTGGCTTTGAAGAGCAACTTGCCAACGATCTGCCCGAGCCAATCTGGCAACTCGGGGTTGATTTCGCGAATGGGACGGGGCGTGTCATCGCACACACGGCGAAGCACCGCCACGGTGCTATCCGCCCGAAACGCCGGCCTTCCCGCGCACATGGTGTAGAGCACGCTCCCCAAGCTAAACAGGTCGCTCCGATGGTCAACGGTTTTTCCCTCCGCTTGTTCGGGGGACATGTACAACGGCGTGCCAGCGATCTGTCCTGGCTGGGTAATGCTGATATCGTCCGCGGCGCGCGCCAGTCCAAAGTCGACAATCTTGACCCGCTGAATGCCATTCTGCAGCAAAATGTTGCTGGGCTTGATATCGCGATGAACCAACCCTTGTTTGTGCGCCGCCGCCAGCCCCAAGGCGATCTGGCTGCCGATGCGCAGGATTTCCTTTAGTTCTAACGGGCCCGTCTCTTCAATCTTGGTCTGCAGCGAGCGGCCGACGACGCATTCCATCACGATATACGGCAAGTCGTGGTGTTCTTGCACGGCATGGATGGTGACGATGTGATCGTGGCTCACAGCGGCGGCGGCTTGAGCCTCCCGCTCGAAGCGCCGTTTCGCCGCGACGTTGGCGGCAATCTTGGGCGATAAGACCTTGATGGCGACGATTCGCTGCAGCCTGGTGTCTTGCGCCTTGAGCACGACTCCCATGCCGCCGTGGCCAATTACTTCGAGTATCTCGTAGTTACCAAGAGTTCCGATGCTGCCAGTTTGGGAACTGGGATCCAAGAACGACAAATCAAGCTTTTCTTCCATTTGATTTCTTTTCAGCGGTGCCGGCCCAGCGCCCCAAGAGGAATCCCGCGGATCATCGCCCCCCGCCAGGGCGTCAACCGGTCCGCTGCCGGCGACATGGGCCTGAATCAACGACTCCACTCGACCGCGCAACTCCTGATTACCGCCGCATGCCTCATCCAGGTACGCGGACAGGGCTTGTGGCGTTTTACATTCGAGAGCGGCCCAAAATATGCTCCGTTCGTTCATCAGAGCGGTTCCTGTATTTCATGTCTTAATCGCCTTTTCCATCCATCAATGCGAAATCTCACGCTGAAGCGTGCCAAACTTTTTTTGGGTTTTTCACGGTAAGTCTTCTTGCCCCAAGCCAAGCCCCAGGCGCTGGTGAAGCCAGGCGCGGGCATAAGTCCACAAGCGGGCGGCTGTTCTGCGCGAAATGCCCAGCACTTCGGCAGCCTGTTCCAACGTCATGCCAGCAAAACAGCGCAGCTTGACCAACTCGCAGGCGCGAGGATCAACCTGGCCGAATTCATTCAGCGCCTCATGCAGGGCTTCTACATCACCCGCTTCTTCTGGAGCGGCGATTTGTGAATCGTTGTATTCGCGCGGAGTCAGGTGGCCGCCTCGTTTCAGGCTCTTTCGCCGGCGGGCGCTTTCGACCAGGATTCTCCGCATCGCCTCGGCGGCAGCCGCGAAAAAATGCCCGCGAGAATCCCAAGATTGCGGAATCTCTTGATCGACCAGCCGCAAGTAAGCCTCATGCACAAGGGCAGTTGCTTGCAAGGTTTGTCCGGCCGGTTCCCGCTCGATCCGGGCCGCCGCGAGCTTGCGCAATTCGTCGTAGATCAGTTCAAATAGCTCGCGGGCTTCCGCATTACCCCCCGCCTGGAGCCGATTTAGAATTTCCGTAACTTCTCTCATGGCCACAAGATAGCCAATGCAATCGTTCGCCGCGACTCGTCCTGTCCGTTTTCTGGCCGCCTGCGCAACGTGGTCAACAGGGCCAGACCTTTCTGGAGCAACCCGACCCTGATGCCGCTCCTTTGGTTTGCTTTGGGTTTCCGCAACTAACGCCATGCTCGCCAAGGAAAGATCGGTCTGGTTAGAATGAAAAGGATCATGCGGCCTGGTGGTTGGGGTGCATTCGTCGATGCGGCGGTCTTATGGCTCGGCAGTTCTTTTTTGATCGACCAATGATGCCCAAGGGGCTTTCGTGCCTGGCTGCCTGGGTGGTGGTGATCGTGGCCGGTTGTGGGGATGCCGCGCCTCCCGCCACGGTCGCTCCCCAGCCGTCCGCGGTTGGCCCAGCGAGTGGGGATACAGCGGCACCGCGTCCCAAGAAGCCTGTCCGCCCGCGCCAGCCAAGGGTCGATAAGCCGTTGGTCGATCCCGATTCTCCGCTGGCTGATGCCATTGGAAACGGCCCAGACAGAGCCGGGCCGAACGCCTCCTCGCGGAATATCAAGCCCCCCGTGCCGCAGGTTGCCACGCGGCCCATCGACAAGGAGCGGCTGAGCGAACAAGGCATCCGCGAATTGAAGGGCCAGTATTTAACGCTCTTCACTGATCTGCCTGCCGGTCCCGATGTGGACGAATTGCCAGCCGTGTTCGATGCGGCTGTCCCCCAATGGCAAAAGTATTTTGAGATCACCGAAGACAGCGGTTGGCGGGCGACCGCCTTTCTGGCGGCGGATAAACAGCGGTTTTGGCTGTGCGGGCTGTGGGACGACGACTTGCCCGAATTTCCCTCCGGTTATACGCGGGGCCGTGAGTTTTGGATGCTGGAGCAGCCCAATGCCTATTATCGGCGGCATTTAATGCTGCACGAGGGGACGCACGCTTTCATGTTTGCCCACGTCAGCGACGTGGCCCCGCCTTGGTACAACGAAGGGATGGCCGAATATTTTGGCACGCATTTATGGGCCGACGGACAATTGACCACCGGGTATTTTCCCAAGTCGCGCGAGGAATTACCGCTGTGGGGGCGGGTCAAGCTGGTCAAAGACGCCTACGCCGCGCGGCAAGGGCTGACGTTTCCCAAGGTGCTGGCGCTGGGGCCGCGGGCACATCTGGTCAACGAGTCGTACGGGTGGTCGTGGGGGGCCGGAGCGTTTTTGGACGGGCACCCGCGTTATCGCGACCGCTTTCGCCAGATGTTCCACCAGGCCCGCCAGTCCAATTTCAACCAATTGCTGCAAGAAGCCTACGGCGACGAATGGGGCGAATTGCTGGAGGAATGGCAGGTGTTCGTCGCCAATATTGACTATGGCTACGACTTTGAGCGGATGGCGGTGCGGTTTGAGGCCGGCCAACCGCTGCCCGCCAAGGGGGCAACGGTCAGAGTAGCGGCCGATGCCGGTTGGCAAAGTACGGGCATTCATCTGGAACGGAACAAGGCTTACCGCGTGGAGGCCAGCGGGCGGTATCAATTAAAACAACAGCCCCAGGCCTGGTGGAGCGAGCCAGGGGGCGTGTCGATCCATTATTTTCGCGGTTCGCCGTTGGGCATATTGCAAGCCGCCGTCCGTCCGGACGAAGTTGATCCGAACGTTACCAGCGCCCTGTTGCAATACGATAACGTGGGCCTTTTCAGCACGTTGTTGCCGACCCATGACGGCACGCTCTACCTGCGCATCAACGATTCACCCGCGGCGTTGGCCGATAACACCGGCACGGCCGAGGTTTCCATTCGCGAAATCCAGCCATAGCGCTGTCCCTAGGCGGCGTTTCCAACGTCGAATCGTCTGCCTTAAGAAAGCTAACGGCTGATCGCTTCTCCGCTGACGGCCCCTTCCAAGAATTCGCCAGGAATTTCCTTGACATGATTAAGCTTAGTTTGGTAAGTGTACCATATTAAGCGACAGGGGCATGGAGCGGGAATTTCAGGAGGAGAGCATGGCTCAAACGGAACCGACCGATCGCGAACTGGAAATCCTCAAGGTCTTGTGGGACCGGGGCGAAGCCACGGTTCGCGAGGTGTACGAGGATTTGCGGGACCAGGCTGCGATTGTGCAAAACACGGTACAGGCGTTTCTGCGGACGATGGAGGAAAAAGGGCTGGTTACGCATCGCACGGAGGGGCGGTCGTTTATTTATCGGCCGACCCAGCCCCGTAGCGACACCAGTCAGCAGATGGTGTCGGGCCTGATGGAACGGCTGTTTGACGGCGCGATGGACCAATTGGTGCAGAGTGCCTTGTCGTTGCGGCAACCGACGGTGGAGGAACTACGCAAGCTCGATGAGCTGTTGTCGAAGGTCCGACGCAAGACGGGACCAGGCGCCGGGGGGCGCCGGCCATGATTGCCTTCCTTGCCGAACATGCCGCCATGCTGGCGTTGGGGACGACCGCTGCGTTACTGGCGGGAACAGCATGCTTGCTGCTGTGTTCCAGCCCAATTCGGCAACTGCGCTGCGCGGAATTGACGGTGGGCCTATCGCTGGCCTGGCTGGCCTTGGCTTGCCTCCCCCTGTCGCGGCCGTGGCGGCAATACTTGCCGGCGGCCTCTCGCAGCCAACATTTAGATTTCACTGTTGGGGAATTACATGAGAGTGCCATGCCCGAAACGATGTTGGAGTTCGAACCCACCGCGCCGACTTCTCTAGAAGTGCCAGTTGCACATTCGCGAACGGTGGCCCGCGGTACCGCGGCACCGAAAACACGAGGCGCGGATAACGTCACCGTGCGGCTCGTCAAGAAGTTGCCGCAGCGACAAGTTCGCGTCTCCCAAGGACAGGCCCGCGCGGGCCATGCGCGGCTACGATCCGAACGCAAGGTTGCCTCGGCTGGCGATAAACGTCCCGCGGCGCGAACGAAGTCGACGGTTATCCGCACCAGGTCTCCTAAAAACAAACCGTCGTTGCGTTCGGCGGCCAGCCCCTTCGTTCATCCCCGACCGGCGAAAAGCATAGCGCCGCCCGTTGAGCCATTGGCCGAGCCTTCAAGCCAGCATGACGTGATTCCGGCCGAACAGATCAAGCATGAAATTCCCGTGAAGAGACCGCATGCCTTGTTGTTGCAACTTCCCATGTTACTGGCAATGGGCACCGGACTGTGTCTGGCCTGGCTGGCATTCGGCCAATGCATTTTGTGGCGCATGATACACCGTGCCGCCACGCCGCCGCGCTGGCTGGAGCGGTTGCTGTACGAATTGTGCGGGGAGGGAGCACGGCCCCGGTTGTTGGTTTCCGGCCATTGTCCGCGTCCGGTGACATTTGGCTTGTGGCGGCCGACAATTGTGCTGCCGCGAAGTTGCTGCCTGGTTGAGCGGCGCTCGCAATTGGCCCATGTGCTGCGGCATGAACTGGGGCATATTCGCCAGCGCGACGCCTGGGGCCAGGCGCTGTTTAACATCGCGCTGCCGCTGCTGTTTTGGAACCCCTTGTATTGGCTGTTGCGGGGCCGGGCACGCCTTTGCCGAGAACTTTTGGCCGACGACTGGGCGGCGGGCCAGTCGGACAAAGAGACGTATGCCCGCGAGCTGGTGTCGTTGATTGTCGGCCGCGGAAGGTTTGCCCAGGCGGGATTGAGTGTGTCAGGTGTGTTTCGGACTTCGACGGAATTCTACAGGAGAATGACCATGTTGCTGGAACGAGAACAGGTGTTGGAACGGCACGTCGGTCTGCAATGGCGCTTGGGAGCGGCCACGTTGGCCGGCTTGGCGCTGATCATGTTGACCGGCGCTTGGGGGTTATCGGCGGGACCGGAGCGAGAGAATGCGAACCTGGGATTGGCCAACTTTGCTTATCCCGGCGACCGCGACGAGGAAGACGACGAGGAAGAGACTGACGACGATGACTCGGACGACGATGACTCGGACGATGAGGACTCGGACGATGAGGACGACGAGTCAATGGAAGATGAATCCGACGACGATGAAGGGGACGAAGAGGAGATGGACGAAGAGTCCGACGAGGAAGAGGAAGCGGACGATCGCGAGGAGAGTGAAGCCATCGACGAATTGGCCCGTAAGCGGGATGAATTGCAGGCGGAACTCGATGAGTTGGCCTCGCACCTGGAGGAAAAAGAACGCGCCCGCGAGGAGCGCGCCATCGAACGCGAACGACGGCAGTCGGAACGCGAGCTGCGCCGCGGTTGGCGAGAATTGGAAAACCGCTGGCACGAAATGTTGGAGGAGCTCGACCAGCGCGTGACCGAACGAACCGAGCGGTTGGAGGAGCGCGTCAACGAATTGTCGGAACAGGCCGAACGGCTGTCCGACGAACGCAACGAACTACGGGAAGAGTTGGAATCGCTGCGGGCAAAACTGGCCGAACGCCGCGACGGTGGCGAGGACTCCGACGAAGAAGCAGGTGAAAGTGCCCAGGAAGACGAAGAGGACGAAAACAACGGGGACGAAGGCGACGAGAGTGGCGAGGAATAGCCCGCTCTGTTGACACGCCGCACTGGGCGGATTCCCATGTAAGAGCTAATTGGAAAGCCATTCCGATTGTTCTTCCTGGGAAATCCGCGATGTGTACTCTGCGTGCGGCTGTTTGGCATTGTGGCTGGTTCTGCTTGTTGTTGGCCGCGCCGGCAGCGGCGGCGGAGTTTCATGTCTCACCATCGGGTTCGGCCGCCGGCGCGGGCACGGCGGCCGAACCGTGGGACCTGGCGACAGCCCTCTCGCCGCCTTCCGTGGTGCGGCCAGGCGACACTATTTGGCTGCACGAGGGGACCTACCAAGGCGGGTACACCTCGCGCCTGGCCGGTCGGCCCGATGCGCCGATCGTGGTGCGTGGGGCATCCGGCGAACGGGCCATCATCGACGCCCAGCCGCGCGACGACCGCGACAACGCCCTGTTCTTCTTGGGCGGCGCAGACACCATCTACCGCGACTTTGAGGTCACTTGCCTGCACCCGCTGCGCGAGACCAAAATTGCTGGCTCTTGGCCCGAGGACATTCACCGGGGCAATATCGATGTCCGCGGCGACCGCATCAAGGTGGTGAATCTGGTCGTCCACGATCTGGGGAGCGGGTTTGGCCTTTGGTCCGAGGGAGAGGGAGGAGAGGTATCTGGCTGCTTGATTTACAACAACGGCTGGCAGGGACCCGACCGCGGCCACGGCCACGCGATCTACGCCCAGAACGCTCGCGGCGTCAAGCGAATTGCCGATAACGTGGTGTTCCACCAATTTGGCTATGGCATCCATGCCTACGGTTCGGAGAAAGCCTCGCTGAAGGGGTTTGAGATTGATGGCAATTTCGCCTTTGAAAACGGCGCACTTGCCAAGGGGGATGGCGGCCAGGGCATTATGGTGGGCGGTGGTTGCCCGGTCGCCCAAACATCCGTTCGGGACAACGTTGTTCTGAACCACGGCATGCGGCTGGGGTATCCCTGGGGACCACCGTCCAACGAGGACATCGTCTGCACCGGCAATTACTGCGAGGGTAGCTTGGTGCTGCGGGACTTTCGCCAGGCGACGGTCAGCCGGAATACCGTCGTTGCCCATTCCAATGTGGCGATTCTCGAGGGGGCTGGCGACCTGTTGCTCAGCGGGCTGAAATGGGACCACAACGACTACTACCTTACCGATGGCCGCTGGGGCGATTGCGCCGCCGTGGAGAACGGCAAGAGCCGCGGAATGAGCTTCGACGATTGGCGCAGCCAAATGGACGTAGACGGCGAGAGTACTTTTACCAAGGGCGCGCCCGATAAGCTCCGTGTCTTCGTGCGGCCCAATGCCTATCAACCGGGCCGGGCCAACATCGCAGTCATCAACCCGCAACTCTTGCCGAAGGTGGAGGTCGATTTGGCGGGTGTCTTGGAACAAGGCCAAAAGTTCCGCGTGGTCAGCGTCAAGGACTTTTATGGTCCCACGTTGGCCGAGGGGATCTACTCTGGCGAGTTGGTAAGCTTGCCGATGCAACCCATCACGCCTCCGCCGCCAGTCGGCATGCCCAATGCGGAACTGCCCGTGACGGAGCCGGGGTTTGCGGCGTTTGTAGTGCTACCGGATTGACGGCAACCTACTGCGCTTCCACCATCGCTGCATCCCGACCGCGGATTTCTCGAAATTGCGGGCTGCGGACGATCGACTCCACGGCGACAGAGAACCGATAGTCGTGCTGTTCCAACGCTTGCCGCATTTCCGTGAGCAGCGGCTCGTCGGAGAGTTGCACTCCGCGGCCCAGGGCATATCCCAGCAGCTTGCGGCAGAACTGCCGCAGCACGGCATCGCGGCGGGCCGTTAACAGGTAATCGCGCAAGCCGCCCAGTCCTTCGATGTGCGTGCCGTCGGCCAGTTGGCTCGATTCATCCACCGGCCGGCCGGCCAGGTCTTTGTCGCGGCGGCGGCCGATGGCATCGAAGCCCTCCAAGGCAAAACCCAGAGGATCGATCCGCCGATGGCACGACGCGCAGCGCTCGTCGTTGGTGTGTTGCTCGACCAGTTGCCGCACGGTCAGTTCGGCGGTGGCCGTTTCGTCGTCGGGCAGCGGCGGCACGTCCTTGGGCGGACGCGGCAGCTTTTCACCCAACAGGACTTCCGACACCCAGTTGCCGCGCAGAATAGGGCTGGTCCGCGATGCGCCCGACTGCTTGGCCAGCGTGGCCGACATCCCCAATATGCCGCCGCGGCCGAGTTCCTTCTGACCTGCCACGCGCCGCCATTCGGGTCCGCTGATGCCGGCCATGTCGTAATGCCCGGCCAAAGCCTCGTTCACGAAGGTGTGGTCGCAGTCAAAGATGCTCAAGATTGACCCGTCGTGCTGGAACAGGTCGGTAAAGAACCTCCGTGGCTCCTCATACATGTCATCCCGCAGATCGAGAAACGTGGGAAAGTGCCGCTCGCTCTTTTCGTCCAAGGCGTCAAACTCGTAGATGTGCAGCCACTGGCAGGCAAACTCCGTCGCCAACCTCCGCACGCGGCCGTCGGCCAGCATCCTCTTGGACTGCGCGGCCAACACCTCCGGCTCGCGCAGCCGGCCCGCAGCAGCCGCCGCCCGCAGCTCATCGTCCGGGGCCGACGACCACAGAAAATAGCTCAACCGCGTGGCCAGTTCCCAGTCTGAGACGGGGCCGGCCTGTTCGCCCGGCGGGGCCTTTTCCAGCCGATACAAGAAAGCGGGCGACACAAACAGGCGGGCCAGCGTAAAGCGAAAAGCTTCATCGTGCGACAGTTCTTGCTCGCGCAGGCTTTGATACAAGGCCCGCAGATCGCCAGATTCCTTGCCCGTCAGCGGCCGACGATACGCTCGCGATGCGAAGGCGACTAGCGTGTTGATGTGCAGCGGTTCCGCATCGAGCAATGTTTGGCGGAAAGCCGCGGCGCGGTCCATGATCGGCTGGCGGAAGGGTTCGAACAGTTTGGGGTCGCTATCTTGTGAGGCATACTCCAGCAGTTGGGCGAAGGCATCGACCAAGGTCAGGGCATCGCCACTGATAAAGTGCAGTTCTTGCCACAGTCGGTCCAGCCGGGCATGCTGTTCGTCGTCCAGCAGCAGCCGCGATAGCTCTTCATCCTCGCGATGAAACAACGTCAGCGTCACGACCTCATCGACCGGCACGATCTTGGTGTAGCACAATGCGGCGGGAAACCAACTTCGGAAATCGTCGCAAGCTTTCTCAAACCGTTGCCGCGCTGCGCTGCCATCGCGGACGACAATCGGCAGGTCGGGCCGCAGCGCAGTCAAATCATCGGGCTTGTCGCCCGCGGCTTGCAGTTGAATGCTGCCCTGTTTCTCGCTTGTTTGCACCAATGTTCCCACGGCGACAAACTCGGCCCCCGCCGCCAGGTCGGCAGGCAGGCGAATTTCCATCGATGCCGGGGCGGCAAAGCATAGATCGGCATCGTCGATTCTCCTGCCGTCCGGCAGCTTGCCGAACAATGCCGGATCCAGGCCCGGCAGCGGCGCGGCGGTTTCTTCGTCGGTCGCCGGTTCGGATGCTGGCGATTGGCCATCATTTCCCGCATCCTCCGGCTTGTTCAACAACGATTGCCATTCCGCCGCGAACAGCGGGCCCCCTAGCGAGGCAAGCTGTTGATATAGAGCCGCGTCTGGATGATTGGCATCGGCGGGGGGCGGGCCGGAGAGCAACGCTTGTAGTTCCTTCGCCAGGCTGGCCTTTTCGTCTGCCTTATCCGCCAACTGCCAGCGGGCCAGCAGCGATCCGGCGGGGATGTCGGGCCCCGCGGACGCTGCCGAAACGGGCTCGGTATAGAAGTGCCAGACATCCTTGTTGCCCAATCGGTCGGCGTGCGGGTTGCCGGCCTGTACGTCGGGCGAGACATCACTCGTCAGGCTCCAAGCCGGCCCGTCGGGCTTGTCGCTCTTGAGCGTTAGCTCCAGATCCGTCAAATCGCACGCATGGTTGCCATCGCGGGGACCGACCAGCAGCGAAACCAGGTCCCCCGGCCGTACCGCCAACGACTCGATTGGCCCAATGGCTGCATCCCGATTGCCGCCAGCCGTACCGTTGGCCAATCGTTGCCGGACGGCACCCCGCCGCAGTTCCAACGACCAGACAATGCCGTTGCCGCATTCGGGATGAGCATGCGAAACCTTGCCTTCCACCCGCAGCCGGGCGGATACGGGGCTGCGCCAGCCCACGGCGGCCTGCAACGTTGGCGACGGGTGGACCGTCACTCCGTGCGGTTTCATGTTGCCGGGGACGCGCACATGTTGGTCCGAGGAGTTCGCCAACAGCAGCGGCGTATCGTGCGATCCCCAGCCGCGGATGAAATCGTAGCCCGACGCGTTGACGATTTTGCCTTGAAACAAGTCGAGCTTTTGCGTGGCCGTGGGGCCGATGCCGAGGAAATCGAGCCACGATTGCAGCGAGCTGGCGTCGGTGTTGTGCCGCCGGGCCAATTCGGCGATGTCGATTTCCGCGTCGCCCAGGCTGGCTTCAGCCGCCGCCTTCAGGCAATTGGCGGTGGCGGCAAACAACTGGCCGCGACGCGACGCCATCAGGCGGGTAAAGCGCCGCACGTCGCGCAACAAAAGATCGGGCCGGCCCGGTGCCACCAACCGCGGGCGTTGCCACAAGGCCGCATCCCCCACCGCACCGTCGCCTGCCTCAAGGGCTGTCAGATAAAAAACGACATCGCCAGCGGCGTCCGCCGGCAGCTTGTAGCGAATCTCTTGCTGGGCCGTTAGCGGCGCGGCGGGTGTCATCCAGGGCTTCATGTGCCCTACACTCTGAAACCGCGTCAGGGCGTTTTGCCAAACGGCAATCTCAGCGGCCAGTGCTTCGGCATCTTCCGGCCGGGCCAACTTCCAGCGTTGCCGCACACGGTCCAACAGCAGCGAACCCTCCTTTTCGTTGAGCATCCCCCACAACGCCGCCAGGTATTTGGGGCTGAGTCCGCGTTCCTTGGCAACATCCCCAGTTGTTTTGCTTCCAGCGGCCAGCGCATCACGTTCGGCCAAGGTGGCTTGCAGATAAGCCGCCACCGGCAACCGTCCGCCACCGTTGGTGTCAAAAACGATCCCTTGCAGATTCACCCGCGTGCCGCCAGCGGAGTCGGTCTGTTCAAAGTACAGTTGCCGAATCTGGGCCAGAATATCGTTGATCCAGTCGTTGCGGTTGGCCGAATGGGAAAAACGGAAGCCATCGGGCAACAGCACGGCATGGCTGGCGATATCCTTGCCGGCATCCAGATATTTGGTCAATAGCGCTGGCGACATGACCAAGGCGCTGCCGGTGTTGGTGAAGCCTTCGCCCGCCGCGCTGTCGCTGGGAAACTCACGGGCAGGCGAGAGTTCGGCCGCGGTCAAATCGCGGACGGTGTAGGTGTACTCGGCATTGTTCAGCCGCCGCAACACGACGGGGCCCGGGTCGCCGGCGCTGGCCAAGGCCTCGGCGTCCAGGTACTCGGCGATCCAATTTCGCAACGACTGGCGTTGTTGCGACAATGGCTGTGCGGAACCCTTAGGTGGCATTTCGCCGTTGTCTAACATTTCGGCCGCTTTGAGCCAAACCTTGGTGTCGGTGCGAACATCGGCCAGCGTGGCAAACCTTTCCAGATCCAACTCCCCCTCGGGCTTATCGCTGGAGTGGCAATCCAAGCAGAACTGCTTGAGCAGCGGACGAACATCGCTATCGTACTGCTTCCCCAGCCGTTCGAACGCTTCCGTCGACTCACTCGCCGGCTCGGCAGCGCCTACCCTCCCCGCTACCAGGAATATCAACCAACCAACAACAGCGTACTGTCTCAATGAAAGCATGGGCGAACAATCAGGCGAAATAAGGGAAAAGTATCAACCGACCAATATCGACAGCCAATCGCAAATCAAAAATCCAAAATCGAAACTCCTTCCTCCATTCTCATCCCCCCTACCGCAAACTACAAGCCGCCGTTGACGTACGCCGGCACCGCCGTACGATGCAAGTGCGGCGATAGCTCTCGTTTTTCACCCTTGGCACGTGGCCCGTGAACAAGTTGCTCGACGATCTGCCGGAGAGGGAACTAGCCGCGGTGGAGCGGACAACCCAGGAAGTTGGCCGCTATATCTTCGACCATTTGGGGCATCGCCAGCCTGGCATCTTGCAGCGCCGTTGGTGGGACGACCGCATCATGGCCTGGGCCATGCAGGACGAATCGGTTAAGGTGCAGATGTTTCGCTTTATTGACGTGCTGCCGATGCTTTCGACCAGTGAATCGGTCACGCGGCACCTGCACGAGTATTTTCACGAGGTGGACCGCCATCTGCCGGCCGCCGTGCGGCTTGGGCTGGCCGTGGCCACGCCCCGTTCGGTGGCGGGTCGGGCATTGGCCATCGCCGCGCGGCGAAATGCCATGAGCCACGCCCGGCGCTTTATCGCCGGCACTAATACCGAGGAAGTCCTGGCGGCGGTCAAGCGCGTGCGAAAAGCGCGGCAGGCCTTTACGCTCGATATCTTGGGCGAAGCGGTGACCAGTGACTGCGAGGCCGACCGCTACGCGGACGAGTGCCTGAACCTGATTCAAAACGTGGCCCCCACGGTTAACACCTGGCCCGAGGATCCACAGATCGACCGCGGCCTGTTCACCGAGCTGCCACGTTTTAACTTGTCGATCAAGCTCTCAGCCCTCGACAGCCAGTTCGACTGCATCGACCAGGCCGGCACGGCCAATCGCGTGTTGGCCCGGTTGCGGCCGATCTTTCGCGCGGCGCGGCAGCAGAGGGCCTACGTGCATGTCGATATGGAATCGTACAAGACCAAGGCGACTACTTTAGCCATTTTTCAACAGGTGCTGTTGGAGGAAGAATTCCGCGACTGGCAAGATGTTGGCATTGTCATTCAATGCTACCTGCGTGATGCCCAGCGCGATCTGCTGGTACTGCGCGACTGGGCCGCCAAGAGAAAACACTCGGTGTGGGTGCGGCTCGTAAAGGGAGCCTATTGGGACTACGAAACGGTCCACGCGCAACAGGTTGGCTGGCCGGTGCCGGTCTATCAACAGAAGTGGCAATCGGACGCCTGTTACGAGCTCTGTACTCGCTTCCTGATGCGAAATCACCAGCACTTGCGACCCGCCTTGGCCAGCCACAACATTCGCTCGCTGGCCCATGGCATTGCCGCGGCCCGGCAAGTTGGCCTGCCGCCGCCAGGCTACGAGCTGCAAATGCTGTACGGCATGGCCGATGCCGAGAAAGACACCTTGGTCAAGATGGGCCACCGGCTGCGGATCTACATGCCTTACGGCGAATTGATTCCCGGCATGGCCTATTTGGTGCGGCGGCTGCTGGAGAACACCTCCAACGACTCCTTCTTGCGCGCCAGCTTTGCCGACCAAGTTGACACGGAAGTTTTGTTGCGGAAGCCGGAGGAAGGGGAAACGCCGAATGAGGATGGTCCAATGACGAATGACACCGCAGGCACTATTCAAGATGTGGCGGCGTTTTCTAACGAGCCGCCGTTGGATTTTTCCCAGGAGGAAAACCGCCGGGGCATGGCGGCGGCGATCGTGGAAGTCATGGGCAGTATCGATGAGTTTTGCCCGCTTTTTATTGACGGCCAAGAGATCGACACCGACCAGCGGCTGGCCTCGCACAATCCATCCTACAAGGCGCAGCGCGTGGGGACCGCCGCGTCGGCCGAGTTGCCCCATGTCGAGCAAGCCGTGGCCGCCGCCAGTAACGCCTGGCCGGCCTGGGCAACCCGACCGGTGGAAGAGCGGGCCGAATTCTTGCGTCAGGCGGCGGCAGCCATGCGCCAGCAACGCTTTGAGCTGGCGGCCTGGCAAGTCGTGGAATGCGGCAAGACTTGGCGCGAGGCCGATGGCGATGTCTGCGAGGCCATCGACTTCTGCGAGTATTACGCGGCCGCCGCCTGTCATTTGCAGGGGCGCCAGGTTGACGTGCCAGGCGAGGAAAACCGCATGCTCTACCGCCCGCGCGGCGTGGCGGCGGTCATTGCCCCCTGGAATTTTCCACTGGCCATCCTGACGGGGATGACGACCGCCGCCCTGGTGACAGGTAATACCGTCGTGATGAAGCCCGCCGAGCAATCGCCCGTGGTAGCCAACCAACTGATGGATATCTTTCGGCAGGTTGGCCTGCCCCCTGGCGTGCTAAACTATTTGCCGGGCCGGGGCGAGGTCGTCGGCGCGGCGCTGGTCGATCATCCCGATGTGGCCCTGATTGCCTTTACCGGGTCGCGGGCCGTGGGGTTGGCCATCAACGCCCAGGCGGCGGTCGTTTCCCAAAAGTCGCATCGCGGCGTGAAGCGGGTGATCGCCGAGATGGGAGGCAAAAACGCCATCATCGTCGATGACGACGCCGACCTGGACGAGGCCGTGCTAGGCGTGGTCAAGAGTGCCTTTGGCTACCAAGGCCAAAAATGTTCCGCCTGCTCCCGTTGTATCGTGCTGGCGGGCGTTTACGAGCCGTTCCTCAAACGGCTAATCGAAGCCACGCGGAGCCTTCAACTTGGCCCCGCCGAAGACCCCGCCAGCAGCGTCGGCCCGGTGATCGACCAGGAATCTTACGATCGAGTTCTCAAATACACCGAGATCGGCCGCGGCGAAGGGCGCGAGGTGCTGGCCGTTTCGGCCGGTCCCTTGGCCGAGCAAGGCTACTACATTGGCCCGCACATTTTTGCCGATGTGCCGCCGACCGCCCGCATCGCCCAGGAGGAAATTTTTGGTCCCGTGTTGGCCGTCATCAAAGCCCAAGACCTGGACGAAGCCCTGGCGGTTGCCAACGGCACCGAATACGCGCTTACCGGCGGCATCTTCTCGCGCAGCCCGGCCAATCTGGACCGCGTTCGCGAGGAATTCCAGGTAGGCAACCTGTACATCAACCGCCCCACCACCGGCGCACTCGTCGGGCGGCAGCCGTTCGGCGGCTTTAAAATGTCCGGCATCGGCAGCCAGGCAGGCGGCCCCGACTACCTCCTGCAATTCACCATCCCCCGCACCATTACGGAAAACACCATGCGCCGCGGCTTTGCCCCACCCGCGGAAAAAGGGAGTTGAGGCACCGCCAACAACTCTCCTATACCGGGTCGTTCGGCGCGTCGATCCAGCGGCGCTCGGCGTGTGACTTGAGGACGGCGTCGGCGACCAATTGGGCGTTGAGGCCATCCCAAAAGCTGGGGACCGCCTGACGTCCTTCCACAATGGCTGAGACAAATTCCCACACCAGGTCGTAGCGGAAGACCGTGGCCGGTTTGCCTTGGCTGGGGTCGCGCGGGCTGCCGGCCGGTTTGAGGAACTCGCTGGGGACATCGACCGGGGCCAGGTCTTGGCCCGTTTTGCCCAGCAAGATGGTGTTGGGCTCGTGCAGGCGGTAGACGGCCGAGCCTTCCGACCCATTGACCTCTGCCCATTCGTGGCCAAAGCCCGACAGGCCGTATCCCTTGGCCAGTGTTGTTCCTTCCCACACGCCGACCGCCCCGGATTCAAACTCGCCAATCAGGCACGACCAATCGTCGACCTCCGACGGCTTGCAAGGGGTGCCGTCCGGGTTCTTGTCGCGCGGCACGAATTGGGCAACCGCCCCGGATACGCTCTTCAAGGGACCCATCAGGTCGAGGGCGAAGTCGATGCGATGGATGGTCATGTCGAACAGGTCGCCGGCACCGGCCGTGTCCTTGTATTGCCGCCAGCTCCAACTTGTCTCGGGCCAGTCCAAGAAACGCTGCGAACGAAAGTGACGGGGCTGGCCGAGCTGCCCAGCCTTGAGGAGATGCCGCAGATAACGCATCGAGGGGGCAAAGCGATAGGTGAAGGCGGTCATATGGACCACGCCGGCGTCGCGCGCGGCGACGTACATCTGGCGGACCTGTTCGGCCGACAGGCCCAGCGGCTTCTCGCACATGACATGCTTGCCGGCCTTGGCGGCGGCCACGGCAATGGGGTGATGCGTAAAGTTGGGCGTGGCGATGATGACGGCGTCGATGTCGGGATCGACCGCGCAGGCCAACGGATCGGCAAAGGCCTTATCGATTTGCCAGTCTTGCCGGCGCTGCGCCAGCAAAGCGGGGTTGGTGTCGCAAACGGCCGCCAAGGTGGCCCGCGGATCGAGCCGGATGCCGGGCACATGGTGGTAGTCGCTGACCGCGCCAGCTCCGATGATGGCAATGCGGATGGGCGGTTTTCGGCTGGAAGCAGGCATGGGCAGAGACTTTTGGTTTTCGGACTGGCCGGGAAAAAGGTGTTGCGAAGCGTTAAATTAGGGCTTTCGCGGCTGGGACTCAAGGGGCTAAAAGCGGGCGTGTTACCGTGATTTCGCTTGTGAAAATGGCCTCGAACGGGCAAAATGCGTGGACGACCTTCCCGCCGCGCTGCTAATTCTAGATGCGAGTGCAACCCAAGAGTTGCCGGCGACTAGTTACTTACCACTGGAGTTGATCATGTCGCGAACCGTTTGGACCTGTGCCTGCCTGCTGGCTGTATGCTCGATGTCTGGTTGCGGCGGCTCCGATAGCAGCCCGCCCGCTGCTTCATCAGACAGCCCCGCCACCGTGGCGCAGAATGCCCCTTCCTCGGCTCCCGCCGCGGCACCAAGCAGCACTCAGCCGGCGGCTGGCAGTGCGTCGGCTCCCGCGGCCGCGCCAGCCAGTACGGCACCGGGCGCGGCTCCCGGCTCAATCCCAGGCGCTCCCGCGGGTGCCGCACCTGGCGCTGTTCCGGGCTCAGTCCCAGGCGCTCCCGCGGGTGCTGCTCCAGGTTCAATCCCAGGAGCTCCCGCAGGCGCCGCACCAGGCGCTGTTCCGGGTTCAATCCCCGGTGCTCCCGCAGGTACCGTTCCGGGCGCTGTTCCTGGCACTCCACCGGGTGCCATTCCGGGCGCTCCCGCAGGTGCGGTACCGGGCGCTGTACCAGGCACTCCTCCGGGCGATGTACCCGGTACTCCCGCCGGCGCGGTACCCGGCGCTGTTGCTGGCACTCCACCGGGTGCTGTTGCGGGCGCTCCCGCTGGGGCTGCTCCGGGTGCCGTAGCAGGCGCTCCTGCGGGTGATGTACCGGGTGCTCCCCCGGTCGCCGCTCCGGGCGCTGCTCCTGGTGCTGCACCGGCTGCTGCTCCTGGTGGCGCTCCCGCAGCCGGCGGTGCAGCGACAGCTTCAGGCGGATCTAGTGTCAAGACGGCCAATGGCAAGAAGTTTGACGAAGAGTCGCCCGAGTTTGTGGTGCAGCGCGTGGTCGAGGCCGTTTTGGCGGGCGACATCAGCACGGTCAGCGACTTGACGAGTAGAAGGGCCAAGGGCTTGGCTGCCGCGATCAAGTTGGGCGATAACGATGCAAAAGGCCTGGAAAAGCTCAAAGAAGCGCTGGAAGACGCCACCGTGCATGAGGCCAAGCCAGCCAGCGCTCGCAAGTTGGTGTTGGTCGAAGGCAAGAAGAAGAAGGTGCAGTTCTTTGTGATCCGCGAAGGAGACACGCAAGTGGTCGATGATATCATCGTCCGCTAGCAGCTCACCCGCAAGCCAGTTCCGCCACTGTCCAACTGTTCGGCCCACGGGCCACATGAGATCAAGATAACCAGACCCAATAGACTCTGCTCGCTGGCCATGTTCATGTGGCCAGCGAGCCGTTTGCTTTGGTGGGCAATTTCCTTGAGATCGAGCGGCTCGCCGACAAAGCGGGCGCAGAACGCTCGTTGGCTGGAGGAATCGACAAACAGCCCCTTGTCGGAATTCAAGCTTTCGTAGCCAATGGTTCCATCCACGGGCGATTCGTCGGGCCAAGTCTCTTTGTGAGCCAGGATTGCTTCCACCGTTTCGAACAGCAGGCAACCAAGAGGCAAATCGGCGTGGCGGTCGCCCCCCCATCCAATGCTAGTACCGTTGTTCTTCGACAGTTGGCCAAGTATCCCCTTTTGCGGAAGCACTTGGCGCGGTACCGGTAACTCACTCGAACGCCCTGCGGAAGTGTCGCAGTTAGTGGTTAGCATGCCGTTGGCGAAAATTGCCCCGAGGGCCAAAGTGGCGTGCGTGCCAGCAGCGCCACGATTCTAGCGATCAGCGTCGGGTAATAGTCAGGTTTGGCCAGATAGTCACGGCAAGCGGTAGACGACTTTCAAGCCGCCAGCGAAGCTTGGCCCCCTGAACCAGCCACTGCCTGCGGCATCTCGCACGATTCGACCGATCGTTTCAAGGTCAACACCCAGCGAATAGCCGCCAATCAGACCGCGCTGTCTGGTAAGGGCAAATCGAATGTTCGATTCATTCTGCCCGGCACCGCCAGTGGGCCAGACACATACCCGCGATGGCCAGCGATTGTCAGAACCAGCTTCTTGGCGCGCGATGTCGTCATGTATTCGCCGAATGATGCGCGCCGGCCCCTTTCGGAATGTCGAAGGGATAGAGACCGCCAATGGGAGAGACTGGCCGCAGCCGTGGAAAGGTGGTAGCCGTTGGAAACAATTGAAACCACTCAAGCAACTTAGGCCACAGCGCTGCTACGGCTGTCAAACAGTACTCCAAGAAACCGCTAGCGCTGTTTGCCTCGCGAAAGCCGCGTTCTCGCGATCCTGGCACACGGCTAAGCTCCTCATCAGAGATTCTTTCTGAACCGATATGTGTATCTCGAGTCTCACTATTGGAAATCGTCAATGCTTTGCCGTTCTGCCGAGTGCGTGTAGACGGCAGGGCACGGTCAGCGCATATCAATCTTGTTGCAGGGCAAGAACTTCCGTAAGAAGCTTGGTGTTGAGCATACAACCGATCATCTTGCCGCGGAGGCTGTCTTTGATGGGATGACGCTTGAGCATGGTGA
>JBFWUW010000036.1:0-68398 GCA_050247075.1 Pirellulales bacterium | reverse complement strand
ATTGACCCTGATAAAGCAACATCCCGAGAAGAATTCCGTCGCCATGAAGCGTCGAAAGGCCGGTTGGAACACCGAGTACTTGCTGCAAGTCCTAACAGGGACAGGTAATTAGTTTGCGATTGCCTTGAAGCAGCTAGGTGCGGCGACGTGAACCTGAACCACAACCCCCCGAAACACGGCAAAAATGGAACAGGTAACGCCTGTCAGAAGCCCCTTTTCGAGGCGGATAGCCCCGGTAGGGGCGGCAGTCAATAGCCTCGGGCGTAAGCCCGAGGAGGATGGTCCTCAAAGTACGTCGTAAGCCCCGGCAGGGGCGACAGTCGGCATTGGGGTGCTACTGCCGCCCCTACCGGGGCTAAAACACGGGGAAAAACGTGCATACCTTGGGCTAACGCCCAAGGCTATTGACTATCGCCCCTGCCGGGGCTGTTCGGCGCGGCCGCTGGGCCTTCCCGTTGGCCAGCCCCAGCCACCCTTTGCCCCAGCAATCTGCCCGACGCCGCATCAAGCCGGCAAGGCAGGAGCTTCAAATGTCTGCCGGGTCATCGGCCTGCTTGACCTGGATGCTCCACCCACGTCTAACGGTGAAAGAGCCCTGGCGTGCAAATCAGGTATGCAAGCCAGGATGAATCACGGCCAACCGGGAGAATCATGCAATGGCAATCCAAATCACTCGTCGCTGGGCCCTGGGCGGAATCGCCGCGATGGCGGCGCTCTTGGCTGGCGGTTCGATCGTTTGCGCAGCAGGGCCCGACGCTGCCGCGCCCCTGGAGTTGCGAGTGCTGTTTCTGGGCAACAGCCAAATCTATTTCAACGAACTGCCGCGCATGGTCGAGGCATTGTCCGAGTCGGCTCCACCCGATCGGCCGCGGATCAAGGCGGGCCAGTATGTGGCCGGCGGAGCCAGTTTGCAGAGCCTGTGGGAGGCCGGCACGGACGAAGGCAAACCGCAAGCTCTCATCGCCAGCCAACCCTGGGACGTTGTCATCGTGCAGGAAATCTACACGTACTATTCAAAGCCAGAGACGTTTGAGAAATACGCCACGTTGTTCGAAGGGCTGATCCGCCGGCACAACGCGCGGCCGGTCTTGTACTGCACGGCCAGCATCAACGACCTGTACCCCGAGGGGTTCCACAAGCTGCACGAAATGCAGATGGCGTTAGGCAAGAAACTGAACGTTCCGGTCTGCGCCGCCGGCCAAAGCTGGTTGGAGTACTGGGGCGAAAGCCCCTCGCTGGAACAGCGGCTAGACCTGTACCACACGGACAAAGCCCATCCTGGCGTGAAGGGTTCGTACCTGAATGCCTGCGCCTTGTACGCGCAACTCACCGGCACCAGCCCTGTCGGCCTGACTCATCGGATGCCTAAACAGCCGGCCGACGCCATTCCGGCCGACCAGGCCCGGCAAATGCAAGAAGCGGCTTGGAGCGTTTACCAAGAGATCAACGAACAAGTGGAAGAGCGCCCGTGATGCCACGGCGAGCTAAAGCCGATTCGCACTGGAAGATCGCTCCAAGGCGCGAACCCGCAAAGTCGCCCAGCTAGGCGGCGGGGGGTATTGGGGCAAAAAGCACGGCGGAGTTGACGCGCAGAAGTCTGCTACAGCGCCAAACCGATTTTGATGCCGTCTAGCGAAGGCGGGCTGCGTCCTATCGCACGGTCCGCGGCAGCAGCGTCAGGTTGCCGAACAGCGTTTCGTTGCCGCGAAGGATGTAGAACTTTAGCGGGTCGATGCTGGGGAGGTCGGGCCGGTTGAGAATGTACTGCACATTTTCCAGCGAGATGGTTTCCCAGACGTGCATGCCGACCAGCACATCCCCCTTGCGGATGCCTTGCTTGGCCGCAGGCCCGCTGCCGCGTACTTCCACGACGGACAACCCGCCCCGGTACTTGCTGCGGAAGGCCTGGAATTGCTTCGAGGGAATCGGTTCCAGACGCAGACCGAGCAGATCCCACACCGGTTCCTCGCTCTCGGCCAGTTCCGCCCGCGGCAGGCTGGCGATGACCAGGCTTAGATTCAGCTCGCGATTGTCCCGCGTTACCGAGAGTTCCACCTGGTCGCCGGGCGCTCTGCCTACCAGTGCCCGCTCCAGGTCGAGCGGACGCTGCAAGGGGCGGTCGCCCACGGCCAGCACCACGTCGCCGGCTCGCAGGCCGCTGCTAGAGGCGGGGCTATCTTCCTCGATATTGGCCACCACCAGCCGCGATTTTTGGTCCCACTGAGGCGTAATGCCGTGCCAGGTGTGATCGACCACCCGCGTGGAGAGGAGTTCGCAAGCGACTTCCATGGCCTTATCGACCGGAATCGCGAAGCCAATCCCAGCCGCGCCCGACCGCACCGCCACGTTGATGCCGATCATTTCGCCATCGATATTAATCAGCGGGCCGCCGCTGTTGCCAGGGTTAATGCTGGCATCGGTCTGGATCAGGTCTTCGTAGGTCTGGGTATCGGTGACTTGCACGGTGCGGTGCATAGCGCTGACGATGCCCCGCGTAACCGTGTTTTCGTAGCCAAAGGCATTCCCCACGGCGATGACCTGTTCGCCCAGCATCAGGTCGTGCGAGGAGCCGACCACGATGATCGGCAGCGGCTCGTCGGCTTCGATCTTGATAACCGCCAGATCGGTCCGCGTGTCCTTGGCAACCAGCCTGGCGCCAAACGCGGCACCATCGGGCATGGTGACTTGGATCTTCTTGACCCCTTCAACCACATGAAAGTTGGTCAAGATAAAGCCGCGTTCGTCGATGAAGACGCCGGTTCCCATGCCGTTGACGCGGCGGGGGGCCTCTCCAATGGCACGCGGTTCTTCCGAGCTGACGCTTTTCTCTCCGTGGATATTGACCACCGACGGCTGAATCCGTTCGATGGCTTTCACAACGGCGTCGCGGCGCAGTTCCGAGGCCTGCAACGGCGAACCGCCGAGCAGACAAAGGCATAGCGCCAGTGGCCACGTCGCGCGGGATCGCGAACGTAGGCGCCTTGTTGGGTGCGGCATGGGTTGTTCGTTGTCGTCGGGGTACAGACCATGCAGTGCGCGCGGAGAACCACGCCTGGATCGACTGCTAATGGCTGGCGAAGTCGGTAGTTGCCCGTTGACTTCATCGGCCCTGCTGGCGTGGCTGCTCCATCCGGGACTACCTTCGCCGCTATAGTCACCCTAGATTGACAAGTTGAAAGGAGCGGAGAAGCCATCAGCGGAGAAGCTATCAGCTATCAGCTTTCAGCTTCAGAATGGATTCCGGCGGACGATGCTCCATCGGTGCGGCTGTACCACGCGGGCCAAGGCTAGAATCCCTTCGCCGACCTACCGATCGGGCCACTTGGCTGCACGACAAGCTGATAGCTGATAGCTTCTCCGCTGATAGCTTTTTACTCCACGATCGTTCCCAGTTCGCGTAAGAAGGCCAGCGTAAAGATGCCAGTGTCGTGGCCGTCGCTGAAGTCGATCTTATAGGCGTAGCTGCCGACAGGCGTCATGCCGGCGATCGCCAAGGGGCGTGCCTCGGCCGCTGTCAGTATGGGAAGCAGCGGCGGCGGAGCTGGGGGTAGCGACCGTTTCTCGCGGCAGGTGGCGCAGGGACAGGCGTTTCGCAACTCGCCAAAGGTGTACCGCCGCAGTTGGCCGTCGCTCCAGGCTATCTGCAGTTGGCCATCGCGGATTTCAAGTTTGGTAGGTTGCAACGTGTCGGGCATGGAACGCGGGGGAAGTCGGGAGTAGAGGAAACCTCGGCGCAAACGCTGGGCCAATCTCCTGAATTGTAGCGCGATAAGCTGCCGCGGCCTACCGGCCTGGATAGCTTTTGGTACGCTTGAGGGAAATTAGGCTCCGCCTGCGGGGCGGTGCCTGGACTTGCAGGGAACGCCACAGTTGCCTCGGTTTCCTTCCGGCGGAGTGAACCTACTCAAGGGCCGTCCTCTCTGTGTTGGAAACATGACTGCGCACCCAAACCATTTGCTCCACGGAACCGACCGATGACTGCTGAAAAGAGTTCGTCGCTCTCGCGAAATCTGCAATTGCCGACCGGTTTTAGCGCGGCGGGCGCCCATTGCGGCGTCAAGCACGATGATGGCAAGCTCGACCTGGCTTTGATTGTATCCGACCGGCCAGCAGCGGCGGCCGGCGTCTACACGACCAATTTGGTGTTTGCCGCGCCGGTGGCCCTCGACCGGCAGCGCACGCCTGGCGAAAACCTGCGGCTGGTGGTGGCCAACTCCGGCAATGCCAACGCCTGCACGGGCGAACGCGGGCTGCGGGACGCCGGCGAAATGGCCCGCCAAGCGGCTGCTGCCGTGGGGGCTTCGGCCGAGCAGGCGTTGGTCCTATCGACCGGCGTGATTGGCCACTTCTTGCCGATGCAGAAGATTTCCGCCGGCATTAGCCGAGCAGCGGCGGAGTTGTCGCCGCAAGAGTCGGCTTTGCACAATGTCTCCCGCGCGCTGATGACGACCGACACACGGCCCAAGCTGACCGGGCGACGGGTGCAACTGGCCGATCGGGCCATTCAGATCACCGGTGTAGCCAAGGGGG
The DNA here is from genome assembly GCA_050247075.1 of Pirellulales bacterium. Taxonomy (GTDB): domain Bacteria; phylum Planctomycetota; class Planctomycetia; order Pirellulales; family JBFWUW01; genus JBFWUW01. Next base: position 63,868 of record JBFWUW010000036.1, on the reverse strand, counting down.
CGGCGATGATCGGCCCCAATATGGCCACCATGCTGTCGGTGTTGATGACGGACGCTCCCTTGGCCGCCACCGATGCGCAATCACTGCTCAAGGCCGCCGTGGACGAAACCTTCAATTGCATCAGCGTGGAGGGGCATACCAGCACCAACGACACCGTGTTGCTGCTGGCCAATGGCGCGGCCGGCGGCGGCCCATTGCAAGGGCCCGGCCTGGCGGCTTTCGCGGCGGGGCTCAATGACGTCTGCCAGGAACTGGCCCGGGCGATACCAGAGGATGGCGAGGGGGCTACTCACCTGATTACCATCGACGTGCAAGGTTGTGCCGACCGCGCCGCCGCGCTCCAGATCGCCAAGACCGTGGCCGACAGCGCACTGGTCAAGACGGCCATCACCGGGGCCGATCCTAACTGGGGCCGCATCGTTTCCGCGGCAGGCTACAGCGGCGTGACGTTCGATCCGGCGGGCGTCGATCTGAAAGTCAACGGCTGCCTGCTCTACGAGCGCGGCGCGCCGGTCACGTTCGACGCCGCGGCCGTCTCGCGTTCCATCCGCGAGAATCGCGATACGCATGTGGAGCTGGCGTTTCGCGAAGGGACCGCGAAGATCCGCTTTTGGACCACCGACTTGACGGCGGAGTATATCCATCTCAATGCGGACTATACGACGTAAGTAAAGCCGTCAGCGGAGAAGCCATCAGCCACCGGCTATTAGCCTTCAGCGAACAATACGAGGCATGACTATGCGCGATAGGAGAAGCCCGCCGCGCATCCCTTGGCCGTGAGAGCGGCTCCCTAAGCCGGAAACGCCTTCTTAGAAAGGCTGATGGCTGACAGCTTCTCCGCCGGTAGCTTTTGCTACTTCGACCCATTCATCATCGGGAACATATCGCGAACAATGATGATCGCGGCGGGGCCGACTAGCACGACGAAGATGCCGGGGAAAATGAACAGCACCAGCGGAAAGATCAGCTTGACGGCCGTCTTCGCCGCTTTTTCCTCGGCCAGTTGCCGGCGGCGGGTGCGCATGGAGTCGCTTTGCACGCGTAAGGCCTGGGCGATCGACGAGCCGAACTTTTCAGCCTGAATCAAAATGTTGCACAGTGCCCGCACGTCTTCCACGCCGGTTCGGTCGCCCAGTTCGCGGAGCGCATCGGCGCGAACGGCCCCCATTTGCGTCTGAAAGTTGGTGAGCTGCAGTTCGTCGGAGATGACGGGGCAGGTCTCCTTGAGTTCCTCGGCGACTTTACGCATGCCTTGGTCCAGGCCCAGGCCGGCCTCCACGCATACCACCAGCAAGTCCAGCGCGTCGGGCAGTCCCAAGAAGATGGCTTCTTTACGGCGCTTGCCCACGAACCATACCACCAGGTCGGGCAGATAGAACATCAGGCCGGTCACCGAACCGGCCATGAGCATGGAGTTCTTGGTGATGCCGGTGGTGAGCATGGCCACGCCGCCCGACAGCACAAAGCCCACCACCAGGCCGATAAACTTCAAGCCGAGAAAGATGCTAGTGTTGGACTCGCCGCGAAAGCCGGCGTGCAGCAGCTTGCTCTTGACCTTGTTGGCGTCTTGCTCGTTCTTGGGCTTGAGGGGCGATGCGGCGTGCGAGGCCTTTTGCAGCACCTTGGTCATCGACTCGAACCGCTTGCCGCTGCCGCCGGTGGCGGGCGAACCCTCGCGCTTGCGGCGTTTGGGATCCTTAAAGTCGTCCAGCCGTTCCGAGGCGCGCGAACGGCCGGTCGTGAAGTAGTCCAACGCTAGCCAGGCTAGCGCGGCGACCGTGCCAAACAGGGCGAACGGAACGAGTGTTTCAAAATTGACCGAAGCGGTATCCACGGCAAGGCTCACACTTTGATGTTAATGATCTTCTTGATGACCAGCGCGCCCACGAACTGCAGGAACACGGCGGCCGCCAGCATTTTTTGGCCCATGGCATCCGTAAACAGGACCATGCAATATTCAGGATTCAGGTAATACACCGCCAGAAACAACAGCGGCGGCAACGCCAGCAGCACGATGCCCGACAAGCGGCCTTCGCCCGTCAGGGCTTGCACCTGGCCCCAAATCTTGAACCGTTCGCGGATCAAATGTCCGATCTTGTCCAGAATTTCCGCCAGGTCGCCACCCGTTTGCCGTTGCAAAATAATGGCCGTGGCGAAAAACTTCAGGTCCAGGTTGGGGACGCGGACGGTCAGTGCCTTGAGCGAGTCGTCCATGGAAATGCCGAGGTTTTGCGATTCAAAGACTTTGGAAAACTCCTTGGCGATCGGCGGCTGCGATTCGTCGGCCACCAGCTTCATGCCCGACCCCAGGCTATGTCCGGCGCGCAAGGCGCGGCTGATCAACTCCAGCGCGCCGGGCAACTGCGCGGCGAACTTGGCCAACCGCCTTTTCCGCCGCATGACCAGCCAAACCGTGGGGAGCAAACCGGCCATACCGCCGACGACCGGCGCGAATAGCGGCGAGAGGGGCGAAAACAACATCCCCAGCCCGGCCACGGCAGCCATTGCACCCGATATCAAAAAGAACTTGTCGGCCGTCATGGTGGTGTCGGCCTGCTCAAAGATCTGCCCCAGGTTGCCCAGCCGTTTGACGGCCTCGTCAAAAATATTGGGCACTCGCTGCATCTCGGAGAGCAGCGACAGCTTCTTTTTGCCTTTTCCGTCCTGGCCCGGCTTGCCCCAGTTGGCCAGCTCGCTCAGGCGGTCCTCGACCTTGTTTTCCTGGTCGCCGCGGAACATCAGCGAGGCCGAGCCTACCAGCGCGGCGACACCCACGAACGCGGCCAACGATATCAGCAAAGTCGTCATGGCAAGGCCGTAATTTCAGATCCGCGAAGTCAAGGAATTCAACAGCAATCAAGACAAACCGGCGGCTACCCCCGCCGCCGGACACCGCGAAGACGCGGCGGTTAGTCTTCCAGCATCACGCGGGCACGGAAAGCGCTGGCCGGCAGGCGGACACCGGCCGATTCCAGCTTTTGCATGAAACCCGGCCGCACGCCGGTGGCTTCAAACCGGCCAATGGCCCGGCCGCTTTCGTTAATGCCTAACTGCTTGTAGTGGTAAATGTCTTGCATCACGATGGTGTCCTGCTCCATGCCGACCACCTCCGTAATGTGCGTGATCTTACGCGGGCCGCCTTGCAACCGGTTGGCCTGAATGATCAGGTCCACGGCGCTGGCGATCTGTTGCCGCATGGCTTTTAGCGGCAGTTCGAAGCCCGACATGGTAATCATCGTCTCGATACGGGCGATGGCGTCGCGGGGGGTGTTGGCGTGCAGCGTCGTCATCGAGCCTTCGTGGCCCGTGTTCATGGCTTGCAACATGTCCAGCGTCTCGGCACCGCGGCATTCGCCGATGATCACGCGCTCGGGCCGCATACGCAGGGCGTTCTTCACCAGGTCGGTGGCGGTGACGGCGCCTTTGCCCTCGATGTTCGGCGGGCGGGTCTCCAGCCGCACGACGTGTTCTTGCTGCAACTGCAACTCGGCCGCGTCCTCGATGGTGACAATACGGTCGTGCGAGCCGATGAAGCTCGACAGCGTATTGAGCAGCGTTGTCTTGCCGGAACCCGTACCGCCGGAAATGATGATGTTCAAGCGGGCCTTGATGGCCCCTTCCAACAGCATCACCATCTCGGGCGTGAAGGCCTTGTAGTTCAACAAGTCCTCTAGCTTGAGCGGGTTGGCGCCGAAACGGCGAATGGAAACCGCCGCCCCATCCAGCGCCAATGGCGGAATAATGGCGTTCACGCGGCTGCCATCGCTTAGGCGGGCATCGACCATCGGGCAGACTTCGTCCACGCGGCGTCCCACTTTGGACACAATCCGGTCGATGATCTGCAACAGATGTTTGTTGTCGCGGAACTGAACATTAGTCCGCTCCATCTTCCCCTTGCGTTCCACGTAGATGTGCTTGGGGCCGTTGATCAAAATATCGCTGATCGACGAATCCTTCAGCAGCAGCTCCAGCGGACCCAGGCCGAAGGTTTCGTCCAAGACCTCTTCAATCAGCCGCTCGCGCTCGTTGCGGTTGAGCAGCGTGTCCTCGGTGTCGCACAAATGTTCGACCACCAGGCGAATTTCTCGCCGCAGGACATCGCCTTCCAGTTCGCCCACGCGGGTCAAGTCGAGCTTGTCGACCAGCTTGCCGTGGATCTTGCGTTTAAGCGCCTCGAAGTCGGTGCCGGTCGAGCGGTCGTCTGCGCGAGTGGGGAAGTTGTTGACTTTCATGGCTTTGCGTCTTGCGTTAAGTGTCTGGGGAACCGCCAAAATGAATCCAAGTCCATACAAAGCCTAGCTTAGGAAACGCGCGCAGCCGTCTCGCCGCCAGATCATGCGAGAAAGGGCCCCACCGCCGGGCGCGGGCGGTTTTCTCGGCGGAAGAAGCCCAGGCCGCCACCGGCGCGGCCGGCGGGCCAAAGAGCGGGGTGTGCCGATTATGCGGACTGGCAGGAGGCGCTTCTCGCGCGGATTGCCGGTTTACCGCACTGGCGGCTTCGCCTGGTCGTCACCCAGGGCCTGCATCTGGGCGGCTAGTTGTCCACGCAGGCGGTCCAGCCGGCCGGCTTGTTCCGCTTGTGCCGAAAGGTCGTCCAACTCCCAGGGGTCTTCGGCCAGATCGAAGAGTTGATAGCGGGCAATCTTGGGATACCACAGCAATTTCCAGCGATCGTCGCGGATCATTCGCTGGCCATCGCGATAGGCGGCGTACAACGCGGTGCGGACGCTGGCCTGTTCGCCACGCATAATCGGCAGCAAGCTTTGGCCTTCGGCCTCGGGGGGGATGTTTGCGCCGGCTGCCTCGCAGATCGTGGGAAACAGGTCGTGCAGATAGGCCAATGCCGGTGACTGGCCTCGCGGCACGCCTGGCCCAGCCACGATCAGCGGGGACTTGAAATGCTCGTACAGGTTTTGTTTGCCCATCAGCCCGTGCCGCCCTCCCACGGCCAGACCTTGATCGCTGCTGAAGACGATCACGGTATTGTCGGCCTGGCCCATCTCTTTCAAGGCTTCCAGCATTCTTCCGATGTGGTGGTCGAGGCAACTGATGGTGGCGTAGTAATCGGCCAGATGTTGCCGCATGTCGTCGGGCACGCGGGGAACGGCGGCCAGCTTTTCGTCGCGGATCTGCAACTCGCCATTGTCAAACGGGTGCCGCGGCATAAAGTTGGGAGAAAGCGACAGCCTGGCCGGGTCGTACAACTGGCGAAACTCCGCCGGAGCGCTGCGCGGGTCGTGCGGTACGCTAGGGGCAAAATAGATGAAGAAGGGCCGCTCGTCTCGCCGGTCGCGCAAGAAGGCAATGGCGGCATCGGCGGCCAGTTGGCTGGTCGTCTCGCCCGAGTGCGGCAGTTCGATGTTCTTCTCGAAAGCGCGATGCGCCACCGGCAGCGAGTTGCCCGGCTTGCCGACATGCAGCGTGTCATAACCGGCTTGTCGCAGCACGGTGGGTAACAGCGGGCCAGCGTATTCCTTGGAATTGGCCGGGGGAATGTGAAACAGCGAGCGGCCCGTCAACAGCATGGCGCGGCTGGGTTGGCAGACGGCCGGTACCATGCTCCCTTGACAATACGTGTTGTGAAAGACGTACCCCCGCGCGACGAGCTTGTCCAAGTTGGGCGTGTGGATCTCCTCGTTGCCCAGTGCGCCGATCGTGTCGTAGCGCTGATCGTCGGCGAAGATCAATAGCACATTGGGCCGGCCAGGTTTGTCCGCTGCCGCGACTGTTTGGCCCACGGAAGCCAGCCAGGCCAGGACAATCATCGCCCTGGCAAACGGAGCAATCGGCCAATGCTGGTGGTAGGCGTTCATCGGCGGATCTCCACGGCGTCGGTAAAGGGAGATTTTTCAAAGGTCTGGCCGTCTCCCGTTACCCGCGGGTCGCCGGCTTGCTTCAGCCGTTGCAGCAGCAGTTCGGCCAATTCTTGGCGGGCGGCAGCATAGGCCGGCTCCGCCGCTACGTTGCGCATCTGGTCGGGATCGGCCTGCAGGTCGTAAAGTTCCTCGCCCGGCCGCGGGACGAAGGAAAGATCGTAGAACGGTTTGCCTTGCGGTTCGTGCCGATGCCGGACCAGCCAGGCTTTGGTCGGGCTGGCATCCATGTCGGCAAAGGCCACAAACGTGTCATTCTCCAACGCTTCATCCGTGGGCGTGGATGTTTCCGTCACCTCGCCGGCATCTCCCATCGGCCAGCGCATGGGGCGAAAGTTGCGGATGTACAAAAAGTCCTTTGTCCGCAGCGCGCGTTGAGGGTACGGCAGGTTGCCTTGCCGGGCGCTCGACACATGCCGCTCGCGGCCGGTGATGACAAAGTCGCGCTCGGGATCGACCTGGCCAGAAGCCTCGCTCTTCAAGAGCGGCACCAGGCTGCGGCCATTCATGCCCTGCGGCAGAGGCACGTTGCCTAGCTCCAAGAACGTGGGGGCCAAATCCATCAGATTCACAAAGTCATCCACCACGCGCCCGCCAGGTTGGCCCGGCCACCAGGCCGCCAGGGCTACGCCCACGCCAAAATCGTACAGGTCGCACTTGCCGTGCGGAAAGCCGGGTGCGCCATGGTCGCCGCTGATGACGATCACGGTGTTGTCCAGTTCGCCCGTGGCTTCCAACCGGGCCAGCAGCATCCCCACGCCAGCATCGAAGGCCTGGACTTCGCCCAAATAGTCGGCGAAATCCTGGCGGACTTCGGGGACGTCGGGCAGAAACGGCGGCAAGTTGCCCTGCAAGGCATTGGGGTCGATATTCCACAAGGCCTGGCCCGATCCCTTGACCCAAGTGCGATGGACGTTGGTCGGACCGAACCAGTAGCAGAAGGGCTGGCCCTTCGGACGCGCGTCGAGGAAATCATCGAAATTGCCGCTGACCTCGTCGTACATCTGCTGCTTGGCTGTTTCCAGCGTCATTCCGCCTTGCACTAATTGCGTCACATTTTGCGAGAAGGTATTAAACCGCCGGCCCGCCTTGTCGAAGGCATGCTTGCCTGCCCCAAACGGCGCGTCGTTGGGGGTACCGGGGCTCCAGACTTTCCAGGTCTCGCCGATGTGGTAGCCGGCGTCGTGCAGCAACAACGGCCAACTGGGGATTTGCGGATCCCACTGCGCTCCCAGCAAAATAGCGCCGCGGCCCGTGTTAAAAAAGTACCGGCCCGACAAAAGCGCGCTGCGGCACGGAGTACAAGAGGGCGAGTTGACATACGCATGGCGAAACAGCACTCCCTGCCGGGCAATGCGATCGATATGCGGTGTTTTTACAACCTGGTTGGGAGAAGGGCGGCCGTCGAGATCGGCATAGGCGCTGGCATAGCGCCCCCAATCATCCGCGAAGCAAAACACCAGGTTGGGCCGCGCGGGTGCGGCCTGTGCCGGCGTTGGGGCCGCCCAGGCCAGGCTCACGGCAACACAAGCCAACCAGCAGCGGGCTGCAATCATGGCATCTCCTCAAACAAATGTTTCTCAGCGGGCCAGGTGTGCCATTGGCTTTACATCGGCGATGGAATCGCCTCTCTCAGCCCGTGCTTACTCCTTGCCTCCGAACATTTCCTCCGCCGCCTTCTTGAATACCTCGTGGCTCTTGTTGCCATCGTTGGGAAAGCCAGCATGCTGCACCAAGAAGATCGTAATCAAGTCGCGGGTGGGGTCGATGTTCATGTTGGTGGAGTAGGCTCCGCCGTGCCCAAACCCACCGAAATTGGTTGACCAGCCGACGCCATAACCGTCGGGCAGCGAGTCGGGCGTTTGCTTGCTGGTCATCTGCTTGACCGCCTCCTCCGACAAGTAGCGGCGGCCATCTAGTTCGCCGCCGCGCAACACCATGCGGCAGAATTGGGCCAGGTCGCCCGCGGTGGAAAACAACCCGCCGCCCGGCATGGGATAGCGTTGCCGGCGGTCGGCCAGGGGGTAGATCAACGATGTGATGGTGGTTTCTTCCAGGCCGGTCTTGTCGGCATTCGGTTTGTACGACTTGGCTAACCGGGCGACTTGCTCCTCGTTGGGCCAGAAGGTGGTGTCTTTCATCCCCAGCGGTTGAAACAGTTTTTGGTCCAAGAAATCCTCGAAGGGCATTCCGCTGACAACTTCAATAATGCGGCCAGCCGTGTTGATGCCGGCGTTGCTGTACATCCACTTGGAACCTGGCTCGTGCAGCAGCGGCATCATGGTGTAGCCCCGCACGGTGTCGCGCAGCGGCAGGCCGTCGAGCGTAGGCTGTTCCAACGGCGACTTGAACGCCAAGCCGCTGGTGTGGCTGAGAATGTCTCGCACCGTCACGGCCCGCGCGGGCCGCTTGAGCAGGATATGGTCCTTGTCTTGCTCGGCCGCCAGCCACAATTCGCGGAACTCCGGCAGATGCTTCTCGACCGGATCGTCCAGACTCACGCGGCCTTCATCGACCAGGATCATCATGGCCGCGCCGGTGATCGGCTTGGACATTGAGGCGATCCAAAACAGGCTGTCGGGGGCGATCGGCGTTTTGGCGGCCACGTCGCTGTAGCCCACGGTCTCCAGGTCGAGCACTTTTTCCTTGGAGGCGGCCAGTACCACCGCGCCGGCCAACGAATGGCTTTCCACAAACGGTTGCAGTTTCTCGGCCAATCCGGCCTTCGCCGCCGGTTTGGCCTCTTGGGCCGCGGCGGCCGTCACCGCCAAGGCCAGGCTGCAACACGACAACATCCCAATAAAACGCGCACAAATCATCGGCATGGGTAACTCTCGGCATGTGGCAATGAGGAAGGACGGGCATGGAAGCACCCATCATACCCCAACCACCAGCCGATGCACGCGGGCCAGCGTTTTGCCCGATGCTTGGCTTGGTGCCGACCAGCCCATCGGCAGAAAGGGCACGGACTTGAGTTCGGCAAGATGAACCCGCGCCACCCAAAAAGTACGGCTACTTTCGACCGTCAGGCACCACGCCAGCGGGATGCCTTTGCCCTTGAAACTGGCTGTCATTGCGCACTGGCACGCCGCGAACTTCTTCGATTATCAACTGCGCGATTGGCATTCCTGGCGTCAACGTAAAGCCGTACACGCCTAGGTTGATAATCTCCAAAGTAATGGTGCCCTCGAATCCTGGGTGCACTGTGGGTGCGGTGAAATGGATAATCAGTCCAAAACGAGCGCGGCTGCTCTTGCCTTCGATTCTCGCGGCAAGAGAGCGGTCAGCCTCTTTCTGAAGCGGCAACTCGATCGCTTCGCGCGTCTTTCCCAGAATAAACTTGTTCGGAGCGAGAACGAACTGCTTAACCTGCGAGAGATCGTGATGCTCGCAATTGCGACCGATCGTCGCCGCGATATCACCCGGTTTGGCGAGATTGATGTCGAAGTTGCCGCCCAACGGGACGGAAATGATATTACCCAGCGTCAGGTCGACCGAGTGCGTGTCATAGGGGCAATGCGGTCCGCCAACTTCCGGCAATCGCGGCCGTGGCTCAGGTGCGATTCTTAATCTGCCCTCGTCAATCGCTTTATGAATCTCGACGTTCGCAAGAATCATTGACAGTCCTAAACATGATGCGTGTCACGCTTGCCGGTCAATTGCGACGCACGCACGGTAACGGAGTGCCCATTACCGAATGTCGGAACTGGCAGATAGATCAATCTGAGGTCGTCCCGCTGATCCAAAATATCAACCCGAAAAGATCCCTCAATTGGGCTAACGGAGATGTTCGATTCAACGCAAACGTCCTCTCTTGGAACGAACAATGAGAAATCATCCCCATTGTGATCCTGGAAGCGCACAGCCGCTTCGGTGTCGAACTGACCTAGGGAGACTTCGCACTTGAGCCAGGCCTCCATCCTAGTTCTCCTTCCAGTTGAATTATTTGCCGATGCACTCCCCGCCACAGACGAACGATAATTCCATCATTGATCCGGAAGGCCGTGTCAGATAGAGGGTTACGATTAACGTGACGCCTCCGAGATTTTATCTGCAACACAGCGGTTGTCAACGAGCCGCCACCAGGCGGCAACCGGGTCAATCAAACAGCAAGTACCCAAACCCTTGCGGCTGCACCTCGATGCCGGCGGGCGTGGTCCACGATTGAAAACCGACGCCCGGCACGATCCGCTGCACACCCACCGACCAGGCGCTGTGGTGCGTGGGCTTTTGGCCGGTTAGTTCGATCAGCGGAATGGCCGCTTCAATGGTCCAGCTTTCCTCCGACTGCGCGGCGGCCACGAACCATTGCGGATCCCACGAGCGGTCTCCCCAACATTCGTCGGCGGTAAAGCCGCGATGATCGACCGTCAGCCGATAGTAAGTGGCCGCGTCGCGGTCCAGGTCGAGGCAAATCTCCACCCGGTCGCGGCCGGCCAGGTCGGCATCGCGCGGGCGCGGGCCGGCACCCGCTTCGTAAACCGCGCCCGGCGCGCGACGGCAGCGAATGCCCAAGTACAAGAACTCCTCGTCGTAGGAAAACAGCGCCGTGGCCGGCCATTCGCCATCGTCGCGCAAGGCACTGTGCAGATCAGCCTTTTCCGTGGGGGACCACATCGGCTCGTCCAATTGGCCATCCAGCCGCGGCTTGCTGGTGCCGCGGCGGCAGCGGACGATGGCCTTGGGGGGGCGGCCTTGCGGTTCGGCCAGCCAGCGTTCACCCACGGCGCAGGCCGACCACATCTCATCCGCGCTGCCATGCCGCATGGCCAGGTAGAATCGCTCGGCTTGCCGCGAATAGCCTTGCCGCCGATGGGCCACCGCCAGCGGAAATCGGAGCGACGGTTCGGCAAACAGCGTGGGGCTGGTCCGCTCGATGTTCTTGGCCAGTTCCGAGGCTTTCTTCCAACGCTCCTCCATTACCGACTGGTCGGCCATGATGACATGCCCTTCGGTCTCATCCAATTCAAAGCTGGCCGGCTTCACGCCGTCGTCCTTGGCCCGCGTCCCCGCGTTTCGCGCGGCCGCCGGCACCTGGGCGGATGCGGTGCGGAAAGAGCCTCGCTGCCCCTGCTGCATCCGCCAGGCCGCTTCGTCGCTGCTGTAGTATTGCACCAGCCAAATCTGGGCGGCCGGGACCAGCCGATGCTTGGGATAACGCGTGACGAACGACTCCAAGGTTTCGGCCGCCATGTCCCAGCGGCCGTGGCGATGGTAACGCCCGGCCAGTTGATGCAGTACGTTGCCAGCCTCTTCGCCCTCCAAGCCCCCTACCAGGTCATGCACCTGACCGGCCAGCCTCGCTCCGCCCGGCGCGTCATTCTCAACGCGCTCCAGAATGCTTTGCACGTTGCGATGCTTTTGTGCCGAGCGGCGCAAGCCTTCCAAATTGTCGACGGGAGGATTCTCTAGCGTCCGCCGGGCTTCGCCGCCGGGAGAAAGCGTTACGCCGCTGAAGAAGTCGCCCCGCGACAGATCGGCCGGCAACGCCGATGTCATCAGGCGAAACCCCAAACTGGCCGGCGGGTGGGGCGGATCTTCTTGAAACAACGAGCGGGCCGTGGCGGCCCGATCGGCCAGAGACCCGCCCAGCCGCGGCGCAATTTGCGCTGTGGTCAAGCTGATCGTACTGCTGTCACCTTGGCCGCTGGTGGCGAAGACCTTTTTGACTTTCCACGGTTCCAGTCCTTGTTCGGCCAGTTGTTCGGCATAGCTGGTGGAGTCGGCCGCTTTGGCTACTGCGCGAAATACGGCATCGCTGACCAGTTGGGCCAACGGGTCGGGATTGCGCAAGTTGGCCGGCGGGGCAAACACCAGATCGGGCCGCCAGATGCGCAATTGCCGCACGATGTGCCGCTCCAGCCGGTCGATGCCCGCCCCGTCGTTCACGCGGTCCCAGCCATCTCGCACCTGCTCGAGGCTCAGTTCCAAACCGGCTTGCCGCAGCGGAAATCGCCACGAACTATCGACCTGGCAGGCCCCCACGGCGACAACGGCTTCGTGTGCCCGCTGGGGGAATGCGGAGTTCCGCGGCGTTTCGTTTTCCAGATCGCGCCGCGCCAACAATTCGACCACGCCCAAATAGCCATCGTTGCCCGACAGCCGGGCCAATAGTTCCAGGGGAATTTCTTCCGGTTCCGCATAAAAGCCGGCCAGCGCCGCGCGGATGCCGCCACAGCGTTGACGTTGCCAGGTCGTTCCCCCGTCTTCGGTGGCCAGAATGGTCCCCAGCGCTCCGGCCGCCCAACCACGCCGGCCGTCGATAAATGCCAGCGCGTGAATCGGCAGCGGCTGGCCCGTCGCCTGCATGGTCCAGGTGCGGCCTTCGTCGGGTGAATGCAAGATGCGCGTGCCTGGCGCGCCGGCGATCCAACATTGGCCCTCTCGCACCGCCAACGCCTGCCAGTCAAACTGGTCCGAGACCGCATCGGGCAGGGGGCTGTCGGGCGTTTGCCAAGTAGCGCCCCGGTCGGTGGTGTTCATCACCAGCGAGCCATCGCCCACCAGCCAGCCTCGGTTGCCCTCCGCCAGGATTAGTTGCCGCAGCCCGCGCATGCCAAGGGGTGGAGTGGTCGAGGCATCCAGGCCCCGGTTGCGAATGACGGCCAGCGAACCGCGCCGTCCCGCTACCGCACCTGTCACCTGGTCGATAAAGTCGCCAGCCAGCCAGCCGCCGTTGCCCGGGACGGGTGCCCAGGTTCGCCCGCCGTTATCCGTGGTGAAGACTCCCGACGGAAACAACGCCGAGGGCTCTCCCACGGCCCAGCCGTCGGCGTGGCTGAAGAAGCCAATCTTTCGCAACGAAGGGAGCAGCAATCCTTCGTCAGTCGTCCAAGTCTGGCCGCCGTCGCGGGTGCGCAACAGCACCCCCACGGTCTGGCCGGAAAGAGCGGTGGATCGTCCGCCGACGATCCAGCCGTTTTGCGAGTCGATGAATCGCACGCCGCGCAGTTGGGCATCCACGCCCGACTCTTGCAGCCGCCAGCGCTGGCCGCCATCCTCGGTGTACCAGACGGTGCCTCGGTCCCCCACGGCCCAGCCATACTGTTGATCGACGAAACAGATATCCCACAGGGCGGCGTCGGATCGCAACGAGTTGGCCACGATGGGCCGGGCGTTGTCGGCAAAAGCAGGGCCGGGCCGGGCGGACAACGCTAGCGCGGCCAGCGATGCCAGCGATGCCAGCAAGGCCAGACGGCAGGCGCATGCGCAGCGGAAGTGGTGGATAACAGCGTTCACTGGGGCCTCCGTGCCAAAATCTCGCGGCCGAATTCCGCCACGGTTGGCGTGAACAAGCAGACGCGGGCCAGTCCGGCGGCGGATTGTAGCCAGATAGCGCCGCGCCAGCCATATCGGCCCAAAATCAACGTAGCTACATGGCTTTTGCCTTGTAGCTTGCATCGTGCTCGATGGACCATGCCCAAGGCTCCCTCTCCCGGTACTCCGGGAGAGGGTTGGGGGTGAGGGCGAAGCGGCGAGAATCTTTCCACACGATTCTCCCGCCTCGGCACTCTATCAACGAGAGCGGCAGGAGACTGCCGCTCGGCCATCGAGCCGGCACGGCGGGAACCGTGCGGCTACGTGGCGATCCGCCCCTAAGATTACTTCTTTTTCTTGCCGCCCGACGCGGCTTGCAAGGCGCGTTGCACGGCCTTCTGCGAGACAACGCTGGCTTGCACTTTGCCCACACCCTCGTGGGCCCATTGCTCTAGCTGGGCGATCCATTCCAGCGCCTTCTTATCGTGCAGGGGGAATCCTTCCATGTCGTTCTCTCGGCAGAGCAGCGCGGTTTGCCGCAACGTGGCCGCGACGTCGAACATCCGCATCGCCAACTCGTCCATTCGCTCAACACTGTAGGTCTGTAGCGTCATGATCTGAAGAGTCCCCTAGAAAATGAAAAAGGGCCGTTCCGGCCCGCCCGGCTCGGCCACTCCTGGCAAAATCGTAGCCGGAATTTGCTCCCTTGTCGAGCCATTCGCCAAAAATGTTTGGTTTCAACGGATATATTTTATCAAAACATCATTTTGTGACAAAAAAGATGTTGAACATGCGTACAGTTGCGTGTAGGATGTCGCCGCTGGCCGTCGATTGTCGGGAGCAGGCTCAGGAGGTCGGATCGTGATTCCAGACTATATCATTCGAGAGATTCAACAGAGGCTGGCGGGCGATCGGCCATCGATCCGCCAGATCGCCCAGGCATTGGGCTTGGACCCGGCCACCGTTCGCGCGGTCGCCCGCGGCCAGTTGGTGCCCAAGCAGGGCGAACTTGGTTTGGATGGCGCAAGCCAACCCGACGATCAACTCTTTCCGGGTGTCGCCCAGCCTCTCGATCCTCCGCGGCGCTGCCCAACTTGCGGCGGCCTGGTCTATTTGCCCTGCCGCTTATGCCGGGTGCGTAGAGTGCAGCGAGCACGCCCGCCGCGGCCAACGGCACCAGCCTGCGCACCACGATCAAACTGCCGAGACACGAATGAGCGTCGCGATTCGTAGCGACATGGCTCCTGCCTTGTCGCTGGAGTCGCGTTCGATCGTCCATGCCCAGCGATCGTACCCAGCATGGACCGCCACTCGCATTTCATGCCGGCAAAGCAGAAGCATTGCGGCTACGTGGCACCCAATAACAACCGGGCCAGCCTGCCGCGTGGCAGGCTGGGGACGACGATGGGCTGGGGAGTTTGTCTGGCGGCTAACAGGGCTTCGGCCGCCAGGTAGCCGCTGCGCACCGCTCCCTCCATGGTGGCGGGCCAACCGGTGTTGGTCCAATCGCCGGCCAGGAACAAGTTCGCGATGGAGCTTTGTTGACGCGGCCGCCAGGCATCCATGCCGGGCCGCACCGAAAAGACAGCCTGCTGTTCCGTCACCACCCGCGATTGCAGCAGCCGGGCCTGGCGCACGGCGGGCCACAGGCTGGCCAAATCGTCGTGGACCTGGGCGACGATGCTTTCACGATTCTGGCCGGCCAGATCGCGCGAGGCGCTCACCACGACCTGATAGTAGTGCCCGGCCGTATCGTCCTTATCCCCCCGGTTGAACATCCATTGGCTCAGCTTTCCCACCAACACGGCATGGGGCAGATCGGTCATCGGACGATCGAACCACATGTGGACACCGGTAATGGGTGCCGCTTCTATCTGTTCCGCATGGGCCAGTTCGGGCAGGGCCGCCAGCAACGGCGGCGAAAGGACGTGCCGCACGCGCCGCCACGGCACGGCCAAAATGACCGCATCAAACGCCAGCTTTTCGCCATCGGCCAGCCGAACCTCGCGGATTCCGCCGGCGCTCCCTTGCAACTCTTCAACCCCGCGCCCCACATGCAGCTTCACATCCTGGCTGGCCAGCCATTGTTCCAGCCGTGCTCCGTAAACCACGCCCAGAGGAGCCGTGGGAACTTCAATCTTCCAACCATCACGGTGCGACATGAAGCCATCCACGAACACCTGCCGCGCGTACCGCAACGATGCCCGCTCCAGCGTTTCGCCCAGCGCGCTGACCAGCACCACGCCCCAAAAATCGCGGCAGGCGCGGGCAGATTGGCCCTGTTCCACCAGCCACTGGCCAATCGTCGGATCGGCCGCCGTGTCCCGGTCGGGCAGACGAGCCAAACGCAGCATGGCCCGGCCAATCGACAATCGCTCGCCGCGGGTTAGATAGCCCAGCCCCATCAAGGCCGGTCCCAGGTGCAGCGGTGCCGGCAGCCAGGCCGACGAGGCAAAGTCGTATCGCGAGCCGTCGGGTCCAAAAAAGTGCAGCTTGTCGTGCCGCTGGAAAAGATCGTCGATGCCCGTGCGGCGGCAGAAGTCGGCCAGATTGGTGCAGCATCCCATGCTGACGTGCTGGCAATGGTCGACCGCTTCACCCGTCGCCGGATCGCGGAACGAGCCCGCCCGGCCCCCCAGCTTCTTGCGGGCTTCAAACAGTTCCACGCGCAGCCCACGGCCAGCCAGCGCCGCGGCGGCCGCCAACCCGGCCAGTCCGCCGCCGATGATCGCCAAGCTTGCACCGGCCGTCATGGCCGCGCATCCGTGTGGTCGCGGGTTATGGCCGCTGGCCGGCGAAACAGCCACCGCGCGGCGATCCGCAACCGCCGCCACGAGCTAAGCCGCACGCGGCTGGTAAAGACGTCGCCATCCAAGCGGCGGATTTCATCCAGCAGCCCGCGATAGGTGGAAAGCATGGTCCCAAAGATCGGCACGCCGTCGGACGAGAGCCAACCTTGCAACTCTTCGGCCTGGCGATAGAACTGCTCGGCCCGGTCAAGTTCGTGTTTCATCAATGCCCGGAAGCGGGCATCGCGAATGCCGGCTCGCAAGTCGTCGGGCGAGTAGGCGAACCGCCGCAGATCCTCGGCGGGCAGATAGATGCGGCCGCGTTGGGCGTCTTCCTTCAGGTCACGCAAAATGTTGGTCAATTGAAAGGCCAGCCCGCACTGGCGGGCCGGTTCCAACGCGAGTTCATCGCGGTAACCCCAAATTTGAATGCAAGCCAGCCCCACCACCGACGCCACGCGATGGCAATACAAGGCCAACTCGTCCCAGGTTTCGTAGCGGCTGCCTTGCAGGTCCATCTCGACGCCGTCGATGACCGCTTCCAAATGCTCCGGCGGAATTGCAAACCGCTCGACCGTATCGGCCAGGGCGGGAAGCAGCGGATCATCAAAGGAACCTTGCAACGCCCGCCGGAACGACGCCCGCCATGCAGCCAGCTCCGCCCGTTGCGCGGCGATCGACTTCGCATCGCCCGGGCCGGAGTCGCCGTCTCCCAGGTCATCGGTCTTGCGCAGAAAAGCGTACAGCGCGCACATGGCGCGGCGTTTGGCTCGCGGCAGCAGCAAGAACGAATAATAGAAACTGGACGACGCGCGGCGCGCGGCCTGTTGGCACAAGGCGTAGCTGGCTTCGACGGGTGTGGTCATGCCGTCCCCTTTGGCCCGCGGCCGCCGCGCGTGCTCCACCAACATTGGGCCAGCAGCCGGGCCTGCGTCAGCTTGCCCACGCGCGGGCGTCTCTTCCAAACATCGTAGTCAATCCGCCGAATGGCCCGCAAAATGGCCAAGCCCCCTTCGATGAACAGAGCCAGATCGACCGCCAGATCGCGCGGCACGCGGCCGACCAACGGCCGGCCGCTCAGCAGGTAATGCTCGGCCCGATCGGTTTCGTGCCGCATGACTTGCCGGAAACGTTCGTTGTACCTCCGCTGGGCAAAGTCGGACTCGGCATAGCCAAACCGGCGGCAAACGTCTTGCGGCAGATAGACTCGCCCGCGATCCCAATCGCCGGCCACGTCCTGGCAGAAGTTGGCCAGTTGCAAGCCGGTGCAAACCGCGTCGGAGAGCCGCCCGTTCTGCTCATCGTGCGCGCGGCCCAAGTACAACACCAGCCGGCCCACCGGATTGGCCGAGTTGCGGCAGTAGCCATCCAGATCGAGGCACGATTCATACCGCGTCACATGCTGGTCTTGCCGAAAGGCGGTCAACAGGTCGGCCAACGGTTCAATCGGAATTTCAAACTCGCGGATCGTCTCGCCCAGAGCTAAATACACCGGATGCCGCGAGCGGCCTTCGTAACAGGCCCGCAATTCACCCTCCCACCAATCCAATAGTTGCAGGCTGGTGGCGGCGTCGGGCGCTTCATCCGCCAGGTCATCGGCCCATCGGCAATAGGCGTAGACGTGATAAAAATGCTGCCGCAACTTCCGCGGCAACAGCCAACTGGCGACCGTGAAATTCTCGTAATGCGTTTGCGCCAAACGCCGGCAGTAGGCTTTGGCCTCGTCGAGCGTGGGGGGCGCTGCCCCTTCGTCCACCCGCGGGCCGAAGCGTTCCAGATCGGCGGTGAGCAGGGAACTGGACATCGGTAAACGTCGCGGGTGGAAAGGCAACAAGGCAACCAGCTAACCTGGCCGGCAAGAATGGGCGACGGAGGCAACCACTAGCGGAACGGCCCTAGTGAAATGCGCGGCTGCATTCTACCGTTGGAGGGCGTAAGATTCGAGGCGTGTTTCGGTCATGTGAAACGAGCTGCCACGATAATTGCGTAGAGGACGCAAACGAGTCTACACCGCACAATGCGACGCGGCAGCAGCCGTGCAATGCACCGTGTAGCATCCAAAGCTAACGCGACCATTTCTCAAATTTGGCCTTTGCATCTTCAGCGGCTGCCACGAGAGCCTTCCAGACCGAATTCAACGCCAACCCAACTTGCCTCGCATTCGTTCGAACGGGGAGTCTTGGTTCTTGGCCCGTCACCAGTGTTGATGACGCGGTCCTAGTTCGAATGCCGGTGCGCGATCGAACCTCGCGACATCGCGGCAACGAAAAAACGATTGGTTCCGGATATGGCATGGACGAAAAGCTTTGGCAGAATTTGTATGCTCGAATGCGACCAAGCTCCGCGTACGTCGAGATTCCGCGCCGAACAATTTCCTCTCGATAGACGATGAACAATCGCGCGGCGGCCATTGCATCGCTCGAAGCCATGTGAGCATTGACGTAACTTACCTGGTGGCATGCACACGCTTCGTTCAGCCGGCAATCCGAACCCAATTGAAGCATCGGGCGCAAGTACCTGACGCACAAATGTGGCGGGGAATGTTCTACGCCAACTCGCGACATCTCAGCCGTCAAAAATTTAATGTCAAAGTAGACGTTGAATGCACCAATTACGCAGCCAGAGGTCACCGCCAGTAATTCGCCGGCTATATCGCCAAACCTGGGAGCTCGTTGTACATCTCGGTCACTGATCCGATGAATTTCCGTGGCCGTTACCCTTCGGCCCGGATTAACGAGCGTATCGAGAACCAATCGCGGTTGTTCGCCGGGATCGACTCTTACAACCGCAACCTCCACGACTCGATCGCTTCGTGCATTGAATCCAGTCGTCTCGAAATCGATAATTGCGAGAGGTGTGTCAAGTATGCGTTGCAATAAAATTCCGGTACTCATAACTCCTCGGCAAGACGGAAAAGCCCATTTCACCCAGAAATTTCATAGCCTAGCATCATTCAGCCATAGGTCTGCCGCAATCGCGCCTTTGCCAGTGGCAGATGCTTGAGCTTGGTGCGGCTGGACGACGTAAAGCCATCAATCGCGGCTAACCATTGCTAGCGGTTTTCGACCAGACTGGTAGTCCCCGATGCCCGGCATCTTGGCCGCAACTGGACTAGGGTTTCATGATCTCTTTCACCCTATGGGCAGTTGTCGCCTCGCGTCATGCAACCTACCCGATATGCCGCATCCCAAGTTCACGAATGCACCAACGGCAAAAAGACTAGGCGCGGCGACGGGCTACTGTTGCACGCTGCCATCCATCATCAGCTTGTAATCGCCGGTTTTACTCTCTGCCATCACGGTGAAGCTTGTGCCTTCCTTGAGTTCGGAGAACTTAACGCCCCAGCGAAATTCGTACCCCGCGTCTTTTAGTCGCGTCGCCGCTTGTTGGTCCAGGCCGGACGCCACCAATTCGTCCCAGTTAGATGGCCCGCGTTGATTGGCGTCGTGATGGCTGTGATACGCCAGCCCGGCTTGTCTCAGATCGTTCCTGGTCATGGCGGCGCTTTTGCCGCAACCTGAAAGCGTGACGAGCACCACTGCAATAACGCCCATGCGCCAAACGTCTAACGATGCAATGGATTTCATGACTTCGCACTCCGATTCAGTTGAGCTTGCCAGATCACAACGCCCAACATGATAGCCGAGCGAACCAACAACCGCACTATGCTCAACCAATGGACCAGGGCAAGCGGATGCTGGCCAAACAGCCGTTCCTGGACACGCATCCTTTGGTCGTGCCAGAATCGGCGATGGGTTGATGCGGTAAACCAGGAGCAGGACGGCGTTCGGACCCTATTCGGACGGCATTCTTCCCGCATCGGTCAAAAGGTCTCTGTCCCAAGACTCCTCTTACTTCACCTCCGCCATCGCACCGCCCAACAAAATAGCCTCGCAACTTGTTGCGAGGCTAGCGCTTAGGCAAGTGCCCCCCCCGGGACTCGAACCCGGAACCCTCTGATTAAGAGTCAGATGCTCTGACCAATTGAGCTAGAGAGGCGTATGATGGACCGGCGGTTTGGCCACCGCATCCAAGCCTTATGTTATCGCCGCCGGGCGGGCAATCAAGGCCCCAAGCCGGTTTTTGCAGTTCACCACTCGTGCAACGCGGCACTTTTAGTGTGTGGGAAGTCGCCATGCGGCAGCGGTTGGTAACGGTGTAGCTCAATCGGTGACTTGCATCCCCAACTGCCGCATCTTGCGGTAGAGGTTCGAGCGGTGCAGGCCCAGGCTCTTGGCCGCTTCGCTCATGTTGCCGCCGATGCGGGCGATGGCCTTTTTGATGTACTCGGATTGAAAGGTGTCGGTTGCCTCGGCCAATGGCAGGTCGGCGGCTACCCAGGCCGGGGCCTCGCTGGGGGACGAGGAGAGCACGAAAGCCAGGTCGTCTACCTCGATGCGGTCGCTGGCCGAGAGATACGCCAGGCGCTCCATGAGATTGCGCAGCTCGCGGACGTTCCCCGGCCAGTTGTGCGACTCCAGCCGGCGCTGCGCGGCGGGCGAAATCTCCAACGTTTTTCGGCGGGCCCGCTTGCAAAAGTCCTCCAGAAAATGGCCGGCCAGCAGCAAGATGTCGTCGGCCCGTTCGCGCAGCGGGGGAGATTCCAACACCACCACGTTCAGCCGAAAGTACAAGTCTTGGCGAAACCGCTTCTCGCGGACCATCGCCGCCAGGTCCTGGTTGGTGGCGGCGATCACGCGGGCGTCGGTATGGATGGGTGTGGAACCGCCCACCCGCACGACTTCTTTTTGTTCCAGCACGCGCAGCAGCTTGGCCTGGCCCCCCAGGCTGAGATCGCCAATTTCATCGAGAAACAGCGTGCCGCCGCTGGCCACCTCAAACTTGCCGGGCCGGGTGTCGTGGGCGTCGGTGAAGGCACCTTTTTCGTGGCCGAAGAGTTCGCTCTCTAGCAGGGTCTCGCTGATGGCCGCGCAGTTGACCGCCACAAACGGCTGGTCGCGGCGCGGGCTAAGGTAATGCACCATCTGGCTGATGACTTCCTTGCCGGTGCCGTTCTCGCCCAGCACCAGCACGGCCAGGTCAGTCTTGGCCACGCGGCCGATGGTGGAACGCAGGGCCTCTACACGGGGGCTGTTGCCGATGAGCGACACGCGCTGCGCGGCTTGCTCGGTCATCACGCGGCGGCTCTCCATGAGCAGCGCCCGCTCTTGGGTGTTCTCGAGCGCCACGGCGGCGTGGGCGGCCAGTTCGATCAGAGTGGCTTCGTCGTCGTCGCTGAAATTGCCGCTGAGCTTGTTGATGACTTCAAACGCGCCGAACAGTTCGCCGTTGCGGCCATGCAGCGGCACGCAAAGAATGGTCTTGGTTTGGTAGCCGAGTTTTTTGTCAACTTGCCGGTCGATCTCCTCCTGGTCGGCTGCCAGATCGATCCGCCGCGGCCGGCCCGATTGCACCACCTGCCCGACAATGCCGGTGTTCTCCGGGATGCGGAGCTCGTTCCCTTCCACTCCCAGCGCCGGGCGGCCCACCAGCGTTCGAGATTTGCGGTCCCACAGGAAGATGCTGGCCCGGTCGGCGCGTAACAATTTGGTGGCGGCCTCGGCCATGCGCGTCAGCAACGGTTCCATCTCGTGGACCAGGTACCACTGGCTGGAGATTTCCAGAATGGCCTCTAGCCGTTTGGCGCGGCGGCGGTCTGCCTGCCGGCCGCGGACGGCCGCGATGGCTTGGCCCAGCACCGGCGCTAGCGCGGAGAGGGTGGCTTCGGCCGCTGGTCCCGCCGTCATGGCGGAGACGCTACCCGCCAAGACTTCGCTGTTGGTGCCGGCCCGCAGCGGCACGGCAATCCACGGTTGGCGGCGCTGGGCCTGTTCGGCATCGAGTGCGTTCGCCAATAAGTCGGCCGGCAGCGGTCGTGTGGAGCCGAATTCGCCCAGTGTACTCCATTCGCCCCGGTTGCCGGCGGCGACGGCCAGGTACTCGGCAGAGGCCGCTTTGGCCAGCACCGGCAAGGCATCGGCCAGCAGGCGCGGCACATCTTCCGCCAGGGCCGCCGACAAGCAGAATTCGGCGGCGACCGTGGCCAGTTGCGGAGATTGTCGAAATGACGACAAGGCCGATTGAATTCCGGCGGAACGTGGATCGTCGGGCATGAATGCTCGCAACAGGCTGTGGCTGTCGTAAAGTCGAAACGATGTCAGGCAGCGACTCAGTTTTGGTGGTTTGGCGACGGATGTCAATTCCAAGCCAACAAATTGGCGTCAACAGCAGGGCGTTTAGTTGTTGCGCTGCCGCGGGGCTGGTATGCTGAAAGAAATTCCATTGGCCTGGGTGGCCATCTTTTCTATCCGGTGCGCATCTCTGCCGCACCATGCATACAGAATCTGACCATCCACTTCCTGAGGGGGATACTCTCATGCGGAGTGTGAGCGGCAATGTCGGCTGCTGCGCGTGCGCCTCCACCACGGAATGCTGGGGGCCATGTCTCGCGTATGCCCGTCACATCAACCGATCGGAGCGTCGTTCATGAACAACAAAAAACCGGTTCCCCTGTCCACGGAGCCGCAGCGAAAGAAATGCCCCGTCTGCGGCAAGCCGTCTTACTCGGCGTCGGGCATTCATCCGCAGTGTTGTTCCACCCGCTCCGACGCGGTATTGAAGGCCGCCCGCAAGGCGGCGGCTGTGGTGGAGGAAGGTTGAAAAGCTATCGGGTCGCCGTGAGCCGGGCCGAGCGCGACCCGGTCGGGGCGGGCCTGGCCGTTTTGGCTGCCGCTGGTTCGATCAGCGGAGCCAATAGATCGACGGTGCGTGCCGTTGCGCCAACCTGGCGTCCGACGAGTTGCCGGGCGCGGCTGCCCATGGCCACGGCCCAGCCTGGATCGCCCAGGCAATGTTGGACAAACCGCGTAAGTTCGTCGCCGTTGTGAACCACCTGGGCGGCATCGCCCTCAACAAGCGGTGTGACAATATCGCGAAAGTTGCGTGTGTCGGGACCAAAACAGACGGCACAGCCATAAGCGGCGGGTTCGATCATATTTTGGCCGCCACGGCTGCCGACCAGGCTGCCGCCAACAAAGGCGATGGCCGCCGTCCCCCACCAGGCACCTAGTTCTCCCATGGCATCGACCAGCAACACGCGGGCTTTGGGGTCTGGCCCGTCTTGTTCCAGCCGGCTGCGGCGCTGCCAGCGAATGCGGGCTGATTCCAGTTCTTGGGCCACGGCCGCGAAGCGTTCGGGATGCCGCGGTACGACAATCAGCCGCAATTGAGGGAAGGCATCCTTGAGCGAACGATAGGCAGCCAGGGCCAGCGCTTCCTCGCCCTCTTGCGTGCTGCCCGCCAGAAACACCACATCGTCCGACGTGATGCCGGCCAGCCGGGCCAGTTGCAAGGTGTGCGGGTTATCGCGGGTGTCGATGGCTCCGTCGTACTTGACGGAACCGGTGACATGCACCCGTTCGTGCGGCGCACCGAGCCGGCGGAAGCGGTTGGCATACGTTTCATCTTGTACGCCAATCAGGTCGATCCGCTGCAAGACATGCTGCACGACAGGCTTGATCCAGGAGTAGCCTTCCAGGCTGCCCTCGCTGAGGCGGCCATTGACGATGGCCACGCCCGCCCCAAATTCGCGGGCCGCGCGAATCAGGTTGGGCCACAGTTCCAGTTCGGCCAGCACCAGCAGATTGGGCCGCATCCGCCGCATGGCGTTGCGGACCGACCAACTGAAATCGACCGGACAATAGAACACGGTCAGATCGCTGAACTTTTTGACGGCCAGGGCATGGCCCGTTTGCGATGTGCTGGAGATGACAACCTGCCAGTCGGGATAGCGCCGGCGGATTTCGTCCACCAGCGGCACCAGCACGTTGACCTCCCCCACGCTGACCGCGTGCAGCCAAACGCATTGCCGTTCTCCGCGACGGATGGGGACGCGGCCCCACAGTTTTTCGCCGTAGCCCTCGCGATATTTGCCCGTGGTGATGGCTTGATAGACCAGCCAGGGGGAAACCAGGATCAATAGCGCCAGATACGCCAGATCGCACAGAAAGACCAGCATGGCGAATCCTTTCGCGCAAAGCTTATTTACTATTTGGTTCTCATGCAGCAATTCTTGAACTTCTTGCCGCTGCCGCAGGGGCAAGGCTCGTTACGGCCCACGCGCTCTTGTCGATTGCGAATCGGCTCGGGCTTGGAATCGCCTTGCGAGGCGTCGATGGCGTCTTGCTGCTGTTGGGCAATGGCCGAAACCTGCGGGGCGGAATCGTGTCGGGCCGATTGCTGCCCCCAAGTGCTGCTGCTGGGGGCTTCGTCGGCTTCTTTAACGCGGAAGATCAAGTCGGTGACTTGTTCGCCGACGGAATCCCACATGGCCTCGAACAGCCGCATCCCCTCGCGTTTGAACTCCACCTTGGGATCGACCTGGGCGTAGCTGCGCAGCTTAACGCTGTGCTCCAGGTGGTCCATGGCCAGCAAGTGGTCTTTCCAGGTCTCGTCCAGAATCTCTAGCACCAGGCTGCGCTCCATGCGGCGCATCTCACGGCGGTAGCGGTCCTCGACCGCCGTCGTCACCTTGTGTTGCAGGTCGTCGTGGTCCAACTGCTTCAGCTCATCGGCCGAGATGGGGCAACGCAGTTCGGACTTCATCCAATCGGCCAGCGAATCCAACTCGCCGTTGGCCCCAGCAGCGGCCGCCGTATGCCCGGCCGAGGTGTCGCCATCGAACAGTTTCTCCACGCGGCGGCTGGCTTCGTCCAGAATGCGGTTGGCCTGCTCGTGCTGCGTGCGGCTGTGGTCGATCAGCATCCGCTCGATCTCCTCGCTGCTGCGGCTTTGCAGTTCCTCGCCCGACAGTTGAATGTTGAACTTGCCGCTGGCCCACTTGGCAAGCTGCTCGCGGTCGACCCGTTTGTGGCCCGACTGGTCGGTGCGAATGAAGACGGTACAGGCCTGAATGACGGGATAGGCAATCTCCCGTAATTCGTATGCTTCGGCGGCCTTTTCGCGAATCAGCCGCTGCACGGCGGGGGCGTCCAGCTCGCGAAGTTCGTCGATGCCGACCTCCAGCCCAAACTTGTCGCGGACCCAACTGCAGGTTGTCTTCAGGCCAAGTTCGGGCTCCAGCAGTTTGGCGCCGTCGGCGCAGTCAACTTCCACGATCTTGTGGCGGATTTTTTCCAGCAGGAACTCTGATACATGGTCGCGGCCCTGCGATTTCAGGTCGCGTTCCCGCAGGGTCAGGCCCCACCGCGTGTTGACCAGTTTGGCCAGGGCTTCCCAGTTCCAATCCTGCGCGTCTTCGTCGTCTGTCTCGGGCAGGTTCTCTTCGATAGCCTCGAACACTTGGGTCTCGGCCTGGCGCTCGGCTTCCTCCTTGGCGAAGACCTCGGCCGCGCCGGCTTCCAGGTCCTTGAATTCGCGGGGCTTGAATTCCACGCCGAACCGCTTGCCGGCCCAGGCCGCGTACGACCCGGTTCCGTAGTCGCTCGACAAAAAGACCGACACATAACGGTCGATCTGCTGGTCGATCATGTCCAGGATCAGCTTTTTGCAACTTTCGCCGTTGAGGATGCGCTGGCGGTAGCCGTAGGTCCGCTTGCGCTGCTCGTCCTTGACTTCGTCGTATTCCAGCAGGTTCTTGCGGATCTCGAAGTTGCGCTCTTCGACCTTCTTCTGCGCGCCTTCAATCCGCCGGCTGACCATGCGGCTCTCGATCGCCTCGCCTTCCTTCATGCCTAGCCGCGTGAGGACGTTCTTGACCCACTCGCCGGCGAAGATCCGCATCAGATCGTCTTCCAGCGACAGATAGAAACGGCTGGAACCGGGGTCTCCTTGCCGGCCGCAACGGCCGCGTAACTGCAAGTCGATACGGCGGGCCTCGTGCCGTTCGGTACCGATGATGTGCAGCCCGCCCAGAGAGGCCACCTTGCGGCCCTCGGACTTCATCTGCTCGCGGTGCTCGATCTCGTTGATGAGCTTCGTCCACTCCTCTTGCGGCACGTCCAGCCGCGTGGCGTATTTGTCTTGCAGCAGAGCCCAGGCCATGATCTCGGGGTTGCCACCCAGGATAATATCGGTGCCGCGGCCAGCCATGTTGGTGGCAATCGTGACCGCCCCCAGTCGGCCAGCTTGGGCCACGATCTCGGCCTCGCGCTGGTGGTGCTTGGCGTTGAGGACCTCGTGCTTGATGCCGCGGCGGCCCAGCATGGCGGCCACGCGCTCGCTCTTTTCGATCGACACCGTACCGACCAGAATCGGCCGGCCCTTGCGCTCGATGCGTTTGACCTTGGGCTTTTCGATGACGCGGCGGTCGCGGCTTTCCGACGGCTGAAACTCGATTTTGTCGTCGTCCTCTTTGATAATCTGGCCCATTTCGTACTCGCCGCCGGCCAGCTCCAGCGTGTCGAACTTGTTCATGCGTTCGATTTCGTCGGCGATGGCCTTGAACTTTTCCTCCTCGCTGCGATAGATGACGTCGGGATTGTTGATCCGCTGCATCGTGCGGTGGGTGGGAATGGCGATCACATCGAGCTTGTAGATCTTCCAAAACTCGGAAGCCTCTGTCATGGCCGTGCCGGTCATGCCGCAGATCTTGCGGTACAGCTTGAAGAAGTTTTGCAGCGTGATGGTGGCCAGCGTCTGGTTTTCCTCCTTGATCCGCACGCCTTCCTTGGCTTCGACCGCCTGGTGCAGGCCGTCGCTCCAGCGGCGGCCATCCATCAATCGGCCGGTGAATTCATCGACAATGATGACTTCTTCACCCTCTTTGCCACGCTGCACCACGTAGTTCACGTCGCGCTTGTAGAGGTAGTGCGCCTTGAGCGAATTGTCGATCAGGTGGGGCCACTCCATGTTGCCCGCGGTGTAGAAGCTTTCCACCCCCGCCAACTTTTCGGCCGCCCGCACGCCGTCTTCGTTGAGGTGGACGGTGTGTTCTTTTTCCTTGACCTCAAAATGCACGTCTTTCTTCAACTGCCGCGAGACCTTGTCGGCCTTGGCGTAGACCGTGACGTCATCGCGCGAAGGGCCCGAGATAATCAACGGCGTCCGCGCCTCGTCGATGAGGATGTTGTCCACCTCGTCGATAATGGCATAGCTCAGCCGGCCTTGTGCCTGTTGCGACCGCTTGTCGTAGCGGTTGTCGCCGCGGGCGGCGGGCTTCATGTTGTCGCGCAGGTAGTCAAAGCCGAACTCGTTGTTGGTGCCGTAGGTAATGTCGCAGTCGTAGGCCACGCGCCGCTCGTCGGGGTCCATGTCGCCTTGGATCGCGCCAACCGTCAGCCCCAGCCCCATGTACAAGGGGCCCATCCACTCCATGTCCCGGCGGGCCAGGTAGTCGTTGACGGTAATCACATGCACGCCTTGCCCGGCCAGCGCGTTCAGGTAGGCCGGCAAGGTGGCGACCAGCGTCTTGCCCTCGCCCGTCACCATTTCGGCGATGTTGCCCGAGTGCAGCACCATGCCGCCGATCATCTGCGTGTCGTAATGCCGCATGTTGAGGAAGCGGCGTCCCGCCTCGCGGCAGACGGCAAACGCCTCCACAACCAGGTCATCCAGCGATTCGCCCTCGGCCAGGCGGCGTTTGAAGTCGTCTGTCTGCTGTTTGAGCTGCTCGTCGTTGAGCGCCTGGTATTTCGTTTCGAGGGCATTGATAGCCTCGACTTTGTTCTGTAACTTCTTAATGTATCGGGCGTTAGACGAACCGAACAACGACGTGACGGCACGTTCGATGGCGCGCGTAAACCCGCCAAAGATAACCCCCAGGATCTCGCCAATACGTTCCAAGACTTCCATAGGCGAACCGACCCACTGCGAGAATGCTTGCTGGAGGGGCTAGCGCGCGGTCGGCGCAAGCGACCATCCGCACGAGAGTTACAAAAGACGTAACATTTTCCAACTAGGCAATTTATAACTTTGGATTCAATGGGTCAAGAAGGGTTATGGCCACCCTCCCACCATCCCGATGGGGGTTGTGGCAAATGAGCCAACACGTTCACCCCGTTGTTGTTATTCGCCACCGGTCGGTTGAACTTGCCAGTGGCGGACCTGGTTTTGCTCCCTTCAGCCTGCCAGAAGTCGCCAACCACATACTGAACAAGAAGTTGCGTTGCGGACGTTGCCGCTGGGCACCAGGCGATGAGAAGTTTCGAGAGTACTTGACCCGCAAATCGGAGCGAGAACTCGACTACCGCCTCACCAAATCGCTGTGGAGTTTCACCGACAACCGAATCGCCGTTCGCTTTCAGTACGAGTACCACGATGCGGCAGGTCGGTGGTTCCGGGCCTACGGCAACGAACTTTGGGAGTTTGACGAAGACGGGCTGATGCGAAGGCGAGAAGCCAGCATCAACGACGTGTCGATTCAAGAAAGCGAACGGAAGTTCCGCTGGCCTGCTCCCGGCCCACGACCCGCTGATGACACCGGGATTCCCGCTGTTCGATGACCACCACTACGCCCGCCCCAGCAGGCGGGCTGCTTACGAGAAACCTGCAAGCTCGGAGGACTTTGCCATGCGTTCGTTTTCCAGCGACGTTGCTTTCACTCCCACGGTGAAGGCCATCCAGACCCAGAAAGGCTCTCGGTCGAGCTATGCCCGCATGGAATCCAGTGGGAGTTGGGAGACGACCGTGACCCCGGAACTCGAAGCGCTCCTCGCTGAGTTGGATATGTTCTACCTGGGGACGGCGAACGCCGAGGGCCACCCCTACATCCAGTATCGGGGCGGTTCGCCGGGCTTTCTCAAGGCGGTGGACGAGAAGACGCTGGCATTCGCCGACTTCGGCGGCAATCGGCAATACATCACGCTCGGCAATTTGTCCGAGAACTCCAAGGCGTTCATCTTCCTGATGGACTACGCCCGCAGTCGCCGCATCAATCTCTGGGGCAACGCCCGTGTGGTGGAAGACGATCCGGTACTCCTCGACCGACTGCGTGACCATTCCTATCCGGGAAAGGGCGAGCGGGTCATTTTGTTTGAGATCGAGGCATGGGACGTGAACTGCCCGCAGCACATTCACAAACGATTCTCGCAGAAGCAGGTGGCTCCGTTCATCGAGCAGTTGCACGGCAGGATCGCAGACTTGGAAGCCGAATTGCAACGGCTTAAAGGTGAGTGAGTCGGCTTACCATTGCCGCCTCACTCGACGGCACTTGTCACCACGGCCAAGCCGATCTTGTGACTACGCAGCTTCCTTTTTCATCAGGTCTGAGCCTTGACCTTGCCGATACTTGCATATACAACAACAAGCAGCCAGAGAGCCGTGCCATGACCAAACCAGCCACCACCATCGAAACCATCGCCACGTCCTGCATTGCTGGGCGGCTGCGGTTGCTGAACCGGGTCGTCACCAACTTGTACGACGAGGCGCTGCGACCCCTGGGAGTGAAGTTGAGCCAGGGCAACATCCTGGCCGTCACCGCCAAACTCGGCGTGGCACGGCCCGCCGAGGTCTGCGACATCCTCGAACTCGATACGTCCACCCTCAGCCGCACCGTGGATCGCATGGTGTCGAACGGCTGGCTCGAAATCCTGCCGGACGAGGACGGGCGTTCTCATCCTTTTCGTCTGACGGACCAGGGGAAGCGGCTGATGGAGAAAGCAATCCCTGCCTGGGAGAAAGCCCAGGCGGAAGCAAAAAAACTCCTGGGCGACGATGGCCTGTGCTTGCTCGACGCAGCCATCAAGCGTATCAAATCCGCCCCGGCGAAATGAGTTTTTTTGCAAAGATACTTGCATGCACAAATAACGGAGCCCTTCATGCCGACCGCATCGCTGCCTGTTCTCGAAGAA
Organism: Pirellulales bacterium; assembly: GCA_050247075.1. Classification (GTDB taxonomy): domain Bacteria; phylum Planctomycetota; class Planctomycetia; order Pirellulales; family JBFWUW01; genus JBFWUW01. Next base: position 34,201 of record JBFWUW010000036.1, on the reverse strand, counting down.
AATCGTTCACCGCCGAGGATCGACGTCGAACGCCTGCGGCAACTGGCACTTAATTGTGGGGCCGACGATGCCGGGCTGGTCGAGATCGGACATCCGGGCCTGGACGATCAGCGGGCCGACATACTGAAGTTCTATCCGAAGACGAAAGCTCTTCTCGCCATCGTCTGTCGCATGAACCGTGAGCCGATCCGCAACCCGGCCCGTTCGGTGGCGAATCTGGAGTTCCACACCACCGGCGAAGAAGTGAACGATGTCTGCCGGGCCATCGTGACAACACTGGAGCAGGCAGGAATCCCGGCGATCAATCCGCCGATGGGCTTTCCGATGGAGTCCGACCGTTGGCCGGAGAAGATGTGGGTTGTCTCTCACAAGCCCGTGGCTGTCGCCGCTGGCCTGGGCATGATGGGCATTCACCGCAATGTCATCCATCCGAAGTTCGGCAACTTCATCCTGCTGGGGACCGTTCTCATCGGAGCGGAAGCCACCGAGTACGACAGGCCCATCGACTACAATCCATGCCTCTCCTGCAAACTCTGCGTGGCGGCATGTCCGGTGGGGGCGATTTCACCGGACGGTCAATTCGACCTCGCCTCGTGTTACACGCACAACTATCGAGAATTCATGGGTGGATTCGGAGATTGGGTGGAACACGTCGCCGACGCCAAGAACGGCCTGGACCTGCGCAAGAAAGTCACCCGGCAAGAAACCGTTTCGACGTGGCAGAGTCTCGCCTTCGGCCCGAATTACAAGGCGGCTTACTGTCTGTCTGTTTGCCCTGCCGGAGAGGATGTGATCGGGCCGTTCCAGGCCGACCGAAAGGGATTCCTGAACGAGATCGTCAAGCCGCTCCAGGAAAAGGAGGAGACAGTCTACGTCGTGCCGAAGTCGGACGCCGAAGATCACGTTCGGAAGCGGTTCCCGCACAAGACAATCAAGCAAGTTCGGGGAAGTTTGCTCCCTCGCACAATTGCTGGGTTCCTGAGCGGAATACCGCATACGTTTCAGCGGGGCCAATCCGAAGGGCTGAACGCCGTCTACCACTTTACGTTCACGGGGAAGGAGCCACGAACTGCCACGGTCATCATCCATGAAATGACCATCCAGCTAGCTGAAGGACACGAAGGAACCGCCGACCTCCGGCTCACGGCTGACAGCGAGACGTGGCTGGGCTTCCTGGCGAAAGAACGGAGCTTGCTGTGGGCGCTACTTCGGCGGAAGATTCGGATCAAGGGATCGCCGAAGCTGCTGGTTGCTTTCGGCAAGTGCTTTCCGTCGTGACCGCTATGCACCGAAAAGCTGCCCGCACGGAATGACCCACGGATAGCTCACCACGATCACCAGAAACGTCAGTGCGATGCCCCACGGAACCTCACCCTTGCGCCCGCCGAGCAGCCGGGGCAGCACGAACACCAGCAACCACAGCGTTTTGTAGATCACCTGGATCAGCAACAGCGGCGACATCGGGACCGGCCAAAACAGACCCAGCACCGACCCGATCAAGATCGCCGTCCAGAGCGAGCCGAGGATGGTTCGGAATCCTTCGCTTTCCGGGAACTTCCTCTGGGTTGCAAGTTGTCCGCCTCGTGCGCCGCCGAGCAAAGTCATCAAAGCAATTGGCACGAGGACAATGATGTTGAAGATGTACGGGAAATACAACGGGTTCATGACGGATTGGCTCCATCCGTGCAGGCGGAATCAACTGCCCGCCGCATCGCTGCTGCCGACTCCCGCCCGAACCGTTTCTGAGTCCGTCGAACCATCGGATAGCCAATCTTGGTTAGCAGATGCCGTGGTCGGGAGAAGGCCAGGATGTCGTACCACACGCTGTCGTCGGCATGATCCCATTCGATCAAAAATCGTTCCTCGCCCGAACCTGCGTGAGCAGGCAGCGTGCCGTAGGCAAAGCCGAACTTGGTGAGCGGGCCAGATTCGTCCACGACGTAGACGATCCTGAAGGCGTTGAGCCACCAGAGGCCGATGGAACGAGCGACGACAGCGACAACCGCTCCGACCTCAAGTGGCGTTTCCACGGGAGATGCTTCCAGCCATCCCAGACGAAATTGATCCCAACGCCGCAATGCCGTCACCGCTGACGTGAACACCGGCTGTCCCGCCCCAAGCCTAATCCTGGTGTGGTCCCCGACGTATCCGGCTGGCGGCTGTGTGGCTGTCGCACCGATGGCCGTGTAGGTGAAGTCGAGTTTCCCCTGAGCCGCCAGGAATTGGTTGATCGCCTCGGCAGAAGGCTTCCGTAGCGTCAACATCCTCGACCTCGACCTGATATTGGCTCTCGGCTGGAGTTCCACAACGGGTAAAATGGTCTTTTACAGACAGGAACCGCAGCAATCGCTGGATGATAACCGGAAACCATGCAGACGATGACGACGGAGCCGCAAGTTGTTGTTGGAACGAAAGTTCCCGTCATACTGTTGACCGGGGGAACCGGCTACGTCGGTGGTCGGCTGATTCCGCTGCTGGAACAACAGGGGGTGACGCTGCGTTGCCTCGCTCGCAAGCCAGAGAAATTGCAGGCCGTTGTTCAGCCAAGGACCGAGATCGTGCAGGGAGATGTCCTGGACCGGGGGTCACTCGACGCAGCATTGCAAGGCGTCCACACCGCCTACTACCTCGTCCATCTGATGTCGGGGGCCGGAGATTTCGAGGAGCAGGACCGGCAGGCGGCATCGAATTTCGCCCAGGCTGCAAAGCTGGCAGGAGTGCGGCGGATCATCTACCTGGGCGGATTGGGGGACGATAGCGATCCCACACTCTCCCCGCATTTGCGCAGCCGCCACGAAGTTGGAAAGATTCTGCGAGAGTCCGGCGTGGAAGTCATCGAATTCCGGGCCTCGGTTGTGATCGGTGCGGGGAGTTTGTCGTTCGATCTCATCAAGACCTTGACCGACCGACTGCCGGTGATGATTTGCCCCCAATGGCTCACCACCCCGACTCAGCCCATCGCAGTGGACGACGTGCTGGCCTACCTGTTGTCTGCGAAAGATTTGACACCCGGCGAAAGCCGAATCTTCGAGATCGGGTGCGAAGATGTCACGACCTACGGCGGGATGATTCGGGAATACGCCCGCCAACGGGACTTGCGGCGGTGGTTGATTTATGTGCCGGTGCTGACGCCGTATCTCTCCAGCCTGTGGCTCGCCCTGGTGACGCCGACCAAGTTCGAGGTCGGGCGGCATCTCATCGAGGGCTTGAAGAACCCTACCGTGGTTCGGGAAAGGAAGACACTGGATGCGTTTCCGATCCGACCCATGAGCGTGAAAGGTGCCATCTCCAAGGCACTGGCCGGAACGGACGCATGATTTATTTCGTGCGATGGGACAACTCTTGTCTCAGCCTTTCGACCGCCACCTCCTTCGCCTTGGCTTCGACTTCGACGGTGATCTTCTTTCGATGCCAGCACTCCGGGAAATCGTTCACGTCGATGAAATCGTGGTGACGTTCGGGCTTCGGGCCGTCCCAGCCTTCGAGCGGACTGGAGATGTGGAACATCGGCTCCCGATCCCAAGTTGCCATCGCCATCTTTGTTGCCTGTTCGACAGTTATGCCATCGGGATGGCAACGGTGGTGATGCACGTCGTAAACCAGCGGAATGCCGGTCGCCTCGCACATCGGCAACAGGTCGGCGGGCGTGAAAATCTTGTCGTCGTTTTCAACGGTCAACCGCTTTCTGGCTCTGGATGACAAACGGTCGAGATTGCAAGCAAAGTCGGCCAACGCCTTTTGCTTGTCTCCGTAAGCCCCACCGCCGTGGATGTTGACGACATCGGCCCCGACCCACTCGGCGACCTCGGATTGGTATTCGAGTTCACGAAGAGACGATTCCACGACTTCGGGCCGCTGCGAATTCAGGACGACGAATTGATCTGGGTGAAAACACGTCCGCAGCTTGTGCTTCTTGACGAACCTGCCGCACGCCTTGAAGCGGCGAACGATTTCATCGCCATCGGGCAAATCGCCCACGGAATATCCGCTGGTTGGATGCGTCTTGATGGGAAGAATCTGGCTGTTCACCCGGAAGCAGCCAATGCCGTTGTCGGCACAAAATTGAAGGGCGAGCAGCAAGGAGTCGGCATTCGCCATGCACAACCCGGACAGCTTGGCGAGAGCGTCTGGTCGTTTCATCCTGCCGATGGCCGTGGCCGTCGTGTTGACGAACTTGATCGGCTGGTCTCGGAAGATGCAGCAGAGGCCAAGCCGAATCATGCCCTCCCCCAATTCATCACCGTGATGCTCAGTTCCAGCGAATGCCACCGGCACCAGCTCGTGGCTACAGTCAAATCTGCAATGCCTCTCATGGACATGACCGGTCGAATTGACTTTCGATGGTTACACGGCGATTTGCACACGGGTTTACACACCGCATTTACACAAAAAGCCTTGTCGCAACTCAATGTGCGGCAAGGCTTTACGAGTGGAGCGGAAGGGAGTTGAACCCTCGACCTCTGCATTGCGAACGCAGCGCTCTCCCAACTGAGCTACCGCCCCGGCGGTTGTAGGGATCGATTCAGGCACGTGTGGGATACGAACCGTAGCAGGCGGCTTGATGAGGCGAAACACAACCGCAGGATATTAAGTTGAGTTTCCCAATTTCTAAGCACCCACGTCAGGATTCTAGGGCGCTTGGCGGGACTTGTCAAAGCAAGCCGACGGCTCAAGTTCGTGGCCCCCGGTGCTGCGTCTGGGCCGAACAATTCCCCCGGCCACGGGCACAAACCGTCGAACGACTGGCTACCAATGGTTCCTGGTTCCAGCGATTAGCATGACCTACCTTCTGGCCGAGGCGGTGTAGATGACAGACATGCGACGATGAGATGCAACCCCAGTTTACCGCCCGGTGGCACTAGTATAGTCGCTTTTCGCTCCACGAAAGATGGTGCCGCGCGACGGACGGCCAAGGCTACTCTTCGAGACCGGCCCTGTTGTCGGGGGATTGTTCCCAGTTCAGGCCGGCGTCGGCGGTGATTTTTTCCAGCCAGGTGTTTTGCAAGGCCATGTAGTCCATCATCGCCAGGTCGTCGTAAACGCTGAGATTGTCGGCCAAAAAACCGCGTTCCAACACGGGCAGCAGTTTCTCGAACTCGATCAGACGGAGGACGTAGGCCACGTTTTTGGGCTGGTTCGTGGCCACACCCACTTCGCCCGGCTGCATTTTGAATACCGTTTCCATGAATTCGTTGCCGGCCCCTTCCACGCCAACCACCGTGCCAAATTGCGGGGGCTGGTAGTTTCCTTCGGCCGTTTGAAAGCCGTTTGTCATCCAGGGGAAGTATTCGGTCTCGGTGACGATCAGATCGGTCTGGCCGGCGAAGGTTTCCCTCAGGGGCTCTTTTTTCTCGCGAGCCTGATCGGCCAGTGCTTGGGCCTTCTTGAGTGCCGGTTCCATGGCTCGTTCCAACTTCCAGGCCCGAACGACTGCTTCGCGCACTCCGGCGTCGGTGAGGCTGGGCGAGTGCTCCTTCTCGTCGCTGGTTTTCCAGAATAAGAACTGGTCCCCCCCCAAACTCTGCGAAGTCTCTGGCTGGTGCGGCTGCAACCGAGAAAACAGGAGCGCGATGGCCCTGACAGGTTGAAACCGGGCTCCGGGCGCAATATTGAATACATAGGACTGGCCAAATTCGCCATCCGCATCCAAATCGGCACCGGTCGAGGGTGAAACTACCCGATGGTCCAGCCCGCGCGCGGCGGCCAGGGCTTCAATATCTAGCGGCTGCGGTTGGTTTTCGGCATCCCCGCCAGCCGACAGCAGCTTGAAGCGATAGTCGTCCAGGATCACCTTCATCTCCTCAAAGACCGTCTTGATCTTCTCGCGGGCTTTGGTGCTGGCCAATTGGCTGCGAATCTGATCTTTCACTTCCTCCAGCGGCTTAAACTCCTTTACCGGCGGAGTATCCTCGGAATTCTCTTCGCCTGCAGGCTTAGTTTCGTCCGCGGGCGCGTCGCCGTCGGGCTTGGTTTCATCCGCCGGTTTGTCGCCATCGGCGGGTGCTGCGTCGGCTGGCTTGGCCTCTTCCGCCGGCTTCGCTGCGTCGGCTGGCTTGGTATCACCCGCCGGCTTGTCGGCAGTGAGCTTGGGACCGTCCGGCTTGTCGGCCGCTGGCTGCTTGGCCGCGGCAGGTTTGCTTTCCTCGGCCTGATTGAACGAAACCAGCGAAGCGGTCGCGCCGCGGGTAACATTCGATTGCGGCTGCTTGTCGGGAGTAGCCGCGGGCTTATCGGCAGCCGGTTTCTCCGCTGCGGGCTTGGCTGGCTCCGCGGGGGCAGCGTCGCCATCGTCGGCCTTCTTCTCGCCATCGGCGGGCTTCTCACCGTCTTCTGGCTTATCACCATCAGCGGGCGTCTCACCATCCGCCGGCTTATCCCCATCGGCTGGCTTGTCACCCTCCTCTGGCTTGTCACCGTCCGATGATTCTTCCGTTGATGGCTTCTCCGTTTCCTCATCAAATCCCTTGGACTTATCCGTCTGGTAGAGATTCTCTTTGTTTTCCTCGTAGTGTGTAGCAATCTCTTCGTCGGTCACTTCCGCTTCAGCGGCCGTTTTGAACTTTTCAAAGTCGGCCCGCAAGTATTCCAGGCCTACCTTGTGCGGCACGCGAAAGCCGGGCTCGGCGGAAAACTTGTTCGGCAGGCTATCTTTATACTTCTTGAACAACTCGGCAATCTCTTGCTCGTTCGGCTCGCCAACTTCGCTGGCGAAATCGGCGGCGGGCACGGCCACCAACTCCACCTTGGCCCGCTGTTTGAGCTTTTGGTAATAGGCCCAGCGCTGGCCCGGCGGCAAGGTGGCGGGTGTTTGCCCGGCCATCAGCAGTTGCCGCAGGCGCACGGCCTGCACCTCGCGCCGCAGGCCGTCATAAAGTTGCGTCTGCGAGATTTCGCGCTGGGTGATTTCCGAGATCAAGCGGTTGACCACATCGCCCGGCACGATGTCGCCCGTGAGTTCTTTCAGATATTGGTTGACGCCATCGTCGGTAACGACGATTCCCAGGTCTTCCGCCTGACGGGCCACGAGGCCAATGACGACGGTGCTTTCCTCGGTCGGTCCGCCAAGAGGAAACAAATCCTGGTTGGGCTGCCAGGTGAAGAGTCTGGCGTTGCGAGCCTCTTGGGCGGCCGCAGTCACCAGGCCCTGGATAAAGTCCAGGGCCGCCCGCCGTTGCAGCCTGGCATTCTGTAATTCAGAGGAGTGGATTTTGCCGTACCGCGTGGTGGCCACCACGGGGTCGGGTGCCCCGCGGCCATCTCCCATGAAGCCTTGCGCGCCGGCAAACACAAAGCCAAACATGCACATGACGCCCACTACCGCCAGCAGCGCTTTTTGACGCTTGCGAAACATGTTCATTGCATGGGCCATGATTCAGCGATTTCCTGCAAAAAAGGTTGACCACCGGCAATGCCTGGAACGTGAAAAACAGCAGCCAGGTACTTGACAGCCAGGGGCGAAGATGATTAAGCAGTTGCACGATTTGCCCGCTAGCGCAGGCTGTGCTGATTGTAAGGAGACGCGACGTAAACGCAATCCCAAACACGAGTCCGGACGATTTGGCCCCTGCTCGCCGGGTGCCAGACAAGTCCCTGGCGGCGGTCGCCAGAGTGGTTGTCGAACAGTCGGCGAAACCGATTTCGAGGAAGTTTTTTGATTTCGCGCTATGTTCCGTGTATGCGGACTGTCGCGATTGGCTCAACTCGCCGGCAATAGCTGGCGATTACCGCCTGCCTCGGCTGATAAACGACTACGAAGCTACCTAACGTTCCCCCCTGGTTCTCACATGGCCAAGAAATCCCCCGCCAGCGTTGCAAAATCGTTGGTGATTGTCGAGTCTCCCGCCAAGGCTCGCACGATCAGCAAGTTCCTGGGGAACGACTACGTCATCGAGGCCAGCATTGGGCATGTCCGCGACCTGCCCGAGGGCAAGAAACAAGTTCCGGCCCAGTTTCGCGACGAAGCCTGGGCCTATCTGGGGGTGAACGTCGATCAAGACTTTGAGCCGGTCTACGTGGTGCCCCCCGGCAAGACGCAACATATCCGCAAGCTGCGCGACCTGGTGAAAGGGGCCAAGGCCCTCTATCTGGCGACGGACGAAGACCGCGAGGGAGAAGCCATTAGTTGGCACCTGCAGGAGCTGCTCAAGCCCAAGGTGCCGGTCCACCGCATGGTGTTCCACGAGATCACCCAAGAGGCGATCGAGGAAGCCATCAACCATCTGCGGACGATCGACAACGACCTGGTCAAGGCCCAAGAAACCCGCCGCATTTTGGACCGTCTGTATGGCTACGATGTCTCCCCGTTGTTGTGGCGGAAGATGGGGCGGCGGCTGTCGGCAGGGCGCGTGCAAAGCGTAGCCGTGCGGCTGATTGTGGAACGCGAGCGCGACCGCATGGCTTTTGTCTCAGCGACGTACTGGGACTTGCTGGCCACTTTTGCCAAACAACAGGCCCAGGCCGACGGCTTTGAGGCCACGCTGGTTTCGGTCGATGAGCGCAAGCTCCCTTCCACCGGCGACTTTGACGCCGCCACCGGCAAGATCAAAGACCCGGCCCTGCTGCTGCTGGACGAGGCCGGCGTGCGGAATCTGGTGGACGAGCTCTCTGGCTGCGAGTTCCGCGTCGCCAGCCTGGAGGAAAAACCGTACACCACCAAGCCGTATCCCCCTTTCACCACCAGCACGTTGCAGCAAGAGGCCAACCGCAAACTGGGCTTTACCGCCCGGCGGACGATGGGGGCCGCCCAAAGCCTGTACGAGAACGGCCACATTACTTACATGCGTACCGACTCGACCAATCTGGCCAAGACGGCCGTCGATGCGGCCCGCGATCTGGTCAAAGGGCAGTACGGGGCCGACTTCCTTTCGCCCGAACCCCGGACCTACGCCACCAAGGTCAAGAACGCGCAAGAGGCCCACGAAGCCATCCGCCCGGCGGGGCACCCGTTTGATTTCCCCGATGCCCTGCGGAAGGAGCTGCGCGACGACGAGTTCAAGCTGTACGACATGATCTGGAAGCGCACCGTGGCCAGCCAGATGGCCGACGCCCGCGGGCGGCGCATCTCCATCACTATCCAAGGGGGCGGGGCCGTGTTTCGCGTGGGGGGAAAGGTCATCGACTTCCCCGGTTACTTGCGGGCCTACGTGGAAGGTTCTGACGATCCCCAGGCCGAACTGGCCGAGCGCGATACCATTTTGCCCGACGTGGCCGTGGGGGAATTGCTCGATCTGCGGCAGTTAGACCCCAAGAGCCACACCACGCAACCGCCGGCGCGGTTTACGGAAGCCACGCTGACCAAGTCGCTGGAAGACAAGGGGATTGGCCGGCCCAGCACTTATGCCTCCATCATCGACACCATTTTGGCGCGGGAGTACGTCTTTAAGCGGGGGAACGCCCTGGTGCCGACGTGGGTCGGTTTTGCCGTCTGCCAACTGATGGAAAAGCATCTGCCGGAACTGGTGGATTACGCCTTTACGGCCCGCATGGAGGACGATCTCGACGCGATCAGCCGCGGCGAGTCGGGCCATGTTCAGTACCTCAAGTCGTTTTATCATGGTGGCGAAAAGCCAGGCCTGAAAAAACTGCTGGCCAACAAGCTCGACGAGATCGACGTGCGCGAGGTGTCGCGAATTTTCATCGGCCAGCCCGAGCATAACGGGCAGCCGGGCGAGCCGGTTTTTGTCCGCGTGGGCAAGTACGGCCCGTTCTTGGAACATGGCGAGCGGCGGGCCAGCCTTCCGCCCGACACCGCCCCCGATGAGGTCAAGCTGCCGTGGGCGCTGGACATGCTGGAACGGGCCGTGCAGGCCGAGGAGCCGATCGGCATGTGCCCCGACACCCATCTGCCAATCTACCTGAAGCAAGGCCGGTTTGGTCCGTACATTCAACGCGGCACGCCCGAGGACGAGCAGAAAAAGAATGCCTCGTTGATGAAAGGGATGAAGCCGGAGGATGTCGATCTGGCGGTGGCCTTGCGGTTGCTTTCGCTGCCGCGGACGCTGGGCGAGCGGCCCGCCGACAACTTGCCGATCGTGGCCCAAAATGGCCGCTTTGGGCCGTACATCAAATGCGGTGACGACACCCGCTCGCTGCCGGCCGACATATCTCCGCTGGACATTACGCTGGAACAAGCCTTGGAATTGCTGGCCCAACCCAAAGCAGCCCGTCGCGGGTTTGGCGCACCGCGGGAACCGCTCAAGGCGTTCGACCCGTCACCCGTCACTAAGCAGCCAATTCAACTCTTCGACGGCCGCTACGGCCTGTACGTCACCGACGGCGAGACGAACGCCTCGCTCCCCAAGGGCGAAACCGCCGAAACGCTAACCCACGCCCAAGCCTTGGAACTACTAGCCGCGCGGGCAGCCTTGGGACCATCCAAGAAGAAGAAAAAGTCGGCCCGGGGAGCGAAAAAGGCCGCTAAAAAAGAAAGCAAAAAGGCCACGAAGAAGACCGGCGAAGAAGCCTCATCGACAACCGCAGCGCAAAAACCGGCCAAGGCGAAAAAAGCCAAGAAGAAGAGCACAAAGAAAAAGGCCGTGAAGAAGAAAGCCCCCAAAGAGCCGGGAGAGTAGGACCGCGGCTGGCGATAGTGAAAATCGGCGGGTAGCTGGGTCAGCAGCTCAGCGAATAGTCCACCAGTGTTGGCGCGGAAATCAGGAGGTCCGCACGCCTAGGGAACTGGCGCGGTGGGTACCGCGCGGCTTCCTTCCAGCAATTCCTTGATCTGGGCGCGGTAACGTTCGGCGGCATCCGCGTGTTGTTGCCCTTCCTCGGCACGGCCCGCCGCCCGCAGGGCGGCGGCTTCATCATCGAATCGCAGTACTCTTTGGTAAAGTTCCTTGACTTGTGCGGCAGTGCCTTCATCGAGTGGATGGATCGAAACGTGATCTAACGCCACGCCGGCAGAGTAACTGTTAGGATCAGCGTTGATGAAGCCGATCCTCGTATTCGCCTCTCTGGCTGCGAATACCACATGGTGCGTCGCCCACTTCAAGTCGGCCGCGCTGCTTCCGGTGGAATCAAACATGAACTTGCTTGCTTGATCGTTTAATTTCACCAGCAGCGTCTGCCGGGTTACGTCCCCCGTCTCCGGGTTTCCTGCCATGTCGAATCGCAATACGTAAGTCGTCCCCACGGCCGTGGCGATGGTTTGCTCGATGCCGCCATCGAGATCGAGACAGTGCGCGCCGTGAGACGCCTTCCAGCGCCGCGGACCGATCCAATCGACACACAGTGGTTGCCGTGCGAAATCGGCCTGGATGTCGTCCGTTTCTTGAGGCGCTGGCCGCGGGTCGCGGATGTGCCAACCCGCCAGCCGCGAATCGCCCGGCTGCAAGGCCAGACAGTCCTCAGGCGGGCTGCCATCGCTGGACATTTCGAAACTGCCGTTGACGATAGCGTTGTCGGAAAAAGGTGGCTCCGCCACTGGCTGCCGTAGCCAGTCGGCCAACTGGCTGGCGCGGTAAGCGGCCTTCTCCCGGTGTTGACGGGCTTCTTCCAGCCGGCCCTGTTCCTGAAGCGCTTTGGCTTCTCGTAGCAAGCCTTCAATCTGTCTCAGCAACGACTCTTCACGAGAGATTTCCGATTGTTCTGTTGGCCGCGGCGGCGGAGTGTCCGTAACGGGAAACGCGGACTCCGCGAGCCCGAAAGGGGGGAATGTCGGCATCGGCTCATCGCCCTCCGATACATGCACCGATGCGGTGGCCAAGACGCATGCCATGAAGAGGCTATGGGTTCGCGAAAAACGCATGGGCGGTCTCCTCGCTCTAATAATGCCATTGCGGTCCGAGCTAAAGACGCGCGGCAGCGGAGAAAAGTTCCGCCTTGTCCGTACATTCCCGGTGATCGGGCAACGAACGTGTTGTTTGCGCCATGATTTGCCGAGATTCGACGCGATTTACTCCACTGAAAACCTTCTGACGACCGTTGCCGTATTTCCTTGTTGATCGCGAACCGTCACCGTAACTAGCGCGGGAGACAGATTGGAAATAGCGGCGGGCAGCTTCCATTCCCACACACCAGGTTCAGTCGGTTGAAATTGGTCCGCCAGGTTGGTCCCCGCGGCCAGGCCGGCGATGGCCGCGCTGCTGGTGATGCTCAAAGTCGAGACATCGAGCCCGCTGGTGGCGTCGTGCAGGCCAATCAGCAGTCGGTCGAGCGGCGCGTTCTTGCCGGGTCGCGGCAGTGTTACCGCCAACGTGGGCCGCAAATCGTCAAGCTGCCAGCCCAGCCCGTTCTCGGCCGGCCCTGATGTTCGAAAGTCGCGGAAGTCGCGGGCAACGCCCAGAAACAGAAGAAACTTGACGAGTGCGATTGAGTGTCCCGCGAATTGGAATTTTCGCGGCTATCGAATTCGTCCAGGCCCCGAGAATTCTTGGCAAAATTTCGCGGCCCATGTTTGAGCGACAATTGAATTGCCGCTCGAACATGGGACCGCGATCGCCAGATGCATCGGCGTCAGAATTGGTACACATCAATACGATTGGTCGGTACCAATTTGCGCGTCCGCCGCGGCGCGGGTCACCAATTTCGCATAGACGCGGATATTGATGTCTGAACTCAGAAGTTTCACGGAACCATCACCGAAGGCGTGATATGCGCCCGCCGGATGGAAGGCATACGTTTCGCCAGTACCCTCGGTATTATAGCCGACCTGGGGAACTCCGGAATTCACATTCCAGGTTGGCAGTCCGCCCGTAATGGGAAACGTGCCGGCCGAGAGTGCTCCCGAGTCCCAACCATTGGTGCAATTGATCGCGCAGGGGCCTCCATCGGTGGTGCCGTCCAGCGTCGATCCCTCGATCGAGTAGTCACTGGCGGGACGCGCCCAACCACCACCATTCACGGAGTTGGTGGTCAAGGTGCCGATCTGGCGACCCAGGCGAAAGACGTAGGGCCGCCCCGCGGACTCACCAAACATGATGGTGTTGGAAAGGCCATCCTTCACGTCCGACAGACGTGATACCTTATTCTTGGCCAGGATACCGTCGCCACCCCGATCAACAAGGTTGAGACCGGCAATCGGCGGATTTGATGTTGACGCCGCCAACTCCAACGAAACGGCCACGATAGGCGAATAATCGGTGCTGGATGCCACGTTCCAATTGCCCAGTACGGCACGGTCGGGCGTGGGGTTCGACGCGCTCGTTTGAGGATCGATATCTAACCGGTTCTGGTTGGGCGTGGAAGGGCAGTTCAAAACAGGCAAATAGGTTTGCGATATCTGCCGGTTGGAGTAGATGTAAGGCGAAGTAACCGTCAGATCGCCCCAGTTCTTGCTGGTGTCGTAATTGGCGTGCAAGACATCTTGTTCCAATTGGGGTAGCAGTCGCGTCACCCATGAAATTCGCGGTAAAGGCGTATTGCCCGGGGGCCGGGTGCTGGATGGCAGTTCCTTCTTGGCTGATTCAAAGGTATGCACGGCCAAAGCGATCTGACGCAGCTTATTGGAGCAAGAAGCTTGCCGGCCCGACTCGCGGGCAGCCTGCACCGCGGGCAACAACAGGGCCACCAACATGCCAATGATGGCAATGACGACCAGCATTTCCACCAGGGTAAAGCCAGTGCGGGTGGAACGACGCTTGCAATTTCGTAACATGGGACTTCTCCTAAAAATGGTTGGTGTAATTGCATTGCATCCCAAGCGGATGCTTACTTGGTTCAATGGCTTGACTGCCCGCACGATGGTCTCAAGTTCTGCAACTTCATGGCGATTTATCGGCGGGCGGGCGCTACCTCCCAGTTGGCGAATTGGTTATCGCCCTCGGTAACCTTCACTTGCAGGGGCGTGGTTTGCGGCGCGCCATATTCGAGCGCTACCAGGTTTGGTCCGGTCTTGTACTCATCGCCCACGAGCGCCACCTGGTGCAGTACGATGGTCACCTTGTAGTCACCTGGCGGCATCCCGTCCTCCAGTGAGTACGTACCGACGGTAAATGAGCCATCCGAGGCGGCTTGGGCACGCGGCAGGGGATACGAAACCCGGTTCCCACTCGCCGGATGAAATGTTAGTTTCGCTCCGTTTGGGCTACTAAGTCCGGCGACTGATAGCCGGCCGTGGGCCGGCGCAACCGGTACCAGATCTACCTTGGGCTGGCCTGGGCTACTTTGACCGCAGCCCGCGATGCCGAGCATTATGGCCGTGGCCAGGCTGGCGGTAAGCAATGAACGAGAACGGCACGCGCACGCACGAATTGATAGCCACGATCCGGCTGTCCGGTACGCGGAGGTCCATTGGACTAACATGGTTTACCTCCTGAAAAAGGGCTTCTTGGGAAAACGGGACCAGGCCGACGAAGACCTTGGCCCCTGACAAACACTCGGGTTGGCGATTTTGGGCGCCACGTTGCTAGGGATGAGACTGGCCGGAATGTATTCTGCGTTTTTCCGTGCGCTCGATCTGCACCACCTGACCGGCCTGGACTACGATCACCAGCGAGCCGTATTGCAGGTCGCGCAGAGCTTCACGAATTTGTGCCCAAACATCGGATTCATCCGGAGATTGGCCGCGGTTCTGGTCTTGCGAGAGGTTCGATTTCATGGGTTCCTGTGCCTCCTGAAAAATGGACTGCGATTGGTCCGCATGGCGGATTCGGCGGCCTGCGCTACTAGATGGCGTAATCCGGGACGAACACGCGCATTCGCTTCGGTAGCACATACACCGTCTCGCCGGGTTGAAGGTTCAATTCGGCGAAGCGGTCGGTTGGCAGATCGACCAGCAGCGCGCGGTCACCATCCACGGCGTGCAATCCCACGCGGGCCACTGCACCGGCCGGATTGAGTCGTTGCACGATGGCCGCCAGGCTGGGTGTGCCGTTGCGTTGCCGTTCGATGTCCAATTCGTGGGGACGCATATAGACGGTGGCCGGACGCGATTCCTGATGCGGGTATTCGGGGTAGGCCAGGTTCAACGTCCCCAGAAAAGCTCGGCCGTTCTGCACGCGTCCTTGGAAGACGTTGACATTTCCCAGAAAGTCCATGACGAAGGCATTGGCCGGCTGGTGAAAGACCTGGTTTGGCGTGCCAATTTGCTCGATCTTTCCGTGGTTCATAACCACGACCTCGTCGGCCACTTCAAACGCCTCGTCCTGGTCGTGCGTTACGAACAGAGTGGTGGTGTGTATTTCGTCGTGCAGCCGCCGCAGCCATTGCCGCAATTCTTGCCGTACTTTGGCATCCAGCGCACCGAAGGGTTCGTCCAGTAGCAGCACCTTGGGCTCCGCCGCAAGTGCGCGGGCCAAGGCCACCCGCTGCCGTTGTCCGCCAGATAATTGTGAGGGGTAACGGTTTTCCAGACTCTCTAGCCGCACCAGATGCAGCAGCTCCCGCACGCGCGCATGTACCTGCTTATTGGGCCGCTTCCGCACACGCAAGCCAAATGCAATGTTCTCGAACACGCTCATGTGGCGAAACAAGGCATAGTGCTGAAACACGAAGCCCACGTTGCGCTGGCGAGCAGAGACCTTGGTGACGTTGGCTCCATCGGACTCGATCCGGCCAGCGTCCGCGGTTTCCAATCCGGCGATAATCCGCAACAGCGTGGTCTTTCCCGATCCGGATGGCCCCAACAGTGCCATCAGCGACCCGCCGTTGACGTTCAGCGAGACATTATCCAGCGCGCGAAACGCGCCGAAGTTCTTGGTAATACCGTGGGCGACAATGCTCATGACGTAGCTCCTGTAGCCGCTTCGCGGCTGGCGATTTCTGGTTGTGGACGGGTTTTTCGTTCGAGCACCGCCTTGGCCGCCAGGGTGACCAGGGCCAGAAATGTCAGCACGCTGGCAACAGCGAACGAACCGGGCGAGTTGTATTCTTGAAACAGCTTCTCCACGCGTAGCGGCATCGTGTCGGTGCGGCCGGCAATATGCCCCGATACCACGTACACCGCGCCAAACTCGCCCATGGCCCGCGCGTTGCACAAGATTGCGCCATAGAACAGGCCCCATTTGATGTTGGGCAGTGTCACCCGCCAGAACATTTGCCAGGCATTGGCACCCAAGCTGATGGCAGCCGTTTCCTCATCCGGCCCGATGGCCTCCATCACGGGGATCAATTCACGCGCCACGAACGGCAGCGTTACAAACGAGGTCGCCAAAATCAGCCCGGGTAATGCGAACACGACGCGGATGTCGTATTCGCGCAGCCAGGGGCCGAAGTAGCCTTGCAGTCCGAACAACAATACAAGCATCAGGCCGGCCACGACCGGCGAAACCGAGAACGGCAGGTCAATCATGGTCGTCAACAGAGTGCGGCCAGGAAATCGAAACCGAGTGATCGCCCACGCTGCCGCCACGCCGAATGCCAGGTTCAACACTACGGCCGTCGGGGCGACGACCAAGGTCAATCCGATGGCGTGACGCGTGTCGGCGTCGTCAACCAGGCTCTTCCAATAAGATCCCACGCCGTCCGACAATGCTTGGTAAAACACGTGGACCACGGGAATGACGATCAAGACAACGACAATCGACAGGGCAGCGAAGATCATTCCGATCCGCACCCATCCGGGGTCTCGCCGTACCAGGCTCACGGCAGGCTCGCGGTCAAGAGTTTGAGAGCTATGCATGGTGTCGCTTGCTCCAACGTTCCAGTAGATTGATCAAGCCCAGCACGGCGAAGGAAATCCCTAACAGCACCACGGCAATCGCCGTTGCCTCTCGATAAGCGAAGGCCTCCAGCCGCGACACGATTAACACCGGCGCGATCTCCGTCTTGAACGGCATGTTTCCCGAAATGAACACGACCGAACCGTACTCGCCCAAGGATCGGGCAAACGACAATGCAAAGCCTGTCAGCGTGGCCGGCAGCAACGTGGGGAAGATTACTCTTGTCATCGTTTGCCAACGGCTGGCCCCCAACAGCGAGGCGGCTTCCTCGATATCGGCATCCACGGTTTCCAACACCGGTTGTATCGCCCGCACCACGAAAGGCAGGCCGATAAACACCAACACCAGCACGATTCCCGTTCGTGAATAGGCCCCTTGAATTCCCAACGGAGTGAGATACCGGCCCAGCCAGCCCGACTTGACGTACAATCCACTGTAGACCAATCCCGCGACGGAGGTCGGCAGGGCAAACGGCAAGTCCACCAGCGCATCGACCAGGCCCTTCAGGGGAAACGGGTAGCGCGTCAGCGTCCAGGCCACGATCAGCCCCAACATGACATCGATGGCCGCCGCGATCAGCGACACACCGAAAGTCAAGGCGTATGCCGATCGCGAGCGGTCGGTCCACACCGCCTCGCTGAACTGGTCCCAGCCCAAGGATGCCGCCTTCACCGCACAGGCGATCAACGGCACCAGCACCATTGCCGTCAAATACACCAGCGTCCAAGTCAGACTCAGTCCAAAGCCAGGCAATAATCGACGACTCATGGCAATTTCCTTTTCCGAATTCACACCGTGAAGCGATCGACGGCGGCAACCTCTGCCGCGGTCCAGTCACTTCGATGCATAGATCTGGTCGAATACCCCGCCTTCGCCGAAGAATCTCTGGTTGGCATCGGCCCAACCAGCGGTGAAGTCGTTGATGGTGAACAACTCCAGGTCCGGCAGCGTAGCGGCAAACTCCGCGCGAATTTCATGATTGATCGGCCGGTAGTAGTGCCGACCAATGGCCCGCTGCGCTTCGTCGGTATACAAGAAGTTCAGATAGGCATTTGACACGTCCCGAGTGCCGTGCCGATCAACGTTCTTGTCGACCAAGGAGACTTGCGGCTCCGCCCGAATGCTGCGCGCCGGGTAAACAATCTCCAGTTCTCCGCGGGACTCTTGTACCTCCAGGTAGGCTTCGTTCTCCCACGTCAAATGCACATCGCCGATCCCTTTTTGGGCAAACGTGGTGGTGGCGGCACGGGCGGCCGTATCGAGTACAGGCGTGTTCTTGTAGAGTTTAGTGACCAAGGATAGGGCATCCGCGTCGCTTCCTCCTGCCACGACCACCGCTCCCCAGGCCGCCAGAAAACTCAGCTTTCCATTACCTGAGGTTTTGGGATTAGGCGTGACGATTTGCAGATCGTCCCGGGCTAAATCCTCCCAATCCTTGATTTCCTTGGGGTTGCCTTGCCGAACCACGAACACGATCGTGGAGAGGTACGGCATCGACCTTTCCGGCAAACGCGATTCCCAATTCTCGGCGATCAGGCCTTTCTCGCGAATTGCATCGGTGTCGGTCCACATGGCCAGTGTCACGACGTCGGCTTCCAGGCCGTCAATCACGCTGCGTGCCTGACTGCTGGAACCGGCGTGCGATTGCCGAATCGTCAGCCGCACGTTCCCTTTCGCGTTGTATGCCGGCACGAAAATATCGTTCAGCTCTTTCCACAACTCGCGAGTCGGGTCGTAAGAGACATTCAGAATTTCCACCGATTGACGCGGTCTGGGGATACTCACGGCGGCACCCCCGCTTTGCTCGCAACCTGTGGCTACAATCCCAAGAAACGTGATGAGCATCGGCCCGACAAACCTGAAGGTCTTCATTTCTCTCTCCTTGGCCCGCTTGAGGCCGGTATACAGGGCAAAAATAACCACGACTCAGTAAGTGATACTATCTCCTAAAAAAACACTCAGATACCATCCCCGGCGATAAAGGCTGCCTGAAAGACCTCGTCACGACGCACCGGTTCACCCCGCATAACTCTCGCCAGGGTAGCCTTTTCCATCAAATGACTGGTAAAGTTTCGTATTTCCAGTAACACGCGCCGAAATCGACAATGTGACTCTTGGGTACATGCTTCGTAATCGGTGACCGATACACAACCGATGGGCGACAAGACACCATCGAATAATCGCACAACTTGGCCCATCGTAAGCTCTTCAGGCGAAACAGCAAGCTCGAAACCGCCGTCGCGACCTGCCAAGCTTCGAACCCAACCTTTTCCTTTCAAATCAAGCATGATCTGCTCTAAGAATCTACGTGGTATATCGTTGTGTTCCGCTAGCTCGCGAATCGAAAGCGGACCCTGCCGATAACGGTCTGCCAGGCTGAACAACGCCCGTAAAGCATAATCCGAGCGACGTGATAGTTTCATCGGATCGTTGCAATTCAAACCATGAGAAATAAGCACGACTAAGTTGGTGGTAAATATAGGCGTGCCAGCGAAGAATGTCAAGGGGGTGGGCATGAAATGCACGATTGATGATCGAAAGCGGCCCAATTCACAGAATGCTGCCGGAGTTTAGCCTTCCCACCTACTCCACTGAAAACCTCCTGACGACCGTTGCCGTATTTCCTTGTTGATCGCGAACCGTCACCGTAACTAGCGCGGGAGGCAGATTGGAAATAGCGGCGGGCAGCTTCCATTCCCACACACCAGGTTCAGTCGGTTGAAATTGGTCCGCCAAGTTCGTCCCCGCGGCCAGGCCGGCGATGGCCGCGCTGCTGGTGATGCTCAAAGTCGAGACATCGAGCCCGCTGGTGGCGTCGTGCAGGCCAACCAGCAGTCGGTCGAGCGGCGCGTTCTTGCCGGGTCGCGGCAGTGTTACCGCCAACGTGGGCCGCAAATCGTCAAGCTGCCAGCCCAGCCCGTTCTCGGCCGGTTCTTGTGGATCGTAATCCAAGTCGATCGGACAGCCCAGGTCGATCCACCGTGTTAAGGTCCGCCGATCCTCATCGCTGAGCGGCTGGACCTTGCCCGCGCGAACGGCCTCTGGCGGCGGCATGACGCTACCCACAAAATCAATATCGGCCCGCGAGGCATATTGCTTGGGGTCCAGGGTTTGGCCGGCATGAACCAGGTCGCCCGCTCCAGGGGACGATTCCGACGGATGGTCGTCGTTGGCAAATCCATCCAGCCGCCGGCCAAAAATCTTCCACACCAAAAGGCTGCGGCGAGATTGGAATTTGCGGACATATCGCGAGGCCTGCGGATAGCCCCACGAATCGTAGCCCACCGGTTTGTGGCCGTATTGCCCGCTGGCGTCGAGAGCCAACCTGTAATAAGTATTGGGAAACACACCCCAATGCTCGTGCTGCAGGGGCGAGTCGTCGTCCAGGACGAGATTTCCGGCAGGCCGCGGGCTTTGGCCGCTATGGCATGCCGTGCAGCTTCTCGCCAAAATGGGGCGAATATCCCGCTGAAACTCTACCGTGACGGGACGCTCGGCAAAGTTCAGGGTGGTTGCGTCTAGGTTGTCGTACTGGCGGCCATCTTCGGTTGCACGCGATACCAAGACACCAGAACCGCTGGTGCGCGCTGCTTGTACGGGTTCACGCGCGGCAATCAGCGGCGATTGTTTTGTCAAATCGAACAGTGCATAGTCGGGCTGGGCGGCCAACGTCTGCTGAAATTCGGTGGGGCGCTGGCTGTGGGCGTGGCAGCCGCCACAGTCGTGGCGGATCTCGCCGGGACGCAGTTGATGCCAGGTCTGCGACATGTTCAGCACCAGGCCATCTTTGTCCAAGGTCTGAAAGGTAAATGGCACGTCGGCCGGTATCTTGGCCAGAAAGCTGGTATCGGGATTGCCGTCGGGGTCCAGCGGTTGGCCGTCGTCGCTGGTTCCGTACTGGGTCGCGGGTTGGCCAAACTTGCGCACGGGAATTTCCCCCAGAATCCGCAGCCGTTCCATGGCATGGCTATGGAACAGCCGGCCCGACTTCGCCCCTCGATGCCGGTCGGTCGTGGGATCCATCGCCAGAATGCGCAGCGCGTGGATATCTTCGTTGTTGTACAAGCCGACATCGGCTCCTTGGTTATGCCAGTTGATTGGCATGCCATTGCCGTGGCTGGTAAAGGCATCCAGCCCGCGCCACGGGTCGCGGCCGCCGGCGTACTCAGACGTGGTCTTGCCTTCCGGCACGGTGCCGTTGGGATAGCTTTCTCGCTTGTAGAGGCTGGACGAACCGATCAGTCCAAACGGAGTACCCGCCGGCAAATGCCGCGACAGAGCGCCGTCGTTGGCCAGGCGTGGCAGCAGCTTGGGCTGCTTTTGGCCGTAAATGCGTGCATAGGGGACCACGGCCCGCGGCCAACTCTCATTGTATTGCGGATCATTCTTGATAAGCAGCATTTGGCCCGGTTCTTCCAGCACTTCTCCCCGCTTGATGAGATAAATGCCCCCGTCGATCTGCGGCGGGAACTTGTACTGGTGGTTGGCCGGTCCGGGCGACCAGATTGTCAACAAGTGGTTATCGGGCGCACCGGACGGGTGCGTGACTTTGCCGACCTTGGGCGAATGGGGATCGGCCAGCACCGAGGAGTCGGCCGGGCCTTCCCCATTGAGCGCGAAAGGCGTCAGCGAAACGGCCCCCGCCGGCACAAACGGCAAGTGGTACATCTTGCCCTTGCCGTTATCGAAACGGCCAAAGCGCAGCGGCGTGTTCCGCGGGTCTTGCATATAGGCCGGCCCGAATGCCGGCGAATCGGCCGGCGGAGAGGACGGCAACTTGAGATAGGCACCGAAACCGCTGTTGTTTTGGTTGTAGTACTCCTCAATCACGATCGAGCGGTCGGAAAGTTGCGTTTGAAAGTGGAACCCGTTGGAAGCTCCCCCTGGATCGAACGCGCTGACCAGCGGTGCCCAATTGGTGCCGTCGGGGTGGATCGTCCAAATGCCCCACGAAATCTCACTCCGAATCCCCTGCGACTCCAACGTGCTGAACATGATCCGGCCATCGGCCAACGTCACCGGGTGAAGCGCGCCGGCGATATTGAGATGGCCGATCTTTTCCAGATTGGCCGGGTGCGGTTCTTCCTCGCCAATGCTTTCCTCGCGGTCGTCCATTACAAACAACTGCAAGGCGATCGCCGGGTAGCCCTTCGAGGGCCGAAACCCGTCTCGGTTGCTAGTGAACACAATCCGCCCGCCAGGTAGCGGATGGGGGCCCATGTTGAAGACACCCAAGTCGAAATG
Source organism: Pirellulales bacterium (assembly GCA_050247075.1). Taxonomy (GTDB): domain Bacteria; phylum Planctomycetota; class Planctomycetia; order Pirellulales; family JBFWUW01; genus JBFWUW01. Next base: position 12,356 of record JBFWUW010000036.1, on the reverse strand, counting down.
CGTTTTGCCCTCTTGTGGCGTGCGATAGTCGGACGACCAGTTGGCCGCGCCGGTATTGGGTGTGAACTGCTGGTTGGTCAGCCGCACCACGCGCCGGGTGGCCAGATGAATCTTGAAAATGTCGGCTCCGTCGCGCGGCGGCGACCACTGCGAACGCTCCGCCAGGTTGTAAATGTGGACGTAATACACCCACTCGCCATCGAAGGAAACAACCGGATCGGTAATCGAACCCTCCCCGCCCGCTACCAGCAGTTCCTCGCTGCCGTCGGGGTGCAGCAAGACAAGATCGGCCCCAGGCTCCAAGGTGACGGGTTGCGAGAAATCGGTGTAGAACCGTTTGTGCTGGTCGTCGCCGGCGCGTAACGCGCGGACGTAAACAATATCGTAGTCATACGTCACCGATTCGTCGGTCGAAATGTGTTGTGGCTCGACATTCAGTGTCTTGGTGAACAGCGGCTCTTCCTGGGCCCGGACTGTTTTCGTCACGGATGGTAACGCACAACAGGCGGCCAGCATGGCCAAGAACTGCCACAACGTTCGACTCGCGGAAGGACGTACTACAATCAACGTTGGCATAGGTCTGTCTCCCAATTCTCCACGGGACCAGGTAGCGCGCTCCGCGGCGAATCGTCCTTGATTGGCAATCCGCATCAGACCGCAATCAATCGCCTTCCCAGTTCAACCCGCATGATAGCCAAGCCGCGGGTCGCTTAAAACGAAAACGAATCCAGAAATATCTGGCCATTTCATGGGATTAAGTCCTGTACCCTGTTAGGATGGGTGGCATGGTTCGTGGGCAGGGGGCCACACGCCGCGTCTGCTTGGGGCCGCCGCAGCGCGAGCGTAGAGAGTTATTTCTTGCACGCTCAAGGAGGTCAGCGCATGCTCGCCCGCCTGAAGCCGTTGCCCCGATATCTGTTGATGATCTTGGCAGTTGGTGCGTCGATACTGCTGGCACTTGCCGTTCGTGCGTTGATCCAGCCGACATTTCCCGGCCAGGTTTCCGGTCCTATTCTGTTCGTCGGCGTGGCCTTCAGTGCCTGGTATGGCGGTGCGGGGCCAGGGCTGCTGGCGGCGGTATTGTCTTCGCTGAGTTTGGAATTCCTGTTCTTGCCGCCCGTCGGCCAGTTGGAATTGACCTGGCACGACGCGCCGCGGTTGCTCACCGTGTTTGGGGCGGCCATTGCCTTGGCTAGCCTGACCGCGCGACGACAACGCGCGGAGGCCGCCTTGGGCCAGGCCCATGAAAGCGAGTTGGCGGCCCAGCAGATTCAAAAGCGAATTTTCCCCAGCAGCCCGCCCGACTCGCGCCATTTCGATATCGCGGGTGCTTCTTATCCGGCCAGCCAGGTCGGCGGCGACTTCTACGACTTTATGCCCTTGCGCGGCGGCGCGGTGGGCATAGCCGTGGGGGATTTGAGCGGGCATGGCTTGGGGCCGGCGCTGTAGATGGCCGAAACGCGAGCCTATTTGCGTGCGCTAACGCTGGCCTACGACGACCTGGGCGAAATCCTCACACTTACCAATCGCGTACTGGCCGAGGATACCGACCAGGAATTCGTGACCCTCTTCTTGGCGTCGTTCGATCCCGCTAGCCGTTTGCTAACCTACGCCGGTGCCGGCCACGAGGCACATTTGTTGGCCCCCAATGGCGAAGTGCAACGGCTAGCCAGCACGTCGCTGCCGCTGGGCGTGGAAGAGGAGCTAGCCATTCCTTGCGCCCCGCCAATCCCACTCGTGCCTGGCCAGGTCATTTTGATGACAACCGACGGTCTAGGCGAAGCCCGCGATTCGCAGGGCAACCACTTCGGCACGGAGCGTTGCCTGCAAGCTGTCCGCGAGAACCGCGACAAATCGGCCGATGAAATCGTGGCGGTCTTGCGCTCTCGGGTGAACCAATTCACCCAGGGCCGCCCGCAACCGGACGATATCACCATTGTGGTTTGCAAAGTGCGGGAAATGGATTGATCTCCAGGCCTTATTCGACCAAAGTCGTATAGCGGTTCGTTTGGATAATGATCCATTGCGAGCGCGTCAAATTGCATAGCTTTCGGCATTCCCGTTGGTCGGCCTGGGTTCATTGGCCGTACGAAACGCAATAGGCCCCGCGCGTTGGCCCACCAAGGCCCGTTGACCGACTCCGTCTTTTCCTATCTGATAATTATGGGTTGGCAACGGCGGTTTTCGAACGGAACTTGCCATGTAGAGCGTCAATCGAGTCCGCGCCCGTTCATCTCGAAGGCTTGCACACCCGTAGAAAGACTTTGTGCCGCGTGGCTCGAGCAACTCCCAAGCCCTCCGCCAAAGCGAATGCCTGGCGGCCTTTGCCCGTGGCCGCCCTGGCCCTGTTGGCCGCCGCTACGCTAACCCTCTATTGGACCACTCTGAGCTATGAGTTCGTGAGTTGGGACGACCATTTGCATTTGCGAGATAACCCCTTCTTTGGACCACCGTGGCTGGCCAATTTGGCACGGCTCTGGCAGGCACCCTTCGAGCGGTTGTACAACCCGTTGGCATACTCTTGGTGGGCCGTTCTGGCCCATGTCGACACCTTGTTCGGCACGGCTGGCCGCGGGCTCAATGCCTCGCTGTTCCACGCTGGCAACTTGGCGTTGCAAGTCGCCAACGTTTGGCTAGCCTGGCGGTTATTGCGGTGCCTGGGCTGCGGCATTGGTGGGGCAACGTGGGGAGCGGCACTGTTTTTGGTTCATCCGCTAGCTGTTGAGTCGGTCGCCTGGGTCTCCGAGGCGCGCGGCCTCTTGGCGGCGACCCTGCTTCTATCCGCGCTGAATGGCTATATCGCCTATATCGAGGCTGACAGAGCCAGGCGAGCCAGCCAGGAACCTGCACCAAGGCGTGCCATCTGCCTCGCGCTATACTTGTTGGCGCTATTGCTGTTTGGACTGGCGCTGTTGGCAAAGTCATCCGCCGCCGCCGGGCCGCTCTTGGCGGCCGTGTTGAGTTGGGGCTGGCTGGGCCGTTCCGCCCGCCAGACCGCGCTTGAACTTGCACCTTGGGGCGTGCTGGTCGTGGGCATCGCCTGGATCAGCAGCCGCGAACAATCTTACGAGGCCATGCACCATGCCGTTCCGCTGCTGATGCGTCCGATCGTCGCGGCCGACGCGCTGGCCTTTTACCTGTACAAGCTCGTCTGGCCCGAGGCGCTGGGCATCGACTACGGCCGCACACCCTTCCGCGTCGTGGAGTCGGGCGTTGGTTACATCACGATGTGGGCGCCGGTCGCGGTGGCAGTGGCCGTGTGGCTTTCGCGCCGCCGCTGGTTGGCCATCGGCGCGGCGTTGTTCGTGGCGGCCCTGGCACCAGTGCTGGGGATGATACCGTTTCAATACCAGGACTACTCCACCGTCGCCGACCGCTACGCCTATCTGGCCTTGCTCGGTCCGGTATGGTGCGTGGCTTGGTGGGCCGACGGACTAGCGAAATCCGCGAAGGCGGCTTCTCGGCGAAAACTCGCGGCCACCGTGGGAGTGTTGATTTGGCTGGCCTTGGCTTGGCGCACGCATCAACAAAGCCAGGTTTGGCGGAATGATCTAGAGCTGTTTACCCACGCAGAGCAAGTCAATCCCCACAGTGCCGCCGCGTTGGGCAATCTGGGCCGATACTGGTTTGAACAGGGTGAGCTCGCCCAGGCCGAAGGCTACTTTGAGAGTGCCGCGCGGCACTTCCCCAACAAGCTGACTTCGCAGCTCAATCTTTCCGTATTGCGGCTGCGGCAGAACAGGCTGGCCGAAGCACAACAAAGGGCGGAACTAGCCTGTGAAACATCGCCCCAATCGGTCAAGGCCCAACTCCAGCGGGCCGCCGTGCTGGCCCGGCGCCACGACTGGCCCGCGGCAGCCCTGGCCGCGCAACGCGTGCTGCAATTGGATCCCCAAGACGAAGTTGCTGGCGACATCGATGCCCTGGCGCGATTTGCCCAAGGCGCGGCCTTGCCAGAGGCAGACCGGGCCGGACTGGCGGAACGGCACCAGCAATTAGCGGAGCAGCGGCTGTTGGAACAGGACGTTTCCGCCGCGCTATTTCATGCCGAGTGGGCCGCGAAATTGTCCGATCAGCCGGATACATGGTTGGCTTTGGCACGCACACAACGCCTGGCGGGTGATCGCCAGGCAGCAGCGCGGACCTGCCGCCAAGCGGTGGAGCGTTTTCCCGGCCACGCCGAATCGCACAACGATCTTGGCGCCCTGCTGGCCGCGGAAGATCCCCAGCAAGCCCGCCTTCATTATCAACAGGCGTTGCAACTTAAGCCCAACTTTGCCCACGCTCACAACAACTTGGGCATCTTGGAAGCCCGCGCGGGCGACTGGAAATCGGCCGCGGGGCATTTTCGCCGTGCCGTAGCCCTGCAACCATCGCTAGAGTCCGCGGCCAACAATCTAAGAAATGCCGAACAAAACTTGCGCCGCGCGGCCAGCCAGGATGTAGGCCGCTGACATAGTAGCCGCGCCTATTCATCGTGGTGGCCGTGGTTCTTCATGATCCGCCCGTCTTCCATCTCAACGATGCGATCGGCCACGTCTAACACACGGTGGTCGTGCGTCACGATCAAGGCTGAAGTCCCCCGCTCGTCCGCCAGTTTACGCAACAGCTCGACCACATTGTGGCCTGTGTCTTTGTCGAGGGCAGCCGTCGGTTCGTCGGCAAAAACCACCTGGGGATTGCCCACCAACGCGCGGGCCACGGCCACGCGCTGTTTCTGCCCGCCCGATAGCTTGTCGGGCGTGTAGTGCAACCGGTCGCCCAGCCCGACCAGTTGCAACATCCGCTGACAGGCGGCCTGCCCATTGCGCACCGCCTGGGGACCGTGAACCTGCAGGCCCGTGCGGACATTTTGCATGGCCGTCAGGCTTTCGTGCAGGTTGTGGGCTTGAAAGATGAAACCGAGCCGGCGGCGCATGTGCATCAGCGTAACGTTGCTGGCACCGTGCAGCTCTTGGCCCAACAACTTAACGCTGCCCGACTGGATTGCGCGGAGGCAGCCCACCAACGTCAGCAAGGTCGTCTTGCCCGACCCGGATGGTCCCATCAACATCACCACTTCGCCGCGGCGAATCGTGAGATCCAACTGATGCAGCACGCGGACGCGCGTGGCACCCATGCCGAACGAGTGCGACAGCCCCCGTGCAACGATCGTTTCCACAATGCCCTGGCGGCCGTGGGCACTCTCGGCGGTATGCGGCAAACTGGGCGGCATGGAGTTTTTTCTGGCTAGTGGCTGGTCAGAACAAGTCCGCCGGATCGGCGGCATTCAGCCGGCGGGTGGCGATGGCACCGGACAACGTACACATCACGGCTGTCATGACAAACACAAACAACGGCCGCGTCCAAGGCATCGAAATAGGCAGCGCGGTAGCTCGGGCCGCCACCTGATACAAAACCAGCGAAATACCCAAGCCCGGTACAAAGCCGAAGGCTGCCAGGCAGATCGCCTCTTCAAACACGATGCTCAGAAAAAACCGCGGGGCGTAGCCAATCGCCTTGAACGTGGCATACTCGGAGAGATGATCTTGCACGTCCGTGGCCAGCACCTGGTACACAATCACCAGCCCCACGATCATGCCGATCACCACCCCGAAGCCAAACACGAAGCCGATCGGCGTCTGTTTGGCCTGATAGCTTTGTTCCGCGGCGACAAATCCTGGCTTGGTGAAGGCTTTGGAATCATGTTCGGGTAGGTGCCGGTTGATGTCTTCGGCCACGGCTGCCGGGTTGGCATCGGGACGGCAATGCACAAACAAGACCGAGGGAGTCCCCGGCCGCCGCTGGGGAAACAACCGCAAAAAGGTCTGGTCCGAAACGATCAGCGAACCGTCAACATCAAAAGACGCTCCCTGCTGAAAGGTCTCGACCAGCGTCAGCTTGCGGCCAGAGATCTCTATCTCATATGGCTCGCCGCGGGCCAGTTGGTCCCGTATCTCTGGTTGAAAGTCACGAGTCTTGGTATCGACGATGGCCCGATCGGGAAGCTGTAATTGCACCAGCTTGCCTTGCAGCACCGGATCGGCAAACACACGGCTGTCAGGATCGACGCCAATCACCCGAAAGTTCGTGGTGTCGTTCCCTTCGTGGTTGGTCCAAGTCGTGGTGGCCACATAGACCGGCGTGGCACCCGCCACTCCTTCGATCCCCAGCACCTGGTACATCCGCGAGCGCGGCAGCGGGTTGGCCTCGCGCAGCGCGCGGAAGTCGGAGCTAACCACAAACACCTCGGCATCCCACGAGCGATGCGTCTGCACGCTGGTGGCGAACAGGGCGCTCATAAAGCCCAACTGCATGAAGATCAGCACGTTGGCAAAGGCCACTCCCCCCACGGCGGCCAGCAACCGTGTCTTATTGTGTTGCAATTGCAGCCAGCCGACTGGCAATCGTCCCAAGACGTGTGTCAGCAAGGCGGTCATGGCACAAACTCCGCCCGCACCTGCAAATCGACAAACCGTCGGGCCAGTTCCGATGATGGGCCATCCAGCCGCACCATGACTTCAATCACGCGAGCGTCTGTATAAGCGGCCGGGTCGGCATCGACCACCGTTTGCCGCTTGACGAAGGCCGCGATTCGCTCGACCTCGCCATTGAGCGTCGCGTCCAGCGCCGCTCCAGACAGGACCACCGCCTGGCCAGGTTGAATGCGGCCAATGTCGCTCTCGTACACTTCCACTCGGGCCATCATCTTTTCGGTAGCCCCCATGTCTAGCAACGACGACTGGCCAATCCGCTCACCAGGCCGCAGATGAATCTCCAGCACCACGCCCTCCTTGGGGGCGCGCACATAGGCATGTTCCAAGTCAGCCACGGCCGCGGCCAGTGAGGCTTCGGCCACTTCCACATCGCGGCGGGCCACCGCCAGATCGACCGGTTCGCCGTTGGCGGGTACCGCGTACCGCTGCAAATTGGCTTTTAGCTCAAGAACTTTCTCCGCCGCCTGTTGCCAGGTCAATCGCGCGTCGTCCACTTCTTCTTGGGTCACGGCCGATGTTTGATTCAACCGCCGCCGTCGCTCGTACTTCAGCTTGGCGCTGACTGCGGCCGACTCGGATGAACGGAGCGAAGCTTCCAGCGAAGCGCGGGTCGTCTCCACAACGGTGCGGGTTTGAACTAGCTTGGACCGCTGTTGGGCCAATTGGTGTTCTCGCACTTGCTGGGCGGCTAGCAATTGACGTTCGTTGTCCAATACCGCCAACAGGTCGTTGGCCGCTACGTGGTCTCCCTCGGCAACCTTCAGCGATTGGATCCGCGCATCGTTCGTCCCACTGGGCGCGGCGACGGAAATCGTTTCACCGCTCGGTTCCAAACGCCCCAAGGCGTAAACCCGCGGCGGTTGCGGGCTGCCGCCGGTAACCGAGATTGGTGCCGTTTCTCGGCCGCCACGCAGTCGTTCGATCAGCTCGATGCGGAACGTCCACGCTAGCCCTGCTAGCACCAACAGCAGGCCGCCTGCCAGCAGCTTGCGCCATAGCGAACCACTGCCACTTACAATGGCAATTTCAGCCGGCCGGTTGACCACTTCCAAAGGCAAATCGTTGGCGTCTGGCGGCACGCGGACCTTGGCCGATGACGTGGTTACAACCTTCGGCATAGGCTCGGCGTTATCGCGGCGGCTTCGCTCAACCATGCTCATTTTCCGCGTCTGCAATTAGTTGCGGCTTGACTAATGACCGTCTGGTCAGTACTCTGCTAATAATGACCAATCGGTCATTAGAAGTCAAGGCCATGACCGAAAACAAGTTGTAAAAGGCGATTCCAACGCCGATTGGCCCCCGTAGGAGTCGTCTTCGACGGCGATAATCCGAGTTTGATCTCTCAAACCAAAGGCACCCATGGTTGATACTCCTTCCAAAAAACGGGTCCGGCGAAAGGAGGCCCGGCCGCAAGAATTGGTCGCGGCGGCGGTCGAGGCGTTCGCCGAGCAGGGCTTCGCCGGGACCAAGATTGAGGATATCGCCCGCCGGGCTGGCGTGGCCAAGGGGACGGTCTATCTCTACTTTGCCACCAAGGATGCGTTGTTTGAAGCCGCCGTACGCGAGAATATCAGCCCCATCTTTGTAAAGTTGGACGCCCTGGCTAGCGAACGGCCCACTTCGGCCAGCCAATTGCTGACCACGGTCATTCGCAGAGTTTATAGCGAATTGATCGAGAACCCCACGCGCCGCGTGGTGATGCAAATTCTGATTACCGAAGGGAGCCGCTTTCCCCACTTGCTGCAATTTTACCATGACGAGGTCATGGCCAAGGGAAAACAAATCCTCCGCCACGTCATCCAGTTTGGCATCGACGCGGGCGAATTCCGCTCGTCGCCCGCCCTAGCCGTTCCCGAGATCATCATGTCGCCGGCGATCATGGCGGCGGTTTGGAAAATGAGCTTCGAATGCATCTCGCCCCTGGACATGGAGCAATTCGTGGCCGCGCACATCGACATGGTGCTGAGTGGCCTGCGCAAGACGCCGCGCGACGCATGATTCCTTCGATAAACCATGCCAGCGGTGATTGCATCGAGCGCCGGTCGATGGCAGACTCTACCGACGTAACCGTGTAGGGTGGGACAAACGACCCTTGATCGTCCATTGCCGGACAGTTCATCCGCGATGTCCCACCATTCCTCTCGACCTTCGTTTTCCCAGCGGATAGGCGGTCTGGCGATATGGCTGGCTTTGGACATGGACCGGCGGTGCCCGCCGAACAAGAAGACGCGGCCGCCTCGGCGCGCAATGCTCGTCGCGGGCTGTGGCTGTTCGCGGTCTACTTTTTGTTTTACGCCGCCTTTGTGGCGGCGAATGCCTTTTGGCCAGACAGCATGTCGGCCACCGTGGCAGGGATTAGCCTGGCGGTGGTCGTTGGCATGGTGTTGATCGTGGCGGCGTTTGTACTGGCCTTGGTCTATTCATGGCTCTGCCGCGCGGGGGCCAAATCGTGAATTACGAACCGTCGATTCTGGCGACCGTGGTCTTCCTGGGCTTTGTAGGTCTGACGCTCGGCCTGAGCTTCTACTTCGGTGCCAAGGCGAAGTCGGCGGCCGGCTATTTCGCGGCGGGAGGGCAGATTCATTGGTTCGTCAATGGCGTGGCTTTTGCCGGAGACTACTTGTCGGCCGCGTCGTTCTTGGGCATCTGCGGCATGATCAGCCTGTACGGGTACGACGGATTTCTGTACTCGATCGGCTTCTTGGCCGGCTGGGTGGTGGCGCTTTTGGTCATCGCCGAACCGCTCAAGCGGCTGGGCAAGTATACCTTTGCCGACGCCCTCAACAGCAAGTTTCAGTCGCGCGGCATTACTCTGGCGGCGGGCGTGAGCACGTTGGTGGTCAGCGTGTTTTATCTCATTCCACAAATGGTCGGTGCCGGCGCGCTGGTCAAGCCGTTGTTGGGATACCCGCACGAGGTCGGCGTGGTGCTGGTGGGCGTGGTGGTGATTACCATCGTGGTCACCGCCGGCATGGTCAGCACGACCTATGTGCAATTCATCAAAGGGGGGCTGCTGGTGTTGTTCGCCGGCATCTTGACCGGCCTCATTCTGTGGCGCGGGCTGTCGGTCGATAACCGGCCCGAAGCGATGCAGCCGCAGACACTAACCGTTAGCGCCGACGGCAAGACAAAAACAGTCAACGGCCTGCCGCAAGGCACAGAAAAAGGCCAGACCGACTTCCGCCCGGTCGGGCACGTCAGCCGCCTGCCCGGCGATATCGAGCGAACCGGACCGCTCACACCTTGGGGATACTTCGCGACGCTGGAACAGAGCGAGGTCGTGCTGTGGTCAGCCAAGAAGAGGGCTAACGAAGATGGCAGCCAGACCACGGTCTACTCGCCCAGTCCCACGCCCGGCGCGGTTGTGCTGCGGCCTGGCAAAAGCCCCATGTTCAGCGGTTTGCGGGGAGATGCCCTCAAGCCCAAGCTAAACTTCATCTCGCTGATGCTGGCCCTGTTTTGCGGTACGGCCTCGCTGCCGCATGTGTTGATCCGCTACTACACCGTGAAGGACCAGGCCGCCGCGCGGCAGAGTACGGTAGTCGGCATCGGCACGATCGGCGCGTTTTATGTCCTCACCCTGTATCTGGGTTTTGGGGCCATGACCAGCGGAACACTCGACCCGACCGACACCAACGGCAACATGGCCGCGCCGCTGCTGGCCAAGAGCTTTGGAGAAATGCTGTTTGCCACCATTTCAGCGATTGCCTTCACCACGGTCTTGGGGACGGTCAGCGGGCTGATTATCGCCGCGGCCGGCGCGGTGGTTCACGATCTGCTGGGAAGCGTGCAATCGCTCAAGTTTACCGACCACGAAAAGGTCCGCGTGGCCAAGATTTCCTCGGTGGTGGTCGGCGTGATCGCCATGGGGCTGGGCATCTGGTTCAAGGGGCTTAACGCGGGCTTTCTGGTCGGATGGGCCTTCAGCATCGCGGCATCGGCCAACTTGCCGGCGCTGTTGATGATCTTGTTTTGGCGCAAGACCACGTCGCAAGGCGTTACCGCGGCCATCCTGGTGGGTATGATCTCCTCGCTGGGCTGGATTTTGGCCAGCGCCGAAACCTTTGAAAAGGTCTACAAGTTCCCCGCCGCGGAAGCCGCCAGGCTAGCCTGGGTGCCGTTCAACCAGCCCGGCCTGGTAACGATTCCGCTGGGCTTCTTGACACTCATCGTCGTGTCGCTCATGACGCAAAGTACCCGCACAACTCCCGCCGTGCCGGCTTGAACCGCGAATAGCGATCCATTCCGCGTACCCGATCAAATCTTGTTCGGAAAAAACATTGCCCCGGCATGTTCGCTGCCCGACAATCAACCATGGTGGCTGGGCGTTCGCCTGACACGCACGGCCCGCGCCCAAAGCCAAGGGAGGCAACCATGAACTCGCACCGTCAACCTCCGTCGTACAGCCTGGCGGTAGTCTTGCGTTGCTGGTCCTGGCTGTTGCTGTTCTGCGGGGTCCAACTCCTCGCGGCTAATTCCACCGCTGCCGCTGACTCGGTCGATAGCCAGCAGTTGATGGCCGAGCGGGTCGATGCCTTGCTGGCCGAGGGCTGGGCCGAGGCTGGCGCTCAGCCCGCACCGGCGGCCGACGATGCCGAGTTCTTGCGCCGCGCAACACTGGACCTGGCCGGTGTCATCCCCCGCGCTGCCGAAGTCCGGGCGTTTCTGCGCGACGAACGGCCCGACAAACGCCAACGGCTGATCGAAGAACTTCTCTCTCGGCCGACGTACGCCCGCCACATGGCCGACTTGTGGCGGCACATGCTGCTGCCGGGCGAGGCCGACGTGCAGGCGGCGGGTGGCGTGATCGGCTTTCAGAACTGGCTGCAAGAACAGTTCTTGGCCAACAACCGCTACGACAACATCGTGGCCGATCTGCTGGTGGCCCGCGGCAACGCCCGCCAGAACGGGCCGGCCCTGTTCTATACCGCGTTGGAACTCAAGCCCGAGGAGATCGCGGCCAACACGTCGCGGATTTTGTTGGGCGTGCAGATTCAGTGCGCGCAGTGCCATGACCATCCCTTCGACCGCTGGACCAAACAAGACTTTTGGGGCTACGCGGCCTTCTTTGCCCGGCTGCAACGGCGCGAGGGACGCAGCGACCTGGTACAGGTGCTGGATGCCAACAGCGGCGAGGTCAAGTTCCCCGACACCGACCAGACCGTTCCTCCCAAGTATCTCGACGCGGCCGCCGCCAGGCCGGGCGAAGACTCCAGCCGCCGCCGGCAACTGGCCATCTGGCTGGTCTCGCGCGATAACCCGTTCTTTGCCAAGGCGGCGGCCAATCGCGTCTGGTCCATTCTGTTCGGCCGCGGCCTGGTGGAACCGGTGGATGATTTCTCCGAGCGTAATCCACCAAGCCACCCGCGGCTGCTGCAAGAACTGGCCGACTACCTGATCGAGAGCGGCTACGACCTGCGGGTGATGTTTGGCATGTTGTGCCGCACGAAGGCCTATCAGCTTTCCAGCCAGCCGGCCCTGGCGAACGAACAGCCCGCCGCGCCAGAGCTCTTCGCCAGCATGGCCATCAAGAGCCTGACGCCCGAGCAGCTTTACGACTCGCTGTCGTTGGTGACACGGCGGGCCGAGTTGCAGCGCGGCGGCGTCAATCGGCTGGCCGATCCCACGCGGATGGATTTCATTGCCCGCTTCAACGCTCCGACGCAATCGGCGGCCGAGTTTCAGTCGGGCATGCCGCAAGCCCTGACGCTGATGAATGGCCGGGCGGTCAGCGGCGTAACCGACGTTCAACAAAGCCCGCTGCTGCTGTCGCTCGACGCGCCTTTTCTCAGCCACCAAGACCGCGTAGAGGCTCTGTTTCTTACCACGCTGTCGCGCTTGCCGACCGACGAAGAGCGGCAGGTGTTTGTGGCGCATGTC
>JBFWUW010000035.1:0-68939 GCA_050247075.1 Pirellulales bacterium | reverse complement strand
AATTCCATTTTGCCATCCTTGGCTCTCCTGTGCGTGTTGGGATTGAACAACCAACAGCATGCCAGGAGAGCCATTTGTTTGGTTAGACCAATTTCAAAAATAGGTAGGAGTTTTCGGAAAGTGCAGTATCCATGCATTCCATCCAATTTCATCGCCCAGCCCTCGCCCGTCCGTGCGTACCGCTGGTGGCGTTATTTACCGCATTATTGTTCGGCCAATGGGCGAAGGCCGATGAGGCAGTTGCCGCCATCGAACCCGAACCGGTGCCGCTGACTCGTGACGACATGAAACGGGCCCTGGATGCCTCCAAACAATCGGTCCCCCGTTTGCCGCTTCCTCCCGTGACCGAGGAAGAGCAAGCCTTGATTGAGGAGCAAAAGGCCCAGGCGGCCGCCAGCGGCGAAAAGCCGCGCCGCTTGGGTTTGGCCAACAATGGCCGCATGCGGGCTTACTATTTGCCGGAGTATGGTTTTGCGCGCTCGGCCGACATCGATCGCGCGCGCAGCGGCACCTATCGCCAAAGAGGTGGTTCTAATCTCGATCCCATTTTGCGGACCATGATCTTTTGGATCGTCTCGCGCGGCAACAATTGCACCTACTGCCTGGGCCATCAAGAGTCGGGCCTAGCCGGGCGCGACGTGAGCGACGATGAACTGGCGGCCTTAGACGGCGATTGGTCCGAGTTCGATGCCGCCAGGCAAGCCGCGTTTCAATTCGCCCACAAGCTCTCGTTTGAACCGTATGCGATCGTCGATAGCGACATTCAGGCCTTGCGGGGCCATTACAACGATGCGGAGATAACCGATATCGTCGCCGCCGTCGCCGGTTTTAATGCCACCAACCGCTGGACCGGGCCGTTGCGAATCAAGCAAGATGTCTCGTTTCAATTCACCCGTCCCACGTCGCCCAAGTATGCCGCGGCCATCAGCCGCGTCGCTCCCTTGGCGCAAACCAAAGCCGCGACGGGCATGGCTGCTCCGGCAGTGCGTCCCCGTCCTCCGCTGGAAACGCCGGACGAGGTTCAGTCGCACCTTGCCACCGCGCGCACACGTACTCCGCGGCTGCCGCTGGCGAATGAATCGGACGCCAGGGCTGCCTTGGGTGACGAAAGCACCGACGCCGTTCCAGCCCAGTGGGTCCGCTTACTGGCCGCACAATCCAATGCGGGCGGCGAGCGCATTCAGTCGTATCAAGCGGTGCTGGAAAAAGGCACGCTCGATCCGCGCTACAAGGCCATCATTGCCTATATCGGCGCGCGGCACGATCGCGCCTGGTATGCCCTGGGGCATGCCATTGCTCGGCTGAAAAAGCTGGGGTTCAGCAGCGAGGAGATTTTGGCGCTCGATACGCCCGAGGATATCTCCTCGCCGGCCGATCGCCAGGTGGCCCTGTTCGCCCGCAAGATTACGGTTGATCCCGCCTTGGCGGACGATGGCGATTTTTCCCGGCTGAAAGAGCATTTCGAGGATAAGCAAGTGGCGGAAGTGGTCTATCAAGTCACACAGGCCGCCTATTTCGACCGCCTCACGGAAGCCGCCGGGCTGCAACTGGAAATCGACTAAGCGACAACTCAGTTGAGCCATCAGGCGGCGGCCGCGGTGCTGCGATCTTGCACAACAAGATTGGACAGAACCGCCAGCCGCCGCCTGCTTTCTTGAACAGGGCGGGCTGTCTTGTAAACTTCCTAACCAACAGCCAGCAGTGGGTTTGCGCACATCCTGGGCCTCTCGTAAACTTCGCCCACTACGTCATCGTGGGGCATATTTCCTTAGTCGCGGGAACTTTTTCGCGGTATGGTTCGACTAAGGGATACTCCTTCGGCCACGCGGCAAGCTCGCGCTGGCATTGGCGCGTTCGCGCCCATCACCGCAAGAGGTCTTAGTTTCATGAAATACTACATCGGCTGGCTGGTGGTTCTCATGGCTGTTTTCGGGACGGGCCTGGGTTCGCGGCCGGCGCGGGCTAGTGAGATCGGCTTTATCGAGCAATTTGCCCTGTCGGCCGATCGCGAGGCAGTCCTCAAGCAGCTCATTCCGGGGACCGAGGATTTCTACTACTTCCATTGCCTGCATTACCTCAATTTGCAGCAGTGGGAAAAGGTCGATGCCATGGTCAAAGCCTGGGTCGATCGCTACCAGTACACGCAGCGCGTGATCGAAATCCAAAATCGCCAGGCGCTGCTGATGTACCCCAACGACCCGCAACGGGCGTTGAATCTGATTCGGTCGCGGCTCAACTTGCAGTTCAACCACCAGCGCGAACTGCTCAATCAAAAGCCCAATCTGCCGACCGCGCTAAACCCCCAACTGCTGGAGATGGGCGATTTGACCGTCGCCGCCTTTGGCCGCTATCCCAACACGGTGCAAGGCTTTGAGGATGCCGCGCTCGACCGGCTGGCCCAAATGGCCCTCAACCCCGACCAGCGGCGGCATCTGCTCAGCCGTCTGACGCGCCCCGACCACAAAAACATGGCCCAACTGGTCGTGGACGATCTGAACCACGCCAACAGCGGCGGCTTTGGCCAATGGAACATCCACGGCCAATTGCTGCTGGCCCAGTTAGAGGAATGCCTGAAGCTCAAACCCGAACTCCGCAATCAGGGCAATTTCGTCAACGCCTATCTGGCCAAACTGCATCCCTCGGCCGACGAAAACTGGCGTCAAGACCGTCAGGCCCTCTCCGCGTATCTGGACCGTTTGTGGTCGTTTGTCTCCACGCTGGCCCCGGTGCATAACTCGCTAAAGGCTCATGTGTTGTACCACCGGCTGGCCCTGGAACAGTCGCGGGGCGAATACGACGCTGAGCTCTTTTTGGAATACCTGAAACTGCCGCGGATGGTCCCCTACATGCGCGACAAGTACTTGCAGCACCCCGACCGGGTCAACTTCCGCGCACAACTCCAGGCTGATTTTTCGCCCGTCACGCTGCTGCCCCCCGTCAACGACGACCAACCGCTGGTCAAGGCTTATTTGCAGCAGTTCTTCGTCAAGGCCGAGAACTACCAGGCTTACGAACCGTACATCAACGACGACTTTCTCAAACAGGCCTTTGCCGAAACGAAAATACTGGGCGGGTTGGGCAATCCCGAAAAATGGTACTCGCTGCTGCCGCCCGCCACGTATCAGGTATTAAAGGAGCGGATCGACCTGGATTTCGCGGCGACCAACAAGACGGAGTACGCCGTCGATGAAGCGGTCGGCCTCGATCTGGATATCAAGAACGTGCCGACGTTGATCGTCAAGGTATTTGAGATCGACGCGGGCAACTTCTACCGCCGCCATCAGCGCGAAATCAACACCGACATCAACCTGGACGGCCTGGTTGCCAACCACGAGCAGACCTTCAAGTACGACGATCCGCCGTTGCGGCGTGTCCGCCGGCACTTCAATTTTCCGCGGTTGACAGATCGCGGCGTCTATATCGTGGACTTCATCGGCAACGGCATCAGCAGCCGGGCACTCATTCGCAAGGGGCAACTCAAGTACCTGGCGCGAACCAGCCTGGCCGGGCAAATCTTCAATATTCTGGACGAACAAAACCAACCACTTCCTCAAGCTACGTTGTGGCTGGCTGGCACGCTCTATACGCCCGACAAATCGGGAGAGATCGTCGTTCCCTTTAGCAATCAGCCGGGCCGACAGCCCATCGTGCTGTCCCACGGCGGATTTTCGTCGTTGTCATCGTTCAGCCAAGAGTCCGAAAGCTACAACTTACGTGCCGGCATCTACGTCGATCGCGAGGAACTCATCCAGCGTCGTAAGGGGCAACTACTGGTGCGGGCAAGCCTGGCCCTCAACAGCTTGCCGGTCTCCATCACCGCCTTGGAAGACGTCCGTTTGACGATCACCTCGGTCGATTTGGACGGCGTGCAGACCACCAAGGAGGTCCGCGACTTCAAGTTGTTCGAGGACCGCGACGCCAGCTACGAGTTCCAGGTGCCGCAGCGGCTGGCCACGATCAACTTCACGCTGCAAGCCCAGGTGCAAAACCGCAGCCAGAACCAAAAAGTAGTGGTCGCCGCCAGCCAGCAGTTTTCACTGAATGAGATCGACCGCAGCGACAAGATCGAGGATTTGCACTTTTCCCGCGTGGGGCCCGACTACGTGGTCGATGTCTACGGCAAGACGGGCGAACCGCAGCCCGACCGGCCCGTGCATTTGGCGTTCAAACTTCGCGATTACACCGACCCCGTGCAAATTGCGCTGCAAAGCGATGCCCGCGGCCGCGTTACGCTGGGCACATTGCCGGGCGTGGCCCACATCACGGCGACAGGTCCTCAAGGAACATCGCACACCTGGCCCATTCGCCAGGACGAACATAGCACGCCCCAATCGCTGCATGGCGAGGCTGGCCAGCCGATCGTGGTGCCGTTCATGGGCCAGGCCGACGAACCAACGGCCGCCGAGGTCTCGCTGCTGGAACTCCGCGGAGATACCTTTGTGGCCGATCTTATCGGCCACGTCAAAATCGAGGCGGGCATGTTGCACATCGAAAAATTGCCGCCGGGCGATTATTCGTTGTTGCTCAAGCAGATTGGGCGGCAAATCCATCTGCGTCTGACGGAAGGCATTCGCCAGAAGAATTTCATCCTGGGCGACTATCGGCAACTTCAGCTTAACCAACAGCAGCCGCTGCAGTTGCAGCGGCCCACGTTTGACGACAAGGTTGTCCGCGTCCACGTCTTGAATGCCGGTAAATTCACCCGCGTCCATCTGTTTGCCACGCGGTTTCAGCCGGCCTATTCGGCGTACAACAATTTGGCGAGCATTTCCGCCCCCGAGCCGCTGTGGCGGTCTCAAACCCGCAACGAGTCCGTCTATCTGGCGGGCCGCAACATTGGTGACGAGTACCGCTACATCATCGACCGCAAATTCGCCCGCAAGTATCCCGGCAACATGCTCGACCGTCCCAGCCTGTTGCTCAACCCTTGGGCGGTGCGCGGCACCGAGACCGGCCAGCAAGACGCCGCCGCGGGCGAGGAATTCTCCAAGAGCCAGTTGGAACAACAAATGGTGGAGGCCGGCGGGCAGGGGGCCGATCGCGGCGTGGCTGGCAACACCGACTTTGCCAACCTGGACTTTTTGGCGCACAGCTCGCTGGTGTTGCAGAACCTGGTTCCCGACAAGGAAGGCTTCATTGAATTGCAGCGCGACGGTTTGGGACCGCATCAGGAACTGCTGTTCGTGGCGGTCGATCCCCAAGGGACCGCCAGCCGCATGCTGTCTCTACCCGAGGCCGAGGAGGAGCACCTCGATTTGCGTCTGACGCAAGGCCTCGATCCGGAGCAGCACTACACGCAGCAGAAGCGGATCAAGTTTCTGGCGACGGGCGAGGAGCTGGTCCTGGCCGATATCGCCAGCAGCCGCTTTGAAGTCTATGACCATTTGGGCCGCGTCTACGCTCTGTTCATGGCGCTCAACGGCGACGCCAATTTCGTGGAGTTCAATTTCATTCTGAATTGGCCCAACCTTACGCCCCAGGAACAGCGCGAGAAGTATTCCAAATATGCCTGCCACGAACTGAATTTCTTCCTCTACAAGAAAGACCCCGCGTTCTTTGCCGAGGTCGTCAAACCGTACCTGGCCCACAAGCGGGCCAAGACTTTTCTGGATGACTGGCTGCTGGAAAACGACTTGCAAGACTACTTGCGGCCTTGGAACTTCGCGCAGTTGAACACCTTTGAGCGCACGCTGCTGGGTCAACGCGCGGCCGGCGAAGGCCCTGTCATGGCCCGCTACATTCGCGAGGAGTTTGAACTGCTGCCGCCGCAAATCGACCGCTTCAACCATCTGTTTGCCACGGCGCTCAAGAGCGGCTCGCTGGAGACGAACGACGCTTTTGGCCTGCTAGGCCGCCTGGTGGAAGCCGAGAGCGCTACGCGGTTCAACTTCAATGCCCACGCCAATGGTGCCATGGGGGGCAGCGGCGGATTTGGCGGTGGCAGGCCAGGGCTGTCCGGAGCCGTTTCCAACAACGCCGCGCTTGCGGACGATGCCCCCGCCTCCGAGACCTTCGCGCCACCGTACGAGCCTGGCGTGGAAAAGCAAAACCGCGCGCTCAGCGAGGAGCGCAAGTCGTTGATGAAGCGGTCCCGCAATGCCGCATCCGACAAGGCCGCGGCCAAAGGCGAAGGCAAGGGTCGGCAAGAGATGACCAAGGAGCAATGGGAACAAGATCAGGATGGAGACGGCCTCGCCGCCGAGTATTTTTTTGATACCGATACCGAAAAGCTCAGGGCCGTCGAGCAATACTACCGCAAGCTCGACAAGACCATGGAGTGGGCCGAGAACAACTACTACCACCTGCTCAACGAGCAAATGAATGCCGGCCTGATTCCGGTCAGCCCCTTTTGGAACGACGCGGCTGCCCACGAACCCGGCCAACCGTTCTATTCGCGGAACTTGGCCGAG
Organism: Pirellulales bacterium; assembly: GCA_050247075.1. Taxonomy (GTDB): domain Bacteria; phylum Planctomycetota; class Planctomycetia; order Pirellulales; family JBFWUW01; genus JBFWUW01. The sequence continues at coordinate 62,529 of JBFWUW010000035.1, read as the reverse complement.
GCCACCCGCAACTTCCACGAAATGCTGCTGGCCTTGGCGTTGTTGGACTTGCCCTTTACGGCCGAGGAACATCAATCGGCCTTCGATGGTCCTGGCTTCGCGCTCAAGGCGGGCAGCCCGGCCATTGTTTATTACGAAGAGATACAACCGGCCCAGCCGGGCGAACATGCGCCGCTGTTGATCGGCCAGAATTTCTTCCGCCACGGCGACCGCCACAGGCAGGTTAATGGCGAGCAACTCGACAAGTTCGTGACCGAGGAGTTTTTGACCGACGTGGTCTACGGCACGCACATTGTCGTAACCAATCCGACTTCCACCCCCCGCAAGATTGACGTGCTGCTGCAGATTCCGGTCGGTTCGCTCCCCGTTCTGAATGGCCAGGCGACCAAGAGCGTTCACCTCGACCTGCAGCCCTACCAGACCAGCACGCTGGAGTATTACTTTTACTTCCCCGCGCCAGGCAAGTTTCCGCACTACCCGGTGCAGGCTGCCTCGCAGGGGCAAGTGTTGGCGTTTGCCCAGGCTTTTACCTTTAACGTCGTGGTCGAACCGACCATCATCGACAAGGAATCGTGGGATTACGTTTCGCAGCATGGCACCCCCGACGATGTGCTGGCCTTCTTGCAACAGCACAACCTATTGCGGCTAAATCTCGACCGCATCGCCTTCCGCATGCAAGACAAAGGCTTCTTTGAGCAGGCCTTGGCGTTGCTCACCGCCCGCCACGTTTACAACCACACGCTCTTTTCCTACGGGGTGGCCCACGACAACGCGCCAGCCATCCGCCAGTTTCTGCAACATGCCGACGGTTTCGTGCGGCAATGCGGCGACGATCTCCGCAGCCCGCTACTGGTGATCGACCCGATCGTCCGCAAGACCTACGAACATCTGGACTACAAGCCGTTGGTCAACGCCCGCGTACAGCAACTTGGCCGCGAGCGGCAAATTCTCAACGACCGCTTCCACGGCCAGTATCATCGGCTGATGAAGATATTGAGCTACCGTTACGAGTTCGACGACGAAGACCTGCTGGCGGTGACCTACTATCTGCTGTTGCAGGACCGTGTCGAGCAGGCTCTGGAGTTTTTTGCCCGCGTCAACGCCGACAAACTGGAAACGCGGATGCAGTACGACTACTTCGCCGCTTATCTCAACTTCTACCGGTCTCAGCCAGAGGAAGCCCGGGCAATTGCCGCCAAATATGCCGACCACCCGGTCGATCGCTGGAAGAACGCCTTCCAGACCGTGTTGCATCAGGTCGATGAAATCACCGATGCCGACGTGCAAGTCGTCGATAATGAGGACCGCAACCAGGTACAAACCAGCCAAGCGGCCAAGGCAGCCTCGTTCGATTTCGCCGTGGAAGCCCGCCAGGTCAGGCTGAATTATCAAAATCTCAAGCAAGTCAGGGTCAACTACTACCTGATGGATATCGAGCTGCTGTTCAGCCGCAATCCGTTCGTGCAGCAAACGGCGCAACAGTTCTCGTACATCCGCCCGAACTCCTCGCAGGTGGTCGATCTGCCCGCCGGCCAGGCCGAGTTCACCTACGATTTGCCCCAGGAGTTCCACCGCAGCAACGTGCTGGTGGAAATCACCGGAGCGGGCCAGACCAAGGCCCAGGCCTACTACGCCAACGCCATGAACGTGCAAATGATCGAAAGCTACGGCCAGGTTCGCGTATCGCAAGGTGCCAAGAACGCACCGTTGTCCCAGGTCTACGTCAAGGTCTATGCCCGCATGAACGACGGCAGCGTCCGCTTCTACAAAGACGGCTACACCGACCTGCGAGGCCGGTTCGACTACACCTCGCTGAACACCAATGAACTGGAGATCGTCAATCGCTTCTCGATCCTGTTGCTCAGCGAGGAACAAGGCGCAATTGTCCGCGAGGCCAACCCGCCCAAGCGGTAATGGCCGTATTAGGCGACGATTCCATTGACCAATAGGTGCGGAAAGCCGGAAGATCGAGCCGCGCCGGCCTTAACTGCCCCACAGCCGCCGCCAAACGCCCTTGGGTTCTTCCTTGCCGGGCATTTGAAATGGCTTTCCCAACGGGCTGATGGCCCCTTCCAGCCGTGCTCCGCGCAGGTTGGCGTTTTCCAACTTGGCCCCTTGCAGATTGGCCCCTTCGAGATTGGCGCCAAACAAATTGGCGCCGCTGAGGTTGCAGCCCCGCAGATCGGCACCGGCCAAATTGGCACCGCTGAAATCTGCTTGCAGATCCGACATGCCCAAGTCGGCCTCGGTCAGATCGGCACCCGCCAGGTCGGCCTCGGCCAGGCAAACGAACCGCAACTTGGCGCAATGCAACAGCGCATTTTTGAAACTGCCGCCGCTGAGGTTGGAGTTGGAAAGCTCCGCGCGCGTCAGATCGGCTCCCGCCAGATTGGCTCCTTGCAGATTGCAACTCGACAAGCGGGCCTCTACCAGCACGGCGCTTTGCATGTCCGCGCCGTGCAGGTCGGCATTGACTAGCGACGCATTCGACATATCGACCCGGGCCAGGGCCGCGCCGGCCAGCCGGGCTTCCGTCAATTCCACACCGATCAGTGTCGAGCCCGGCACCGACAAGATCACTTCGCGCGTTTGCGCGTGGCGGATTTCGATCGCTTTGATATTGCCGGGTGGCGGCGCAGTGTCGGGCTTGAGTTCCGAGGCCGACGGACTAAGCCGCGAGTTCGACGTTTGCAACAACGAAGAGGCGGTCCCCAGGCCGCGGGTAAGGGCCGATTGCGATTTTCTACGCTGCTCTTCCTCCATGTCGGCAATCCGTTTGCGGGCATAGGTGCCGCGGATCTTCAGCAGCCGCTGAAAATCGACCTCCAGCGGCTGCCGCTTTGCAAAAGGCGCCAGCGCCTGGTATAGCTCTTGCGCCGAGCCGAACCGCTTTTCGGGCCGCTTGCGGACCATGCGGTCCAAGATAGCCACAACGTCGGCGGGCACATCGGCGGCCAGTTCCGGCACGGGCCGCGGCCTGCGCGTGCGGTGCGCTTCGATCGTCTTGCGTACCGAGCGATATCCAAACGGCACAATGCCCGTCAAGGCGAAATAGAAAGTACATCCCAGGCTGTAGATGTCAGCGCGGGCATCGACCTTGTAACTGTTGATGGATTGCTCTGGGGCGACGTAGTCGGCCGTCCCCACGCGGTCCTGGCCAAAGATCATGGCCATGGAGAACTCGTCCTCGGGAATGCGGGCCAGGCCGAAGTCGAGAATCTTGACGATGCCTTCCTTGGTGATCAGCAGGTTGGCCGGTTTTACATCGCGATGGACCAGGCCGGCATCGTGCGCGTGCTGCAAGCCCAGCGCCGCTTGGGCGACGATGTCGCACGCCATGGGCCAGGGGGTCTGGCCGTGCATCACCACCTGCTCTTGCAGGCTGATCCCTTCCACCAGGTCCATGATGATATAGACCACATGTCCGCTGCGGTTGATCTGGTGCGTGCGGACAATGCTGGGATGGTTCAACATGCCGCCGGCGCGGGCTTCCAGATCGAAACGGGCACGCACGCCGGGGTCTTCCTGGCGATGCTCGTACAGCAACTTCAGGGCAACCCGCTCGCCCGTGCGGATATCCTCCGCCACATACAGCCGCCCCATGCCCCCCGCGCCCAGGATCTCCAGCAGCTTGTAGTGGTCGTAGAAGAACCCGCGATGTTGCCCGGTTAGCAAGCGGTCCGATTGAAACCGTGTCAGGCAGCCTTGCCGGACGAGTTCCTTGGCGATCTCGCGCGGCGGGCCGCCAGCCAGTCCTTGTTGCGCAAGTTGCTCCGTCAAGGTCCGAAAATGTTCCGGGGGAACCAGCTTGCTGCGCGAGAGCAGTTCCCAAAAGTCGCCAGCCAATTCGGGCGCGGGCATGGACTTGCAAGGGTTGTCAGTATGGGGCGGAAAAGTGCCAAGAACCGCAATCTCGACCGAACGGTCTACCGCCGGCTGACATCATATACCAACGGGCCGGTTCATTCCAACTGATAAACCATGACTAAATTGTAGAGGGGCGGTACTTCATTCGTACCGCGGACAAACACCACCCGGTCCCCCCCTCCCAGATAGCCATCGCGGCGGCCCCAGTCTTCCAGCAGTGTAAATAGCGCCGCCGAGTTCTTGGCGGGGGCACCCGCCAAGGGCGAAATACCCCAAAACAGGCACATCTGCCGCAAGGTCTCCTCCGATCCGCTGACACCCACCATCGGCACGTAGTTCCGTTGCTTCGACATCGCCAATGCCGTGGAACCGCTCTGGCTCTCCACCACCATCAGCCGGGCGCTCAACTGGCGGGCAATATGCCCCGCCCCATACACCACACCGCGGGTAATGGCGTGCAGGCCCTCGGCCGAAACGTCGGGCACTGGCAACGGTACGCGGTCGCGAAACAGCGGCTCAGTCGCCTGGGCAATCCGGCTAATCATTTCCACGGCTGCCCGCGGGTATTTGCCAATGGCGGTCTCGCCCGACAACATACAGGCATCGCCGCCGTCCAGAATGGCGTTGGCCACATCGGTCACTTCGGCCCGCGTGGGCTGTAAGGAGTGCTGCATGCTGTCCAACATCTGCGTGGCGATGATGACCGGCTTTTGGTACTGGTTGCAGGTCGAGATGATCCGCTTCTGTGCGACGGGCATTTGGGCCACGTCGATCTCTACCCCCAGGTCGCCGCGGGCCACCATCACGCCATCGGTCGCCCGGACAATCTCCACCAGGTTCTCCAGGGCTTCGGGCTTTTCGATTTTGGCAATCACGCGGGCGGCCGAACCATGCTTTTTCAGCAAGGCTTTCAGCTCGCGAATTTCGTCGGGCTTGCGGACAAAACTCAGGCTGACAAAATCGGCCCCCACACTCGCCGCCCAAATGGCGGCCGACAAGTCGTCCTCGCTCATCGCCGGAAGGCTAAGTTTGACGCCAGGCAAATTGACCCCTTGTCGGCTGCGGACCAGCCCCGGTTGTACCACGCGGCAACGGGCCCAATCTGGTGATTTCTCTTCTACCAGCAGGCTGACCGTGCCGTCGGCCAACATCACCCGGTCGTTGACATCCAATTCGTCAATCAACAGCGGATAGGTCGTGACGAACTCATCCACGCGCGAAGAGGCCTCTCCCCGTACAAAGCGGATGATGTCGCCATGATGGCATTGAACCTGGCCATCGGGCAGTTCGCCCAGCCTCATCTTGGGACCGGCCAGATCGACCAGCACCGCCACCGGGCGGCCCACCCGTTGGCTGATCCGACGGATGGCTTCCAGCCGCTGTTGATGTTCGCCGACTTCGCCGTGCGCCATGTTGAGGCGAAAGACATCGACCCCCGCATCAATCAGATCCGCCAATTGTTCTTCGCTGCCGCAGGCCGGTCCCACCGTGGCAACGATCTTGGTTCGGCTTCCGCCGAGGCGTTTTGCGAATGCGGATTGAGACATGCACGGCCTTGGCGATATTCAGAAGAGTTACCTGGCGCGGCCGATTGGTCGGCCGCGTTCCGCCAAAGTTATAGCACGTAACCAGATTTCTGGGCTTGCTGAATAGCTTGAAGACTAAGCTATTCAGCATGAGCGCCGCGGCCAAAACAAAAGCGGCCGACGAAATATCGCCGGCCGCCTGTAATAAATCGACTGCGGATGTAGTTGCGTTAGATAGGCTTGACGTTCTCGGCGCAAGGGCCCTTTGGTCCGCTTCCCTCGGTGAACGAGACGCGCTGACCTTCGTGGAGTTCGTCGAAGACGCCTTCAACGACATTCTTGGAATGGAAAAACAAATCCTTGGCTCCACCATTGCTAATGAACCCAAACCCCTTGTCCGTCAAACGCTTGATCGTGCCTTCAGCCATGTCATCAACCTTCTCAAAAAAACCCTGCGGAGCCGCCGAGCGAAAAACGTTCTGTGTGCGTCCCCTCATCGCCCTACATCTTAGGGGGTTGGGATATTTCCTGCAATCCTATCCGCCCACTTTTGCCAGGCTACGGTTAGTCACAGTAGGCTTTATCTGCCGGCGCGCGAAGGCTCGGCAGGTTGATCGTCGCGATTCGAGAGTTAGGACAAAATAGTGGACACTTTGCATTGCCATCGCGATTTTGCAATTGGATCACCATCATTAGGTTCCGTCCGACCGACAGAGCCTACTTTCGGCAACTTGACTCCCCCCAGCGGGACCGGTATCTTGCTGGGGCTTTTAGTAAGTGCTGACATGAAAACGGGTTTGGGCGGTTGAGATCTCGCTGAACGAAGGATTTTTCCTAATTCCATGGCTAGTTTGCGACTCGAACAGGTCTCCAAGGTTTTTCCAGGGGATGTTCGGGCAGTGAAGCGGTTGAGTTTAGACATTGAAGATGGGGAGTTCGTAACGTTGGTTGGCCCCAGTGGTTGTGGCAAGACGACCACCTTGCGGTTGATTGCCGGGCTGGACCAGCCTTCGGAGGGAGTGATCGAGATTGCTGGGCGGTCGATGGAAGGTGTGTCGCCCGCCCTTCGTGATATTGCCATGGTCTTTCAGCAACCGGCGCTGCTGCCACATAAGACCGTGGCGCGGAATTTGGCGTTTGGGTTGCAAGTTCGCGGCCAGCAGTGGCAAGAAATTCAATCTTCGGTTACGCGGGTGGCCGGCTTGTTGGGAATGGATTCGCTGCTAGAGCGGCTGCCAGGGCAACTTTCTGGTGGCGAGCGGCAGCGGGTGTCGCTGGGTAAGGCGTTGGTGCGCCGTCCGGCGGTTTACTTGCTGGATGAACCGTTGGCCAGCCTGGATGGCCCATTGCGTTTGGAATTGCGGAGGGAATTGAAACAACAACATCAGCGGTTGGCGGCCAGCGGCGATTGTGCGGCGACAATGATCTACGTCACCCACGATCAGGCCGAGGCGCTAACGTTGGGCCAAAGGGTGGCGGTCTTGGACCGCGGAGAATTGCAGCAGATTGGCTCGCCACAAGAAGTTTACGACAACCCGCATAACACCATGGTGGCCCGTTTTATCGGCCTGCCTCCGATGAACCTTCTGCCAGGTGACCTGCGGCAAGAAAATGATAGAATAACTTTTGTGCATGGAAGTTGGTCGGTTCCCGTCGACAAAGCCAGGCACAAACTGGTAAAACAACTGATTGGTCGACAAGTGTTGCTGGGTATCCGGGCGGAGGATGTGCGTCTTGCGGCTGGTGATTCCGGTCCACTGTCGACCAGTAACCTTGCAAATAAGGCTGAAATTGTTACAGCCGAGGTAGCCGACATAGAGCCGCTAGGCGACTCGACGTTGGTTTATCTGCGGCTAGGGAATGCGCCTGACCGTTCGACCTCCCCCCGTGGGATTGGCGACGGAATGGCCGTTTCCAGGATGGAATCCCGGGTTCGGCTGATGCCGGACGAAAGGATTCAGGTATATTTCGACATGCAGCGAGTCCACTTTTTCGACCCGGCGACGGGCCGCAATGTGAACCGCTCCGAAATAGCGACGAAGGGCAACTAGCCCTGGATAAGTTGAAGATTCGACCTGGTGAATCTTCAACAAGTCTGGTGTTGGTTTCCCGGTTTTTCGTTTTGGGAGGAAGCCAAAGGACATATGAGACTGTTTGATCGAGCTTTTTAGCCCCCCATTTCGAAGCCAACACCCCACACATAACTTCGATGTTACCGCCGGGCCAAGACTACGGTTCAGCGCGACTCAAGGACAAGTGACGCCCCATGAATGCCGCCGAAATGCTGCGGATCGTTGATTCGATCCACCGCGATAAAAACATCGACAAGGAGATCGTGTTTCAGGCGATCGAAGCTGCTTTGGTTTCAGCCGCCAAAAAGCACTACGGAGAAGAGGCTGACATTCAGATCACCATCGGCCGCGCCGATGGCGTGATTCACGGCACCTTGGCCGGCGAACCGCTGGACAGCGAGGAAACGGTCGGCCGCATCGGCGCTCAAACGGCCAAGCAAGTCATCATTCAAAAGATTCGCGAAGCCGAGCGCGATGCCCTGTTCGCGGAGTACGAAGAGCAGATCGGTCAGCTCATCAACGGCATGGTACAGCGTATTGAAGGGGGCGTGGCCGCCATCTCGCTCAACAATACCGAAGCCATTCTGCCGCGCAGCGAGCAGATTCCTGGTGAATCGCACCACCCCAACGAGCGCGTGCGGGCCACCATTTTTGAAGTCAAGAAGCAAGGCCCGCGGATCCGCATCATTCTCAGCCGGATTCGTCCGGCGCTGGTGCAGCGCCTGTTTGAGCAAGAGATTCCGGAAATCGCCGATGGTGTGATCGAAATTCGCGCCATGGCGCGTGAGCCGGGCTACCGCACCAAGGTGGCCGTCAGCAGCAACGACCAGCGTGTCGATTGCCTGGGGGCTTGTGTCGGCCAGCGCGGCAACCGCATCAAGAATATTGTCGATGAACTGTCGGGCGAGCGGATCGATATCGTCCGCTGGAGCGACGACATGCAGGTGTTGATTCCCAACTCGTTGCAACCGGCCGAGGTGGAGGAAGTCATCCTCTGCAAGATGCTGGGACGTGCCATCGTCCTGGTGCGCGAGGACCAGTTGTCGCTGGCGATCGGCCGGCGCGGGCAAAACGTCCGTTTGGCCAGCAAGCTGTGCGGTTGGGATATCGAGATCATGACGCGCGACGAGTTGGACGAGACCATCGACCGGGCCGTGACCGGGTTTAGCGCCATCGAGGGCGTGGATGACAACCTCAGCGGCAAATTGGTGGAAGAGGGCTACCTGTCGTATTCCGACCTGTCGATTATCGAGCCGGATGATTTGATGCGGATGGGCAACTTGACAGAGGAACAAGTTGACGCCATTGTTGCCGAGGCGGAAGTCCGGGAAGAACAAGCGGAACACGCCGCGGCCGAAGCCCGCCGCAAACAGCGGGAACAAGATCGAATTGCCGCGGCCACCGCCGCCGACCCGGCTCCCGAGGAACCCGCTGGCGATACCGCCGGGGAAGGGGCCGAATCCAGCGAGCCAGCAGCGGATGAAGCTGGAGTCAGTGCAGTAGCCAACACGGAAGAAGCAAGTACCGAAGAAGCAAGCAGTGAGGAAGTAGCAAACAACGGCGAGGCGGCCTCCGACGACAGCACCCCGGATGCCGCGGCCGTTCCCAAGGCCGAACCCGCCGCGGGTAACGATGAGCCGCAGCCTTAGGATATGGGGTGGGGCTCAAACGGCCTGTTATCGTAAACGGTCATCGACGATCGTTTTGCATAATGCCGGGTATTGTGAAGTGCGGGTGGAAGTAAGATAGTATGCCGGTCGAAGAGTTGCGTGCCATGAAGTGTTCGCTCTTGAGTTCGGGAGCCTGAACGACGGGACTGAACCCTAGGGAGTCGTGCAATGAACTAGTCTAGTGAGCAATCGCTCGGACCTGACGGTCCGACAGGAGAGCCTTGTCCGTGCGGATTTACGCGTTAGCGAAAGAGTTGAATCTCAACAGCAAAGCCCTCTTGGAAATGTGTTCCAAGGCGGGAATTGATGGCAAAGATTCTCAGTTAGCCAGTCTGACCAGCGAAGAAGAGTCGAAACTCCGCGAGTTCATCGCCAGCGGCGCCCGCAGCGCCCCCAGCCGGCCCACGCCCGCGCCCATGACTCCCCCGCCCGTATTGCCGGTGGCCAAGAAGCCCATTCCGGTTATTCCGGCCGCGCCCGCTGCCCCATCAACGCCGGCGGAACCCGCCCCGCAAGCCCCGGCCCCCGCCGCGCCCGAGGTTGTTGCCCCCGCGCCCGTGCAGCCCGCTACAAATCTGCCGCCGGCCGCCATGCGGCGCGAGGATTATGTTCCACCGGGCGGCGTCAGCAACAAGATGGTCCATTTGACGGACAAGCCCGATGGAGGCAAGAAGCGGCCGGGCGGCGACGGTCCCCGGCCCGCCCGCACGGCCCCGGCAATCAAGCTGGCTCCCATGCCCACCAGCTCGCAGTCTGGTCCTCCGCCCAAGCCGGCGGAACCGGCGGCGCAAAAGCCCGATATTAAATTGCCCATGGATGTGCTGAAGGCCAGCAAGTCGGGCGGCAAGCCGCTTTCTCGGCATATTCGCGAACATGACGAAAAACGCAAGGCCGACGCCGACGACGCCAAGTCGGGCAAGACCGCCGCCGGGCGTACCTCCGGACGATCAGCCGCGCCCGCCGCTCCCTTGGCACCGGGCATGCCGGGCCGCGACCGGGTTCGTCGCGGCGGGCGCGGTGCCTTGGCCGATGACGAAGCGGCGGCAGCCGCCGCGGCAGCCGCGGCAAATCTGCGCAAGCGGCGTTCGTCTTCTCGCCGCCGAGGCGACGACGATGATGGCCGGTCGCGGGGGCGCAGAATTCACCGTCGCGGCACCAATACGGCTGCGCCCCGAAAAGGCAACGTGGTTTGCCAGTTGCCTTGCACCGTGCGCACCTTCTCGGAAGCGGCCGGAGTACCCGCGGCCAAGGTGTTGCTGAAGCTCATGCAGCTCAACGCCGGCAAGCCCAATCTCAATGCTCCTCTGGAGGACGAACTGGCTGAAATGCTGGCCGTGGAATTGGGCGTTTCCATCGAGTTTAAGAAGCCCCAAAACCTGGAAGACCAATTGCTGGCCACCTCGCAAGAGGACGAAGACCCCGAACTGTTGGAACCGCGGCCGCCGATCGTCACCTTCTTGGGGCATGTCGATCACGGCAAGACTTCGCTCTTGGACCGCATCATCGGTATCGACGTGGCTGGCGGCGAAAGCGGCGGCATCACCCAGCATATTCGTGCCTACCGCATCGAAAGGGACGGCCAGACCATCGCTTTCGTTGATACGCCAGGCCACGAGGCTTTTACCCAGATGCGGGCACGCGGCGCGCAAGTCACCGACATTGCTGTGCTGGTCGTGGCGGCCGACGATGGCGTCATGCCGCAGACCGAGGAAGCCATCAGCCATGCCAAGGCGGCGGGCGTGCCGATCGTCGTGGCATTGAATAAGATCGACTTGCCGGGTGTCAACACACAGCGGATCTATGAGCAACTGGCCGCCAACGAATTACTGCCCAGCGAGTGGGGCGGCGAGACGGAGGTTGTCAAATGCAGTGCCACCAAGGGGACCGGTATTGAACAACTGCTAGAAACGCTGCTGCTAACGGCCGAACTGCACGACTACCGATCAAACCCCAACCGTGCCGCGGAGGGTACCTGCCTGGAGGCCGAACTGCACGAAGGCCGCGGCGTGGTGGCCAAATTCATCGTTCAAAATGGAACGCTCAAGGTGGGCGATGTGGTCGTCTGCGGCACCAGCTATGGCCGCGTTAAAGCCATGTACGACACACTCAAACCGCGCATCAGTTACGAATCGGTCGGCCCTTCCACCCCCGTCAATATGACCGGCCTGAACGAGGCCCCCGCGGCGGGCCAGCACTTCCATGTGTTGGCCGATATCGCCTCTGCGCGGGCCATTGCCGACAAACGCTCGCAGCAGTCGCGGGCCGTGACGCTGTCGGGACATACATCCCACGTTACGTTGGAGACGTTGAAGGACCGCCTGGGACAAGACGAGGTGCAAAACCTCAATATCATCCTGCGGGCCGATGTGCGCGGATCGATCGAAGCGATCCTCAAGGAGTTCTCCAAGCTGTCGCACCCGGAGGTGCAGCTTAAGATATTGCAATCCACGGTCGGCGGAATCTCCGAGGCCGACGTCCATCTGGCCGATGCCTCGGATGCCATCATCATCGGTTTCAATGTCGTGCCGGACGAAAAAGCCCGAATGTTGGCCGAAAACCTGGGCGTGCAAGTTCGCCGCTACGAGATCATTTACCAGGTCACGCAAGACCTGAAACTGGCCCTGGAAGGCCTGCTCAAGCCGGAAGAACGCGATGTCGAACTAGGCCGCGCGTTGATTTTGCGGACGTTTACCATCAGCCGTGTTGGCACCGTGGCCGGTTGCCGCGTGTTGTCGGGCACGATCGAACGGAATTCGCGGTTGCGCGTGATTCGCGAGAACCGCGTAATCGGCGACTATGCCCTGGACTCTCTCAAGCGAGAAAAGGACGATGCCCGCGATGTCCGCGAAGGTTACGAGTGCGGCATCAAACTGTCGGGCTTTAACGATTTGAAAGAGGGCGACATTCTGGAAGCCTACAAGGTCGAAGAGATCGCCCGCACAATCTAACTGCCTGTTGACAAGAAACCCCGCCCCACGATGTCATCTTCCCGCCGATTGCTGAAAGCCGCCCAGGCTATTCGCCAGGTCGTCAGCATGGCCATACTGGCCGAGCTGAAAGACCCGCGAGTGCGTGGCGTGACGGTAACCCATGTCGAGGTCGCCCCCGACATGCGCTCGGCCAAGGTTCACGTTTCGGTCATGGGGGACGAAACCGCCGAACGCTTGTGCCTGTCAGGCTTGCGCAGCTCCGCTGGCTACCTGCAGTCGCGCATCGCCGAAGGCATCGACACGCGGTACACGCCCCGGCTGGAGTTCGTGTTGGACCAAGGCGTTAAAAAGTCGATCGCCATCGCCACCATCCTCAATCGGGTGCTGACCCCCGCGCAGCAAGATACGGATGCCGCGGCCGAGGATGCCGCCGAAGTTTCGAAAGATGCATCCGCCGATCCGCCCGACGGAACTAATACTCCCTCGGACGAGGCAAACCCGCCTGCGGAAGAGGAGCCTGCTCCCCAAGTGCCGGGCAGTTAAACCAAGCAGCTTGTCGATTGTTCACCTCAGCCGCCACCGCTAGATGATGCCCCTGTTTATTTGATATGGCTACACCCAACCGCGCCGCGATTCTGACGAAAATCCATAAGGTGCTGAAAAAGCACTACCAAGATGCTCCGCCCGTGCCGGAACTGCCGGTGCTGGAGCAGTTGTTGTTTGCGATCTGCCTGGAAAATGCCGCTTACGCCAAGGCCGAGGCAACCTTCGAGCTGTTGCGGACGACGTTCTTCGATTGGAACGAGGTCCGCGTCAGTTCGATCAAGGAACTCTCCGAGGTCATGCGCGGCTTGCCCGATCCTATTTCGGCCGCCACGGCGCTACGCCGCTGTTTGCAAAGCGTGTTTGAGGCCACGTACTCGTTCGACCTGGAGTCGCTCAAGAAACCGACGCAGGGCCAGGCCCTGCAACGGCTGGAGAAGTTCGGACTTTCCCCATTCGTGATTGCCTGCATTACGCAGTGGTCGCTGGGTGGGCATTCCATTCCGCTGGACAAAGGGGCGCTATGGGCTTTAGAGGTTTTGGGACTGGTCAACGAGGCACAAAGCAAGGAAGGGACAGTCCCGGGCCTGGAACGCGCCATCCCCAAGAACAAGGGGGTTGAATTCGGCGGGCTGTTGCACCAGTTGTCAGCCGAGATTATCGCCAGCCCGTACTCTCCGAATCTGCACAAGCTGTTGCTGGATATCTCGCCGGAAGCCAAGGCCCGGCTGCCGCGCCGGCCCACCAAGAAGGAAGAGGCCGAAGCCGCCGCCGCAGCCGTGGTGGCCGCCGCTGACGCTCGCGCCAAGGCCATCGCGGCCCGCAAAGAGGCCGAAATATTGCCGCAGGTCAAGCGCCCGGTTCCCCCCGCGAAACCGGGTGCCAAGCCAGCCAGCCCCGGCAAAAAGACATCTTCCTCCGCTAAGAAAGACGACAAGGCCAAACCGTCCGCCAAAAAGCAGGCCGCAGCCAAAGACCCAGGCAAGAAACCGGCGGCGGGCAAATCCAAGTCAGCCCCTAAGCCAAAAGCGCCCACCGCCAAGCGCAAGCCACGCTAATTTCTTTGTGAAAACGATGAGGAACCAATAAGCACAGCTCCCTTCATCCTTCATCCTTCATCCTTCATCCTTGCTTTCCATGCCCCAAGTCCGTTTTGGATTCATCGGAGCGGGCCGCATGGCCACGGCCTTGGCTCGCGGCTTCATCGAGACCGGCCTGGCGAAGCCGCAAGAAATGCTGGCCAGCGATCCATCAGCCGCACAGGCTAAGGAGTTTGCGGCGGCCTGTGGGGTGCAGGCGGTCGCGGATAACTTGGCCGTGGCCGGAGTCGCGGGAACACTGCTGCTGGCGGTCAAGCCGCAGCATATGGGCGCTTTATTAGGCGAACTGCGCCCTGCCGTGGCGGGCAAACTAGTTGTTTCCATCGCCGCCGGTGTCACGCTCGACTGTCTGCAAAATGGCTTGGGAGACGGGGCGCGCCTGGTGCGGGTCATGCCTAACACGCCCTGCCTGGTCTGCCAGGGAGCCAGCGCCTATTGCCTGGGAAAAACCGCCACCGACGCCGATGCCAGCCTGGTCCAGTCGATGCTTTCGGCGGTCGGGCAAGCTCACCTCGTCACCGAGAGCCTGCTCGACGCCGTCACCGGTTTGTCGGGTTCGGGACCGGCGTTCGTGTTTGCCATGATCGAAGCCCTCAGCGACGGCGGCGTGCGGATGGGCCTGCCGCGCGCCTTGGCCACTGCTTTGGCCGCGCAAACCGTTCGCGGCGCCGCCGAACTGCTGTTGGCCACCGGCGAACACCCTGGCTCGCTCAAAGACCAGGTTGCTAGCCCCGGCGGCACCACCATCGCCGGCCTGCACGCGCTAGAACGCGGCGGCGTGCGCGCGGCTCTGATGGATGCCGTGGAGGCCGCCACCTTGCGTTCGCAAGAACTTGGGCGGGCCAGCGAAAAAAGCTAGGACGTTTCTGGCGATAATTCCTCCCGCGAACCCGGCGGCAACTACCAAATTGCCCCCATCGGCAATATGATGCAGCACGGGAAACGGGTGCCGGGCGGAAAATCGCCCATCATCAGGTTCGTTTTTCAATGCCAGGTTTGGCGGGTGCCTGGCGCGTGACGTCATTGCCGAGGGTACCAAACGATGTCGATTTTCTGCGTCGTGGATGACAAGCATATCCCCCTGTTCCGCGTGATGTGGGTGGCCGCCACGCCGCACTTTTGCGGCGCGCCCGACTGCATGCACGAGGGAGACTACGAGATTCGGCTGGAGCAAGGCGAAAGCGTCTGGGCCAAGCGCGAAGACCGCGACTCCATGCTCCAGGCGCTGGAGGAATGGCAAGGTGGAATTGACGAGGAAGGCAACTGGAATTGAGCTGCCCAAAATGCAACAGGCGTAAGGCCCCAGCAGCGTGCCCAGGGGCATTGGCCGCCTTTCGGCAAGGCCTGGTTGTCAGGAGACGAAACACCCATGTCCACCTTTGAACGCGACAACTATCAATGGCGCGAAACCTACTTCGTGCTGTTTGAGTCCGGCCGCCGCCCCTCCCTGGAGAACGTACGCAAGACCATCGCCGCGTTGGGAGAAAACTTCCAACTGATCGAACCAACCGCCGAGGAGGATGGCGGCTTTGAATCCGTGACGGTGCTGGCCCCCGACGACTTTGCCGCGGTCGATATCAGCTACTTGTCCGGCGAGGACGCCTCCACCGAAAGCACTCGCCTGGCCAAGGAGCTTGGCTCGTCGCTGGATGCCGGCACCCGCCGCCGGCTGTTGGCTTGCGATGCCCGGTTGGATCTGATGCACTTCGAGCAGGTGATGGAGGAAGCAGGGGCCGAACCCGACGAGGCCTTCGACCCCAGTGCCCTGTTGATGGTCCTGGAGGCCCTGGTCAGCCTGACCGACGGCATCGGCGTCGACCCGCAGTCGGGTTCGATCATGTAGGCCCGCCAATCGGGCGAACGTTCGGCCGCGGCTTCGCGGCCAGTTTTCACCCTGCACCAGGTGCCCGGCAGCCGCTTGGCGGAAGCCGCCAACGGTCCCCTTGAGTTTCAATATCCGGCCCCTCTGCCATGAAAATCTCTTCCATCCGCCCGTTGATTGTGGGCGAGCAGCGCAACTTCTTCTTCGTCGTGGTGGAGACCGATTGCGGTTTGCGCGGCGTGGGCGAGGGGGGAATCACCTGGCGTGAAGCGGCGATGGCCGGGTTTGTCGATGCGCTCTCGCCTTCGCTGCTGGGCCAAGACCCGCGGCGGACAGAACATCTGTGGCAGGTCATGTTTCGCTGCGGGTTCTTTCCGGCGGGAAGAGCCGGCATGGCCGCCGTCAGTGCCATTGATATCGCCCTGTGGGACATCAAAGCGCAGTCGCTGGGGGTGCCGCTGTACCAGTTGCTGGGCGGGCTTGTCCGCGACAAGGTGGTGTGCTACCCGCATGTGCGGGGCGACGACACAGCGGCGCTGGTTGCCGATGCTCAAGCCAAGGTGGCGGACGGCTGGAGGTTCGTCCGCTTCGACCTGCCCAGCCGGGGGAATATCTTGGAGCCGGCCGTGGCGGTGCGGGACGGTGTCGAGCAGTTTGCCGCGGTGCGCCAAGCAGTAGGGCCCGATGTGGAAATCATTCTGGATGTGCATACAAGGCTCGACCCTACCGATGCCATTACACTCTGCCGCCAGTTGGAACCGTATCGCCCGTTTTTTGTGGAAGACCCAGTCCGCAGCGAGCACCCGGCCGCGTTGGAAAAGCTGTGCCGAGCCGTTCGCGTGCCAATCGGCATGGGAGAACAATGGGCCACCAAGTGGGAATTTCGCGAGGCGATTGAAAAGGAATGGATCGACTATTGCCGCGTCGATCTGTGTATCGTGGGTGGCATCACGGAGGCCCTCAAGCTGGCCGGCTGGTGCGAGACGCATTACATTCCGTTGGCACCGCACAACCCGCTCGGCCCAGTCTCAACCGCCGCCTGCCTGCACTTGGACCTGGCAACCAGCAACTTTGCCGTGCAAGAATGCGCCCGCGTGCCGGGCACGGTTTTGCCGGAACTCTTTCCGGTGCAGGTCCCTTTCGACCGCGGCTGGCTGCTTCCGCCGACTCAGCCTGGACTGGGGGTGGAAATCGACCTGGCGGCCCTCGACCGCTATCCGGCCATCATCGGCGGCGATTGCCCGCGCTTCCAGCGCGAGGACGGCTCGTTCGCCAACTGGTGAGAGGGAAAGGCTGAAGCGGAGGTAGAAGAAGCTCAGGCTTTTGCCAATGCTGGAGCGATTCGCCCAGCGGGCCTATACTTTGTGTGCGGTGCCGAGAACCGAACACCCCTCAATTAAAAATCGAAAATCCCTCATGTTTTCCATGATCGACGATTACGCCGCCGAGTGCGATGCTTTGCAGAAGGCCATCGTCGGTCTGACTGATGACGAGATGAACGCGGTCCCCTTGCCTGGCACTTGGAGCATTCGCCAGATCGTGCTGCATTTAATGGATGCCGAGTTGGTCATGTCCGACCGCATGAAGCGGGTGATCGCCGAGGACCGACCGGCGCTAGAGGCTTACGACGAGTCGCTATTTGCCCAGCGGCTGGGGTATGACCAGGCCGACGCCGACCTGGCGGCCGAGCTGTTCTCGCTCAACCGCCGGCAGACGGCCTCCATCTTGCGGCGGCTGACGGTGGCCGACTTCGCCCGCGAAGGAATCCACAGCGAGCGCGGGCCGGTGTCGCTGGCCAACTTGCTGGCCGGTGCCGTGGGGCACCTGGAACATCATCTGCGTTTTTTGCACGACAAACGCCAGATGATCGGCAAGCCGTTGGTGCCCGGTACGGCCCGGGAATAGCGGGCGGGTGTTATTTCCATAGGACGCTTCCGCCGCATGGGCTATAATCGGGGTCGCTCGCCTTTCCTCATTCCCCAGGCTTGTCACGCGCCATGCCTGCCCGCCTTGCCGATGATATCGTTTCTCGAAAGTTCCGTGCCATTGCGCGGTGCGCGGCGCTGGCGGTGTTGCTTTTGGCGGGCTCTTTCGCGGCAAACCAGGCAAGCGGGGCGGAGGAGAACGAAGGCACCGTCTCTTTCTTGCACGATGTTGTCCCCGCGCTGACCAAGGCCGGCTGCAACCAGGGGGCCTGCCATGGGGCCGCCTCGGGCAAGGGGGGCTTCAGACTTTCATTGCGGGGATACGACCCCGAAAGCGACTTTGTGGTGTTGCGGCGGGACGAACTCGGCCGGCGGATCGACTTGCTCAGTCCTTCGCAAAGCTTGATTCTGCGCAAGCCCACGGCCGATGTGCCTCACCGTGGCGGCAAGGTTTTCGACCCGGCCTCGCCCGCTTATCAGGTGCTGCTGCAGTGGGTGACGCAAGGGACGCCCCCGCCGGCCCGTGGTGAATCGAAACTGGTCTCACTGGCTATCGAGCCGGGGGAGTTGCTGTTGCCGCCCAGCCAACAGACCGATCTGCGCGTGACCGCCCACTATGCCGACGGCCACGAACGCGATGTCACGATTTGGTGCCTGTTCGACTCCAACGAGTCGGGCGTGGCCGTGGTGGACAAATCGGGCCACATCCGCACGCTTGGTCCCGGCAAGACCGCGATCAGCGCGGCTTACTTGGACCAGGTGGCCGCCATTGAAGTTACAGTGCCGTTTCCCGCTCCGGTCGAACCGCGCGATTATGCCACGCTGCCGCGGGTGAATTTCATTGACGACCACGCGATTGAGCAGTGGCGCAAACTGAATCTGTGGCCGTCCGGCCCGGCCGACGATGCCACTTTCTTGCGCAGGCTGCGATTGGATCTCACCGGCAGACTGCCCGAACCGGCGGAAGTCACCACGTTTCTGGCGGACACCAACCCCAATAAGCGCGATTTGCTCATCGAGCAGTTGCTAGCCAGCCCGGAGTTTGTCGATCATTGGGTCCACCGCTGGAGCGATGTCTTCCGCGTCAGCCGCGAGTGGCTGGGCGAAAAGTCGGTCTGGACCTTTCACCATTACCTTCGCGACCGCATCGGCCATAACGCCCCCTGGGACCAGGTCACGCATGAACTGGTGGCCGGGGCGGGTGATAGTTCGCGAGAAGGCCCCCCCAACTTCTACCGCCTGCAAAAAGTTTACAACGAAGCCGAACTGCTGCCGCTGACTGCCGCCGAGACGACCGCCCAAACGTTTTTAGGCATCCGCATGCAGTGTGCCCGCTGCCACAATCATCCCTTCGACCGCTGGACGCAGAACGATTACTACGGGTTTGTCAGTTTCTTCGCCCAAGTTGGCATGAAGCAGCGCGACGGCCAGAACGTCGTGATCTACGATACCGGGGCGGGCGAGATCAGCCACCCGCGGTTGGGCCGCGCCATGCCGGCCAAGGCCCTCGATGGGCCGGTCATGCAGCCCCCCAGCCGCCGTCCTTGGGACGGTGCCAACTGGGTCTGGGATGCGCCGGGCGCGGCCACGCTGCCGCTGTCGGTCGATCAAAGCCAGCAGCCTCGCTATCTGCGGCGGACCTTTGAACTGCCTGGCTCGCCAACTTCAGCCCGGTTGTACGTCACGGCGGATGACAGCTACCGCGTGCTGGTCAACGGCCAAGAGGTGGG
Source organism: Pirellulales bacterium (assembly GCA_050247075.1). Lineage (GTDB taxonomy): Bacteria > Planctomycetota > Planctomycetia > Pirellulales > JBFWUW01 > JBFWUW01. The sequence goes on along the minus strand of JBFWUW010000035.1, from coordinate 43,344 downwards.
CGGCGACAAGTTTTGGGGGACGACGGAAGCTTACAACGTCGCCGGACTGCTAACGTCGGGTAGCAACGTCGTGGCCGTGCAGGCCACCAACAACGTTGGCCCGGCTGGCGTAATCGTTTGGCTGGGCGTAACGACCAGCGACGGCACGTTGCTGGCCATCGGCACGGACGATCAATGGCGGTTGTCGCTGACGGAACTGCCCGGCTGGGAGCGGCTCGACTTTGACGATAGCGCCTGGGTAAAGGCGGTCGTGCAAGGCCCGGCGAACATGGGCCCTTGGGGCTTGTCTCCACCTCCCGATTCCGGCATTCAACCGCCGGCCGGAGTCAGCCGTCGGCAATTGCTGGCCGATTGGATCATCGAACCAGAGAACCCGTTCTTCGCCCACAGCACCACCAACCGCCTGTGGCGGTGGCTGATGGGCCGCGGACTGGTCGAACCGGTAGACGATCTGCGTCCCTCCAATCCGGCCACGAACGGCCCGCTGCTGGATGCCCTCTCGCGAGACTTTGTCGAGCATGGCTACGATCTTAAGCACGTCATGCGGACCATTGTCCGCTCGCGCGCCTATCAATTGGCATCCACGCCCACGGCGGAAAACCGCGGCGATGAGCGGTTCTACTCGCACGCCTTGACGAAGCGCATGACCGCCGAGGAACTTCTAGACGCCTTGGGCCAGGTGACCGGCGTGCGCGAAAAGTTCCCCGGATTGCCCGCCGGATTGCTGGCCCAGCAACTGCCAGACACCAAGGTTCCCTCGCCATTCTTGGACACGTTTGGCCGTCCCCTGCGGCGTGTCGCTTCCTGCGAGTGCGAGCGGGTGCAAGACCCCAACTTGCGGCAATCGCTGGAAATGATGAACAGCCCGCTCGTCCACGCCCGCGTGACTTCCGACGAGGGACTTGTCGCCCGACAATTGGCGACGGACGCTACGGACGAAATAATCATTACCGAAATCTATCTCCGCGCCCTCGGCCGCCCGCCAAGCGGCAAAGAGCAAACGGCGATCCTGTCCCAATGGCAAGACCTGGCGAAGGCAAGCCCCGCCGACCAGATCCCCACGCTCCGCCGCGAATTCTTCGAAGATCTGCTGTGGGCCATCGTCAACAGCAAGGAGTTTTTGTTCAATCACTGATTAGAGTGTCGAGTGACGAATGCCGAGTGTCGAATGAATACTGGAAACTGAAAGCTGAAGACTCCCGCTATGCTCCATCTCCACCCCTCCCACTCCCGCCGCGAATTCCTCCAAGTCGGCGCGGCAGGCGCACTCGGCCTTTCGCTACCAGGCTTGCTCCGCGCGCAAGAGGCTGGTCTGGCCGACGGCGATAACGACATTTCCGTCATTCTGCTGTTTCTGTGGGGCGGGCCGCCGCAGCAAGATATGTTTGACCTCAAGCCCAAGGCACCCGACGGCATCCGCGGGCTGTATCAGCCGATCGCCACCCGCACGCCAGGCATTCAGATTTGCGAACTGCTGCCGCAACTGGCCCAGACCAGCGATCTGTACACCATCGTCCGTTCGGCCACGCACAACGATACCGAGCATCCCCGTGCCGCCCACTACATGATGACGGGCAACCAGATCATCCGCGGCCAGCAATACCCCAACATGGGCGCCAGCGTGGCTTGCTTTGCCCAGCGGCAAAACCCGATCGGTTCGGTGGTCATTGGCCCGCGGTTGGTCGATAGCCCGATCACCCCCAACGGGCAAGATGGCGGCTTTTTGGGCAACATTTACGCCCCCTTCCGCGTGGCCGATGCCCTGGCCCCGCCGGAAAAGATCGCCGTGATGACGCCGCCCGCCAGCGTTACCGACGAGCGGGCCGCGCGGCGGCAGCGGCTGTTTGGCACGGTCGAGGATTTTCAACGGCATGTCGAAAGCAGCGACACGGCCGCTTTTGACGCCGCCTACCAGCGGGCCTTTGCCCTGGCCACCAGCAGCGCTGCCCGGCAGGCGTTCGACCTGTCGCAAGAGGCCGACGCGCTCCGCGACCGTTACGGGCGGTACTCGTTTGGCCAAGGGGCGCTGATGGCCCGGCGGCTGGTCGAGTCGGGCGTGCGGTTCGTGCAGGTCAACTGGCGCGAGCATCCCATCAACGACAACGGCTTCGACAACCACGGCGACAACTTCAACAAGCTCAAGAACATCCAGGCACCGCAGGTCGATCAAACGCTCTCCGCCCTGCTGGCCGACTTGCGCGACCGCGGCCGGTTGGACAAGACCTTGGTGCTAGTCACGGGCGAGTTCGGCCGCACACCCAAGATCAACGCCGCCGCCGGGCGCGACCACTGGCCGTTCGTCTTCTCCTACGTCATCGCCGGTGCCGGCATCCCCGGCGGCCGGGTGATCGGTGCCAGCGACCAATTCGCCGCCTACCCAGCGCACACACCGGTCAGCCCGGAAAACACCATTGCCAGCGTCTTCAAACTGGTCGGGCTAGACCTGGAACAACTCCACAAGCACAAAGTGATTGAGGAGAGCGAGGGGATACCAGGATTGTTTGGTTAGCCGTGACGCGCTAGCGGAGCGTTTATACGGCTGAAACAAATTGAATCGAGGGTGAATTGATGTTGCTCACGGAAATGTTGCCGAATGTGCAGTCGTTGTCGCGGCAAGACAAGATTCGGCTGATCCTGCTCCTGGCTCAAGAACTGGAACAAGACGAAAGCAGCCTCATTGAAGCCGGCCAGGTGTACCCGATTTGGTCCCCGGATCGTGCCTTCGTGGCAGCCGCGACGATGATGCAAGCTTTGGAAGAAGACGGGCAGACGCCACAATGACGCCCTCCTCTGAGCAATTTCCGTATCTGCCACGCGATCCAATGTTGGCAAATGCGAGTCTCGCGCCGATGCTTCCCTTGACTTTGATTGGCGGCGAAAATGTCATCAAGACGACTGGACTCGTGGACACGGGAGCCGCCATTAACGTCATGCCGTATTCAATCGGTGCACAACTTGGATTCGATTGGCTGCAACAGGCCAAATCCGTCGAACTAAGCGGAAACCTCGCAACCGTAGAAGCGCGCGTTGTTGTGGCTACGGCCGTGATCGGCAACCTTTCGCCCGTGCGGCTGGCGTTCGCGTGGGCCAAGACCGATGCCATGTCCGTGATTTTGGGACAAGTGAACTTTTTCCTGGAGTTCGACGCCTGCTTCTTTCGTTCGCGCGAGGTATTTGATATTCGACCGAAATAGAGGCCGTAATCGTCTTGCCGCAAGTTCAGTGGATTTTTCTTGCTAAAGTGGCGAATTGGCTTTCCGCTCTCAACGATCACTCCGTTGCGATGTTGACGAAAGCCGCCGCGCTCCGCTACCGCGTCGCGGCGTACTGCCGCCGATCATCAACTCCATTACATTTCGCTTCGGATGCCACGAGATTTCCAAGGGACGAACGGATCGCTCAAGGTCAGTTGAAATCCATGCGAATCTGGGTCGATGCCGACGCCTGTCCCGTCACGATCAAGGAACTCCTGTTTCGCGCGGCGGAACGGCGAAAGATCCAGGTCACGCTTGTTGCCAACCAGTCGATGCGTATTCCTCGTTCGGAATACATCGATGCCATCCTCGTCCCTGGCGGCATGAATTTGGCTGACCGCCGTATTGTGGAACTGGTTGCGCCCGGCGATCTGGTGATAACCGCCGATATCCCGCTGGCCGCGGACGTGGTGGCCAAGGGAGGGCAAGCCATTGATCCGCGAGGGCACCACTATACCGAGGCCAACGTCGGCGAGCGGCTGGCGGTGCGAAACATGCTCGACGGACTGCGCGGCGAGGGCCAGATCATGGGCGGACCCGCCAACTTCAGCGCCCGCGACCGGCAGGCGTTTGCCAACCAACTCGACCGCTGCCTCACCAAGGCCAAGTAGCCCCGACAAGGCAACGCCAGCTAACTGCCTGACGGCTGCCAATCGTATTCCATTTGGTCAGCCGTCCGCCGGGCGGCCTCTTGGCCAAGCAGGCGGCTAACGACGTACAGGCTCATGTCAATTCCGGCCGAAATACCGGCGGAGCAGATCACCTCCCCATTGTCCACGAAACGGCGCCCCGCAAGAACCGTCGTTGCGGGTGCGTTCTCGCGCAGCAGATCAAGGGCGTGGTGATGGGTGGTGGCTTCTAGGCCGTCCAGCAGGCCCGCTTTGGCCAGCAGCAAGGCTCCGGTGCAAACAGAAAGCGTCAACTCGGCCCGGCCAGCGGTTTGCCTAATCCATTCGATCAAAGCCGCATTGTGCATTTCACGGCGGCTGCCCTGCCCACCCGGCACCAACAGAATATCGGGCCGTGGGCAATCTTTCAGTTGAAATGCCGGATTGACGCTGAGGCCGTTGCGGGCCAGCACGGGCCCGGCGCTTTCCGCCACTGTGAAGACGTTAAACGCCAACGGATCGGCCTGCCGGGCCGCTACGGAAAAAACCTCGAACGGCCCGCAAAAGTCGAGGACTTCCACATCGTCGAAAATCAGAATTGCCAGGTTTTGCGGCATCGCCAGTTTGGGGGAACAACGGTGGAGCTTTTCACTTCGATAAGCCAACGGCAGACCGGCTCGCCAGCCTAATCAAGCACGGCCGGGCACTTCCCGCAGTTTAGCCATCACGGTCACCGGCGGCCACCGCCGGATCGCGCTCTCAGGCGTCTAGGGAAGCGGACTGCCTGGAGTTCGATGGCTGCGGGACGGCCGCTGGGAACTCGATCGCACATCAAACTTTCGCGGGACCAGGCGCTTGGGTACGATAAAGGTGTGGTATCCCTCAGCGCATGCGGGCTGAGCGTCTTGGTTCGCCCCGCCTTTGAATGAAACGATCCTCGCTTTTGGCGCTCCCCATGAAGTATTGCAACCCGTCAGTTGGATTGGCCGCCGCGGGCGTGTTGGCCCTGGTTTCCTGCGCCTTGTGTGGCGGCGCGGCGCTCTCGGGAGAGATTGACTTTGAGCGCGACGTGCAGCCGATCTTGGCCGAGCATTGCGCGGCCTGCCACGGACAGGACGAAGGAACGCGGCACGCTGGTTTGCGGCTCGACACGCGCGACGGGGCCATCAAGGGGGGAGAGTCGGGGATGGCGGCGATTGTGCCCCTCAAGCCGGATGAGAGCGAGTTGATCCGTCGCATCACTTCCACCGATCCCGACCAGTTGATGCCGCCGCCGCAAGAAAAGAAGCCGCTTTCGGACGCACAGCGAAATACGTTGAACCAATGGATTATCGAAGGGGCCGCGTATGCCGAGCATTGGGCGTTTGTGCTGCCCAAGAAGGCTCCGCTGCCCGAAGGCGGGCCGGCCCACCCCGTCGATGCCTTTGTCGCCGCGAGGCTGAAAGCGCATGCGATGTCGGCGGCGGAACCGGCTACACCCTCCACGTTGGCCCGGCGGTTGTATCTGGACGTGATTGGCTTGCCCCCTTCGCCGCAACAAGTAGAAGCATACGAACGGGAGGGCTTGCCGGCGACTTTGGCCGCGCTGTTGCAAAGCGAGCGGTACGGCGAGAAGTGGGCCAGGCATTGGCTCGATGCGGCCCGCTACTCCGACACCAACGGTTACGAAAAAGACATGCTCCGCGACCAGTGGATCTGGCGGGATTGGGTGATCAAGGCCCTCAATCGCGACCTGCCCTACGACCAATTCGTGATCGAACAGATCGCGGGCGACCTGCTGCCAGGGGCGACGCAAGAGCAGATGATCGCCACGGGATTCCTGCGCAACAGCATGTTGAACGAGGAAGGGGCGATTATCGCCGAGGAATTCCGGATGTTTGAAATGTTCGACCGGATGGATTGTCTGGGCAAGGCGGTGCTGGGGCTCTCTACACAGTGCGCGCAATGCCACACGCACAAGTTCGACCCAATCTCGCACGAGGAATACTACGGGCTGTTCGGTTACTTGAACAACTCCTACGAGGCCCAATCGTGGGTCTACACGCCCGAACAGCAAGAACAGATCGACCATGTCCGTCAGTCGATCTGGGGCGTTGAAGATCGCCTACGCGCACAGCGTCCGAATTGGGCGCAAGAATTGGCGGCCTGGGAAAGCAGCATCGCGGCCCAGCAAATCGCCTGGACGCCGCTGGAGGCGGCCGAGTTGGGAAGCATCAGCGGACTTAACCACCCCACACAATTGTTCGACCGGTCGATTTTGATGCGTGGGCACCCCAGCGCCGATGTGTTTATCATCGCTCAGCCCGACCTGGCCGGAGTGACGGGTTTGCGATTGGAAGCACTCACACATGGTGACCTTCCCTTTGGCGGGCCGGGGCGCGGGCCGGGAGGCGTGTGGGGCCTTACCGAGATCGAAGCATGGGCGCAAAAACCGGACAGCAAGGATTGGGAAAAGCTCAAGCTGGTCAACGCCACGGCCGATTTTTCCGAGCCGGAGCAAAAGGAAGAAAAAAAGACGCGAGGCCCAGCCGCCTATTTGATTGACGGAACCGACGACACGTCGTGGGAGGCCGACCGCGGCCTTGGCCGCCGCAACCAGCCGTCGGTGGCAGTGGTGCAATTTGAACAGCCGCTGGCCCTGCCCGCTGGCACCAAATTCAAACTGGCTATCCGCAGCAACGACATGCTCTGCCGCTGCCGCGTCTCCATCACCACGACACCCGCCCCCTCGGCATTGCCCATCGACTATGCCGCGATCGTGGCCATGCAAACGCCGGCGGAGCAGCGAACCGCGGAGCAACAAGCGGCGATATTCGCGGCTTGGCGCATGTCACAGTCCGAATTGAAACCACTCAACGACGAGATCGACGCGCTCTGGAAGCAATTCCCCACGGCGCTGACATCGGTGTTGCATTTGTCGGAACGCCAGGGCGACTACATCCGCCCGACGCACCTGTTGGACCGCGGCGGTTGGAACCAGCCGCGGCAGTTGATTGCGCCCCATACGCCGGCCGCTTTGCATCCCATGGACGCGTCCGACGAGCCCGATCGGCTGAGATTCGCCCGCTGGCTGGCCGATGCCCGTTCTCCCTTGACCGCTCGCGTGGCCGTCAACCGGGCTTGGCAAGCCATGTTTGGCGAGGGGTTGGTGGAGACATCCGAGGACTTTGGCACCCGAGCCGAGGTTCCCATCTACCGTGATCTGCTGGACTGGCTGGCGGTTGATTTCATGGAACATGGCTGGAGTCAGAAACGGCTGATCGAGACGATTGCCACCAGCGCCACTTATCAGCAAAGTTCACGGGTTTCTCCGGAGCTGTTGGAGCGCGACCCGCGGAATCATTTGTTGGCGCGCGGACCGCGCTTTCGGGCCGAAGCGGAGGTTGTACGCGATATTGCCCTGTCTGTGTCGGGCCTGATGACGCACAAGGTTGGTGGCCCGCCGATCATTCCGCCGGTGCCGCAGAACGTGCTGGACTACAACTACGTCTACCCGGCCTACTGGACGCCCACGCAAGGACCCGACCGCTATCGCCGGACGTTGTACGCTTTCCGCAAGCGATCCATGCCCGACCCGGTCCTGTCGAGCTTTGATGCGCCCAACGGTGATTTTTCGTGTGCGCGGCGGGTTCGTTCGAACACGCCGCTGGCGGCCCTGGCCGGACTGAACGAAACAATCTTTACCGAATCGGCCCAGGCCATGGCGCTGCGGGTGCTGCGCGAAGGGGGGGCCGACGATGCCCAGCGGGCCGATTACGCCTTTCGTTTGTGTACGGCCCGTCCACCATCCGCGGCCGAACGGGAAGAGATTCTGGCTTTGCTGCTTTCCCGCCGCCAGCGGTTGGCCGAAGGCTGGTTGGATATCCGCGAAGTCGCCACGGGTGATCCCGCCAAACTGCCGGCTATTCCGGAAAACACCACTCCCCAAGACGCCGCCGCCTGGACCTTGGTGTCGCGCGTGTTGTTGAATCTGGACGAAACCCTCAGCAAGAATTGAGTCCACTCATGCCCGACAATCAATTTATGCCCGCTTCGACCGCGCTGCTGCGCAGCCGCCGTTGGTTCTTTCAGGAATGTGGCGTGGGCCTGGCGGGGATTGCCGCCGGTTGCCTGGCCACCCGCGAAGCCGCCGGCGACACGGCCAGCCGGCCATTGGCCCCCCGGCAGCCGCACTATGCCGCCAAGGCCAAGCGCGTGATCTACATGTTCAACGCCGGCGCACCGAGCCATCTGGAACTGTTCGACCACAAGCCCGAACTGTCCAAACGCGACGGGCAGTTGCCACCCGCGGAACTGCTCAAGGGGTACCGGGCGGCGTTCATCAATCCCAATTCGGCCTTGCTGGGGCCAAAATTCAAGTACGAACGGCACGGGCAGTCGGGCCTGGAACTTAGCGAGGTGCTGCCGCGAACCGCGCAAATCGCGGATGACATCTGCCTGATTCGCTCGATGCAGACCGATGCGGTCAATCATGCGCCGGCCCAAATCATGATGAATACCGGCTCGCAGCAGTTTGGACGGCCCAGCTTTGGGTCATGGTCGCTGTACGGCTTGGGAAGCATAGCCGAGGACTTGCCGGGCTTTGTGGTGCTGACCAGTGCCAAGGGAACCAGCGGCGGCGCTAGCAACTATGGCTGCGGCTTTTTGCCAACCATGTACGGCGGCATCCCTTTCCGCAGCGCGGGCGACCCCGTGTTGTACCTATCGAACCCGCGCGGCATTGACGATGAAACGCAGAGGGCCTCGCTCGATACCTTACAGCGGCTCAACGGCCTGGCGCTGGACGATTTTAGCGACCCAGAGACGGCCGCCCGCATTCAAAGCTACGAGATGGCATACCGCCTGCAAACGAGCGCCCCCGAACTGATGAACCTGGCGAGCGAATCGAAGGAAACGCTAGATTTGTACGGCGTGAAAGATCCCAAGGAGTCGAGCTACGCCCGCAACTGCCTGTTGGCGCGCCGGCTGATCGAGCGCGGTGTGCGGTTCGTGCAGCTCTTTCACGAGGCTTGGGACCAGCACGGAAACCTGACGGCCGGCGTCAAGCAAAACGCCCTGGATACCGACCGGGCCAGCGCGGCGCTGGTGCAAGATCTGAAGCAGCGCGGGTTGCTCGAGGATACGCTGGTGGTGTGGGGGGGCGAATTTGGCCGCACTCCCATGGTGCAAGGAGGGAACGACGGCCGCGACCACCACAACCGCTGCTTTAGCATGTGGCTGGCGGGCGGCGGCATCAAGCCGGGCCATACGCACGGAGTGACCGACGATTTTGGCTTCAACGTGGCCAGCAATCCGGTGCGTGTCCACGACCTGAACGCCACGCTGCTGCACTTGCTGGGCTTCGACCACACTCGGCTAACATATCGCTTTCAAGGGCGAGACTACCGGCTGACGGATGTGCATGGCAACGTGGTAAAGGAAATCTTGGCGTGAGGTTGGAGCGGAGAAGCGATCAGCAAAGAAGCTATCAGCCTTGAGTTCCAATTCCGTATGCAGAGAACAGCCCGTCTCCGCGGCACCACGGGAGAGGAGTATGGAGAGGGCAATTCGCGCTATCGAACGATTCTCTTGCCCGGCCAATCGCCATGCTTCAACGGCTTTCACGCTATCTGTTAGCAATATTCATGGTCGGGGCCGGGACCATGCACTTTGTGCGGCCCGAGTTCTTTCTGAACATCATGCCGCCCTATTTGCCGTGGCATGTACCGCTGGTCTATTTCAGCGGCGTGGCCGAGATTGGCTTGGGGCTATTGCTGCTGGTGCCGCGGTACTCGCGCATGGCGGCCTGGGGTGTCATGGCGCTGCTGATCGCGGTCTTTCCGGCCAACATCTATCTCTACCAGCACCAGATTCTGCTGCCCGCCCCGCCCCTGGTGCATTTGCTGCGACTGCCGCTGCAAGCGGTCTTCTTGTTGTGGGCCTATTGGCACACGCGGCCCGAGCCGGTCTCGACCCCTTAGCCAATCAAGAACGCCAACGGCGCACCGGGGATGAAAAACAGCAGGGTTAGCAACACAAAGATTGGCACCAGAATGCCCACGCTGTAGGCCATGTAGCCGAAGAAACTAGGCATTTTTACCCCCGATTTCTCGGCGATAGCCTTCACCATGAAATTGGGCCCGTTGCCAATGTAGGTGTTGGCACCCATGAAGACGGCACCCAAGCTGATGGCCACCAAAAAGCCGGCAGGAATATGGCTGCCCGACAGGTCCACCATCGGCACGGTGGCGGGGTCTCCCCCGATAGCCTTGGCGGTTTCAAAGAAGACCACGTAGGTCGGCGCGTTATCCAACATGCTCGACAAAATCCCCGATGCCCAGAAGAACTTGGAGGGGCTATCGATGCCCAGTTCCGCGCCGCGGACGTTCAAGATTTGCAGTGGCGGCTGCATGCAAATAAAGATGCCAAAGAACAGGGCCGCTACTTCCAGGATGGCTCCGTAGTTGAAGCGGTTGTCCTCGCGGACTTTGTTCGAACCCAAAAATAGCGACAGCCCCACCAGTGACAGCAGCACGACTTCCCGCATGAAATAGGGAATCTGCGTTTCGGTGCCGGGAAAAGTCTTGTTGGGGTCGAGCGTGGCCACGGCGGCCACCACGCCAAACAGCAGCAGCGCGTTGGGCATCAGGCCGCGGATACGCAGCGGGCGGACTTGCGTTTCGTCGCGCAAAATGTCGGGCTTGGTTTCCTTGGGGTACGCAAAGAAGTGGTCCCAGGCAAAGTAGATCCCCAGCAGCAGCAAATTGGTCAACAGCCAGGGTGCCCACAGTTTCAAGGTCCAAAAGAAGGGGACGCCCGCCAGGTAACCCAAGAACAAAGGCGGATCGCCCAGCGGCAGCAGCAACCCGCCGCAATTGCAGACAATGAAGATGAAGAAAATCACGGTGTGCTTGATGTGCTTGCGCTCTTTGTTGGTTTCCAACAAGGGGCGAATCAGCAGCATGGCCGCGCCGGTCGTGCCGACAAAACTGGCCATCAAGGCACCAATCCCCAAGAACGTGCAGTTGGTCAAGGGATGGGCGGGCAAGTCGCCCTCCACCCGAATGCCGCCGCTGATCGTATAGAGGGCGAATAGCAGCACGATAAACGGCACGTATTCTTGCAAAATGGCGTTGGCCAATACGGTTGTCACCAACTGCCACGACGGGCCGCTGGCGGCCGGCGCGACCGTGCCATGCCCCATGAAATGCTTGTCGATGGGGTGGTGGTGCCCCAGCAGGTAATATGTCAGCACAATCAAGCCCAAGCCGGTGGCCACCAGGAATTTGTTGCGGTTCGATTCCCAATGGTGCTCCAACTTGTGGATCAAGGGAAAGACCGCGATGCAGCCCAACAGCAGGGCAAACGGAATGACCATCCACAGGGTGGGCGGTTCGGCGTGGGCATGTTCGTGGGCGTGTTCCCCATGCGCGGCGGCCGCTTCGGCGGCCACGGCATGGCCGGCGGCGTGCCCATCCAGCGAGAACCAACCCAACTTGAAGGCGACACAATACAACAAAACCATGACGCCGATCGCGGCATACAGCATCTTGGAGGGGTTGTTGGGCAAGGTCATGGTTCCTGTCGGCGAGTGCCCCATGGCAAGTCTTTCTGGCGCAAAGGCGCGCAATGTTGAAGGTGTTTATAGCGGTCCAGGCCGCAAAACGAAAAGGTCCGCAAGGCAAGAAATCGATAACGCTCACCGACCAGCCATGGTCCATGAGATGACCAAATCTAGGTCATGCCGCGATAACGGGGAAAGAAATCTCGCGGGACGGTTGTGCCCGTCGTAGCGATTTTTGCGCTAGCCAAGAGGCCGTCAGCGGAGAATCCATCAGCCATCCGCATTTGACCGTGGCGGCATAGGTGGGTGGTTGGGTCTGTTGCGAAGCGCGTGGCCCAGCGGAGCGCAACGGCTACTCGGCCACGTAGGGCAGCAGTGCCATGAAACGTGCCCGTTTGATCGCCGAAGTCACGGCGTGTTGGCTGGCTGCCGTGCAACCACTCTTACGGCGGCTGAGGATTTTGCCTTGCCGGCTGGTAAGCTTGCCCAGCAATTCCAAGTCCTTGTAGTCGACGTACATCGGCCGCGGCCGCTTGCCATCGACGAAAATAGGGTCTTTCTTCTTGGTGCGCGGACCCGTCTTGGAACGTTTGCGGGCAGGAGGGCCAGGCTTGCGGGGACCGTTAAACTTCATGGGGGGCTGAGTACGCTGGAGGTGTGCGGGATAAGGGCCAAACCGTCGCCGCAACTGGCGCGACCGGCGGCAAAGGGCGTAATAATAACACCTTGTGTTCAGTTCGTCAAAGCGGTTCGGAAGGTATTTTTGCCGGTTCGGGGTGGTCGAAGGGGCTGGCTGGAGAGGCCCGAAGCAGCATTTTTCGGTTCCCATCCGCGCGGTGCGTGGCGAACGAATCCAATCGTTGTTATGCTAAGGACTTGCCTTTTGCCGCGACGGCCCGCGGCGAAATAACAACTTAACGTCACTCTATTTAATTGGCGTCACCTGTGATTATTGTCTTGAAATCGAACGTCACCGATCAACAAGTGCAACATGTCGTGGAACGGGTGGAGTCGCTGGGCTTGGAGGCCCACCTTAGCCGCGGCACCTACCGCACGATTATCGGCGTAATTGGCGACGAGGCCCGCTTGCAGTCGACGCCGCTGCAAGCTATTCCCGGAGTGGCCGAAGTGGTGCCAATTTTGCCCCCCTACAAGCTGGCCTCGATTGAAGCCCATCCCCAGCCGAGCGTGATCGAAGTGGGCGGGGTGAAAATTGGCGGCGGCCATTTGGCGATGATTGCCGGGCCTTGCGCCGTGGAAAGCGCGGAACGCATGGATGCCATTGCCGCCGCGGTCAAGGAAGCCGGGGCGAATATTTTGCGCGGCGGGGCCTACAAACCGCGAACCAGCCCTTACGGTTTTCAGGGGCTGGGCGAAGCAGGGCTGAAGATCTTGCGAGAGACCGGCGATAAATATGGCTTGCCGGTCGTGACGGAAGTCATGGACCCGCGGCGGGTGGAAATCGTCGAGGAATACACCGACATGTTCCAGATTGGTGCGCGGAACATGCAAAACTTTACCCTGCTGAACGAAGTGGGCAAATCGCAAAAGCCGGTGCTGCTAAAGCGGGGCATGAGCGCCACGGTCAAAGACCTGCTGATGAGCGCGGAGTATATTCTGGCGCAGGGCAACCCGCACGTCGTGTTGTGCGAGCGCGGCGTAAAGGGCTTTGACAATCTCACCCGCAATTTGTTCGACGTGGCGGCCGTACCGTGTGCCAAACTGCTTTCGCACCTGCCGATTATCGTCGATCCCAGCCATGCGGCGGGCCGGCCCGACATTATCCCGGCGTTAGCCTTGGCTGGCCTGGCCGCCGGCGCGGACGGCGTGCATATCGAGGTTCACAACTGCCCGGAAGAAGCTCTGTCCGACGGTCCCCAAGCCCTGCTGCCCGACCAATACGCCGAGATCATGGCGCAGATGCGGGGATTGGCCAAACTGCTGGGCAAGACGATTTCCGCCGCTCCCGCCCCGGCCGTGGCGGGCCGGTGACCAGCCTCGCCATGTGCGTTGCTTATTGATTTCACGAACCAACCAACGGATTGTCCTGCCCCCATGCGACGCAAATTCATTGCCGGCAATTGGAAGATGAACCTCGATAAGGCCCAAGCCGTGGCGTTGGCCCGGGCCGTGGCCGCGGGGGCCGCCAGCCATAAGGATGTGGATGTGGCCGTCTGTCCGCCTGCCGTGTATCTCGATGCGGTCTCGGCGGCGCTCCAGGGGCATTCCGTGTGTTTGGGTGCCCAGAACATGTATCACGAAGCAAAGGGGGCCTTCACGGGCGAACTGAGCGCGGCCATGCTCAAGGATGTAGGCTGCCAGTTTGTGATCTTGGGACACAGCGAACGGCGGCATATCCTGGGCGAGACCGACCAGGACATCAACCGCAAAACGCTGGCCGCGCACGCCGCCGGTTTGATCCCCATCGTCTGCGTGGGCGAGCTGCTGGCCGAGCGTGAATCGGGCCAGACTGCCGCTGTCATCCAAAAGCAGTTCGCTGGCTCGCTGGCTGGGCTTTCGGCTGACCAGATGGGCGCGACCGTTATCGCTTACGAACCGGTATGGGCCATCGGCACGGGCAAGGTGGCCACGCCCGCCCAGGCCGAAGAGGTCCATGCCGATCTTCGCAAATTGATCGAAACCCGCTACAATTCGGCGGTTGCGGCCAAAGTACGGATTCAGTACGGCGGCAGCGTCAAACCCGACAACGCCTCCGAACTGATGCGCCAGCCCAATATCGACGGCGCGCTGGTTGGCGGTGCCGCCTTGAAAGCGGAGGACTTTCTCGGCATCGTGGCTGGCGCGGCCTGATCGATCGTTCCGGCGCGGCGTTTTCAACCCTACAATTAGGAAGCTATCCAATCTGGGCATAAGCCAGGGCCATCGTCAGGCCCGCTCTTGCCGGTTGGAATAATGGAGTACAGGTCATGGTTCCGTTCATGATGGTTTTGTTGATGCTGGTGGCGGTGTTCTTGATCATGCTGGTCTTGGTCCAGCGTGGACGCGGCGGCGGACTGGCGGGTGCCCTGGGGGGCATGGGTGGGCAAAGCGCGTTCGGCACCAAAGCCGGCGACTTGTTCACGCGGGTCACCATTGTCGTCGCCGCCATCTGGATTTTGACCTGTGTCGCTCTGATCATTCGTTTGAACCAGAACGACCGGGCCAGCAATCCCGGAGCCGGCTTTGGCGCGAATGCCCCCAAGAATACGACCACCCCCACCGGTTTGCCCCCATTGGGGCCTGGTGCCGATACGGATGCCGGATTGGAAGGGACCAATTCCACCCTTGAAGGCGAGGGGGCTGCCGACGAACCCACCTCCGACGGTGCGGACGCCACAAAATCGCCCTCCAATGATTCCCCTGCCAGCGACCCACCCGCCGATTCCACGCCCGCCGGCGACACTCCCGCTGGCGACAGCGGTTCTGAATCGAGCGAGAAGTAGAGCGGAATTTTCACGAGCGAGCGAAAGCGGTGTCAGGGCCGCCGGAACCGCCGTCTATCCTCGAATCGCAATAACTCTTGAGGGAGTGCCGTTACCTTGTTGCTGAGCATGACCGGATTCGGCGAGGCCCATTGCCAGCAAGACGGCCTAGCCGTGGCCATCGAAGTCCGCACCATCAACAGCCGCTACTTTAAGCTGGTGGTTCGCTGCGCCGAGGGTTACAGCGCCCTGGAGCCCGAGATTGAGCAGATTGTCCGGGAGCAAATCAAGCGGGGCACGCTGCAAGTCAATCTGCGGGTGGACCGCCCTCATTCGCCCGACGAGTTCCAAGTCAACGTGGCCGTGCTGGAAGGCTACCGCAAACAATTGGAGGAAGTCCGCACGCGATGGCAGTTGCCCACGCCGATCGCGCTGGAACCGATGCTGCAATTGCCCGGCGTGATTGACGAATCGGCCGCGGGCGCGGAAAACGCGGCGGGCGACTGGCCCTTGATTTCGCGGACTTTAAAGGCCGCCCTGGCAAACTTGGCGCACATGCGTCAGGAAGAAGGCAAGGCCATGTCGGCCGATCTCACCAGCAACTTGTCGCAAATCGCCCAACAATTGACGGAAGTTGAACAGCGGGCACCAGCCGTGCTGGATGCGTACCGCGTACGGTTGGAAGAGCGGTTGCGAAATTTCATGGCTGAACACGCGGTCGATTTCCAGGCTTCGGACCTGATCCGCGAGATTGGCATTCACGCCGACCGGGGGGACATTTCCGAGGAGATCGTGCGGCTCAAGAGCCATATCGACCAGTTCGGCACATTCATGGGCCTGGCCGAAAGCGCCGGCCGCAAGCTGGAATTTTTGACCCAAGAGATGTTTCGGGAGGTCAACACCATCGGTTCTAAATCGAACGATGTGGCCATTGCCCGGCATGTGATAGAAATGAAGGCGGCGATTGAAAAGATTCGCGAGATGATTCAAAACGTGGAGTAGCGTGCCTCTTGTTCGGCCTGTAATTCGTTCCATGACCACTGCGACCGGCCGCGTGATTGTGATCTCTGGGCCGTCCGGGTCGGGCAAAACGACCTTGGTGGAACAGTTGTTTGCGCACCCGCCCGGGCCCTTGGCCAAGTCGGTTTCGGCGACGACGCGGCAGCCGCGGCAGGGTGAGCAAGAGGGAGTCCACTACCACTTTCTGTCGGCGGAGGATTTCCAACGGCAGCGGCAGTCGGGCGAATTTTTGGAATGTTTTGAGGTTTTTGGCCGTGGCGACTGGTATGGAACGCCCCGCCGGGAGGTAGCCCCTCGACTTGCGGCCGGCAAATGGGTAGTGTTGGAGATCGACGTACACGGCATGCAGGCCGTCCTGGGCGAGTACCCCAACGCGGAAACGTTCTTTGTGCATCCCGGCTCCATGGCCGAGTTGGAACGCCGCTTGCGGGACCGCCGTACCGAGAACGAGGCGGCGATTCAGCGCCGGCTGGAAGCAGCCCGCCGGGAGTTGGCCTCGGCCGGTTTGTACCGCCACCAAATTGTAAATGACGATGTAGAACGTGCCGTGCGGGAGATCCGCGCGATTTTGACCCGTCCTGGAGAAGTCTCCCAATGATTGATGCCCTGCGTGAAGAAGAGATCGTCAACAAGGTGGGCGGGCGTTTCAAGCTCTCCACGCTGATCCAAAAGCGCCTGGTGGCGCTCAACTCCGGCGCGCGTCCGCTGGTCGATTTGAACACGCACGACAAAATGCAGATCGTGATCGAAGAGATTCTTCAGGACAAAATCTTTCTCGACACTTCCGAGAATCTGCGGATTACCGGTTCGCAAGAAGAGGCCGCCGGCGGCCCGCCCGAGCTCGATTTGACGAACCTTTAGACTGCTTTCCGTGTTGAGCAAGCCATGAACGGCCGTGAAGTTCTGGTCGGCGTGACCGGCGGCATCGCCGCTTACAAGACCGCGGCCCTGGTCAGCCAGCTTGTGCAGGCCGGTTGTGGCGTAACCGTGGTGATGACAGCGGCCGCCGAGAAGTTTGTCGGCCCGGCGACCTTTGCCGCGCTGACGGGCCGGCCGGTGGCCAAACGCTCCTTCGACGACCCAGCCTATCCCTTGGGTGCGCACATCATGCTGGCCGAGCGGGCCGAACTGCTTTGCGTGGCTCCCGCCACGGCCGACTTTTTGGCCAAGGCCGCGCACGGGCTGGCGGACGATTTGCTGAGCACCCTGTTCTTGGCGTTTGGCGGGCCGGTCCTGCTCGCCCCCGCCATGAATTGCCAGATGTGGGACAAGCCAGCCGTGCAGCGCAACGTAACCCAGTTGCGGGCCGACGGCCTGGAATTTGTTGACCCCGAGGAAGGCTGGTTAAGCTGCCGCCAACGCGGGGCGGGCCGCATGGCCGCGCCAGAAACCATTCTGTCCGCGATCCGCCTGCGTCTGGAACAGATTCAATAGCCGCCGCCGGCCGCTGCATTTTGGCGGAGGCGATTCGCTCGCTGATGCGGCCGGTGCCCAACGCATCGGCGAGCAAATAGCCTCCGCCAATTGAATGAATCCGCCACCCGCCTTGGTATGAGTCAGCCCAACGCAGCCAAGTAAAAGTCCCGCCGATGGCCGATCCGGCTTTAGCCTTGCAAACCTTTGACGATGTCGCCTGCACCGCTTGCGGCTGTGTCTGCGATGATTTGCGGCTGACCGTGGCGGGGGGCCGCATCACCCGTGCCGAAGGGGCCTGTGCGCTGGCCGAACCTTGGCTGCTGTCGCAAGAGTCTTGCCAACCGCCAGCCGCCGAGATCGACGGCCGGGCCTGCTCCCTGGAGGATGCCCTGCAAGCCGCGGCCAAGATACTTTCCACCGCGCGGGCACCGCTGATCTATGGTCTGTCGCGCAGCAGCACGCCGGGGCAACGGGCCGCCGCGCGGTTGGCCGACCGCTTGGGGGCCACGATCGATACGACCGCCTCCATGTGCCATGCCCCGTCGATCATGGCGGTGCAGGAAGTTGGCGAATCGACTTGCACCCTGGGCGAAATCAGCAACCGGGCCGATCTGGTGGTCTATTGGGGATCGGACCCGCTGACCAGCCACCCGCGGCATATGGAGCGTTACTCCACCGATCGGGCGGGCATGTTTCGGCCCGGCGGCCGGGCCGACCGCACGCTGGTCGTGGCCGATATCCGCCGCTCGCCCACCGCCGAGGTGGCCGACCATTATCTGCCGGTCGAGCCGGGGCACGATTTTGAAGTGCTGTGGGCGTTGCGAGCACTAGTCGCCGACAAGCCGCTGCGGCTGGGGGCCGTCCGCGGCGCTCCGCTGGCGGAACTTCTGTCCCTGGCCGAGAAAATGAAGTCCTGCAAGTGTGGGGTAGTCTTCTTTGGCCTTGGCCTGACGCAGGGACCGTTGGGTCATCGCAATGTGGAGGCCCTGCTGCTGCTGGTCAAGGAACTAAACGCCCACACGCGCTTTCATGCCCGCCGCATGCGCGTTCACGGCGACGTGGCCGGCGCTGATACCGTATTGTGCTGGCAAACCGGTTTTCCGTTTAGCGTCAATTTGGCCCGCGGCTACCCCCGCTACAATCCGGGCGAGTACTCGGCCAACGATGTGCTGGCGGCGCGCGAGGCCGACGCTTGCCTGCTGGTCGGCAGCGAGGGGGTGGCCGCCTTGTCTCCCGCTGCGATAGAACAGATCGAGCAAATTCCGACAATCGCCTTGGATTACCCCACCGTGGAATCGTTTCCAAGGCCAACGGTGCGCATCACCACGGCCGTGTATGGCGTTCATCTGCCCGGCACGGCCTATCGCATGGACGAAGTGCCGATTCCGCTACGGGCCGTGCTGCCGCCCAAGTATGCCAGTGACGAGGAAGTTCTGCGGCAGATCATGAAGCGCATCTAGGCGACGATGAGTCCGCGATTGTAGGAGGCGATTCCATCGCCGATCAGGCAAAATACCGCACCGCGTTGCGGAACAGTGCCAGGCCGTCCCCCTCTGGCCGGCCTTCGCCGCGCGTCCAGCGGGGGTGGTGGGTGCGGTCGATATGCCGCTCTGGGTGTGGCATCAAGCCCAGCACGCGGCCCGTCGGATCGCACACGCCGGCCACATTTAGCGTCGATCCGTTGGGGTTCGCGGGAAATGGCAACAACGCTGACGCTTGCCCTTCCTTCACCGTTTCATCCGTGTAGCGCAACACCAATTGCCCCGCCGCTTCCAGCTTGTTTAGCGCGGCCGCGTCGCGTGGGACGAACTTACCCTCGGCGTGGGCGATGGGGAGGTACATCGACTCAATGCCGGCCAGAAAGACGCTATTACCGCTGGCCGTGCCAAGTTGCACCCAGCGGTCCTCATACTTGCCGCCCGCGTTGAGGGTGAGCGTGGCGGGTGGACCATGCGGCGGCTCGTCGGCCAGCAAAATGCCGCTCCGCATGAGGATCTGAAAGCCGTTGCAAATGCCCAGGATGAGCTTGCCCGCCGCTTTGAACTCGGCCAGGCAATCGGCCAGATGATGGCGAATCTGGCTGCCCAAAATGCAGCCCGCGCCCAAGTCGTCTCCATAGCTAAAGCCGCCCGGCAGGCAGAGGATTTGGTGTTCGCCCGCCAGTTTCGGATTTTCCAACAGCCGATTGATATGCACTCGCTCCGTGCAAGCGCCTGCTTTCTCAAAGGCGTAGGCGCTCTCCAGGTCGCAGTTGGTGCCTGGCGCGCGGAGAATTAAGACGGAAGGAGAAGACATTTTTTGTTTTCGACCTTTGATTGGCTGGCACGCGGACTTTGCCGACGGCTCATTGTGGGGCATTCCAACGCCGGTCCAGTTGCTCGCGCGAGATCGCCGGCTGTCGCCGGCGATCTTGGATCATTCGCCAGAACTCTTCGCTTGAGCCGAGTTCAATTTGTTCGGTATCAAATCCCTCCAGACCGACGATTAATGCCACGGGTTCGCCATCGCGTGTGATAACGACACGCTCCGATTGGGCGGAGTGAACGCATGACTCGAGGCTCGCCTGGCTCTGTTCGATCGTCTTCATAGAATCGTCTCTGTGGTAGCGTGAGGGGGTTTGCGGCGAACAGCCCGAATGGTCACCAAGGACCGCGTCTCATCGACATCATAAAACACCCGTAACTCGCTCGCCCGCAACTCCCAAATTGGCGGAACATGAAACCACGCGGGGGACAACCCTGGTAGTAGCTTCTTATTGCGGGTGGCCTGCGTTGGCTGATGGGCAAGTTGCTCATCAATCTTCGCCAGCACCTCGGTTCGCTCAAACGCTCGTAGCGAATTGATTTCGTCCGCCGCGGCGAGCGAGAATTCAATTGTATACATAACAACTATCGCTTGCCGAATTCCTGGTATTGAGAATCACCACCTCAGGGGTTTCTGCCAGGCTTCTTTCAATGCAGACAGTTTGGCCGTGATGATTGCCTTTTCGGAGGAGTCCGTAATCTTTAGTTCTTCGCTGCTGGTCACTTCACCCAAGCAGGCCAGCGGCAGGCCGGCCAGTTGCATCTCGAAAGCCGCGGCGGAATCGGGCCGGACCTCGCACAGGAAGCGAGTGTTTGATTCGCTGAATAGGGCTAGTGCGGCCGGCTGGCCAGCCGGGAGTTTTAGCCGAGCGCCCAACCCGCCGGCGAAGGCCATTTCGGCGGCGGCGACGGCCAGCCCCCCTTCGCTCAGGTCGTGGCAAGAGCGGATCAGCCCGGCGTGGATGGCGGCGTGGATGGCGGTAAAGGTTTGCCTGGCCCGCGCGGAATCGACCGTCGGTACCTGTCCGCCCGACAACGTGCGCACGAGCGAGAAGTGCGATCCGCCGAGTTCGTCCTTGGTCTCGCCAACCAGATAGAGCAGATTTCCTGGCTCTTTCAAATCCATCGTTACGCAGCTTCCCACGTCGGCCACCTGGCCTAAAGCGCTTATCAACAGCGATGGCGGAATGGCGATGGTCTGCTTCTTGCCGGCGCTATCCGTAAAGTGAAACTCGTTGTTCAGGCTATCCTTGCCGCTAATGAACGGCGTTCCCAGGGCCACCGCCATGTCGTAGCAAGCCAAGGCCGCCCGCGTCAGCGAGCCAAGTTCTTCGGGACGTTCGGTGTTGCCCCAGCAGAAATTATCCAAAATGGCGATTCGCGACGGATCGGACCCCACCGCCACGCAATTACGGATGGCCTCATCGATGGCGCTGGCCGCCATGTGGTAGGTGTCGAAATCTCCATATCGCGGGTTCATACCACAGGCTACGACAATCCCCCGCCGCGAAGAGAGTACCGGCCGCACCACGGCGGCGTCCCCCGGCCCATCGTTCTTCACGCCGACCAACGGCTTGATGACGCTTCCCCCTTGCACTTCATGGTCGTACTGCCGAATCACCCACTCCTTGCTGGCCACATTCAACGACCCCAGAATCGCCAACAAATCACCGGTATATTCGGCCCCACCTGTTTCATTCAAAAATCCAAAATCCAAAATCGAAAATGGCTTCGGCGCGTATGTTGCTTCCCGTACCACCTTCGGCCTGCCATCGTGCAAAAACTCCATCGCCAGATCAGCGACCTGGTGTTCGCCATATTTCAACACCAGCCGGCCGGTCGGCGAGAAGGTGCCAAAGGAGGTTGCCTCGACCCCTTCGCTCTCGCAAAGCGACTTTAGTTCTGGCCATTTGTCGGGCGAAACGGACAGGACCATCCGCTCTTGAGCCTCGGAAATCCACATCTCGGTGTAGGAGAGGCCCTCGTACTTCAACGGGATGCGGTCAAGCTGGACCTCCGCGCCGATCTCGGCCCCCATCTCGCCGACGGCACTGCTAAACCCGCCCGCCCCACAGTCGGTAATGGCGGTGAACAGTCCCCGGTCGCGGGCGGCAATAACGATATCCAGCACCATCTTCTCGGTGATGGCGTTGCCGATCTGCACCGCGCCGCCGGAAAGCGTTTCGCTCTCGCTGGTCAGTTCGGCCGAACTAAAGGTCGCCCCGTGGATGCCGTCGCGGCCGGTCCGTCCGCCGATGGCAACGATCAAATCGCCCGGTTGAGTCTGCTTGAAGGACTTGTCGCGCGGCAGCAGGCCGACGTTGCCGCAATAGACCAGCGGGTTGCCCAAATAGCGTTCATCGAAGTAGAGCGCGCCGTTGACCGTGGGGATTCCCATGCGGTTACCGTAGTCTCGTACGCCAGAGACCACACCTTTCATCACCCGCTTGGGGTGCAGTACGCCTGGCGGCAAACCGGCGGCTGGCGTGTCGGGCGGGGCAAAGCAAAACACGTCGGTGTTGCAGATCGGCTTGGCTCCCAGCCCGGTGCCGAGCGGGTCGCGAATCACGCCGCCGATGCCGGTATTGGCTCCACCGTATGGTTCCAGGGCGCTCGGGTGGTTGTGCGTTTCTACCTTGAAGACCACGTTGTAGTCGTCGTCGAAGCGGATCACGCCGGCGTTGTCCTTGAAGACGCTGACACACCAATCGTCTGGTCCCAATGTGCGGCGGATCTCTTGCGTGGCGGCGAAGATCGTCTCTTTGAGCATATTCTCAAACCGCCGCTCCCCCTTTTCGTCGCGGTATTGCACGCGGCCGGTGAGCGTCTTGTGGCTGCAATGCTCGCTCCAGGTCTGGGCGATCGTCTCTAGCTCCGCATCGGTCGGGTCGCGTCCCAAATCGCGGAAATGTTGTTGAATGGTCCGCATCTCCGCCAGCGACAAGTACAACTGCTGCTGCCGGCTGAGCTTGTAGAGGGCGTCGTCATCCAGCGTTCGTAGCGGCACCGTCACAAGTTGAAAAAGGTAGGCCGATCCGAACTCCAACTTGTCGAATTTCAGCGGACCCACAACGACTTGCTCGATGGCATCGTTGGCCAGGATTTTGCCGCACAACAGCTTGAGCTTGTCGTCGGGAAGATCGGGCAGCCAATATTTGTTGAACGTGCGGACGGCTTCAGCCGGTGTGTCGAAATCAGCGATGGCAGCCAGGGCGCTTTGGGCTACCGGATCCATCACGCCCGGCTTGGGCAGCACGTGGACCAGGCGCGAATAGCCATTAGGCGGCGCAGCTAGTATTTCGTCGCCAGCCCCCGCAACCACCGTCCGCTCGACAATGGGGTCGGAAAGGAGTTCGCGCGCCAACCGGGACACTTGATCGGCATTCAGCTTTCCTTGGAGCAAATACCCACGGGCCGCGGCGACCGGCAGTTTGTCGTGCAGTCCCATGTCGGCCGCGTCACCCGTCACTCGCCGGGCCAGCAGGTCGGGCTGCCCCTCGGCCGGATAGATGTCAACTTCCCACAGCATGGCGAGTCCGTTTGCGAATGATCCGTGATGTTTCTTACGTATTGGCCGCGTCGCGGCGTTGCTTGGCTTCTGCCAGTAGCTTGCCTAAGGCGGTTTGGTCGTTTTGCTCCAATGCGGCGCGGAAGTCCGCCAACGAGACTTCCAATCGGGTGAGCGCTTCAAGCACTTGGGCCCGATTGCTCTCAAAAATCTGCGTCCATAGTTCCACATCGCCCGCGGCGATGCGCGTGGTATCGAGCCATCCGCTGGCCACGACGGAGAGCCACTCGGCGGGTGTGGCCGCCGCCAAGGCCGCTGCCGCCAGATGCGGCAGATGGCTAGTTGCCGCCAACGCCCGATCGTGCTCGTCTGGCGGCATCCGCAGCACGCGCGCCCCTAGCGAATCCCAGAATTGTTCGATTTTTTCAATGTCCGCTGGCTGATTGTGCTGGCTGGGGGTCACCACCACCAGCCGATCCGAAAGCAAATTGCCCTGCGCCTGGTTCGGGCCGGTTTTCTCGCTGCCCGCCAGCGGGTGGCTGCCGACAAATGCCAAGCCGGCCTGCATGTCATCCGCCAGGCTATCGACAATCTGCTGCTTGGTACTGCCGACGTCGGTGATGAGCGTGCCGGCGGGCACATGGGCTGCCGCCTGGCGAACATGCCCCACGATCTGGGCAACCGGCGTGCAGACAATCACCAGGTTGGCCTCGGCCACACCCGTTGCCATGTTAGTGGTGCTAACGTCAATCGTCCCCACGTCTTTGGCGATTTGCAGCGACAACTCGCGGCGGCCAATTCCCACGACGCGACGGGCCAGTTGCCGTTCGCGCAAGGCCAACCCGATCGAGCCGCCGATCAGCCCGACACCCACGATGGCCACTGTGTCCCACTGCTGCATCGAAACAGTTCGGCCGCGGCCGATGAAAAAGAAGCCAGGAATTTCCAGGCCGGCATTGTAGCAAATTGGAGTGAAGTTGTAGGGGTGGCAGCGGAGAGTTGGACCATAGCCGCCGCGGAAACGAATTTGCGGCAAATCGCCGCTTGAAAAACCAGCGACAGCATCAAGCCGGGGAGTTACAATCGAATCACTGGGCGGGCATCAAATCGCGGATCGCGGGGAGCAAAGCTTCCTGCAACCCATCGTGGATGGAATCATGGCTCGATCGAATCCTAGCGCCTCGGAAGTGCGGGCCAGGTTGGCTGCCGTAGCGGCATGCCCGCGCTGCGGCACGGCTATCGACGAGTCGAGCGCCAACATGCTCTGCGCCAATTGCCGGTCCATGCTGCTGCCAGAACATCGTCGAGCGGTTCGCTTGGGGCTCTTCGCGCTCATTCTGGGCGGAGCAGCCATCTTGATGGCCGCGCTGTTGTTGCTGATGTCCGGCGGAGCCGTTCACACCAATGTTTCGCTGGTTGTTGCCGTGATTTGCATTTCGCTGTTTGGTGCCGTCGGCTGCCTGGTTGGGGGTTCGTATGTCAACCAAACCTTGCAAATGGTGACCGCCCGCGAAAGCCCAGAGTCAAAAGCCTTGATGGGGCGGTTCGATCTCATTTCCATGATCGTGCTGGCGGTTTGCGGCTTGGCCTGCATCCCACTGGGTTACAAGCTGTTCTTCGACGGCAATCGGGCCAGAGGGGCCGCGGAGAAGGCATTTTCTGGCCAACTCGATAAGTTCAACAAATTGCTAGAGGACGATGGTGCCGAATTGGCCAACCCCAAACCGGCGCTAAAGGGCCGGGTGTTGGTGTTGGATCAACAAGCGGGCCAAATGCCAGGTATACGCTCGGGCCAGATTTCCGACGTGCAATTTGAACTGCCCCGCGGCATGCGGGCGGGCAAGCCGTCGGACGTGGCGACAGTGGTCTGGCTGCGTTGGAAGCGGGAAGAACAAACCCCCGGCTACCGCAACTCCAAGGCGTATCGCGTGAGTTGCGAGGTGGTGCTGGTCGATCCCAAACAACCCGCCATTCTCGATCGAAAAGGCTTTGTTGGCGGACCACCTCCGTCAGCGGTGGTGTCGGGGCAAGATGGTTATGGTTCGCTGCCCACGGCAAACATCGTCAAGTATCTGCTGAGCTTGCCGCGGCAATAAATGGTGGGCTGAGCGGGCAATCGTGGTTGTTCTCCCTTCAGGCGATAACAGCATCTTCAGGACACGCCGCGCTCGTCCGCGAGTTCCCACGGGCGGAACGAGTCTACTTTCGCGCCGCCCCTATCGCGCCCCGGGCGAAATCTCTAGAATTCATATCGCTGGCGAGTCCCTTTGATTTGCCGTGCGGTCTAGCACTCGAATTACGATTTCTGGCTTGGCGCAAGCATGAATGTCCTGATCATTGGCAACGGCGGACGCGAGCACGCCTTGGCGTGGAAGATCAAGCAAAGCCCTCGCGTCGACCGTGTATTTGTCGCGCCGGGCAATGCCGGCACGGCTGTCGACGCCGAAAACGTCGATCTGCCGGCCACCGATTTCGCCAAACTCATCAAGTTTGCCAAACAAAACGACGTTGGCCTGACCGTCGTGGGGCCAGAAGGGCCGCTGGCGGCCGGCATCGTCGATGCGTTCAAAGCGGAAAAGCTGCGAATTTTTGGCCCCAGCAAGCTGGCGGCTGAGTTGGAAGCGAGCAAGGTCTTTTGCAAAAACCTGATGCGGCATGCTGACGTGCCGACCGCCGACTACCGCGTCTTTCGCCAGGCCGAACACGCCTTGATCTTTGTCAACGAGCGCGAGGACGTACCCGTGGTCGTCAAGGCCGATGGACTGGCGGCCGGCAAGGGCGTTTTCGTCTGTTCCGGCCGTGACGAAGCCATCGACGCCATCCGCCGCATTGCTCGCGACAAGGAGTTTGGCATCGCCGGCAACCAAATGGTGATCGAGGAACGGCTCGACGGCGAAGAGGCCAGCCTGTTAGCCATCACCGACGGCCGCACCATCGTGACGTTGGAGGCCGCCCAAGACCACAAGCGGGCGCACGACAACGACCGAGGCCCCAACACCGGCGGCATGGGTGCCTACAGCCCTACCTCGCTGGTAGACGCCAAGGTGTTGTCGATCGTGGAGGAGCGAATCCTGGTTCCCACCGTGCATGCCATGAAACGCGCCCGACGCCCCTTTCGCGGAGTGTTGTACGCCGGGCTGATGCTTACCAACCAAGGCCCCAAGACGTTGGAATTCAACGCCCGCTTTGGCGACCCGGAGTGCCAGACGATCTTGATGCGGCTGAAAAGCGACCTGCTCGATCTGCTCGACGCCACGGTGGATGAACGACTGGAGGAATTGCCTCCGCTGGAATGGGATCCGCGGCCAGCCGTCTGCGTGGTCATGGCCAGCGAAGGCTATCCTGGCAAGTACACCCGCGGGCATGTTATCCGCGGCCTGGAGGAAGCGGCCAGGCTGCCCGACGTGAAGGTGTTTCATGCGGGCACGGCCACGCTGGATGGCCAGGCTGTCACCGATGGCGGGCGCGTCTTGGGGGTTACAGCGCTGGGGGGCAGTATTTCCTCGGCCAAGCTGCAAGCCTACAAGGCCGTTAAGGCAATTCGTTGGGACGGGGCCTGGTGCCGCAAGGATATCTCCGACAAGGCCCTGCGGCATTGAAGGGGCGTTCTCCCCTTGTCAGACATTGCGAACGGTGCGCCAGCGGTCTACCATAGGCAACGATGGATCCTAGTGCCCCTTGAATGTGGCTCGGCTGGCTGGCGGAATACGCGGCCGAGTTCCTGCCTGCTTGCCAACCCGATGCACTCCTTCTGAGGACCACACCCATGTCTGTTCGTTCTTTGTGCTGGATGATTGCTTTGTCGCTATTTTCATTCTCCATGCCGGCCTTGGCCGAGGATAATACCCCGCCCGAGGGTTTTACGGCGCTGTTCAATGGCAAGGATTTGACTGGTTGGAAAGGCTTGGTGGCCGATCCGCCCAAGCGGGCCAAGATGTCCGCCGATGAATTGGCCGAAGCCCAGAAGAAGGCCGACGCCGACATGCACGAACATTGGAAGGTTGAGAATGGCGTGATCGTGTTCGACGGTAAAGGCCAGAATCTTTGCACCGCCAAGGACTACGGCGACTTTGAACTGTGGGTCGATTGGAAGATCGAGGCCAAGGGAGACAGCGGCATTTATCTCCGCGGCTCGCCCCAAGTGCAGATTTGGGATCCGGGCTTGAGCGAGGGCAACTCGGTTGGATCGGGCGGATTGTTCAACAACCAAAAGCCGGAGAACGCCAGCAAGCCGCTGGTAGTCGCAGACAACCCCGTGGGCGAATGGAACACCTTCTACATCAAAATGGTCGGCGAAAAAGTGACCGTCAAGCTCAACGACAAGCTGGTGGTAGACGACGTAACCCTGGAAAACTACTGGGAGCGCGACAAGCCAATCTACGCCACCGGCGCGATCGAACTGCAAAACCACGGCAATACGCTGTACTTCAAGAATATCTACGTGAAAGAGTTGAAGTGACAGGAGTGCCGAGTGTTGAATGCCGAGTGTCGAATGACAAAGTGGCTGAGCACCGATAGCTAAAAACTAAACACTGAAAACTTTTTTTGGATGGAACCCGCGAATGTCCAGCAGCCCATCGTCTCGCATGACACCCACGCAGTGGTTGATCTGTGTCATTGCATCGATCGGATTTGCCTTTGATATTTACGAGCTGCTGATGCTGCCGTTGATTATTCGGCCGGCATTGCAGGAGTTGGGGGGCATTCAGCCGGGAACTCCCGAATTCCGATTGTGGTTTAGCCTGTTGTTCTACGTGCCAGCGGTAGCGGGCGGGGTGTTTGGTTTGTTGGGGGGCTATCTGACCGATCGGTTGGGCCGGCGGCGGGTGCTGACCTGGAGCATTCTGCTCTATGCGTTTTCGGCATTCGCGGCTGGCTTTTCGACCAGCCTGCCCATGCTGCTGTTCTTTCGCTGTCTGGTGTTTGTCGGTGTGTGCGTTGAATTCGTCGCCGCGGTGGCCTGGTTGGCTGAACTCTTTGAAGATCCGCGCCGGCGCGAAGGCGTGCTGGGATTTACCCAAGCGTTCTCCTCAATCGGCGGGCTATTGGTAGCACTGGCTAACGGCATCGCCATTGCTTGGGCGGCGGGCAATTCTTACCCATTGTTGTTAGGCATTGAACTCCCCGGTGTACAACTGCCCGCGGTCCATTTGCCAGAGTTCCTTTCGTTCTTGGGAAAGGTCGGAAACGAGCATGCAGCTTGGCGCTATACGTTGATGTCGGGCCTGATTCCGGCGATTCCGCTCATTCTCATCCGCCCTTTTCTGCCAGAATCGCCGGCGTGGTCCAAGAAACGCGACAGCGGCACGCTGCGTCGTCCCAGCGTCATGGAGTTATTCTCTCCCGAACTGCGGCGGACAACAATCGTTACGACGTTAATGTTCACCTGCAGTTTCGCGGCGGCCTTTGGGGCTATCCAGCAAATGCCGCAAATCGTGCCGGGACTGCCGGAAGTGAAGGCGGAAGTCAAAGCCGCGTTGGATCAGGGATTTTCCTCGGAACAACAAGCGGCGATGAAAGCCCAACTGGAAGCGGAAGGCAAGGACGAAGCTACCGTCAAGAAGGCGCTCGTCAAAGAGACCCGCAAAATCGCCGGGCCGATCGAACAAGCCGCCGCTTCGCACGCTACGAAGATTCAAGAGATTGGCGGACTCACCGGCCGATTCTTGCTGGCGGTGTTGATCATTTTCGTGGCCAGCCGTCGCCGGCTCTTGCGGATGTTCGTGCTGCCCGGCCTGATTATCATGCCCGCCGTTTTCGGTTGGGCGGCCATCACCAGTTTAAGTTATCTGCATGTCGGAATTTTCGTGGCTGGCCTCCTCACGGTGGCGCAATTCAGTTTTTGGGGAAACTACCTGCCACACGCATATCCAGTCCATTTACGAGGAACGGGCGAAGGCTTCGCCGCCAACATCGGCGGCCGTTTGATTGGCACCAGTTTCGCCGCGATCACGCAATTAACCGCCGGGTTGCTGCCCGCCAGCCTGCCAGAGCCGACCCGAGTGGCCTACGTCGCGGCGGCCGTGGCTTTTGGCGTGTACCTGGTCAACTTTATCGCCAGTTTCTGGCTGCCCGAGCCAAAGGCCGAGGCCATGGCGGAGTAGGTTCAGGTCGAATCGTCGTTGTTCTGTTCGCCAGGCCAGCGATAAGGCGTATCAAGTTGCGTTTCCGCGACGCTCCGAACCAGCCATTCTATTGCGACCCGGGCAATCGGCTTTATCCCCGGCACTTGCGGTGCTCAGAATTGCCCCCCTCGGCTATGGCCGCACTACGCTGCCGTCGGGGCGGCGGATGGCGGGCCAGGCACCGTTGTAGGGGTGGTCGGGAAAGGGGTATTTGGCGGCCAGCTTTTCGTCGATGTCGATGCCCAGGCCGGGACGGTCGTTAGGCCACAGCGCGCCGTCGCACCATTGCGGACAGCCGGGAAAGACCTCCTGCGTGGCATCGTTGAACAGCGTGAATTCTTGAATGCCAAAATTGGGGCAGCAAAGATCGAGCGCCAGGTTGGCGGCGTGGCCCACGGGCGAGGTATCGCCCGGCCCATGCCAGGCTGTGCGGACGCCAAAGAACTCGCACAGCGTGGCGACTTTTCGCGAAGGGGTCAGGCCGCCAACCTGCGAAAGATGGATGCGGATGAAGTCGATCAGCCGTTCCTTGATCAGCGGCAGATACTCGGCCGGGTTGTTGAACAGTTCGCCCATCGCCAGCGGCAGCGAGGTCTGCTGCCGCAATTGGCGAAATCCCTCCAGCTCCTCCGGCGGCAGGGCATCCTCCAGAAAGAACAGCCGGTACGGCTCCAAGTCCTTGGCCAGACGCACGGCCAACGGAGGCGGCAACCGCTGGTGAATGTCGTGCAGCAGTTCGATTTCGTCCCCCAGCCGCCGCCGGGCATGCTCAAACAGCCGCGGGGCCAGCCGCGCGTAATCGGCCGGCTCAAAAATGTTGTGCGGCGTGGCGGGGCCGTCAACACTGTCGGCCAGCTTGAGGTCGGAACTGGTTCCGTAAGTGGCCTGTCCGGGGACTTCCACCTGCATGCGAACATGGCGAAAGCCTTGCGCCCGCAGCTCCTCGGCCCGGTCGCAAACCTCGTCGAAGTTTCGCCCGCTAGCGTGTACGTAAACCGGGGCGGCTCGCCGACACTTTCCTCCCAGCAGGTCATGCACCGGCATACCGGCCTGTTTGCCCTTGATATCCCACAGGGCCATATCGACGCCCGACAACGCATTCGACAGCACCGGCCCGTTGTGCCAATACGAGCTCATGTTGGCGGCCAAGAAAATATCCTCGATCTCGCTGACGTTGCGGCCGTGCAAGAAAGGATCAAGGTACTTTTCGACCGCCTCGATGACAGGCAGAGGGCGTTGCGTAAAAGTTGCACACCCCAGCCCGTACAGGCCTGGATCGGTGGTTTCTACCTTGACGATGACCAGCCGAATGCCGGCGGGTGCGGTAGCAATGCAACGGATTTTTTCAATGCGCGTGTTCATGCCGCCACTATTGCCCAGCCGCGGCGGCAAGGCAATGGGCTGCCAACGCGGATGATGCGAATACGGCCGCAATTTTGCCAGGGAAACCGTTGGCCCGTTCCCAATTTGCCGGCTGGCTGATTACAATGTTCTCAGCCTGACTGGTCTCGCACGGCTGGCCAGGCGCCCGCCGTTTTACATTCCCACCTGCCAGGACAACACACCCATGCTGGCCTCTCTGTTAGCGTTGGCGCTTGCGCCGATCGCGGTTGGTGCCGATCTCCCCTTGGCGAGCGGCCTGCAATTGACGTATCGCGGAACGGTAGCCCAACTCAACGACGACCGCTCGCCCGGCACG
Organism: Pirellulales bacterium; assembly: GCA_050247075.1. Taxonomy (GTDB): domain Bacteria; phylum Planctomycetota; class Planctomycetia; order Pirellulales; family JBFWUW01; genus JBFWUW01. Next base: position 12,446 of record JBFWUW010000035.1, on the reverse strand, counting down.
GCCGAAAAGACCTTCGATCTGTCGCTGCTGTTAGCCGGTGTGGGTACCGACGACGCCCGCGTCTATTGGCGCGTGGACGAACGGGGCAAGGGGGCCTGGCCCTGGATCGAGCGGTTTGGCAGCGTGCGTGTGAGCGCCGACTGGCAGCCCGACGATTCTCCGCTGCCCGCCCTGTTGTACGATCGGGGCGAGGGGATGACGGTCATTCCGCTGCATTTGCCATTCTTGCATACCGAGGAAGCCTTGGCCGAGGACAAGGAGTGGGCCGACGACCATTGGAGCTACCGCGTCGCCAAGGGGGACAAGCTCGACGGCCGCGAGGTATGGCAGGTGCAGGTCAGCAACAACTACGGCCTCAAGCGGACGCTGTTGGTCGATCGCGGCGGGGATTTGGCCCCCGGCATGAACGAGCGTGTCTTCATGGGGATGGGCCAAGAGTACGACTTGCAACTGCGGCTGGTGGCCGCCGAGCAACTGCCTGGGAACAAGGCGCAAGCCGCCGTCGCCAGTTACGACGCCATGATCGGCCTGCGGACCAAACTCAACCGCCCGCCGCGCGACGACAGCCGCGATTTCAACGAAAAGCAACTGGCGGTGTTGGCCGAGTTGCTGCCCGACACCGAAAAGCAAGTTACCGAACCGGCCCTGGCCAAGTTGGTGCGGGCCGCCCGCAAGGATGTCGAGCAGCAGAACAGCCGAGCCAGCGCGGTCGATAAACTGGCGGCCGAATACGAAGGGCGCGAGCTGCCCGAATTCAACCTGGAAGGCTCCTCCAAGGAAAAGTTGTCCGCGGCCGACATGAAGGGGCATGTGACCGTATTGCACTTTTGGGACTATCGTGATGCACCGATGGAAGAACCTTACGGGCAGGTTGGCTATCTCGATTTTCTCTGCCAGCGCCGCCAGGCTGACGGCGTGAAGGTGTACGGCGTGGCGGTCGATGGCCGCCTGGCCGACGACGACAAGCGGGCCGCGGCCATCCGCGGCGTCCGCAAGTTCAAGTCGTTCATGAACCTAAGCTACCCAGTAATGCTGGACGGCGGCGCGTTCATCAAGGAGTTTGGCGACCCGCGGCTGATTGGGGCCGAACTGCCCTTGTTCGTCGTGATCGGAGCCGATGGAACTATCCAACACTACCACGTCGGCTACTACGAGGTCGATCGCAACGAAGGGCTGAAGGCCCTCAACGAAGCGGTCGGCGCGGCGGTCAACGCGGGGAAATAACAAGTTGTGCGAGCCGTGTGCATCCGCTGGAACGGAACGACGCACGCTGAATCGTTTCGCCGAATTGCCGCAAGTTGCATTTTCCTGAGTGTATCTCGTCAGAAGGACGGAATGGGCGTGATTAAGTTGCCAGCACTTTGTGGCTTGCATTAGAATGCTCCGGTGCTCTGGCTGGCACGGCTCATTTCATTTTCACACTCGTCTCTTCCACCGATCAACGGCGTTGGTGAAGCATGTCGGTTGCATTTCGTTGCGCTTGCGGCAAGGCCTTTCGAGTCAAGGATGAACTGGCCGGCAAGCGGGCACGCTGTCCGCAATGCCAAGGCGAGGTTGTCGTGCCGCTCGTTTCGACGGAGCCGATAGCACCCGTTAAGGCCAACACCCAGGCGGCAGCAGAGGCTTTTCCACCCGCACCGGCGGTTCCCGCTCCTCCCCCATTGCCGCCGACTCCCGTCGGGGGACAATTCGGCTACGGCGCACCTCCCACGCAGCCAGCGCCGGCCAACGCCGCTTACGGATACCCCGCGCCGCCAACGGCAGGCGGTTATCCGCCACCGATGCAGGCGGCTAACCCGTTCTTCCTTGGTGATGCGGGGGCCGTTTCTGGCATGGTGCCCATGGCGGGCGCTATTGGAATGCCGCAGTCCGGAATGGGCAATCCGTATCAATCGCCCGGCATAATGCTGGGGCAGCCTGGTTTCATGGATTCGGCTTCGGCCAGAACGAAGAAAAAGAAGCCGGTTACCGCCGGGCAATCGAGGTCATCCCGCGGTGAGGGAATGTTCAACTCGGGCGTAGGGCTGGGGGTATTGATGCTCGTTGGGTCGGTGGTCTGGTTTGGGGCCGGACTGGCGGCGGGCTATATCTTTTTCTATCCACCGATATTGTTCATTGCCGGGCTGGTCTCCATCGGCAAGGGCATGATGGGCGGCGACTAGCCCAGATGGCAAACGCATCAAAGCCCATTCTTGCTTGCCGTGGCGTGGGCAAGCGTTTCGGCGGTGCCAGAGTGCTGGCCGATGTCGATCTGGAACTGCACGCTGGCGAGGCACACGGCCTGGTCGGCAGTAATGGGGCGGGCAAGAGCACCTTGATGAAGATCCTGGCGGGCGTGCTGCCAGACCATGACGGCCAGGTGCTGCTGGATGGCCAGCCGGTTGATCTTTCCAGCCCGCAAGCGGCGCTGGCGCACGGCATCGCCATGGTCTACCAGGAACTATCCGGCATCGGGCAGCTTTCCGTGGCCGAGAACTTGTTCTTGGGACGCCAACCGACGCGCCGGGGACGCATCGACTGGCTGCGCATGCGGCGCGAGGCCGCCGCACAGCTCAAGGAATTGCGGATTGAGCTGGATGTCCGCCGCCGATTAGACAGCTATCCCTTGGTGGTGCGGCAAATGGTGGAGATTGCCCGCGGCCTGCACAGCGGAGCACGTGTGTTGATCTTGGACGAGCCGACCAGCGCACTCAGCCCGCCCGAAACGCGGCGGCTGTTTGATCTGTTGGTCCGGCTCAAGCAGCGCAGCGTGGCCCTGGTGTTTATCAGCCACTTTATCGAGGACGTGTTGGAAATCTGCGACCGCGTGACAATCTTGCGCGACGGGCGGCTGCTGGAGACGACCGCGGCGGACAAACTGACCAAGCATTACGTCATTCATACCATGCTGGGGCACTCGCTCTCCGGTCAAGAGATCGGCTACGAAACAGGCGTCTCGCTACCGGCCCGCACCGCCGCCGCGCCTTTGTTGCGTGCCGAGGGGCTGTCGCGGAGCGGAGCGTTTCAGGGTATCGACTTGCAAGTTGCGCCGGGCGAAACGCTGGGGCTGTATGGCTTTGTTGGCGCGGGTCACCAAGAACTGGCCCATGCGCTGGCCGGCACATTGCCCACCGATAGCGGCCGCGTTACCGTCAACGGCGTAGTGCTGCGTCCCGGCCGCACCCACGAAGCCGTGCGGCGCGGGGTGGCACTGGTGGCCGCCGACCGCGGCCAGACGATCTTTCACAAGTTTGAAATCTACAAGAACGTCACGCTCGCCCACCTCAGGGGAGCCATTGGCAATTGGCTCAACCGTCGGAGCGAGTTGGCGGTGGCCCAGCCGCTGCTAGAGCGCGTGCAATGCCGGCCGCCACAGGCCCGCCTGGCGGCCGGCAGCCTGTCGGGGGGCAATCAGCAAAAAGTGGTGTTGGCCCGCTGGCTGGCCGGGCCGGTACGGGCGTTGATTCTGGAGGAGCCCACCCGCGGTATGGACGTGGGGGCCAAGGAAGAAATCATGCGGCTGGTGGCGGAACTGAAACGGCAAGGGACGGCGGTCGTGCTGGCATCCAGCGAACCAGAACTGCTGCTCGCCCACTGCGACCGTATTTGCGTCCTCAGCCGCGGTCGTATCGCCCGGGAGTTTTCCGAGACGACCGTCGACAAATCGACCTTGATGCGCCACGCCTGAGTTGCCTCCTGCAATTTACAACTCGCGGATCCAGATGTTGCGGAACCGCACCGGGTTGCCGTGGTCTTGGATGTTGATCGGCAGCTTGTCGGCATGGGCCGTGTAAGCTGGCGGGCGGTCCCAGGCGGTTGTCCCTTCCAGCTCAAAATGGTTCTGCACCAGCACGCCATTATGCAACACGGTGCAGTAGGCCGGTGTGTTGACCGTGCCGTCCTCGTGGAAGGTGGGAGCGGTGAAAATAATGTCGTAGGTTTGCCATTCACCCGGTTTGCGGCAGACGTTGACCAGCGGCGGCGATTGTTTGTAGATGCTGGCGCATTGGCCGTCGAAGTAGGTCTCGTTGTCGAAAGAATCCAGTATTTGCACTTCGTATTGCCCCATCAGGTAGACACCGCTGTTGCCGCGGCCTTGTCCCGAACCGGCCACTTGTTCTGGCGAGGCCCACTCCAGGTGCAATTGGCAACTGCCAAAGCCTTGTTTGGTGGTGATGCCTCCGCCATGCACGGTGGCCACGCCATCGGAAATAAGCCACTTGTCGCCGTTTTCCCAAGCGGAGAGATCCTGGCCGCCGAACAGCACAATCGCGTCGGCGGGCGGCCCGCCGGGCTGCCCCGGATCGACGACCTTAGGTTCCGGCCAGACTTTGCCGCTCTTGTACTCTTGGATGCAAAACCCACGAACGCCCAGCAAAGACACTAAGGCCGCGGCCAGACTAACCGCCAGGATGCGGCGTCCCATGAAAAATGCCAGCATGGCTCAGACTCCGAACAAGGTGAAGCGGCAAAGGCGAGGCAAGATTGAAACGGCGCTGCCTAGTATGAATCGACGTATCGGCAGCGGCAAGCGGGGGGAAGGAAAGGTAGGAGGTATAAGGTATAAAGCCCAAGTACGCGCGATTTCATACCTCATACCTTACTCAACGCCTTGTCGATCCTGGCCAGGCAGACTTCCCGGCCTAGCAGCGTCAGACAATCGTAGAGGCCCGGACCAACCGCCTTGCCGGTCACGGAGACGCGTAAGGCGTGGATGATTTCCCCGTTTTGAATGCCGTGGCGCAGCACGAAGTCGTTCAGGGTCTGTTCCAGCGTGGCGGTGTCGAACGGCTCGGCCGCGGCTAGTTCGTCGCGAAACTTTTTCAGCAGGGAGGCCGCGCCTTCCGCCCGCAGGCGTTTGTCGAAGGCCTTGGCGTCGTACTCTACTTCGTCGCGAAAGAAGAAATCGGCATAGGCGATGATGTCTCCGGCCACTTTGATGCGGTCGCCGGCCGCCTCGACAATTTTCGACAACTTGGGCCCCACTTCGCACGGCGGCGGGCTGCTGACCAACCCGGCCTGCTGCAAGTACGGCAGCATCATGGCGACTTTCTGCTTGAGCGGCAGCTCGCGCATGTAATGGTCCTGGAACGACCAGAGCTTGTTCACATCCAGGCTGGCCGCCGACTTGGTCACCCGCTCGAGCGAAAAATTCTCGATCATCTGCTGCATCGAGAGAAACTCCGTCTTGTCGTCCAACGACCAGCCGAGCAGCATCAAGTAGTTGAGAACGGCTTGCGGCAGATAGCCGACTTGCTCGTAGAAATCGACAATCACGGGGTTGAAGGTCTCGGCGGTGGTGGCCAGCCCCAGGGCGTCGGCAATGGCCAGGCCATTTTGATGGACCTGGGCAAAGTCGCGGTTTTTCAGGTATTTGTCGAGCTTGCGCTTGCTGAGTTTGTTCTTGCTGCCCGGTTCAGCCACGTAGGGCAAATGGGCGTATTCCGGCAACGGGTAGCCCAGCGACTGGGCGATAAAAATCTGCCGCGGCGTATTCGAGAGATGCTCCTCGGCCCGAATCACATGCGAAATCTGGAAGTCGTGGTCGTCGACAACGCTGGCCAGATGGTACAAGCAGGTTCCGTCCGCGCGTTGCACGACATGGTCTTGTTCGCGGGCCCAATCAAATTCCACGTCGCCGCGAATGTGGTCTTTGATAACCAGCGTCCCTTCGCGGGGCATTTTCAGGCGGACCACGCCGGCCCGGCCCTCCGCCTCGAATCGCGCCGCATCGGCGGCCGTTTCGGCCATCCACTTGCGGCTATACAAGAAGGGGCGCTTCTCGGCCTGGGCGGCTTCCCGCTCGGCCGCCAGTTCCTCGGTGGTGGCAAAGTCGCGATAGGCATGCCCCAATTCCAACAACCGCTGGGCCTCTTGCTGATAGCGTTCCAATCGCTGCGACTGGTAATAAGGCCCATACGGGCCGCCGACATCGGGCCCTTCGTCCCAGTCGATCCCCAGCCAGCGAAAGCCATGCAAAATGGGGGCTAGTGCCGCCTCGACATTGCGTTGCTGGTCGGTGTCGTCGATCCGCAGCAAGAATTGCCCGCCGTGCCGCCGCGCAAACAGCCAGTTAAACAGCGCCGTTCTGACGCCGCCAATATGCAGGTAGCCCGTGGGACTGGGAGCAAAGCGAGTACGAACCATGTGCGGATTTCCCCGGTATTCCATTAGTCGGCCGGCATCACTCGTCGGTCACGCAGCCTTCCGAGGCACTCTTGACGTTTTTGATGTACTTGTAAAGCGTGCCGCGGGTGGCTTTGAACGGGGGCGTTTTCCAGGCGGCGCGGCGGGAAGATAGTTCCGCGTCGGACAGGGCTACATCCAGCCGGTTCTTTTCGGCGTCGATGGTAATCGCATCGCCGGTCTTGACCAGCGCCAGCGGCCCGCCCACTTGTGCCTCGGGCGTGATATGCCCCACGATAAACCCGTGCGACCCGCCGCTGAACCGGCCGTCGGTCAGCAGGGCCACGTCGCTTCCCAGGCCGGCCCCCATAATGGCCGAAGTCGGCGTGAGCATCTCCGGCATGCCAGGACCCCCTTGCGGGCCTTCGTAACGAATCACAATCACATCGCCCTTGTTAATCTTCTTCTGCTCCAGCGCCGCCAGCATTTCCTCTTCGGAGTCAAACACATTGGCTGGCCCCTTGAAGACCAGCCCCTCTTTGCCGGTGATTTTGGCCACCGCGCCTTCCGGGGCCAGGCTGCCGCGGAGAATGCGGATATGGCCGCTGGCCTTGATTGGTTTTTCCAGCGGGTGGACCACGTCTTGTCCCGGTGTCAGGCCGGGCAAATCGCGGACGTTTTCGGCCAACGTCCTGCCCGTCACGGTCAGACAATTTCCATCGACCAGATTTTTTTCGATCAGGTACTTAATAACCGCCGGTGTGCCGCCAACCTTGTGCAAGTCTTCTTGCACGTATTTGCCGCTCGGCTTGAGATCGGCCAGGTACGGTATACGGTCGCTGGTCTTCTGGAAATCGTCGATGGTCAGTTCCACGCCGACGGCCCGTGCCATGGCGATCAAGTGCAGAACGGCGTTGGTGGAACCACCCAAGACCATGATCGTGACCATGGCATTTTCAAACGCCTGCCGTGTCATGATGTCGCGCGGCTTGAGGTCGCGCTCCAGCAAGGTGCGAATCGCCGCTCCCGCAGCCAGGCATTCATCCAGCTTGCCGGGATACTCGGCCGGCAAACTGCTGCTGTAGGGCAACGACATGCCCATCGCCTCAATGGCCGTGGCCATGGTATTGGCCGTATACATGCCACCACAGGCACCCGCGCCAGGGCAGCTTTTCTGGACGATCTGCTTGCGGGTAGGCTCGTCGATGGTGCCGGCGAGCGCCTGCCCGTAACATTGAAAGGCCGAGACAATGTCGAGCTTTTCGCCATTTTGAAAGCCCGGCTTGATCGTTCCGCCGTAGATCATCAGCGACGGCCGGTTGAGGCGGCCCATCGCCATCAGGCAGCCGGGCATGTTTTTGTCGCAACCGGGAATGGTGACCAGGCCGTCGTACCACTGACCCCCCATGACGGTCTCGATGCTGTCGGCGATCAGGTCACGGGATTGCAGCGAATAGCTCATCCCCTCGGTCCCCATCGAAATACCGTCGCTGACACCGACGGTGTTGAACCGCATGCCGACCAACCCGGCGGCCTGGACCCCTTCCTTGACCTTGGCGGCCAGGTCCAACAGGTGCATGTTGCAGGTGTTCCCCTCGTACCACACGCTGGCAATGCCAACTTGGGCCTTGTCCATGTCCGCGGCGGTCATGCCGGTGCCGTACAACATGGCCTGCGAGGCGCCTTGGCTCTTGGGTTGCGTGATGCGCGAGCTGTACTTATTAATTGGCGGCATGATGTCTGTTGGGGTGAGTGGTCTCTGGCAAAAAAAGCAGCGGCCAGCGCCGCCTTCCCGAATCACTATAAATTCCAGGCCGTTCCGGCAACAGGGGCCGGCGGCTGGCTCCCCCGCGAAAGAATGGCCAATTGCGTGCCTTGACGCTGCATTGCCCCCCACGCAGAATCAATTAAGGTAATCCCGCCCCAGGTTCTCGCCTCTCGACGACACGGCTCCATGATCGTTCTGGTCGATAATTATGACTCATTCACCTACAACCTCGTGCAACGGTTGGGGGAAATTGACCCCGCCATTGACCTGGAGGTTTACCGCAACGATGAGTTGACGGTCGCTGAAATCGCCCAGCGCAAGCCGACGCATTTGATTATCTCGCCGGGCCCCTGCACCCCGCGCGAAGCTGGCATTTCGTGCGAATGCGTGGCGCATTTTGCTCCGCAAATCCCGGTTTTGGGCGTTTGCTTGGGGCATCAGTCGATCGGCCAGGCCACTGGTGCCGAGATCGTCCGCGCGGATCGCCTGATGCATGGCAAAACGGATAGGATCCACCATGACAACCGTGGGCTGTACGCCGGGCTGGAAAACCCTTTTCAGGCCACGCGCTACCACAGCCTGGTCATCCGGCCCGGCACCTTGAGCGATGACTTCGAGGTTTGTGCCTGGAGCGATGCCCCCGATGGCCAACGCGAAATCATGGGAATCCGCCACAAGCGGCTCCCCGTGCATGGCGTGCAGTTCCATCCTGAAAGTTTTCTCACGCACTGCGGAACGGAGCTGTTGCGGCGGTTTATCGCACTTTGATTCGCGATTGCATCGCGCTGTAGGAGGCGATTCCATCGCCGATCTCCGCGGTATCACTCGTAGCTATTCTCACTGCTCCTTTCATCCATGTTGACCGTCGCCGAAGCCCTCGAACAAATCTTGGCGAATGCCGCCCCCCGGGCGCCAACCCGCGTTGCCGTCGCCAACGCATTGGGTCTGGTGTTGGCCGAGGATGTGGCCAGTGATATCGACTCTCCCCCTTTCGACAAGACCATCGTCGATGGGTACGCCGTGCAGGCCGCTGATTTGGCGGGCGGTTTCGCCCGGCTGGACGTGTTGGAACAAGTCACCGCTGGGAATACTCCCTCGCTGACCGTGACGGCGGGCAAGGCCACTCGCATCATGACCGGAACGCCGCTGCCGGCAGGCTGCGATGCCGTGGTGATGGTGGAACGGACTGAACTGGACGGCGACACCGTGACAATCCGCGATACCCCGCGGCCAGGTCAGAATATCTTGCGACAAGGGGCTGCCATGCGCCGGGGCGACACCGTGCTGGCCAGGGGGCAGACCCTGCAAGCCGCCCAAATTGGCTTGTTGTGTGAAGTCGGACGCCTGGAAGTTGAGGCAATTCCGCGGCCTACGGTCGCCATTTTGCCCACCGGCGACGAAGTCATCGACGCTGGCCAACGGCCGCGCGGCGGGCAAATCCGCAACACCAACGGTCCCATGTTGATTGCCGCCGCCAGTTTGGCCGGCGGCGTGCCCCAGGACTTAGGGGTGGGCCGCGACAATCTGGCCGAATTGCGGCGGCTAGTTGCCAAGGGACTGCAAGCAGACGTATTGGTGCTGTCGGGCGGCGTCTCCGCCGGAGTCCTCGATCTGGTTCCGCAGGCACTAGCGGAGGAAGGCGTTTACCAGGTCTTTCACAAGGTGCGGTTCAAGCCGGGCAAGCCGCTGTGGTTTGGCGTGTTTGCTGGTGGTCGCGGCAATACGCTTGTGTTCGGGCTGCCGGGAAACCCCGTCAGCAGTCTGGTTTGTTTTGAAATGTTCGTCCGTCCGGCGATTGGCCGGCTGGCCGGACGCAACGATGCCAGTCTGCTTGCCGAGCAGGGCGAGCTGACAGAGAGATTCGTCCATCGAGGAGATCGGCCAACTTACCACCCGGCACGGATCCGGCGAACGGCGGGCAAAACTTTTGTCGAACCGTTGGCCTGGCAAGGTTCGGCCGACTTGCGCGGAATGGCCAACGCCAACGGCTTGGTTCATTTTCCGGCCGGCGATCGAGAATTCTCTCCGGGCGATGTGTTGGAAGTGCTGTGGTTTGCGCCTCTGACATCTTAAGGGCGATGGAATTGCCTCCTGCATTCCAAGCGTACCTTTGGCACGAGGTTTGCTATCGTCCCCTTCGACTTGGTTTCCCTCCCAGTCACACGGTCGCCGGGAATAAAAGCGCGGGCCGTAGCAGAGAAGAGCAGAGTGGGTGGGGCCGGTTGACATTGATGAGGCCAGTGCAACACTCGCAGGATAGAACGCCGGTCGTGGAACAGCCGGCAACTTGGACGAAGATCTCCACTGTTTGCGGAACAGGCAGAGGCAAGATTAGATTTCGTCCCGGGTTCTCTCCAAGCACAAGGCGTCGAGTTGGAAACCTAGTTCCCGGTTAGGTTTCCAACTCGCGCGTTGCACGGAAGTGCGGCAGAATCGAACATGTGCATTAAAACAATACACTTTTTCGATACTGCCCATCGCTCTCTCGGCCATCCTAGCCTGCTCTTTTTACCGATTTGATTGACATTCGACGCGGATTTTCTATGCTGTAGTCCGCTGCTAAACTCTTTCCCCGCAAACCAGTAAGGGGTTTTTGCCATGTCCCGTGCCATCATTCTGCCTAAGACAACTACTCGAATCTTGGTTGCCACACTAGGAGTGGGGTTACTCCTTTGCGGAGTTCTCCCTGTTACGTATGGTGCGGAGGCCGATTCGGCCACATCCAGCGACACGGCCGAAAAGTCCGCTGACAAAGGTGCCCGTAGCGGCGGATCGACCAGCGGTGAAGACGACGTCACGGCCTACATCAACAAGTACATTGCCGCCGGATGGAAGAGCCGCAAGCTTACTCCTTCTAAGCCCGCCACTGATGGAGAATGGTGCCGTCGCGTTTTCTTGGATGTGATTGGCCGGACGCCCACACCCGAAGAGGTAGTGAGCTTCACGTCGGATCGAGACAAAAACAAGAAGGCCAAGTTGGTCGACAAGCTGCTGGACTCTGACCAGTACATCGAGAGTTATGCCCGCAATTGGACGACGATCTGGACCAACATTCTCATCGGCCGGACGGGCGGAACGCAGCAGAACACGCTCATCAGCCGCGAGGGGATGCAGCAGTATCTGCGGCGGTCGTTTCAAAACAACAAGTCTTTCGACAAGATGGCCTTTGAGCTGATCAGCGCGTCTGGCGTCAACACGCCGGGCGAAGAGGGTTACAACGGTGCCGTTAATTTCTTGTTGGACAATCTCAACGAGAACGCCACTCCGGCCACCGCCAAGGTAGCGCAGATTTTCTTGGGACTACAGGTTCAGTGTACCCAATGCCACAACCACCCCTTCAACGACTGGAAGCAAGATCAGTTTTGGAGCATGAATGCCTTTTTTCGCCAGGCTCGCGCTCTGCGGACCAACGAGGGCCGGCAATTGGTTTCGGTCAACTTGATCGATCAAGATTTCGCCGGTGAAGGCGGAAATCCCCAAGAGGCCGACGTCTTCTACGAATTGCGTAACGGAATTCTGAAGGTCGCCTACCCGGTCTTCGTGGACGGCACCAAGATTGACCCCAGCGGTTATGTCGATCAGGTTAACCGCCGCACCAAGCTGGCGGAATTGGTACAGAACTCGCCCTACTTGGGCAAGTCGGCCGTGAACCGTATTTGGGCCCACTACTTGGGCTACGGCTTTACCAAACCGGTTGATGACATGGGCCCGCACAACAAGGCCTCGCACGACGAGCTGTTGGAAAAATTGGGCCAGGATTTTGCCGTCCGCGGTTACGACTTCAAGCAGCTTACCCGCTGGATCACGCTGAGTGACGCCTATGGCCTATCGAGCCGGATTCTTCCCAAGCGGAACGACAAGGACGATCCGACTTTGGGCGAGCAGCCGATGTTCAGCCACTTCTATCTGCGACAGATGAGTGCCGAGCAACTTTATGAGTCGTTGGTCACATCGACGCAAGCCGACCAGACCCGCGGCAGCTACGAGGATCAAGAGAAGACCAAGTCGATGTGGCTGGCCCAATTCTCCACCGCCTTCGGCACCGACGACAATACCGAGGGGACGACCTTCAACGGTTCGATTCCGCAAGTCTTAATGATGATGAACGGCGAGTTGGTCAACAAAGCCACGGAATGCACGCCTGGTTCGTTCTTGCATTCGGTCGTGACCAGCAACAAAAAAGACGCCGACAAACTGGCCATGCTCTACCTGGCGGCCTTCGCCCGCAAGCCCAGCAAGGAAGACATGAAACTTGCTGGCTATGCCGTGCAAGCCCATAAGGGTGACACCACGGAAGCCATGAAAGATATCTGGTGGACGCTGTTGAACACCAACGAATTCATCATCAACCACTAGGACGACTTTCGGCAATTCGCATTGCCAATGCAGGCAACCCAAGACAAGCAAACTTTTCGCACGACTTAAACCTTTTTCAGGAGAACCACCCATGAGTCTGATTCCTTCCGGTATGAACCGCCGGCACTTTATGAAGCACATGGCGGGCGCTAGCGCTTTGGCGGCCCCGGCGATTGGCTTCACCAACACGCTGCGCGCCAACGCCACCGAGTTGGCC
>JBFWUW010000034.1:0-68994 GCA_050247075.1 Pirellulales bacterium | reverse complement strand
GCGGTGCCCTGGACAAGGCCGAGGACGTGGTCTATTACAAGGTCACCGTGGCCGCCGGCGCTGCTTATTCGTTTCATTGCCGTTCTTGCCGCTTGGAAGATAAACAGCTCGACTTTCACACGCGGTCAGACCCTATCCTGACGCTACGCAACGCGGCGGGGGTGGTGTTGGAGGAGGCCGACAATTTCTTCTTCGCCGATCCCGTTTTGAACTACAAATTTGCCGCGGCCGGCGAGTACTTTCTGGAGATTCGCGACGTGCGCTACAAGGGGCTGGTTAATTGGCATTACAGCGTGGAAGTCAATGAGCGGCCCTTCGTCAGCAATGTCTATCCCATGGCGCTCGCCCCCGGCGTGGAGACCAAGGTGGAACTAGTTGGGTTTCAATTGCCGGCTGAACCGTTCACCGCGCTTTCGCTGCCCGCCGACTCGCCCGATGGCCGGCATTGGGCGGGGCTGCCATTGTTGGGGGGCGTTGCCGCCACGCCGGTGCCGGTGGTTGTATCGCGGTTGCCGCTGCTGAACGAAGACGCCGCCGACAACAATCTGCCAGCCGGCGCGCAAGCGGTGGCGGTCCCTTCCGGCATCAATGGCCGCATTGAGCAGGCCAGCGATATCGACGTCTACGCCTTCGAGGCCAAGAAAGACGAAAAATTCAGCTTCGCGGTGATCGCCCGCCGGCACCAGTCTGCGCTCGACCCCATTTTGCGGATCACCAACGACCAAGGGGCCACGCTGGCGGAAAACGACGACTTCGCGGAAGGGCGGCATGTCTACGCCGACTCCGGCATTGAAAACTGGAATGCACCGGCCGATGGAAAATTTTTCGTCGAGTTGCGCGACCTGCACTTGCGCGGGGGGCCAGACTTTGTCTACTTCTTGCAGGTTACCCGCAGCGAGCCGTATTTTGACCTGGAGGTAGACACCGACAAGTCACTGCTGACTCCTGGGACTGGCGCCGCCATCTATGTCCGCTGTTACCGCAAGAATGGCTTCACGGGTGAGATTCAACTGGCCATCGACGGCCTGCCGGCGGGCGTCACCGCCAGTTGTGGAAGAATCCTGGATGGAGCCAACGATGGCAGTATTGTGCTGCAAGCCGCCGCCGACGCCCCTTTGGCGGCCAGCAACGTCCACATCACGGGAAGCGCCATGCTGGCGGGTGCCGATGGTGCCATGACGCCCTTGACGCGGGTGGCCAGGCCGTTGCAAGAGGTCTACAACCCAGGCGGCGGACGGACGCACTTCCCCGTGGAAGTTCATACCGTTTCCGTGGGCGAAACGATGGATATCAAGTCGGTCGCCGTGTCGCCTCTGGCCATTACGCTCAAACCGGGCGAGTCGGCCAAGATCGATATCGCCATCGAGCGCAATACGGGCTTCGACAAAAATGTCACGCTCGATTGCGTCATGCAGCATTTAGGGGCGCAATACGGTAACAACCTGCCCAAGGGGATCACCGTGGATGACAAGGCCAGCAAGACCTTGTTGACCGGCACGGAATCGCAAGGCTCCATCGTCCTCAAGTGTGCCGAAGACGCGCCCGCGGTCAAAGACCATCAAATCGCCATCATGGCCAATGTCTCGATCAACTTCGTGATGAAATTCACCTACGCCGGCCAACCGGTGCTGCTGACGATTGACCGCCCGGTTGAGACCGCGGCTAAGTAAGGGGGCGATCCTGCAGGCATGAATGCCTGGGTTATTCACAAGGAATCATGGCGACGGATGTGCTTCAGTCGCCGCCGCTTTGTCTTCTACCGTGCTGTCCGGCTTGAGATTCAACAATTTCGCCAGCAGGATTGGCAAGGTGCTGCCGCTGGCCAGCGGGGTGATGACCTTGCCTTCGCCATCCAGCAAAATGCCCGCGGGTATCAGCCGGATGTTGTGTTGAATGGCCAGCGGCATTCCCTTGCCCGCCGTCTCGGGTGACGTGCCAAACAAGACGGTCCAATCCATCTGGAAGTGCTGCACGGCTCTCTGGACATTGGGCTTGTTTGGATATTCGTCCAAGTTGACCCCCACGATTTCAAACCCGTGCTCATGGAACTGGTCGTAAGCTTGCTTCAGGTGGGGCATATCACGAATGCACGGCCCGCACCAGGTGGCCCAAAAGTCGACCAGCACGATCTTGCCACGGTAAGATTCCCAGTCGAGTTTATCGCCTTGCAGCGTCGTCCCCTCGACATCAAAGGTTTGGCCGACCAGATCCAGCTTTTCGTGGCCGTCCTCCAACTGCGTGGCCAGTTGCGCGGCTTCGGGATGGCTGCTGGCCCGTAATTGTTCGGCAAACGTTTGCAGGGCATCGCGGGCGGGTTCGATCTGGCCGATCTGTCCCAAAAACATGGCGGCATTCACGGCGTCTCCCCATAGCCGCTGGTCCTTACGGCCCTTGGCCAGTAGGCCGGCGTAGCCGTCCACAATTTCAGTCACCGCCGCCGGATCGTCGATCGGAAAATCAAGCGTGCGCAGCTTCAACCGAAAATAGCCCGCTTCGTAGGCCACATCGGGATTGTCGCTCGTGGCCAATTCCTCGCTAACTTGGGCCAACTTGTCTTGGGCTTGTTGGTCGCCGGACTGCACTTGCATGGCCAGCCCCATCAATTGCGCCTTGGCCGCCACGGCCTCGGCGGGCTTGTCTGGCTGTTGAGCCATGATCTTTTCCGCGGCCGAAATCATGGCGGCCGCCGCCAATTGCCGCCGCCGGGCAAATGCCTCTTGGTCGCCGTCTGCTTCCAGCGGCATCTCTTTCAAGAAAGTTACCAGTTCCGGGACCGACCCATCGGGCACGGCATAAGGGTTGCTTGAAAGATCGACACCCGGCCGGTTCCGCTTGGAACTGGAGGGACGCATATTTCGCGTCGCCAGGTACGCCCCCACCAGCAAGGCCGCCACGGCAATCGCCAGGGCAATCTTGCGATTTGTGTTTCCACCTTCCACGAGTTGAATCTCCACAACAGAATGGGGCCTGACGACGTTGGCCAGTCGCTACCCGGCATGCCGCCGGCGTACCGGCTCTAGATGCCAGCCTTTACCAGACTATCCCATCTCCACCAGCCCGGCAAACAAGCCCCACCAATCGCCTGACTGCGTCTCGAAAGATACAGGCGACTGCCACGGGTGATTCGAGTACAATAGAAACCATGCCTACCCGTCCCAACCATACCGCACGGCCTGGCCGCTCATCGTCGCGGCGGGAGTTTCTCCGCGTCGGGCTGACCGGATTTGGATCGCTTTCGCTGCCGGCGCTGTTGCGCGCCCGGGCGGAAGCCCAGTCCGCCGCCCAATCCGGCCCCACGGCGGTGATCATCGTCTGGTTGAGGGGGGGATGCAGCCATCTCGATACGTACGATCCCAAACCGCAAATCTCGACCGACTACCGCGGGCCGTTCTCGACCATCGAAACCCGCACACCGGGCTTGCGGCTGTCCGAACTGCTGCCGCGGCAAGCGGCCATTTCGGACAAGTTCGCGCTGTTGCGTTCCATCGCGCATACCGGCGGCGGGCATCCGGCTGGTTCGCTGCAAGTCTTGTCGGGCGACCCCGACCGCCAAGACAAGCCGGCACCGGTCTACCCCGACTTTATGTCGGTGGCCAACTACGCCCGCCGCGGCCAACCGCGTCAATTGCCCAATTACATCGGCGTTAATCCGATCGTCAATTACGACAGTTTTACGATTGCCGGGGCGGGCTATTTAGGGCCGTCGTGGGATCCCTTCCGCGTGACGGGCGACCCCAGCGCGCCGAACTTTTCCGTCCCCAACGTGGGGCTGGCCGATGAATCGCAAACCGGCCGTCTGCGCGAGCGCGTGGCATTGCGGCAGTCGTTCGACGAATTCCGCCGCGGCATCGACCGCACCGGGGTCATGGACGCCATGGACAATTTCGAACGCCAAGCGGTCGATCTGCTGACCAGCCCCTCGGCGGCCAAGGCGTTCGATCTGAGCCAGGAGCCGGCCGAACTGCGCGACCGCTATGGCCGCAACCAGTGGGGCCAGCAATGCCTGATGGCGCGGCGGTTGGTCGAGGCGGGCGTGGAAATTGTCACCACCACCTTCGATGGCCCGCTCTGCGGCCGCGTGGCCAACTGGGACGACCACGCGGTCAATCAACACGTTTTTCAGGCCTTGGCCTATCGCGTTCCCACGATGGACCAGGCCGTGTCGGCCTTGATCGAGGACATCTACCAACGCGGGCTCGACCGCCGTGTGCTGGTGATTGTGACGGGCGAATTTGGCCGCACGCCACGGATTAGCCATGTGGCCAGTACGGGGGCGGGCGTGGCCAGCGGTGCCGCCGGGGTGGTGCAGCCAGGCCGCGACCATTGGCCCGGCGCCAACTCCATGATCTTCGCGGGGGGCGGCATTCAGACCGGCCAGGTGATCGGCGCGACCGACGCCCGCGGCGAGGGCCCGGTGGAGCGCCGCGTCGGCCCGCAAGATTTTCTGGCTACCATTTACCGGCATTTGGGGATCGACTACACCCAGTTCACCATCCCCGACCGCCAAGGCCGCCCCACGCCCATCGTCACCGATGGCGAGGCCATCGCCGAACTGGCCCGCGTTTCCACCTGACCCCACCCGCATGTCGCCCCAGGCTGGCTTGTTCATCACCGGCACCGACACGGGCGTCGGCAAGACGTACGTTACCGCATTGCTGGCCCGTTCGCTGGCGGCTGGCGGCTACAAAGTCGGTGTCTACAAGCCCGTGGCGAGCGGCTGCCAATGGGTTCAGGGCAAGCTGCAATCGGAAGATGCCGCGGCGCTGTGGCAGGCGGCTGGCCGGCCGGGGGAGTTGGATCGCGTCTGCCCGCAATGTTTTGCCGCGCCCTTAGCACCGCACCTGTCGGCCCGCGCCGAGGGCAAACAGGTTGATGCCAGCTTGCTGCGGACGGGCTTGCGGTATTGGCGGGACCGATCGGAGATTGTGCTGGTCGAGGGAGCCGGCGGACTGCTCAGCCCCATCAGCGACGACGACTTCGTGGCCGATTTGGCCTTTGAGTTTGGCTTTCCGCTGATTGTGGTGGCGGCCAACCGGCTGGGGACCATCAATGCCACCTTGCAGACGTTGTTGGCGACGGCCCACTACGGAAAGGGATTATGCGTGGCTGGGGTCATTCTCAATGAAGCCGCGCCACCGTCGGATTCCGCCGATCCCAGCCGCTCAAGCAATCTCCAGGAGTTGCAACATCGCTGTGCAGTGCCGGTCTTGGCGCATGTCGATTGGCTGGCGACGCAGTTGGGCAACGGAGTTGATGGGACCACGCTGGCCGGTTGGGCGGGGACGGGGGAAAGGCGCAGGCGAAAGGATGAAGGATGAAGGGGGCCGCGGCCCGCGGCTTGAATCCGCGGCGCTAAGAAGCGGAGGCAAGGTGAGAACCACGAATCGAACGAATCTAACGAATGAGTCTCCCGAGCGGACACTTGTTTCGAGCATGGGGGCCAGCCGGCGACTAGAATTGTTCGTACCTTCGAATCCTTATTCGTTCGATTCGTGGTTTATTATCTTTAATTGCCTGCCCGTCCCTGTGGTATTCGCGGGCCGCGGCCGCGCATAATCTTCGAATGCCTGACGGCCGACACCGCCCTTGACCTATCGCCAACCGACGCCTAATCTTACGTCCTGAGAAGCACGGGCGAAGACCGAACCCCCGCCCGGCAACCCGTGTCGCGTAAGCAGGTTAAGAAGCGGACGTGGTCGGAAGGGAATGACACCGATCCCCGGTGGTGTAACGGTAGCACGAGTGGCTCTGGACCACTTAGTGAAGGTTCGAATCCTTCCTGGGGAATTATTCCGAACGGGGCTGTTGGCCGCTACCAATAGCTGGGGTTACCGAGCAGTTTGCAGGCCCACGCCAGTCCCAGCAGCCCGCCCCAGGCTGTTAGAAATTTTCCGGGCAACAGCAGCGGCTTTCTCGCCGCCGCGCGGCAGACCAAGCAGCCCAGCGTTGCACAGAACAGCACGATGATGGGAATCGTCAACGGATTCCAGCGCCACGATTCCACCACATCACCGTTCAGCAGGCTGACCACGCTGCGCGTACAACCGGTGGTTGGACAGGGGAGCGATGTGAAAGCCAAGAACAACGACGGCGGAATCCGCCACTGGCAGATCCAAAAAAGATTCCACAGGCAATACACCACGAACAAGGCCAGCGCAAAAGTGCGCCCGATGTTCGTGATGGCCTTGCTTACGAGCCTTTGCACGACTTGATGACCCAGGGGAGCCAGCAGAGTGGCAGGCAAACCAGCAATAGGATAATGAATGCGATCAAGCCGGTCTGGTTCAGGCCCGCGAAAATGGCTTTGTTAGAGGGGTCGGACATGCTCAAGACTCCAAGGAAAGAAGGTGAACTCAACGCAACCCCGCACTTCACGCACATGATGGCCGCGGGGTTTGTCTCGGCACAGCACGCCTGGCAGAACTTTTTTCCGGCATCTGGTGGGACGCCGCACGCCGTGCAGGCAGCGGCATTCTCGGCCAGTTGCTGGCCGCACGTACGGCAATACATCGTTCTATTCTCCCGTTCGCGATTCCCCGCCTTAAATCGCTGGACAGCATAGCAAAGCCATTTCGTAAATCAACAGTCGGGCGCTTGCCTTAGACAATTGAAGATAATGCAGTGACTGTACGCCGAAGGCGTTCTACAACCCAGCCGCTGGGCTGGATTATGAAACGCCTTCGGCGTAGGGTGCGATCGTCGGTTCGCATCATTGCATGATCTTCAATTGCCTGCGCTTGCCTCGGCTTGATGGGCAGAGTAATAGTGATCCTATTGCGCCGCCTCTCGCATCGCCGAATGAACCGCTTATTGCCCAGGATTACCGCCATGTCCCACGATGACCGTACGACAAAATCCTCCGCCGCTTCGCGCCGTTCATTCATCAAGGCCGGCACCGCCGCGGCCTTGGCTGCCTATGCCGGCCCGACGATCTTGGGGGCGGAGAACAAATCGGGCAGCAAGCCGGCCGTGATTGGTTCTGGCGAGCATACCTACGAGTGCCACCACGGCTGGGGCGAACTGCCCGACGGCTGGGTATGGGCCGAAACCCACGGCGTGGCCATCGATGAGGAGGGCCTGGTCTACATCAAGCACCGTTCCAAGACGCCCGAGCCGGTCGATGCGATCGGCGTTTTTGACGCCGACGGCAAGTTTGTCCGCTCGTTTGGCAAAGAGTACCACCAGGGAGGCCACGGCATCGACATCCGTAAGGAAAATGCCGAGGAGTTCTTATACCTTTGCGATGTGTTCCACGGTGTCACGGTCAAGACGAACCTGCTGGGTGAACATGTGTGGGAGATCACCGTCCCTCAAGAGCCGGGCGTCTACCAGCCCGACACCAAGTACTCGCCGACCAACGTGGCCTTTGCACCCGACGGCGGTTTTTACATTGCCGATGGCTACGGTGCCCATTACATCCACCAGTACGACAAGAATGCCAAATGGGTCCGCACTTGGGGCGGCGAGGGGAGCGAACCAGGCAAGATGAAAACACCGCACGGGCTATGGCTCGACAACCGCCCCGGCCGCGAAGCCGAACTGGTCGTCGCCGACCGGGCCAACGCCCGCCTGCAATACTTTACGTTGGACGGCCAGTTCTTGCGGATCGTGGAGGGGGTCAGTTTTCCGGCCCATTTTGATATCCGCGGCAGCGAATTGCTGGTTCCCGATCTGCACGCCCGCGTCACGATCATGGACCGGGAGAACCAGCCGATCATCCATCTGGGTTACGACCCGGAATGGACCAAGCTCGTTCTGGACGACATGAAATTCACCATGCGCGGCCAACCGGCCCGCTGGGAAAACGGCCGCTTCATCCACCCGCACGATGCCTGTTTTGACAAAGAAGGCAACATCTTTGTTGTGGAATGGGTACCGACGGGCCGGGTGACGAAGTTGAAGAAGGTGGGGTGAGGCAATAGCGGAGAAGCTGTCAGCCATCAGCTATTAGCAGCAAGCTGATGGCTGACAGATTCTCCGCTGATGGCTTTTTTCATCCTTCATCCTTCCGCCTTCATACTTTCCTCTCTATTCACCATTCAGCGGGCGATCTGGGGGCGGGTCGGGTGGTTTTTTCCAGTTCCAGTCGCTGCGGTAGGTGAGTTTGAGGTGCGGGGTTTGGCGCGTCTGGCCGCCGTCGCGTTGGGAGAGGAGCAGCTCGTCCAGCAATCCGCTGGTCAGCAAGGTCCGCTCGGCGGGCCACGGCGGTTGGCCGGTGTGGATGAATTCGTCGATGCCATCGACTTGAAACGAGAAATGCCCCAGCGGGCGGAATTCTTGCGTCCAGAACAAGGTCGAGTCGATGTTGCCGTCGGCATCGCGCCAGGCCGCGGCCCACTCCTTGACGGCTATGTTGAGCGTGAGGACCGTCGCCAGCAGCCCGTCTTCGTACTCGATGCGCCATAGCACCGGCTCGGGGACTTGCTCGCGCAAGGGAGGTTCCGTGGGTGGAGGAAGTTTCAGCCGCGATAAGGCCGCGTCGAACAGCCGCCTGTCGAACTGTTGTTGCTCCAGGGCCTGCCAGACACCATCGCCCGTCACGGTTTGCACGCGGCGAATTCCGGTTTCGCCGCCGGCGCGGCGCTCGGCCAGGGCTTGCAAGGTCTCCAAGGCGTGGAAGCCGTAGGCATCCAACGTGTGGTACGAGAACATGAAGATCTCGCGCAGTTGGGCATCGCGCGGCACGTCAGTGGCGGGAAATCGCCAGGTCTGCGGCACCGAACTGCCCGCCATCAATGGAATTTCTAGCCGCGCGGCTTCGTCGTACAGCCATTTGGCATCCCGCCAGTTGTCGGCCAGGTGTTTATCGACAAAGACCGGCACGCTTCGTCCGCTGCGCTCGCAAACCGTGGCGATCTCGGCGAACATTTGCCGCTTGGGGTATACCATCTGCCCCGTCACCGAGACCGGGTACTGGCCATGCTCGGCGACCAGCAGCACGCCATCAACCGCCAGCTTGCCGGTGCCCAACTCCAAGGCATCGCGAATGGTCTTGTGGATCGGCACGTTGTGTTGCGCCATTAACGCGCGGGTGTTCTCGGGCCGGCCCGGCGGCGGCTCTTGATCGATATACAGCGAGACCAGCTTGAGATTGGGAAAGCGTCCCTGGCCGTCCAGCGTATGCGATTGCAACAGCCGCCCCACAATCAGATCGGCATGCGAATTGTGGTAATAAGTGCTGACGATTGCCGCCACACGCTGGGGCTCTTCGGCACCCAACTCACCGCCGCGCCAGCCGGGCAGCGCCAGCAAGGCCAGCAAGACCAGGCCGCGGCAAATCTTGAGCTGCATCGTACATGTCTCCGGTTAAGCACTCGGCTGCTGACTCTGCCTGTTATTTATGATACCTTGCTTTCGCGCCGGTTCGTGCGCGATGGCCGTGAAATTGCCGCCCTTGGTGGAATAGCCCGACATGCTTGTGATCGCGCATCGCGGCTTCCACGCCGAAGCACCCGAGAACACATTAGCCGCGTTTGAGGCGGCGCGCCGGTTGGGCGTGGACGGCATCGAGACCGACCTGCGTATCTCGGCGGATGGCGCGACCGTGTTGTACCACGACCGGGTCGCCCCCGATGGCCGCCCCATTTGCGCCGTGACCCGCGCCGAGTTGGCCCAACAGGCCGGCTATGCCGTTCCGACGTTGGACGAAGCTCTACAGCAATCGGCCGCTGGGCTGTGGCTGTTGGAGGTCAAGACGCCCGACGCCGCCCCAGCCGCGGTTGCCGCCGTGCGCCGCTACGGGGCCACGCACCGTTTGGTGGTGATTTCGTTCTGGCATACCGTGGTGCGGCAAGTTGCCAGCCAGGTTGAAGGCGACTACGGCGTCTTGATGTGCCATCGGCCGTGCGACGCGCGGGCCTTGTATCCCGACTGGTCGCGGGGCGTAAAGACAATTGTCTGGCATTACGAGTTCTTGGATGCCGAGGTGCTGGCCCAGGCCCGTTCCGCGGGATTGCGAAGTTTTGTGTATGGCGTGGAGACCGCGGCGGAACACCAGCAGTGTGTCGATTGGGGCTTGGACGGCGTGATTACCGACCATCCGCCACTGCTGCCCAGAAAGGCTTAGGATATGGTCCGAATTGACTTCTGCTTCAAGCTCCCTCTCCCGGTACTCCGGGGAAGGGTTGGGGAGAGGGGATACTACGAACGATTCGCAATTGCGATGCAACCCTCACCCCGGCCCTCTCCCAGGGGGAGAGGGAGAAAGTGGGGCTTTTGATGTCGCGTTCTCCCTCGGGTCGCCGGATTTTCTTTCGTGAGTTCTTGCGCAATTTCGAGACGACAGGTGCCGTGGCTCCCAGCGGCAAACGGCTGGCGGCGGCTCTTGCCAGGTACGTAGGCGAAACGCCCGGCCCCAAACGCGTGTTGGAAGTCGGCCCCGGAACCGGCGCGGTGACGAGCGCCATCTTGCCCCGCCTGCACCAGGAAGACCAGTTTGACCTGGTGGAGTTGAATGACGCCTTTGTCGACCATCTGCGGCGACGATTTGAAAGTGATCCGGCCTATTTGCCTGCCGCGTCCCGCAGCCGCGTGATTCATTTGCCGGTGCAAGAACTGCCCCAAGAGCCAACCTACCAGGTCATCGTGTCGGGCTTGCCGCTGAATAATTTTCCGGCCGATGTGGTGCAGCGAATTTTGCAATCGTTTACGCGGCTGCTGATGCCGGGGGGGACGCTGTCGTTCTTTGAGTACATGGCGGTCCGCCCGGCGCGATCGGTGGTCAGCGGCCGGGGCGAACGGCAGCGGCTGCGCGAGGTCGGCCAGGCTCTCGGACAGGTCCTCAACGGACACGAAATCCATCGCGACGGCGTCTGGCTGAACTTTCCGCCCGCCTGGGTGCATCACGTGCGGTTTGGCGAATTGCCGGGGGGGTGAATGGTACGGTGGGACAAGCGGATATGGGTGGTCCACTTAATTGCGGCTCGCCCGCGATGTCCCACCGGCGCCGGTGATCGGTTATGAAATCTGCTTCTACAGAAATGGTGGCGGGAATGGTGGGACATCGCGGATAAACCGTGTTTCAAGGAAAGGCCAATGGCCGCTTGTCCCACCCTACTCAATCCGCAACGGCTATCAGGCGCAGGTCTAGCTTTATCGGCTGGCACAGCTCGGCCAGTTCTTCGTCGAGCATGGCCGCGCGGCGCTCCGCTTTGCCCAGTTCGGCGGTTCCCTCTTGGCCCAGAATGCGTTTGCGCCACGAGTCGTACCGCAGGCGATTGCGTTCCTGCACCAGTTTTAGCACCTCTTGCGCCCGCACGGTGGATGGGAGCCGGGCCAAGGAGCTCAGGTTGATGCCGGCCGCCAATTCCTCGCGCGTGGCGATCGATAGTTTATCGTCGCCCGCCATCAACCGGTAGCGGGCGGCGGGGACGTTTTTGACGACAAGCGTTTGGCGGTTCAACCGCTGGGGGATTTGTTCCAGTGTGATCGACTCTTGATCGCAGCGGGAATCGGCCGGCCAGGGGAGTTTGGTTTGCCAGGTAAAGCTAAAGCCGTCGTCCTGGCGTTTCCAATCGTCGATCTCGCCCGACAGCACGCGCATGGCTTCGCCGTCCAGTTCGGCCACGGATACCTCGGCGGGCGCATGCCAGGCCAGCAACAACTGGCTGGCCATCAGCAGGTGGCCCGTGGGGTTGGGGTGGACGGCATCGGGCGAGAGCGTAAAGCTGACGGTGGACTGCCGCCGCTGCCGCACATGCTCATTCATGGTGCCGTGCAGATCGACAATCGGCAAGTCCGTTTCTCGCAGCGAGAGCAGCCATTCGCTGTACCGCCGCAACGTCTCGTCGTAGTCGATCGCGGCGTACTTGTAGCCAAAGGACTTGGCGTTGGGGTCGTAGACCTTGCGAAAGTAGGGGTCGTAAGGGGGGGGCGTCATCAGTGTCACCCGCGGGCCGCCGGCTTCGTCGCGGGCACGGGCCAGCAATCGGCGTATGCCAGCCTGATAGGCCTCGAACCGCTCCGGTTCGAAAGGATGGTAGTTGCCGTCATTCATGCCAAAGCAGGCTACCAGGACATCGGGCCGCCACTCGGCCACGTCGCGGGTGAACCGCTGATGAGAGTCGGGCCGGCGTGGATCGTGGTCTTCCTCGCTAGTGCCCGAGACCGTCTCGCTGGAGATGCCGTGGTTGATGACCGCAAACCGCAGGTCGGGAAACCGGGTTCGCAGATAAGCCTCGACATAGTCCACGTAGCCGCCGTTTTGCGTGATGCTGTCGCCAAAGAACAACACCGTCTCGCCCCCCCGCAGCGCAAACTCGTCCGCCGCATCGGCCGGCCGGCCGCTGGCCGCAACGGCTAAGACAGCAAACAACAAATACGGCCAGCAGCGGTGGATAGAAATAGGACAATGCATCGGTGTGGGACTTCCAGATAGCAACGGGTGTAATGAAGTTCCGTCTAGTCTTGGTCCCTGCCGCGCCGCCGTCAAGGATGATCGAGTTTTGCCTTACATTTGATGATAATGCAACGATAGCGGGCAAGTTGTTGTCATCGGTGGCACTTGGCTGTAGGAGCCGTCTCCGACGGCGACAATCGGCGTTCCAGGTGAGAGGCCGAGGCCGCGAAAACGCCGTATTCATGCCATATTGTGCTTCGCGACCGAAAACGGCGGGATCGCATCTGCCCTGTGAAGAACCACGAATCAAACGAATCTAACGAATAAGGATTTGAAGGTACGGCTTTTTTCTAGACGCCGCCCGCCTCCATTTCTCCAGCAAGTTTCCACTCAAAAGCTTCATTCGTTAGATTCGTTCGATTCGTGGTTCTCACCAACCTTCGAATAATTGGCGGTGCGTTTTCCAACCCGCAGGCAACGCATCATCTCCAAATGTCCGGAGAGTTGCTGGACCGATAGGCCCTGGTGAGTGCATTCATCGCATGGCAACCAGGTGACAGCTTGACAGCTTTCCAAAGTAAGGACTGGCCTTGCCCTGCCGGGGCGGCTTCTGTAGAAGCCTCATCCGCGGACTTTCCGTCTATCGTTGCGCGCCAGCCATGTTTCCGACGCGCGGAGATTTCGAGGTGGAAGCCGCGCGAAGAGACCAATTCCTTGCCCCCGGTGGCCGCGATGAACATCCAGCAGCGCTTGAGCTCTTTTGTGAATTCGGTGGTCTACAACGACCGCTTTGCCAGCAACCTGACAGCCGTAGGCGCCGCGCTGGCCGCCATTGCCGTGGGCTGGCTGACGTTGCGCTGGCTGTTGGGGCGCGGCATTCGGCCAGGTGTGGAAGCCGCAACCGGCGGCTGGCAGGCGGTGGCGGGCAAATTTCAATCATCGCTGCAGGCAGCGTTGGGGTGGCTGACGTTTGCCGCCGCCACTGGCACGGTGATGATCGGCATGGCCTTTCATCTGGCGGGGCACGATATTCGCGCCGACCTGACACAGCGTGCCCAGAATCTTACCTGGGAACAAATCGAAACACTGGCCTGGTGCGGCGGCAAGTTGCTGGCCTTGCTGGTCGTGTGCGGGCTGAGCACGCGGATCATTCGCCGACTGCGCGCCGCGCTGGAAACGCGCGCGGCCGCCTGGCTGGGAAAGCAAGGCGCGGACGATGTCACCCGGCGCTGGTTTCTGCTGCTGGAACGCTACGCCTTGGCCATGACTTTGGTGGCGGCCGTGGGAGGCACCAGCTATTTGCTGGGTCTTGGCGGCATCACGCTGCCGGCCGTCGGCTTTGCCGTGCGGGTGATGACCATTCTGGTAGCCGCCCGGCTGTTGACGCTGGCGGCGCGGGCCCTGATGGGCCCGGCCGAAAGCCTGGGGGACCGGCGGTTGAGAACGACGCGGTTCGTCAATTACTGGCAAAGCTTGACCGGCCTGATCCCGCTGGGCGTGCGCTGTTTTGAGGCGGCTGTCTACGTCTGTGCGGCGTCGCTGTGCGTGAAGGAATTGCACTTTATCGCTTTTGTCGCGGACTACGGTCCCAAGACGGTGCAATGCATCGGCATCTTCTTCGGTACGCGGGTGGCCATCGAACTGCTGCAAGTGTTGCTGGCGCAGTTGTTTGGCGTGGGAAATTCCGACCGGCCCGCCGACCAAAAGCGGCAGACGTTGGCTCCGCTGGTGCAGTCGGGCTGCCAGTATCTGCTCTATTTTGGCGCGGTCGTCATGATGATGGATGTGTGGGGGCAAGATACCAAGTGGCTGCTGGCCTCGGCCGGTATCTTGGGATTGGCGGTCGGCCTAGGAGCGCAGAACCTGGTGACCGATATCGTGTCGGGATTTTTCATTCTGTTTGAAGGGCAGTTCCTGGTGGGCGACACCGTGCAGGTAGGAGGATCCAAAGGCGTGGTCGAGGCCATCGCCGTCCGCCACACGCAGATTCGCGATGAATTTGGCCACTTGCACATTGTCCCCAACGGGACCATCAAGCAGGTCGTCAACCAATCCAAGGGCTACGTCAACGTGGTGGTCGATGTACAGACCCCCTTGGCCAGCGATGTGGAGGGAATTCTTCGCGCCATGGCCGCCGCCGGTGAGACACTCCGCCGCACCCGGCCGGAGGTTCTGGCCATGCCAGAAATGCAAGGCGTGGTGGGACGAAATCTGTCGGAGATAACCTTGCGGGCGGTAGCCCGCGTCCGTCCCGGAACGCAATTGGCCATCGAGCAAGAGTACCGCCGGCTGGTTCAACAGCAGTTGCAGCCGGCGGAACCGAAACTCCATTTGGCCAACGCGGCCTAGGTGTATGGTTTTATGCGGCCAGGTCCGTGCTGGTTGTGTCAGGGGCGAACCAGATCACAATCATCCCCAGCAAATAGATCATGCTCATCATCGAACCGACCCGGCCGTAATCGCCGGCGAAGTAGTCGATAAGCTGGCCCGCCACCAACACGCCGCAGGCTGAGGCAATCCGGCCAAAGTTGAAACTGACGCCAGCTCCAGTCGATCGCACGCGGGTAGGAAACAGCTCCGGCAGGCAGAGCGGCAGCCAGCCAAAGAATAGCCCGCTGATGACTCCCAGGTTGAAGGTCCACAGCGAGAACCAGTTGACCTCGCTCCAGGTCACCGGACTACCTTGGCCGAACAATCCCAGTAGAAAATCCCAGGGGCCGGCTTCGGTCCGCAGGGCTGGCGTGAGCTTCAAGAAGATGTATTCGCTGATGGCCAATGAGACGAAACTGATCAAGAAGTAGCTCCGCTTGCGTCCCAGGACGCCGGCCACCCAGCCACCCAGCAAGCTGCCGATACTGCCGCCGGTCGAACGGGCGATGAGGGTCCAGGCTTTCAGATCGGGGTCGAGCTTGCCGCCAACTTGTTCAGACCAGGGGACGAGCCAGTTGCCGCTTCCCCAGCCGCCCAACAGTGGAATCGTTCCCAGGCAGATTCCCACTAACGTCAGCCCCAGCAGCGGCGGCTTAAAGACTTCCGCCGCCAGCGGCGGTGCCGACTGCCGCGCCGCCGCGCCCGACAGCCAACGGGGCGACTCCGGCACGGCAAACAGAATAAACACACCCAGCACGACGGGTGCCGTGGCCACCAACATCAGCCATCGCCAGTTGTCGGGCGTGACGACGAAAAACAAGCCCAACAGGCCCACCATAACAATGCCTACGTTGGCGGCGGTGCCAATCAGGCCGGCCAGGAATGTTCGGGAGACACCTGCCCAAGCCTCGGAGACGATGGCGATACCGTTGGGCCACATGCCGCCCACACCCATGCAGGCCAGAAACCGCAACACCAACAATTGCCAGGGTGATGTCACGAAGTAGCTCACGCCGGACAAGATCGTAAAGCACAAGATGCTGAACGCCATTCCCTTGGTACGGCCGGCACGGTCCCCGACCCAACCGAACACAAAGCCACCTGTGGCCCCCCCGAGTAAGAAGGCGGCGTTGAACCAGGCAAACCAGCGGCCAATGATAGCTTCGGGAGAGTTGGGGTCTTTCTTAGCGGCGGCAGCGGGAGGCGCGGCAGCGGAATCCTTGATTGCGGCCGGCACTGGCGATTCAGACGAGGGACCGACTGGCTTGGCTGGCTGGCTGACGCGCGTGGCCGGAATCATCTCCTTGATGGCCGACCCGCTGGTCAGCGGCGTGATGGCCATCAACGTGCCGGCGAACATCCAGCCCAGAAAGGCCGTGGCCAGGATAAGCGTTTTGCCATTCGATGTGAGCGGGGCTGGCTGGCTGGCATCGGTTGATGGCATGGGCGGTAGTCCTCTTCAATCTTGGTAAACCGCGGAAACGTGGCGGCGTGTTAGCGGATGAATAAAAGACAATGAAGCAGGACGGCACGACGCGATCCTCGCGGCAAAACCCTCGCCTCCTAAGTGGCGGCCGGCGCGAGTGTTTGGCGCATGGACAATCGGTCCTCGCCGCGCCCTCACCCCAACCCTCTCCCGTAGTACCGGGAGAGGGAGCAGGGCGGGTATGTAACAAAACGCGACCCGGCAACGCTACCATCTTCACCAGTACAGGGCGGGCAGGTTCAAAGCGTATCACAATTACAAGCCTGGGTCGCGTTCGCCACCAACCGCGCTTCAAAATTGATTCCGGAAAACTGAACACTGAAAACTGAACACCAAAAGCTCCTTTCCTTGACCATCCCAGCAACGGGCGTTAGCCTACACCCTCTTGCTAAATCCTGGCGACGCTCGTTCGTTCTATCCATTTCTTGCCGACCTCATGCCCGATACGACCAACGCCATCGAAGTCCGCGGGCTGGTCAAACGCTATGGCGATTTCACGGCGGTGGATGGGCTGTCGCTCGATGTGCGCCGCGGCGAACTGCTGAGCATGCTGGGCCCCAACGGTGCCGGCAAATCGACCACCATCCGCGTGCTGACCACGCTGCTGCCGGCCACCGAGGGAGAGATCACCATCCACGGCATGAGCGTGCCGCGGGAGAACGCCGCCATCAAGCCGCTACTGGGGCTGGTGCCGCAAGAAATTGCCCTGTACGAGACGCTCTCCGCGCGGAACAACCTGCGGTTCTTCTCGCAGATGTACAAGCTGTGGGGAGCACCCATGGAGGCCCGCGTCAGTGAACTTCTGGAAGCGGTGGAACTGACCGACAAGGCCGATAGCGTGGCGGTGTCGGGCCTGTCGGGCGGCATGCAGCGCCGCGTAAATATCGCCGCGGCGCTCGTCCACGATCCCGAGATTGTCTTCATGGACGAACCGACCGTGGGACTGGACCCCGCCACCCGCGAGGCGATTTGGAAAGTCATCGAACGCCTGAAAGCCCGCGGCAAGACGATTATCTTGACCACGCACTATATGGAAGAGGCCGAGGCATTGTGTGACCGGGTGGCGATTGTCGATCACGGCAAGCTGATCGCCCAAGGGACGCCCGCCGAATTGGTCCGGGCAACCGGCATCAGCACGGTCTTGGAGTTAGGCGTTCGCGGCGATACCAACAAGTGCCTCGAACGGCTGAAGGCCTTGCCGCAAGTGGGTGAAGCTTCCGCTGGCGACGGCACGGTGCGGGTGGCGACCTCCGCCGGCAGCGAACTGCTGCCGCAAGTCATTCAAACGCTACAAGCCGCCGGGTTGGAAGTGCGGCATGTCGATGTGCAGGCCCCCAATTTGGGCGCGGTCTATCTGCATTACACGGGTCGGGAGCTAAGGAACTGACCCATGCGCGAAGCCCTCATGCTCGGCTGGAAAGACTGCTTCGTGCGGTTTCAGCACAAGATTACGTTTGTATTCGTGATCGCCCTGCCGATCCTGATGACGTTGATCTCCGGGTTGGCATTTCAAGGTTTTGAACCCAAGAATCTCAAGGCGACCATCGCCCTGCTCGATGAAGACAACGGGCTGATTTCGCAACGCCTGCGCGAGGTGATGGAGCGGGCCAATAAGAAGGACTCCGCGGAAGATGCCTCGGGCGGGGCCGATATTACCTTTGAGTTCTTGCAACCGGCGGAATTGGAGGACGCTAGACAGCGCGTGGCGGCCCGGCAGCTTGGCGGCGTGCTGATCTTGCCGGCCGGTACTTCGCAAGCGCTGGAAGATGGCAAACCGATCAAATTGGATCTGTTGGTTAATCCCACCCGCAACGTGTCGCGGAGCGTGGTGGAAACGGCCGTGGATCGGCTGGTGCGGGTGGCGGCCCAAAAAGACCCCTTGCCGCTCGATTGGCAGAGCGTGGAGCAGGGCAAGAGCGCCACGGCGACCGGGTTCAGCTCTTTCACGCAAGCCGTAACGGGTAACGGCGTGATGTTCATTTTGATGAACTGTATCGTCAACGGCGGCATGGCCCTGGTTCGCGAAAAGCGGCAAAACACGCTGGCCCGGTTGCTGATTTCGCCGTTGACCCCCGGCATGATTATCTTCGGCAAGACGTTTGGCGTGTATATCGTCGGCGTGATTCAGGCGATTGTGATGTTTGGCTTTGGCTGGATCGTGGGGGTCCGCCCACCGTTGTCGGCGTGGCCGGGCATGGTGCTCATCACCAGTCTGGTGATTCTGGTCAGTTCGTCGTTGGGCCTGTTGATTTCGGCCTTGGCCAAGCGGGAGGAGACGGTCGAAGCAATCGGTGCCCCGATCTCGCTAGTGCTAACGGCGTTGGGCGGGGGGATGTTCCCCGTGTCGATGGGCCCGGTGTGGATGGAAAAGGTCTCACTGCTGTTGCCCACCGGTTGGGCCATGGATGCCTATTACGTCCTGCTTCGCGACGGCAAGGGCTCGCTGGCCATACTGCCGCACGCGGCCGTGCTGGCCGGCTTTGCCTTCGTATTCATGTTCGTGGGCATACGCAAGCTGCGGTGGGACTGAGGGGGAAAGGATGAAGGCGGAAGGATGAAGGATGAAAAGGCGGCTGGATTGGCGAACGTAACCGCCAAGGTGATGGCTGGCGGCTTTGTCCTTGCCGCTGGCCGATCGAACGGCTAAAGTATCCATCAACGCTGGTTGTTGCGTCTTCAAGGGAGGGACGTGCGGAAGAGGCAAGTTTTGACCGGGAGAAGACTTCATGTTGAGCATCGCCGGTACTCCGCAGTCGTTTTGCGATTCCGTGAGCCGTCGCGGGTTTCTCCAGGTTGGGGCAATGGGGTTGGGGGGGCTGGGTCTGGCCGATTTGCTGCGGCTGCGTGGCGAGGCCGCGGTGCAATACAGCCAGCCCAAGAGCGTGATTATGGTCTGCCTGCCCGGCGGGCCCAGCCATTTGGAAATGTACGATATGAAGCCGGGGGCCCCGGCGGACTATCGGGGTGAGTTTTCGCCGATTGCCACCAACGTGCCAGGGTTGGATATCTGCGAGTTGATGCCGCTGCAAACCAAGATCGCCGACAAATTGGCGGTGGTTCGCAACATGGCCTTCAAGCAGGGCGACCACCAGATGCACGAGGTCTACACGGGCTACCCTGCCGCGCCGCTGGCTCCGTTTTTGTCTCCGCCGATTCGGCCCTCGTTCGGCTCGATTGTCAGCAAGCTGCGCGACACGCGGTCGATGCTGCCCCCCTACATCAGCATGGGGCTGACGGAGTATTACAACATTGCCGCGTCGGATGTGCCGCTCTACCTGGGCCAGGCCTACGCGCCGTTTGAACCGCTGGGCCAGGGGCTGAATAACCTGGAACTGCAGCCCGGCATGGATCGGGCGCGGCTCGGCAATCGCCAGGCACTACAAGGGGCTTTCGACCAGTTGCAGCGCTCGCTCGATGCATCGGGCCAGATGGAAGCAGTCGACCATTACACCGCGCAGGCGATCGACATGATTACCTCGCCCCAGGTGCGCGCGGCGTTCGACATCGAGCAAGAATCGAAGGAAACCCGCGAGTTATATGGCGACGATCACAAATTCACCTGGCCGTACCAGGCGGGCCATACCTGGCATGGGCCGCGGTTCTTGCTGGCGCGGCGCTTGGCCGAGGCGGGCGTACCGGTGATTACGCTGGCCGAAGGGGGCTGGGACGATCACGGCAAGGTCAATGCCGCCTCGCCGGTCGGCAACATCTTCGAGCGGATGCGGGAAAAACTCCCCTTTTACGACCGATCCATTTATGCCCTGGTGACCGACCTGCATCAGCGTGGCTTGGACAAGGATATTGCCGTGGTGGTGTGGGGCGAGTTTGGCCGCACTCCGCGGGTGAACTTTGCCGGCGGACGAGACCATTGGCCCAAGGCCGGATTTGCCCTGTTTGCCGGCGGCGGGTTTCGTACCGGGCAGATCATCGGCCGAACCGACGCCCGCGGCGAGCAACCGGTGAATAAAGCCTATGGCCCGCAAAACGTGCTGGCCACCTTGTATCACCATTTGGGGATCGACCCCGATCTCTCCACCTATCTGCATCCCAGCGGCCGGCCGATGCACTTGCTGGACGACAGCAACCGGATCGTGGAATTGGAATAGGCCGCTAACTGGTGACAGCGCCAGACTCCGCCACCGCTGGCGATTCAGCCGCGGAGCGCCGCAGTTGTCCGCAGGCGGCGTCGATCTTGTCGCCGCGGCGGCGGCGCACCTTGACGCCAATTCCGGCCCGTTCCAGTACCTCGACAAAGCGGGCCAAGGCGTCATCGCTGGGGGTCTTGTAGGGCAGCCCGCTGACGGGGTTGAAGGGAATCACGTTCACCAGCGCCGTCTTGCCTTGCAAGATCGCGGCCAATCGCCGGGCGTGCGGCTCGCTGTCGTTCAACCCGGCGAGCAACACGTACTCAAACGTCAGCCGCCGTCCCGTCGCGGCGAAGTATTCCTCCGCCGCTTCCAAAATGGCGGCAATGCCGATGTTCTTGTTCACGGGAACCAGCCGGCTGCGCAACTCGTCGTCGGGCGCATGCAGTGAAACGGCCAGGTGGTAAGGAAGGTTCTGCTGGGCCAAGGTGCGAATTCCCTCGGGCAGGCCCACCGTCGAAACGGTAATCCGCCGGGCGCTAATGCCCAATCCCACGGCGTTGGTGGCATCGGCCAAGGGTGGCAGCAAGTTCTTAAGGTTCGCCAGCGGCTCGCCCATGCCCATGACCACGATATGGCTAAGGCGTTCTTCGTGCGTTTGCAGGCGATTGAGCCGCAGCATCTGCTCCAGGATTTCGCCGGTGGAAAGATTACGAATCACGCCATCCAAGCCGCTGGCACAAAACACGCACCCCATGGCGCAGCCAACCTGCGTGCTGATGCAGATCGTCCGCTTTTGGCGGTCGCGCAGCAGCACGCATTCAATCCGTTGCCCGTCGTGCAGTTCCAGCAGCAGTTTCTCGGTGCCGTCGGAAGCCTGATGGTGCTGCGCGATGGTGGCGGACCAAAGCGTGAACTCGGCGGCCAGCAGCTTTCGCAGCGACTTGGGCAGGTTCGTCATCTCCTCGAAGTCGCCCACGCGGCTCTCAAACAACCAGCGACGAATCTGCCCTGCCCGATAGACTGGCAACCGATGTTCGGCCAGCCAGTTCTTGAGCTGTTCGGCAGAAAGGTCGAGAAAGGGCTTCACGGAGAGGCTGGAGCGAGGAGTGCGGAACGGGGAGCAGGGAGCGGACGGCGAATTCTGGTGTGTCCCATTCTGACTGCTATGCCGCTGGCTTCCAAGGGGAGACGGGCAGGGTGACGGCCTGGAGGGGGTCGATTTGGGCTAGAAAAAGCAAATCCGGGCGAACGAACGCCGTTTTTCGCGATGGGTCAGAACACGATAGGTCGGCTGTCTTGTTGCTTCCACCCCACGAAAGAGCGGCCTTACAACACGATGTGGCGATTTAGCAACGTCCGAGGGAAGGCGATCGGCGACCTTTATCCTGGCACCAGCCCGCGTGCTATGTTTGGCATGGTCTGATGGTGTACACCTTGCGGCATGGGCAAAGGCCGCGTTGCGGGTTTTTTCGAAATCATTCCGGAATAGGCCATGCCAAAAGCCCTTCGCCGCAGATTTGGCAGATTGCGCCAGGTGCTGCTCCAGCACGGCTGGATGGCGGCCGCGCGCCTGGCGGCCGACCGCGCCGGCAAATTGTTGATGGGGTTGGAAGTCAGCCAGATGTTCTGGCTCGACCGGTCGAGCCTGCCGGCGGCCGACGGGCCTCATGCCGATCTGGAGTTTGGCTTTCTGACGCTGGAGGAAATCGAGCACTTTCAGAAGGATCCGCGGAATTCTCTGGCCCCGGAATTTGTCGAAAGGGCCCGGGATTGCCACGACTTGTGCTTTGCGGCGGCCGCGGATGGCCGCCTGGCCAACTTTGCCTGGTATGCCCTGAACGGAATCGTCGGCGGGCGGTGCGCACCGATTACCCTGAGCACGCCAACCAACGTGGCGTACATGTACAACGCCTTCACCCACCCCGACTATCGCGGGCAGCGCTTGCATGGCCTGGCCACGGAATTGGCGATGGACAAGCTGCAAGAGTTGGGCATCGACAGCCTGGTGATGCTGGTCGATTGGACCAACCAGCCTTCGCTGCGCAGCTACCGGCGATTGGGAGGCCGGCCCATCGGTCGGCTCATCACCGTGGGCTGGGGCCGCTGCAAATGGACCTTCTTGCCTTGCGCGGCCTGCCGGCTAGGCATACGCTTTGGCCGCCACGCGAAAGTTGGCAGAGTCGTGCCGTGCCGCGGTGAGAAATTGCTGGCTTCGTAGGAATCCAGTGTCGCTTGCAACAAGCCAGCACTCCGGCGTCAATTTTGGTGTGCCGCCAGGTCCAACTCTCGCCCCTCGATAAAGACTCGCTCGATTTGCAGGCTTTGGCCGAGCAGCAAGATATCGGCCAGTTTTCCCCGTTCCAGGCTGCCGATGTCCGCATCGCGGCCGGCGATGCGGGCCGGCGTCAACGATGCCATGCGGATCACTTCCCACACCGGGCGGCCTGTCAGTTCGATAAAGGTGCGGACCATGTGGTCCATGCCCATCACGCTGGAAGCCAACGCCGAGCCGTCGGGCATCATGCCGACGTTATCGCGGCGAATAAGGGGCTCTCCGCCGACGGTCGGGCCAATCACGTACGGCCCGTCAGGCATGTCCAGGGCCCGGCTGGAATCTGTCACCAAAGCCAACCGGTCGGGGCCCTTCAACTTGTAGGCCAGCCGCAACAGGCCGGCATCAAGATGTTTGCCGTCGGCGATGACCTCGGTCGTTAACTCGTCAAAATACAAAGTCGCCTCCAGCACGCCCCCTTGCATCGGATACATCTGTAACGTCCGCAGCTTGCTCTTGTCCGACATGGCGCAGAACAAGTGATCGACATGCCGCACGCCCCATTCGACCGCTTCCGCCATTTGCGCCAACGTGGCCCACGAATGGCCGACATTCGTCCGTACGCCACGGTCGCGGCAGGCCAAGGCGAACTCCTGGGCACCGGGTACTTCCGGGGCAACCGTCGCCGTTACCAGGTCGTCCGCGAACTCCAAGTACTGCGAGTACTCGTGCTCGACCGGCGGCCGAATCGGTCCGCCCGGATGCGCCCCGCGGGCTTCGTAACGAAAATACGGCCCATAAAAGTGGGCACCCAGCACGCGAGAACCGTTAGCCTGCGGGTGGCCGCGAAAATGCCGGGTTTGCTGGAGCGTGGCCAGAATATGTTCGTGGGTCGCCACGGTGGTGGTGGCGGCCAGGCTGGTGGTGCCGTGCCGCGCGTGGCATTGCAGCGCCAAGCGAAACGAATCCGGCGTGCCATCCATGAAGTCGCCTCCCGACCCGCCATGCACGTGCAGATCGACAAAGCCGGGCGCGATAAAGCCGGTGCCGGCTTCGATCAGTTCGGTGCCCGCCGGTAACGTGGCGTCGGCCGGCAGCAATTCGGCGATCTTGCCGTCGCGAACCAGCACCGTGCCAGATTCGATACGATCTGGAAGAACAACCTGGCCACGAAACGCCAACGAAACTGCCATCGTAAAACTCCGGGGAATCCGCGGCGGTGTGCCGCATCACTCGCTCGCCGGCGGCTGATCGGCCGGCTCGTCGCCCGGCACTATAGCCGATTCGTCGATCTCCGTCCCCGGCGGGGCAGCCGTTTCGTTGAGCAAGAAGACCTCGACATGCGAGTTCTCGGTCAGCAGGTCGTTGGTCCCCAATGCCCGCCGCGGCTCGTTGCGGCCGGAAACTCCCAGCCGAATGCGGCGGCTGTCGATGCCGGGCTGCTTGACCACGAATTCCATCACCTGCCGGCAGCGTTGAAACGCCAGTTCCCAATCGTCGGCGAAATCATCGTCGGCACCAGGCGGCCGCCCGCTGGCATGGCCGCGAATTTCGATGCGATTGGGCAGCCCCCCCAATTGCGTGCGGCAGACCAACTCCAGCGTTTCGCGATGCTTGTCGCTGAGTTCGCTGGACATTTCGGGAAATACGATCACCGTCCCCCGCGACGCCAGGTCGCCGCTGCGGGCAATGTTGGTCACGAAATGCCCATTGGCCCGTTTGTTGGGCTTGCCCTTGCCGTTGTCTTGTTTGTCAACAACCGAGGTCTGGTCGCTGCCCAGCCGCGGATTGCGCGAGTTCAAAGCAGGGCGGTTGCCACGTACCTTGGCCCGTTTGCTATGCGAGAAACCAAACTGCTTGTTGAAAGACTCCGACAGGGCCTGAAACTTGGCCTGCTCGGTCTTACCCATCGCAAACAACAGCACGAAAAAACAGAGCAGCAAGGACATCATGTCGCCAAACGACACGATCCAGTCAGGAACGCCAGCGGGTGGGTCTTCTTGGATAGCCAAAGAACTAGTTTTCAGTTATCAGTTTTCAGTGAGAGGCGGAGAAGCCATCAGCCATCAGCTCAACTTTGTCATACCTCATACCTTCAGCCTTTCGCCTTCATCCTTTCCTACGCCGCTTCCTTCTGGGGTTTTTTCGATGTGAACGCGCCTAGCTTTTGTTCTAGTGCCCGCGGGCTTTCGCCGTCACGGATGCTGAGGACGCCGCGCATGACGATGTCCATGGCTTGCAGTTCCATGCGGTTGACGTAGTTCAGCTTTTCGGAACAGGGAATGCAGATGACGTTGGCAATCACCGCGCCATAGAGAGTGGTGATCATGGCCACCGCCATGCCAGGACCGAGCGCGTCGGGATCACTGAGGTTGCCCAGCATCATGATCAGCCCCATCAGCGTGCCGATCATTCCGAAGGCCGGGCCCATCTTGCCGAACTGGTCGAACAGCCCCTTGAAGTCTTTGTTGCGTCCGTTGAGTGCTTCCATCTCGGTTTGCAAGACGGACGAAATGACCTCGGGCTGCGTGCCATCGACGGCCATCTGCAGGCCCAACACCAAGAAGGTGTCTTGGATTTCGCCCAGCTTGCGGTCGAGTGCCACCAGCCCCTCGCGGCGGGCCATTTCCGAAAGGCCGATAAGCTGCTTGACCAGTTCGTCGGTGTTGGGCGGCTTGTTCTTGATGACCTTGATGAAAGCCTTGGGAAGCTGAAACATCATCTTCAGCGGAAACATGGCCATCACCGTGGCGAAGCAGCCGCCGATGGTGACGATGATCGAGGCCGGGTCCAGGAACGCGCCCGCCGATCCGCCCCCCATGACGACCGAGACCGCCATGAAGATCATGGCGAGCAGCAGTCCCAGAATGCTGGCAATATCCATAGGAAATACGGAATCGTGGAGTGTGGGCCGGGTCTCCAATACCCAGCGGGTAGCCGCTGGCGAAATGGCCCGACCCTGGAGAGTCCGGCGAGAGCGGCGCGCGGTGCCGCCTACTTCTTGGTCGGCAGGAAAGCGCCTTGCCAATCAATCTTTCGGCATATTGCGAATCTTCAACGTGGCTTACCCAGGTTGACGGGCGAGCAGCAGCCCGTTGAAGGTAATGCATCGACTCAAACCGACGCTATCGCACACTACGCCGAAGGCGTTTCATATTTCAGCCCAGGGTCGCTCGCTGGCGAGCGCACCCTGGGTGCTGTGATTTGAGATATGTTTTCAACCCTGAAGGGGTTGCACAGTCGTTCGCGTGCCGTGAATTCCTATTCTCGCGAAATCCGCAGTCTCCCATCGCGTTTGTGAAACCCCTTCGGGGTATACGACGGTTTCTCGCGCTTCCATACCCAGGGTGCGCTCGCTATCGCTCGCGACCCTGGGCTGGGTTGTGGTACGCCTTCAGCGTACTGTCATTGCAGTCTCTGCCGATGCCAGACGGGCGGCCCGCTCCCTTGACAGCAGAACTAGCAGACTGCACGATTCGGCTGGCACCTCGACTTTTGTTTGCGCGGCGGCGTTTCGCCTGCCATTCACCCACATCCCCCATGCCGTGGCGGTGGAGTATTCATGGCCAAGCGCCAGCGACAGACCAGCATGTTTGAAACGGACGAAGCCGCGACGGAAGCCGCTGGGCCCGACGGCGGCCAGGCTTCCGCCGATCCGAAGCCATCGGCCAAGCCGGTAACGCCGCCGCCGGCAGCGCATGAAGACCCGTCCGATCTGCGGGGCAAGACGGTCTACGTGGTCGATTCGCACTCGTTGATCTTTCAGGTCTTTCATGCCATTCCCGAAATGACCAGCCCGCGCGGCGAACCGGTCAACGCCGTGTACGGTTTTGCCCGCGACATCTTGTTCTTGCTGGAGGCCAAGCGGCCCGACTATTTGTTTTGCGCCTTCGATCTGCATGGCCCGACGTTTCGGCACGAGCTGTACTCCGAATACAAGGCGACGCGCTCGGAGATGCCCGTCGATTTGATTCCGCAATTCGATCTGATCGAAAAGTTGTTGGTGGCCTTTCGCGTGCCGGTGCTGTCGGTGCCAACGTTTGAGGCCGACGATGTTTTGGCCACGTTGTCGCGCATCGTGGCGGAAGGAGGGGGCAACTGCGTCCTGGTGTCGGGTGATAAGGACTGCCGGCAACTCATTAATGAGCGCGTGCAAATTTACAACGTCCGCAAGAACCACCTTATGGACGCGGCCGGGCTGATGGCCGAGTGGGGCGTGCGTCCAGAGCAGGTCGTCGATTTTCAAGCCTTAGTGGGCGATTCCGTCGATAACATTCCCGGCGTGCCGTTGATCGGTCCCAAGATCGCCCGCGAGTTGCTGGAAAAGTACGGCACTTTGGATGAGGTACTGGCCCACGCGCACGAGATCTCTGGCGCTAAGCGCAAACAGAACCTGATGGAAGGGGGGGACAAAGCCCGCCTCAGCCGCGAGCTGGTGCGGCTGAACCAGCACATCCCCTTGCAAGTCGATTGGGCCGCCGGCCGGGCAGGGCAGATCGACCGCGAAGCATCCTTGGAGGCCTTTCGCGATTTTGGCTTTCGCGGACTAGGAGAGAAAGTAAAGCAGTTGAGCAAGGCGGGGGAAATGCCGAGCGAGGCAGTGGGAGTGTCGAGTGAAGGAGGAATGTCGAGTGCCGAGTGTAGTGTGTCCAATGAGGAAGAGATGGCCGATGTGACAGCGACCGCCGACAAGTCTACGGCGGATCCGTTGCCCCGGGACTATCGGTTGGTGGCGACGTTGGATGACTTGCGGGATCTTGTGGCGCGGTTGAAGCAGCAACCGATGTTTTCCATCGATACCGAGACGACGCACCTTTGGCCGACTTGGGCGGAGCTGGTGGGGATCTCGCTCGCCTGGCAGCCGGGCGAGGCGTACTACATTCCCCTGCGGTCGCCGCCAGACGAACCACGTTTGGACCAGGCCGTGGTGATTGAAGCGCTGCGCCCGCTGCTGGAGGATGAGTCGATCACCAAGATCGGCCAGAACATGAAGTACGACCGCATCGTCCTGCGCGGGGCGGGCGTGGAATTGCGCGGGGCCGGATTCGACACCATGATCGCCGATTATCTGCTGGCCTCTGGCGAGCGCAATCACAACATCGACGAACTGGCCCAGCGCTACCTGGGCTTCACCAAGATCAAAACGGCCGATCTGATCGGCTCGGGCAAGAAGCAAATCCGGATGGACGAGGTGCCGGTTGAGGTCATCCGCCAATATGCCGCCGAGGACGCCGACGTCCCCATCCGCCTGCGACCGATTCTGGCCGCCAAATTGGCCGAGCACGAACTAGAACCGCTCTTCCGCGATCTGGAAATGCCTCTGGTGGATGTGTTGGTCCAAATGGAATCGAACGGCATCCGCATCGACACCGGCCGTCTGGCTCAACTCAGCCAGCAGTATGGCGAGCGAATGGCGGCTATCGAGCGAGAGATTTACACCATCGCCGGCCGCGAATTCAACATTGCCTCTCCCAAGCAACTGGCGCAGTTACTGTTTACCGAACATAACTTGCCGATTCTCAAGAAGACCAAGACCGGTCCCAGCACCGATGCGGGCGTGTTGGAGGAACTGGCGCTGCTGCACCCGCTGCCCGCCAAGATCATCGAGTTCCGCCAGTTCGCCAAGCTGAAGAACACCTATGTCGATGCCTTGCCGAACATGGTCCACCCCACGACGGGCCGCGTCCATGCTTCGTTCAACCAGGTGGTCGCCGCCACCGGCCGCCTAAGCTGCGTCGATCCCAACTTGCAAAACATCCCCGTCCGCAGTGACCACGGGGCGGAGATTCGCTCGGCCTTTTTGCCCGGTCCGCCGGGTTGGCAGTTGCTGTGCGCCGACTATTCGCAGATTGAGCTGCGAGTTTTGGCCCATTTTTCGGGTGATGAAACGCTGTGCGCGGCCTTTGCCCGCGGCGACGACATTCATGCCTTGGTGGCCAGTCAGGTCAACGGCGTGCCGCTGGAAGCGGTCACCAGCGACATGCGGCGGCAGGCCAAAGCGGTTAATTTTGGCGTGATTTACGGGCAAAGTGCCTTTGGGCTGGCTCGCGGTTTAAGTATCGAGCAATCGGCCGCGCAACAGTTTATTGATGCGTACTTTGCCCGCTATCCGGGGGTCGATGGATTTCTGACAAAAATACTGGCGGAATGCCGGGCGAACGGCTATGTTAGAACCATCCTGGGGCGGCGGCGCGCGGTTTATATAGATCGCGAGAGTAGCGGTCGCAACAGGAACCTACCCGAGCGGACAGCCATCAATACGGTGATCCAAGGATCGGCCGCCGACATCATCAAGATGTCGATGATCGCCATTCATCGCCGCCTGTCGCAAGATGGCCTGCCCGCCAAGATGTTGTTGCAAGTCCACGATGAATTGATATTTGAAGTCCCTCCCTCCGATTTAGAGCATCTCGCGCGCCTCGTCTCCGAGGAAATGTCCGGCGTCATGGCATTGGCCGTTCCGTTGGCGGTCGATCTCAGCGTTGGGCCGAATTGGGCCGATGCGCAATCCTTTGAACTTTGATTCGAACGTGACGCCTCGGCCCGATCTTCCGTGGACGCCCCCGCTCCCGGTGATTGGTTTGCTGGGCGGCGTCGCCAGTGGCAAAAGCCTGGTGGCCCAACGCCTGTTGGAGCACGGGGCGGGGCTGCTGGACGGCGACCGGGCCGGGCACGCGGTGTTATGTCTTCCCGAAGTTGAGCTAGCCGCCCGCCAGCGCTGGGGTGATACGATTTTTACGCCCGATGGCCGCATTTCGCGCCCCGCCGTGGCCAAGATTGTGTTTGCTCCGCCGCCAGAAGGCCCGCCGGAACTTCACTATTTAGAACAACTAACCCACCCCCTCATCGGTCAGGAATTGCGCCGTCAGGCAGCCAGCATGGCCTCCTCCGGCAATCATGCAGCCTTGGTGATGGATGCACCCGTCATGCTCAAAAGCGGTTGGAACAAGTTTTGCAACCAGATTTGGTTTGTCGATGCGCCGCCCCATGTGCGGCTGGCCCGGGCGCTGGCCCGCGGCTGGTCGGCCGAAAGTTTCATCCGCCGCGAGGAATCGCAAGAGCCGCTGGAAGTCAAACGCAGCCACGCCGACATCGTCATCGACAACTCCGGCAGCCGCGATGAAACTCATCAACAAATAGACCGCCACTGGCAAACCT
Source organism: Pirellulales bacterium (assembly GCA_050247075.1). GTDB lineage: Bacteria > Planctomycetota > Planctomycetia > Pirellulales > JBFWUW01 > JBFWUW01. The sequence continues at coordinate 39,283 of JBFWUW010000034.1, read as the reverse complement.
TCCTGCAACAACACGTCCGCCAATAGCCCCTCAATCAAAAATCCAAAATCGAAAATCAAAAATCGCCTGCCTCCCTCCGCCAGCGCCTTCCGCGCGCCAGCACCTCTCGCTTGTCTTGTCTGGAGAAAACGATCATGGCTGAATCGAAAAGCACAAAGACCAAGAAGGAAAAGCCCCCCGTCACCGAGCGCCGCATCGACCCTCGCGAGGAAGAACTGAACGGCCAAGAACCCCTCTCGCTGGCCGAGAAGCTCAGCGAGGATTTCGACGCCGTCGATGACTTCGCGCACAAGCGCTACGAGGCCGTCAAACAGGGCGATATCCACATCGCCGAGCTGCAGCGGATGAGCATGCAGCAGTTGATCGAGCAGGCCCGCACCGAAAACCTCACCGACTACACCGGCATCAAAAAACAGGATCTGATCTTCAAGATCCTCAAAGAACGAACCAAACTCAACGGGCTGATGTTTGGCGAGGGGACGCTGGAAGTCCTGCCTGACGGGTTCGGCTTTCTCCGCAGCCCCGACTACCACTATCTCTCTTGCCCCGACGACATTTACGTTTCGCCCAGCCAGATCCGCCGGTTTGGCCTGCGGACGGGTGCCACCGTGTCGGGCCAGATTCGGCCCCCCAAGGAAAACGAACGCTACTTCGCCCTGTTGCGGGTGGAAGCCATCAATTACCAAGACCCCAACGTGCTGGCCGACAAGGTCTTTTTCGACGACCTGACCCCGCTGCATCCCGACAAGCGCGTGATGCTAGAGGCCGAGGCCGACGAAGTCAGCATGCGGGTGGTAGACATGATCGTGCCGATTGGCTTTGGCCAGCGCGGGCTGATCGTCAGCCCGCCCCGCGCCGGCAAAACGATCTTGCTGCAAAAGATGGCCCAAAGCGTGCTCCGCAACCACCCGGAGGTCTACGTCATCATGCTGCTCATCGACGAGCGGCCCGAGGAAGTCACCGACATGGAACGGCAGGTCAAAGGCCCCAACTGTGAAGTCATCAGCAGCACTTTCGACGAAGTCTCGGCCCGGCATATCCAGGTCTCGGAGATGGTCATCGAAAAAGCCAAGCGAATGGTGGAGTACGGGCACGACGTGGTGATCTTCCTCGATTCCATCACCCGCTTGGCGCGGGCCTGGAACTCCGAGGTTCCCCACTCCGGCAAAATTCTCTCTGGCGGCGTCGATAGCAATGCCCTGCAGCGGCCCAAGCGGTTTTTTGGTGCGGCCCGCAAGGTGGAGGAAGGGGGCTCGCTGACCATTTTGGCCACGGCCCTGGTCGATACCGGCAGCAAGATGGACGAAGTCATCTTCGAGGAGTTCAAGGGGACCGGCAACCTGGAAGTGGTGCTGGACCGCAAGCTGGTGGACAAGCGCGTCTGGCCGGCCATCGACATCAACCGCAGCGGCACCCGCCGCGAGGAAATGCTGCTCGACCCGGAGGAATACCGCCGCATCTGCATCCTCCGCCGCGTCCTCAACGACATGGGCCCGGTGGAAGCGATGGAACTGTTGACCACGCGGATGGCAAAGACGAAGAGTAACGCGGAGTTTTTGATGAGTATGAATGCGAAGTGAGTTGTTGGTGTTCAGTTTTTCGCCTTTTGCCTTCAGCCTTTCGCCTTCCCCCCATGCCCACCCACTTCCGCGGACAAGTAGGCTCTATCACTGGCCGCGTGGCGATTGTTGTTTCGCGCTACAATGAGACGGTGACCAACCGGTTGTTGGCCGGCGCGCTGGAGGCTTTTGCCTCGCATGGCGTGGCGAATGATGCCGTGGACGTGGCTTGGGTGCCGGGTGCGTTTGAGATTCCGCCGGTGGCCGACCGCCTGGCTGGTTGCGGCAAATACGCCGCCGTCGTTTGCCTGGGGGCGGTGATTCGGGGAGAGACAACCCACGACCAGCATATCAACAGGGCCGTGGCCCAGGGGTTGTACGAGGCCGCCGTGCGGTCGGGCATTCCCGTTCTGTTTGGCGTGCTGACTTGCGATACGCTGGAGCAGGCCATTCACCGTTCCGGCGGCAATCACGGCAACAAAGGGACTGAATGCGCCCTAGCCGCGCTGGAAATGATCGACCTGTATCGGCAGTTGCCGCGTGTGGACAAATGAAACGCGGATGGCCAGGCTGGTTCGCTTTCGTGGACAGCCTGTGAAGTGGCTATGCCCGGCCCGATGACTTAATCCCCAGCATCCGGTCGAGCGAGTCGGCGGTTTGGTGGACCAGTGCTTCGGGAAAGTGCTGGTAGGGGTGGAAATACTCAAACGTCAAATAACCCTGGTAGCCGGTCTGGTCGAAGGCATCCAGCACGGCGGGCCAGTTGGTGGTGCCATCCAGCAGGGGCCGGAACGACTCCAGCGAGTAGTCGGTCCCTTTCTTGGTGAACTCCTTGAGGTGGACGTTCTTGATCCGCGGGCCAAGCTGCGCGATCCAATGTTCCGGGAACTGGAACATCATGATGTTGCCGGTGTCGAAGTGAACCCGCACCCGCTCGCTGCCAAAATGGTCCACGAAGGCGATCATCTCCCCCGGCGTCAGCAAGTAGCCGTTGAAGAAGATGTTCTCAATGTTCAGGCTGACTCCCAGTTTTTCCGCTTGCGGCAACAAGCTGGCAATCGCCTGGCGGGCACGCTGGTCGCACACGTCATTGGGGACCGGTTCGTAGTCGGTCCGCCAGGGGATATGGACCGCGCCGGGGACTACCAGCAGGTTTTCCACCCCCAGGTCGGCCGCCGCCTGGGTCATCAGGCCGGCCAGTTCCAGCCCGCGTGCCCGTTTGGCCTCATCGCCACTGGTCAACGGGTAGGGCCAGAACAAGAACGAGCATAGCCCGCTGATCTCGATGCCGATCTTGTCGGCCAGTTTTCGCAACGCGGTGTATTCCTTGGTGCCCGACTTGGGGGAGAGATCGTTCTCCAGGTCGTAGTTTAACTCGATGCCATCAAAGCCGGCCTCCTTGGCCAACCGCAGGCATTGCTCCAGATTCATACGCTCTGGGTAGGGAAAAGCCCACAGATTGATGGACTTCTTCATGGGGTAGCGTTTAGGCGAGGCCGCCCCCCGCTGCGCCAGCTGGGCCACTGGGCCAGCGGCCAGCGCGGCCTGACCAAATGCCGCGGCACCACCAGCAGTCGCCAAAGCCGCGCTAATGGCCGCACGACGAGAAACAACATGTTCAATTCCACGTGGGTCATGGCTCATGGCGAAAGACTCCCAATAGTACCTGGTGGCGATAGGATCAGTTTACCGCGCAGGCCGGGGGGAGTGGGGAGAGTGGTGAGTGTCGAATGCTGAATGTCGAATTCGGCATTTTCAGCCTTTCGCCTTTCGCCTTCATCCTTTCTCCCTCCTTCCTGCCATTATGACACCCTGCCAACTGGCCCGCCGCCGCTCGACTACCGGTGAGTTGCGACTTTTTGGCAAAAATCGTTGCCAATTAGCAAGTTACGTCGTCGGCCGGGCAATTGGCGCGCCGCTTGCTTTAAGCAAGGCAAATTCCGCTTGGCCTGCCAAAGTTGGCTGACGAAGGTTCTCGCAAACCGTGGTTCCCGTTCAACGCGGGTCCAGCTAGCTCGGCCGGTCGGTAGGTTCGCACGTACAACATACGCGTCTCGATTTTGGTCATCACCGGGTCTGGCGCTCTCCCCGTAAACTGGTCCGCAACACTTTAAGGAGTCAACCGTGGCGAAACAAATGGTGTTTGACGACGAGGCACGCCAACCGCTCTTGGACGGCGTGGCGAAGTTGGCCAAGGCAGTCCGCAGCACGCTTGGTCCCCGCGGACGCAACGCGGTTCTGGACAAAGGCTGGGGATCGCCCAAGATCACCAAGGACGGCGTGACCGTGGCCGAGGATATCGAACTGGACGACCCGTTTGAAAACCTGGGTGCCCAGTTGGTCAAAGAGGCCGCCAGCAAGACCAACGACGTAGCGGGCGACGGCACCACCACCGCCACCGTCTTGGCCGAGGCGATCTTCAAGGAAGGCCTGAAGATGATTGCCGCCGGTGCCGACCCGATGGCGCTCTCCCGGGGGATCTCCACCGCCACCGAGGCGATTGTCGAGGCGATTGGCAAGTTATCCACGCCCATCAACGAAAAGAACAAGTCCGAGCTCAAGCAAATCGCCACCATCGCGGGCAACAACGACCCGGACATTGGCGACGTGCTGACGGAGGCTTTCCTGAAGGTCGGCAAGGATGGGGTGATTACCATCGAGGAAGGCAAACAATCGACCACCACGGTTGATATTGTGGAGGGGATGCAGTTCGACCGCGGCTATCTCTCGCCGCACTTCGTTACCAACCCCGACAGCCAGACCTGCGAGTTGGAAAACTGCCTGATCTTGATCTACGAGGAGAAAATTTCCTCGGTCAAGTCGCTGGTGCCGCTGCTGGAGGCCGTCAGCAAGGCCGGCAAGCCGCTGCTGATTATCGCCGAGGATTTGGAAGGCGAGGCCTTGGCGACGCTGGTCGTCAACAAGATGCGCGGCATCTTGAACGTCTGTGCCGTTAAGGCCCCTGGCTACGGCGACCGCCGCAAGGCCCAACTCGGCGACCTGGCCGTGTTGACGCAAGGAGTCGCCATCTTCAAGGATTTGGGCATCTCGCTGGAATCGGTCAAGCTCAGCGATTTGGGCAAGGCCAAAAAAGTCATCATCACCAGCGAAGAGACCACCATCGTCGACGGTGCCGGCAAGAAGCCCGAGATCGAAGGCCGCGCCGAGCAGATTCGCCGCGAGATCGGCGTTACCGATAGCGAGTACGACCGCGAGAAGCTGCAAGAGCGGTTGGCCAAGTTGGCCGGCGGCGTGGCGCAGATTAACTGCGGTGCCGCCACCGAGACCGAAATGAAAGAGCGCAAGTGGCTCATCGAGGACGCCAAGAACGCCGTTCAGGCGGCTTTGGCCGAGGGTATTGTCCCCGGAGGCGGCGTGGCGTTGATCCGGTCGGAGAAGGCTCTCGACAAGCTCAGCCTGTCGGGCGACGAAGCGTTGGGCGCCAAGATTGTCCGTAATGTGCTGGATTATCCTCTGCGTTGCATCGCCGAGAACGCCGGCCTAGACGGCGCGGTGGTTGTCAATCGTGTCCGCCAGCTCAAGGGGAAGAACGAGGGCTACGACGCAGACAAGAATAGCTACTGCGACCTGGTGGCGGCTGGCATCATCGACCCCGCCAAGGTCGTCCGCAGCGCCCTGCAAAACGCGGCCAGCGTGGCTTCGCTGCTGCTCACCACTGAAGCCTTGATCACCGAGATCCCCAAGGAAGGCGGAGACGACGACCACCACGACCACCACGGCCACGGTGGCGGCATGGGTGGGATGGACATGGGAGGAATGGGTGGCATGGGTGGCATGGGTGGCATGGGTGGCATGATGTAGAAGGGCGAAAGGATGAAGGCGAAAGGCGAAAAAGTAAGTCCAGCCGCCTTCTGAAAACTGAAAACTGAATACTGAAAACTAACAACTAAAAACTCACATAACCAAGGAACGAACCCATGAAACTCCGTCCTCTCGATGATCGTGTTGTTGTTGAACCGATGGACGCCGAAGAGGTCACGGCTGGCGGCATTGTGCTGCCCGATACGGCCAAGGTGAAGCCGCAGCGCGGCACCGTGGTCTCGGTTGGGCCGGGCAAGTTGCTCGACAGCGGCGAGCGCGGCTCGCTTTCCATCACCGTCGGCGACGAAGTCATCTACGGCAAGTACTCCGGCACCGAGATCGACCTCAATGGCCGCGAAGTCAAGATTCTGCGAGAAGCCGACATCTTGGCGAAAGTGTTGGGCTAGGAAGAGCAAGAAAATTTCAGCAATCAGCCGTCAGCGATCAGAATTGCGGCATCCTTTGCCGAGTTCGCTGGCATAGAAAAGCTGAATGCTGAAAGCTGACGGCTAAACGCCGCCAGTCAGAGACCTCTTCCATCGCACCAATCGCTCCCACCAACATTCACCGCTCAATACAAGGACTCTTATCGTGGCAAAGCAACTATTATTTGACGATCAGGCCCGGACGAAGATGCTCCGCGGCGTCGAGAAACTGGCCGATGCGGTGGCCGTAACGATGGGCCCCACCGGCCGTAACGTAATTATTGACAAGTCGTTCGGCGGTCCCACGGTGACCAAGGACGGCGTGACGGTCAGTAAGGAAGTTGACCTGGAAGACAAGTTCGAGAACATGGGGGCCAAACTGGTCAACGAGGTCGCTTCCAAGACCTCGGACATTGCCGGCGACGGCACCACCACGGCTACCGTGCTGGCGCGATCGATCTTCAAGGAAGGCGTGAGGAACATCGCGGCGGGCAGCAACCCGGCCGCGGTACGTCGCGGGATCGAGAAGGCGGTCGAGGCCGCCATCGACAAGCTGCGCAGCCTGGCCAAGCCGGTCTCCAGCAAGTCCGAGATCGCCCAGGTCGGCGCGATCAGCGCCAACAACGACAAGGAAATCGGCGACTTGCTGGCCGATGTCATGGAAAAGGTTGGCAAGGACGGCGTGATTACCGTCGAGGAAGGCAAGGGGACCGAGACGACGAAGGAACTGGTCGAAGGGATGCAGTTCGACAAGGGCTATCTCTCGCCCTACTTCATCAATCGTCCGACCGAGATGGACTGCCAACTGGAAGACGCCTACATCCTGATCTACGAAAAGAAGATCAGCAATCTGCGGGAGTTGATTCCGGTTTTGGAAACGGTCAGCCGTTCTGGCAAACCGTTGTTGATTATCGCCGAGGATGTCGATGGCGAGGCCTTGGCCGCGCTAGTCGTCAACAAGCTCCGCGGCGTGCTCAACATTTGTGCCGTCAAGGCGCCCGGCTTTGGCGACCGCCGCAAGGCCATGCTGGGGGACATTGCCGTGCTGACGGGCGGCACGTTCATCAGCGAGGATTTGGGTATCAAGCTGGAAAACGTCACCGTCGAGCACTTGGGCCGCGCCAAGCAGGTCACCGTCGATAAGAACGACTGCACCTTGGTGCAAGGGGGCGGAAAGACCTCGGAAATTCAAACCCGCATCCAGCAGATTCGCAATCAGATCGAAGCCACCGAAAGCGAGTACGACCGCGAGAAGTACCAAGAGCGGTTGGCCAAGCTGACGGGCGGCGTGGCGATTATCTCCGTCGGTGCCGGCACCGAGTCCGACATGAAGCAAAAGAAAGCCCGCGTGGAAGATGCCCTGCACGCCACTCGGGCGGCCGTGGAAGAAGGCATTCTTCCAGGCGGCGGCGTGGCCCTGCTGCGTTGCACCGAGGCCGTGGAAAAAATCCGCGGCAGCGCCAAGGGGGACGAAAAGATCGGCGTGGATATCATTCTGCACGCCCTGAGCGCCCCCATGCGGCAGATTGCCGACAACTGCGGCATCGACGGCTCGGTCATCGCCGACGAAGTCAGCCAAAAGCCGGCCAACATGGGCTACGATGCCAACGCCGGCCAGTACTGCGACATGTACAAGGCCGGTATCATCGACCCCCTCAAGGTCGTCCGCAGCGCCCTGAGCAACGCGGCCAGCATCGCCGGTTTGATGTTAACCACCGAAGCCTTGGTGACCAACATCGACAAGGAAGACAACAAGCGGGCGGAAGGTTCGATCCGGTAGCGGACGGAACTTTCTCGCTTGAGTCGTAATTCGTTTTCTACATGGGCCGCCTCCATCCGGAGGCGGCCCATTTCTTGCCATGGCAAATGCGATCGGAGTTGCCGATGTCGTTTATTCGATCTACATCGAAAACTATCGCGATCGCGTGCCTTGCGTTGTGTGGCATTCAGTCGCCATCGTTTTTACTCGCCGATGAGTCGCTCGCGGACATTGCCTGCCGCTCCGTCCACCTGGGCTATACCGCCCCAACCGGGACGGTTTTTTACAACGAAATCACGGTTGAGAAGTCGGCCCCCGGCACCTACTTCATGGTGTGCGGCTGGAACACCGGCTACTTCGGCATTCAAGAACTGGGCGATTCCAAGAAAGTCGTACTGTTCAGTGTGTGGGACAACGCCCAAGGAGACGATCCCGCGAAAATCCCAGCGGAGAAGCGCGTGCGGCTGTTGCATCAAGACAAGTCGGTGCGGGTGGGCCGGTTCGGCGGAGAAGGGACCGGCGGACAGTCCTTCTTGGACCTCGATTGGAAGGCCGATGAAACCTATCGAATGGCCGTCACCGCCACGCCGCGCGACGACCGCACGGAGTACGCCGGCTACTTGTACCAAAACGACCAGCAGCGGTGGCTGCACCTGGTGACGTTTTCCACCATCACCGGCGGGAAGCCGCTCGATGGATATTACTCCTTTGTGGAAGACTTTCGCCGCGATGGGGCTTCGGCCAAAATCGCTCGCAAAGCCCGGTTTGGCAACGGCTGGGTCCGCGACCAGAAGAATCAGTGGCAGCCCATTATCCAGGCCCGCTTCACCGCCGACGGAAATCCGGCGAAGAACATCGACGCTGGCCTGATTGACAAAAGATTTTTCCTGGCGACAGGGGGCGACACGTCCAATCAAAACTGCAAGCTGAACGAAACGATGGAATTGACCTCGCCCCCCAAGGATTTCATGGAGTTTTTGAAGTAGAAGCTGTCAGCGGAGAAGCCATCAGCCATCAGCTTTCGGAAAGTAGCTGGGGCGAGAACGGTGGGTGCCGGGGCCAGCAACAAAGCGAATGGCCCAACGGAGTTGATAATCCAACCGGGTTGCCCAACGGCGGCATCCATCGGCGTTTCTCGTTGGAATGCAACTCCGCTGGGCCTTCCCGTTGGTCAGACGCCAGCCACCCTTCACCCCAGCCTGCCGCCGTTCATCCTTCATCCTTCATCCTCCCCCACTGGCGCATCGGCAATTGGCCTTTTGCCGTATAATTAAGCTCTACGACAACAACCCACGGCCTCGACCATGGCAACCATGACCGGTAAACGCGATTACTACGAAGTGCTGGGAGTCGAGCGAAGCGCCTCCGCCAAGGAAATCAACGACGCCTACCGCAAGTTGGCTCTGAAGTACCATCCCGACCGCAACCCGGGTGATGAAGAGGCCATTCTACGATTCAAGGAGGCGGCCACGGCGTTTGAGGTACTGCACGACGACGACAAGCGGGCGCGTTACGACCGTTTTGGTCCGGAAGGTGTCGGCGGGGGCCCGCAGTTTGGCGACGTGGGGGACATCTTCTCGGCCTTTGGCGATATCTTTGGCGACAGCCTGTTCGGCGATATCTTTGGCGGCGGCGGGGGAGGCCGGCGGCAGCGCGCACGCCGCGGAGCCGACGTGCAATGCGAAGTCACGCTCGATCTGTTTGAAGCGGCCCGCGGCGTCACCAAGACGATCGAGTTCGCCCGGCACGAGGCCTGCGAAACGTGCGAAGGGTCTGGGGCCAAGCCTGGCACCAAGCCGCAGCGCTGTTCGTACTGCGGGGGCCAAGGGCAAGTCATTCAATCGACCGGAATTTTTCGCGTGCAGACGACTTGCCCCGCTTGCCGCGGCAACGGCACCACCGTTAAAGACCATTGCTCTGACTGCAAGGGCCAAGGAGCCATCCGCAAGAAGGTGCAGCGCGACATACCAATTCCCGCGGGGATTGACGACGGCATGCGCCTGCGAATTTCTGGCGAGGGAGAAGCCGCTCCTCAGGGCGGCCCGGCCGGCGATTGCTACTGCGTGGTGCATGTCGAGGAACACGAGCTCTTCCATCGCGACGGGCCGCACCTGGTCTGTCAGGTGCCGATCAGCTACCCGCAAGCGGCGCTGGGGGGGGTGATACGCGTTCCCACGTTAGACGGTCCCGAGGATCTGACCATTCACGCCGGCACCCAGGCGGGTGATACGTTTCGCTTGCGCGGCCGCGGCATGCCTCGTCCCCAACAGCGCGGGACGGGCGACCTGGTTGTGCAAGTCACGCTTGAGGTTCCCAAGGAACTTTCCGAACGGCAAGAGGAATTGCTCCGCGAGCTGGCCGAGCTGGAACAAGCCAATGTCAGCCCGCATCGCAAGAGTTTCTTTGAAAAGCTGCGCGGCTATTTCACTTCGCAGGAGGAAGAGGAGCAAGATTCCGAGTAGTTTTGTCTGCAAGAGCCACGATGGGCGGTACGAGAGACCATGAACGAGCAACACGAAGTCGATCCCGACGAAACCACCGAGACGGACGAGTTGGACATGTCCGCCGATCTCGACTTGTCGGCCGAATTGGAAAAGGCCCGCGGCGAAGCGGCCGCCGCCCGCGATTTGGCCCTGCGCGCCCAGGCGGAGTTGGAGAATTTTCGCAAGCGGATGCGGCGCGAAATGGAAGAAGACCGCCGCTACGCCGAACAATCGCTGCTGAGCGACCTGTTGCCCGTGCTGGACAACATTGGCCGTGCCGCCGCCGCCGCGGAATCGACCAAGGATGTGACCAGCCTGCTGGCGGGGGTCAAAATGGTTCAGCAGCAGTTAGAGGAAGTCCTGCGGAAACACCACGCTTTGCGCATCGAGGCGGATGGGGCCGAGTTCGACCCCCACCTGCACCAGGCGATCTCCATGCAGCCGAATGCCGATCTGCCGCCCGGCAGCGTAGTGCTGGTGGCGCAAGAAGGCTACCAACTGCATGACCGCGTGCTCCGCCCCTCGCAAGTGATCGTCTCCACGGCCGCCGAATGAGCAACAGAAAATTAAGGAATCACGGATAGCACGGATTTCACGGATAAGGTTGGGATGGATATTGCTTTTCATGATTCATTTTCGCGCGCCTGGTCTGTTCCATTGGCGGCAACATTAAGAGGCTGACATCAGATTTTTATCCGTGCTATCCGTGGTTTTCCAATCAACGATTCCATCGCGTTTCAATCGTCCTTTGTTGGGGCTTGGCTGTACTATCCGTGGTTCCTTGGCCACGAACACTCTACCCCGGATACCCGGTTAGCGATGGGTTGCGTCCAACGCATCCAGCAGTAGCAAACACCAAGAGTACCGTCAGGATTCAACCGTTCATGCCGACTTACGACTACCAGTGCGATGCTTGCGACCACAAGTTTGAGTTGTTTCAGGGCATCAACGACCCGTTGAAAAAGAAATGCCCGGAGTGCGGCAAGAACAAATTGCGGCGGTTGTTTGGCACCGGCGCGGCGATCGTGTTCAAGGGGTCGGGCTTTTACCAGACCGACTACCGCAGCGAGGGCTACAAAAAGAGCGCCGCCGCCGATTCCTCCAGCGGTTCTAGCGAATCGAAGCCCGCCGAATCTAAATCGTCCGAGAGCAAGCCGGCCGAATCCAAGCCGGCCAGCGGTTCCTCCGGTAAAGATTCCGCGGGCGGCACCAGCAAAAAATCGAAGCCCGACAAATGACACCCGCCAGCCCCCATCCTGCTTCCAACTTTGCCAAGTGCCCCAGTTGCGGCAAGAGGTTTAGCGTTGCCGAATCGGAGGCGGTTCCATTTTGCTCGGCCCGTTGCCGGCAGATCGATCTGGGCCGCTGGCTAGGCGAGCAGCACTCCGTCCCCCTGGCGCGCCACGAAGAGGACGAAGAATTGGCCGAGTGAGGCCCTAAACCAACTCGGCCATCGGCAGCACATGGTCATCCACCAGGTACTGCGGCCGCCCGTGCAGGTCGGGTACAGTGGTGCGGGTGGCGTCGATGCCCAAGTGGTGGTAGAGCGTGGCAAAGACTTCCTGGAACCGTACTGGCCGGGCCACTGGTTCGCCCGCCAGGCGGTCGGTGGCACCGATGATCTGGCCATGTTTCATGCCGCCGCCGGCCAGCAGGGCACAAGCCACGCGCGGCCAATGGTCGCGGCCGACTTGGGCGCTAATGCGGGGAGTCCGGCCAAACTCACCCCACACCAAGACCGCCGTGTCTTGCGCCAGTCCGCGTTCGTGCAGGTCTTCCACCAAGGCCGAAAGTCCCTGGTCGAACACCGGAAAGTCTTCCTTCTCGCGATTGAAGATGGTGTTGTACGAGCCGCCGTGCCAGTCCCACTTGCTGTAGTTGACTGTTACCACGCGGGCACCCGCCTCGACGAGCCGCCGAGCGGTGAGAAAGCTTTGCGGCACGCGCGGCGCGCCGTTGCCATCCATAAAGACCTTGGTGTCGCCCGTGCCGTAACGGGCGACCACCCGCGGGTCTTCTCGCGACAGATCGAGCGCCTCGGCCAGCCGTGAAGAGGTCAAAACGCCCATCGCTTGTTCGGTGAAGGCATCCAGCCCGCGCATCATGCCGCTGGCGTCGACATCGCGGCGAAAACGGTCCATGCCAGTGAGCAGCCGGTGCCTGTCGGTCAACCGGTCGGTGGTAACGCCTTGCAAAACCATGTCGTCCTTGGTCGGTCCCAACGGACGAAACGGCGCGTGCGCGACCCCCAAGAAACCGGGACCAGGCTCATTGTAAGGTCCGTGCGAACAGGTGTAGCAACCGCTGACAAAGGCCGGTGTGGCGGGCGTGGCCGGTCCCAGCACCTTGGCCACGGCCGATCCAAATTGCGGCCAGCCCCCCGCCGGAACACGGCCCTGCCGTGTGCGGCCCGTGTAGCATTGGATGGCGTCGTGGTCGGCCTGGGCGTCGCTGAGCGAGCGAATGACCGAGAACTTGTCCATCATGCGGGCCATCATCGGCAGCAATTCGCAGATCTCCACCCCCGGCACGTTGGTGCCAATCGGCCGCATCGGCCCGGCAATCTCCGCCGGAGCGTCGGGCTTGAGGTCAAACAGATCTTGATGCGGGGGACCGCCGACCAGGTAGACCAGAATCACACTCTTGGTGGAATTGCGAATTCCGGCCGCGGCCTCGGCGGCAAACAACTGCGGCAGCGTCAAGCCAGCCGCGCCCAGGGCACCAATTTTCAGGAAGTTGCGGCGAGAAACGCCATCGCACAGGGCGTTGCTTCCGCCAGCAATCGTGGGATCCAGAATCTTGAGCATCCGAAAACCTTTCGACACGGTCGCGGAGTGTTGTGTTTCGGTCCTAGCAGCTTTTCCCGCCCAAATATATCAAGATGTGTTGATAGATGCCACGTGAATTGCCGCTGGGCGCAAAAAAGAACCCACGAGCCGCCAACTCGTGGGTCCGCCTTTTCATCGACCGTGCGAGAACACGATCAGGATTTAACACGATCAAATTCACAAACACAAATGTTACTTGCGCCAAGCGTATTACACCGCATAAGCGGTACCCGCGTCAAGCTAATTGCGACTAGAAACCACGGAAAGGATGGGCGGCCTTGTCCTTGCCGGCAACCATTTCGTCGGCGGTCGGCTTGCCACCCATGGCATTGGCAATGGCCATCTTGGTGGCGTCGTAGTTGTATTGGTAGATCTTCTTGTCGTCTTCGGCCTGCCAGTGAATGAACACGCCGCAAACGATGACCAGATCCTCGCACTTGTTCTTGGGGATCACGCCATCGGCCACGCTATCGGCCACGGCCTTGGCCACGGCGGCCTGGGCGGGGCCGAACATCTGCACCGCCTGCTTGGCACCCTTGATGGTGACCTTGGTGATCATGACGGTGGCTGGCTTAACAGCCAGATTGGGCGTCAGCACGGCCAGCAAATTGCTGTGGCCGGCGCTTTGACGGGCCAAGGCATCGGCAAACGCATAGCCCACCGGGCCGTCCTTATCGCCGATCATCAAGTCGATATGGGCGATCTCGTTGCCGTCGCCAGACAAAGCCTCTCCAATAAACATCGACATCGCACAATCTCCTCGGGTGAGTGGTCTAGAGGTGCTGGGAACGACCTGGCGACCGACATGTTCGGCCGCACGATGGCTGCCGCCACCGTGGCTTCCATCCAGCGAGAATCGGGAGCCAGAACCTTAGCAAACGTGGGGCCAAATGCAAGTATCCACGGGCGTTGCATTTTGAGGGACCGATTCCCCCAGCAACCACCATTTAGAGGGTATTGCGTTCCATCCGTGGACCGTTAGGTTGGTCCGTTCCGTAAAACTACCGCAGATACCCTATTCTGCTAACCTGGTTCAAGGAGACAATCTGCATGTTTGCACACTTGTTGGCGGCAAGTCTTTCGTTGACTCTCGGAGCGGAAGCGGCCAGGCCGGCCGTATCGCCTTACGATGTCGCCCCGCACCTGGTAGAGACGCAAGTCATGGCGGGCGTTAATGCACAACGGGCGCGGAACGGTTTGCGTCCGTTGACGCTAGACCGCGGCCTATTGCGTTCGGCACGTATTCATACGGCTTGGATGGCCCGCAACTCTCGATTGCAACACACCTCGGCCCCTGTTGGCGAAAACATCGCGGAAGGACAATCCTCCGCACACGAAGCCGTCAACGACTGGATGAATTCCCCGGGCCACCGGGCGAATATCCTCAACGGTTCGTATAATCGTATCGGCATGGCGGCCTATACCTCGCCCACCGGCCGCATTTTCTGGTGTACCCAGTTCTTGCAGTAGCCGCGGGGTTGCGGGTTGCTCGCGGGAAGGCCAGAATCAGAGTTGTTCCAGCAGGGGTGGAACACTCCGTGCGGTGCCCGCGAAAGGATGTCCACCATGCGTCTTGGCCTCGGGATGGTAGTGGCGGGGGCCTGCGCATGCTGTACGCCCTGGATGGCTGCCCAGGAGCGACCGGCGAGCGATGCATCCGCGGGTGAAGGTCGTCCGGACAATATCGTGGCGGAGTTCCCCGTATTTACCGATGGTGACTTGCTGCTGGTACCCGTCGAGGTGGCCGGCCGTACTTATTCCTTCATGGTCGATACGGGCTTCTCGACGACCACCTTTGACACGCGGCTTAGCGCGGCCCTTGCCATGCCGGCCGGCCGAGCGTCCCGCAGGGTGCGGGTAATCGGCGCGGGAACGATGGAAACCGCAACCGCGCGGCAGTTCGCCATCGCGGGGTTGCCGCCATTTGTGGCGCGATCCGTCTGGCGGGGCGACCTGACGCGAATTCGCGAATCGACCGGCCACGAAGTGATGGGGATTATCGGCATCGACTTGTTGCGCGACTTCGTCCTGCATATCGATGCCGACGCGGGACTGCTGCAAATCTGGAAACAGGCCCCCGAAAGCGCCGAACCGGCGATCACCGTGCGGTGGCGCAGAAGCGGCACGCCTACCATTCGCACGACGCTAGGGGGGAGCGTTGCCGATGATTTGATCCTCGACACGGGCAATTTCTCGCTGGAGCCGATCGTCGATCTGGCCCAGCCTTTGTACCAGAACCTGGAACGGCGCGGCGCAATCAAGACGTTATATGCGGTGGCGACTTCGCGCGTTGACAAGTTTCACGAAATTCGCACCGGCGTCCTCGACGAACTGGCCCTGCAAGAGGGGCCAACACTGAACAAAATCCGTGCCAGCGAACATCCCGAGGGCTTGAATCTCTTGGGACTCTCCGCCTTGATGCAATTCAGCCCGACTTTTGACTTTCCGCACGATCGACTGGTGCTTGGTCCCCGCAAACCTGGCCACGCCGCCAGCCGGTTTCCCGTTCAAGGAAGCGGGCTGGCGCTGCTACGGAGAGATGGCGCTACCTTTGTGCATAGCGTGCGGCGAAACTCCCGCGCCGCGGTTGCTGGCGTGCGGACAGGTGACGTGGTGGAGTTTGCCGCGGCCAAGGTCGCCTCGGATTATCGCTTGCACGAACTGAGACTATTGCTGGAAACGACCGGGCCAACCGTGCAATTAGCCGTGCGTGCCGACGGTGGAGAATTGCGAAAAATCCTGCTGCCGCGGCAAGACACCGATTGAATATCGGTTTGCCGTTGGGAACTCGCACGGAATAACTTCGGCTTCACGCCCCCCTCTACCGGTACTCCGGGAGAGGGAGAAAAAGCTCACTTGGCACGCGGGTGCGCCTTTTCATAGGCCGCCAGCAGATTGGCCGTGCTGAGGTGCGTGTAGATCTGCGTGGTCACCAGGCTCTTGTGGCCCAGCAGCTCTTGCACGCTGCGAATATCGGCCCCGCGGTCCACCAGATGCGTGGCAAAGCTGTGCCGCAGCGTATGCGGCGTCGTCCGGCGGTCCAGGCCGGTGGCCTTCAGGTATTTCTCCAGCATGCGGCCGACGCTGCGCGTCGTCAAACGCCGGCCAAACCGGTTCAGAAACACGGGTGCCCGCACGCCCGCGGGCTCTTTGGCGTGCGGCTTGCGCACGCCATACCACTGCTTCAGCGCGCGGATGGCGAATGAACCGAGAGGTGACAGCCGCTCGCGGCGTCCCTTGCCGCGGACCATCAACACGCCTTGTTCGAAGTCGATGTCACCCTCGTCCAGGCCGACGCACTCACTGACGCGCAGCCCGGCCGAGTACATGGTTTCCAGAATAGCCCGGTCGCGCAGCCCCTGCGGGTCATCGACCGGCGGTGCCGAAAGGAGCTTGCCAACGTCATCCGTCGATAGATAGTGCGGCAGGCGCTGTGCCTTCCGCGGGTTGCGCAGCGGCCGGGCGGGGTTATTCTTGATCCAGCCTTCACGCTGGCCAAAGCGAAAGAAGCTACGCAGCGAGGCCAGACGGCGCGAGATCGTCGCGCGGGCATACTCCGCCGAGTGCATGCCCGAGACGTAACCGCGCAGGTCGAGGGTCGAGATCCGCGGCGCGGCCGGACAACGGCCGCCATGCGAGTCCTTCAAGAACTCTTCCAGCGCCGTGAGATCCTCGCGATAGCTCTTCAGCGTCAGGGGAGAAGCATTCCGCTCCACGCGCAGGTATTGCAAGAACCGTTCCGCTTCAGCATTCATGGATCTGTTTGTGCTATCGGACTCCGCGGGCCAGCCTGTAGGAGGCGATTCCATCGCCGAGGCGTCGATTATGCTTCGCCGCTATCCTTGGGCAGCGGCATATGAAACCGGGGCGTTGGCGCGGCGGGCTTTTCCGCTTCTTGGCGGATCTTCTGGCTCAGCACGGCGGCGTCGTACCAGGTAAAGCTCAGGTCGGGGTTCGACGCGTAGCGGCCCAAGGTCCGCAGGGCCTCGGCCCGGTGGGCGTCGTCGTACAGAAATACGTAGCGCTCTTCGCCCTTCACCAGGGCCAGCACGTTGATGTCTTGATTCAAGTCTGGGTCCTCCTGACGAAACGGGCCAGGCATGTTCGCTGCCAGTGGCGGCAAAGGAAAGTCCGTTATTCCCTCGCCAGACGCGGGATGTCCAAGAGTTGTTATCGGTCGGAGGGCCAGCGCCACACCACCCGTGTTTCGCCCGCTCCGCCACGAGCGGACAATAACTCGTAAACATGCAGATGGCAGCAGAAGCGAATGAAGTCATCGCTGCGCTGCAAATAAGACTGCCAACCGCCAAAACGCTCGTCATCGTGGGTATTCACGTAGTTTTTAAGGGCCGCGATGAACTCGGCATCGGTCCCCTCGAAGCCTTTGGTGTGCCGTAAAACCGGCTCGCTGCTGGGTTGAATTGCGCCTAGCGCACATTGGCCCGGTGGGATTAAAGCGGTCATATCGGTTGAACCGGCCAACGCGCCCGGCGGCACTGCCGTCGCCGGAGTCGCTGAATGCGGTGGCTGCGACAACGGCACTTCCGCCGACAGCAATTTTACCGGCCCGCGTTCCCCCCGGTGGCCGGCGGGAGACTCACCAGCGGCCTCGGCGGATAGTCCGCCGGCGATCGTGGGAGGAGGTTGCATGGTGGCCTTGGCTTTGGCCATTTCAGCCTCGAATACCAGCCGCGCCGGGATCTGCTCCTCTTGAGGCGTGCCCCAGGGAAGTCCATAACCAGCGGGGATGGGATGGTAGGTGGCATTGGCCGCGTACCATTCCACGCGGAAGGCGCAACGCGGCGGGTAGTAGGGAGAATAGTCGGTGATGGCCCCCACCACGACGGCATCCACCCCCAGGATTTGCGCCAAGCGCTGGGCATCCGCGGGACTGGCCAGGTCCAATGACTGGGCCTTCATCGTCTCTTCCACCACGCCAATCGGCGCTACTTCAAAGCCCGGCACCGATTGCAATTCGTTGTAGTAGTGCAAGGCAAACTGCCGCCCATCCACGGTCGGCTCGGTACTGAGATTAAAAAAGGGAGCCACGGCCACCCGCGATAATTGCGGATAGGGATTGAACACCGCCGGCTTGTGGACGGCGGACGGCAGAAACTGGCACCCGGCCATCAGGCTAATACCGATCAGGCAGCAGGCCATCCGCCAATTCGATCGGGCGGCGCACGGCTTAACGCGGCGCGGTCGCGCGAGCGAGGCCACACGGCATGTAGCCGGCCGCGGGTTGCTGATGGGGATGGAACGCATGAGTTGCCGCCAGAATGCACGTTGCCTGTCGGCGGTGCGCACCAAGCCGCACGCTCAACCGGCAATATCCGCATTATCGGCAAAGTCCGCGCCAACGATGTAATCTAACTGGCGGTTCCGCATGAATCGCGCGCTAGCAATGCCCGAACCGCCGGCGCGGCGCATGTTGGTGGCTTCTCGGAAACGAGCCTTGGGGAGGCTTGGGTGCCACCGGCCGGCTTGCCCGCCAGTGGGCGAGACAACCTACTGTTCCACCGGCGGACAAGCCGCCAGTGGCACCCTGAGCAAGTTACATCAAGTCGCGCATGCTGCGCAAGCCTAGCGGCTCGCGGCTGTAGAAGGGTTCGCCGTATCGCGCACCGATCGCCCAGCCCCAGTAGGCGGCTTGATCGCGCAGGCGGTCAACAAACGTCGGCGGCTCCACCGGCTTGCCCGCCACGAATTGCGACTGATAGCACTCAATGGCCGCCCGTTTGGCGTCCCAATAGGGACTAATATCCAAGATCATCGCCGGCGGATTGACTTGGCGCAGATGTACGCATGAGTAGTGCCACACGCGCTGCGGGTGGTGCGGCTCTCCGGGCAGATCGGACTTGCTGAGTTTGGCCCAAAAACGGGCGGCCTCGGTCAGTTCCGTTGCGGCCAGGTGGTCTGGATGGGCGTCGACCCAATAGGGGCAAAACAGCCAGCGGGCCCGCGTCTGTCGAAACACGCCCGCCAATGCCCGGCGTGCTTCCAGGGTCGGCTCAAGCGACCGGTTGGGCAGGCCTAGATTCTTGCGCCAGTCGATTCCCAAAATGGCGGTGGCCGCCGCCGTCTCTTGCTGACGGGTGGCGGGGCCGCCATGCGGTGTAGGCTCGCCCGAGGTCAAATCCAAGATGCCCACGCGCCAGCCTTCCGCCCGAAACCTCAAGATGGCCCCCCCCATGCCCAGTTCGGCATCGTCCGGATGTGGTGCCACGACCAAGACATCCAGTGGCGGCTCATTTACGGTACTGGTACCTGTCACGACGGCTTGTACTCGCGGGAGGATAGACTTGGCCGCTCAAAACCAATCAATAGTCTCAAATCGTCGTGTTTTGAATTTTGTCGGACTTGGAGTGTTCATTGCCGGTCGCCGCCGAATCGTCCAGGGATGCCGCCCGTTTGCGCCGCTGATGGACGATCCAGAACGCAATCGCCGCCCCCAAGCAGCCTACGACAACGGTTACCGTGACCCATATTTCGCCGGTGTGGATCCATTTCCCCACGGTTTCGCCGTATCGAAATGCCAGACCGTAGAACAGGCCGATCACGACCAGCGCGCTGATGGTGTCGATCAATAGAAACTTGCGCACCGGCACCCGCAAAATTCCGGCCGTCAAATAGATGGGTGCCCGCAGGCCGACCAAAAATCGGGCCAGGAAGAAGACCTTGAGGCCGTGCCGGCTAATCATCTCCTCGATCTGTCGTTCTCGGTCGGCATGCATCAGTCGGGCGAACCAGGAGCGTTTTTGCAGCATGCCGCGGCCAAATCGGCGGCCAATGTAGTAGGCCAGCAGATCGCCCAACAAGGCACCAAGAATGCACGCCAGCACCCCGCCCCAAGGGTTGATGGTCCCCAGAGAAGCCGCCACGCCCGCGCCTACCACGATTGCCTCTTCCGGAATCGGCAGCCCCGATCCTGTCAGGATCAAAAGGATAGCCGGCAGCAGATAAGGCAGCAGATCGGGCATGAGTTCAATTGCACGTCATACATTGGGGCAACCGCCACGGGGGGCGTATTGTATCGGCCACCATGCGGCGCGCTAATGTTGAAATGGGTAATTCAGGCACGACGCGCACGCCTGCCGTATATCCAACTCTATAACCGGCTGCTGGCATCGTCTACCGGGCCGAGCGTATCGCCATCCAGGAACAAGGCGGAAGCCACCCCGAAATAACATCCTCATTCGGGCGAAACCGTGCCGTTTGGCCAGAAACTTCCTCAAAATAGAATCGGCAACTGCTTTATCTCTTGTCGTCGGCCACTTGAGATGGGATGGCTGGGACCGGCGGAATGGCTCGCCCGTGCGGGTCGGTGGCGGGGCTTTCCAGTTCTTCCGCCAATTGTTCTTGCAGTTCTCGGCCCAGGTAGTGCTCGACCACCGCCGCGGTATCGTGCAAGTGGTCTTCTGGCAGGGGAAAGTGCCGGGCCATGTAACTTTCCCACAGGCGATGCGAACGAACCAGCTCCTCGCCCGCCAACTGCCCCGCCGGAGTGAGATGCAGCGACGACGCCGTGCCGGCCAATAGTCCTTGCCGGGTTAGCCGCCACGTTGCCAACCGTCGCAACCAAGGAGAAATCCCTTGCGCCTGATCGCGGGCTTGCGGCAGCCCATGCGCCGCATTGGCCGCTTCCTCGTGCCGATAGAGCGAACCAAGTACATCTTCCGCGGCAATTCGGAGCCGAAACCGCGCGGCATGCAGTATTTTGCCCAACACACCTTGTCGCGGCGAAAACAACACCGCCGCCAAAAAGAACGATCCGCAGGCCACGGCCATCATGCCGGCCGTGCTGGCATCGCCATCGCTGGGAAAGCCGACCCCCGAAAACAAAACGGGTGGAAGTGAGATGGCCATTCCATGCCCGACCACCGCGGCCGCGGCCGCGAAAATCAGGCTCAGGCCAATCATTCGCGACAGCCGCTCCGTCAACAGCGAGGCCGTGGCCGCCGGCGCAATCAGCATGGCAATCACCAGGATGCTCCCCACGCTTTCAAACGCCGCCACCAAGGTCACGGCCGTCATGGCCATTAACACATAATGCACGCCCCTGGCCGGAATGCCCAAGGTGGTCGCCAAGGCCGGGTCGAACGCCGCCACCCGCAATTCCTTGTAGAACGCGATCACCAGCACCAGGTTCACCGACAGCACTCCGCCGTTGATCCACACGGCCCGCGGCACGCCGGCTTGGCCATACACGGCGATTTCCAGCGTGCCGTACAGCACGCAATCGGGGTCGATATGGACATTATCGGCCGCCACGCGAATCAGCAACAATCCCAAGGCAAACAGGGTGGTAAAGACCACGCCCAGGGCAGCGGTGGCTTCCACCCGGCCCACGCGTTGCAGCCACTCCGTCAATACGGCCGAAAACACACCAATGGCCGCCGCGCCCAACATCATGATGGCGTGTTGCGCGGCATCGTAGGAAGCGGGCGAAATCCAACCGCGAACCGCCAAGGCGTGCGCGAACAGGAATGCGCACACAATGCCAGGCAGCACGGTATGGCTCAAGGCATCGCCCATCATGCTTTGCCGCTTGAGCACCAGAAACACGCCCGGCAATGCGCAAGCCATGGCGCTCAGCGCTGCCGTGAGGACGATCAACGTGTCTAGCGAGCCCCAGCCGCGAAGCCGGTCGATTATGTCGATCATCATGCGGTTACTCCGTCGTGGCGGGCAACGGATGCGGGCTGGGAGGCATGGCCAGCCGGGGATAGCTTTCCGCCAGCAAGTCTTCCAGCTCGTCGATCAATTCAGGTTCTAGCACATGCTCGATGCGGTCGGCATCGCGATCGACCTGGCTGGGTGCCACGTCGGCGTACGTCACCAGGTAGGTCTCCCACAGGCGGTGATTACGCACCGCGTGAAAAGCCTGCAATGCGCCATTCGCCGTAAACCTGTATCCTCCCGCCGCGGGCGTAAACACGCTTTCGCGAACTGCCGCGGTCAGCAATTGCCGCAACCGTGCCGCCGGCCAAGACCGCCGCGCCAGCAACTGGTCGAACGAAATCACCGCCGCTGTCATTTCTCGCGGAATGGCGTGCCGCGCCTCGCCGGGGAAGGTTGGTTCCAGGCATTCATAGGCCGCCCGCAGCAGATCTTGCCGCCCAACCCGGCGTTGTGAGCGGCGCTGTGCCAGAGTTCGCCGCAGCACGCCGCGCCGTGTCCCGGCCAGCATGCTGAAGACAAAGCAGGCGGCCCCCACCAACACAATCACCGGTCCCGCCGCCAATCTTGGCAACAGCGCGCTGATGATGACGCCCAAGCACGCGCTAACGCCCCCCAACGCGCCGGCCAGCATTGCCATCGGCAGCAGCCGGTCGGTCCAAAAACGGGCCGCCGCCGCGGGAACGATCAGCAGCGCCACCACCAGCAGCAACCCAACACTTTGCAACCCAATCACGGTCACGCAGACCACCAAGGCCATCAACGCCAGATCCAACGCCACTACGGGCCAACCAAGCGTGGCGGCGTAATCCTGGTCGAAACAGAGCAGGGAAAATTCCTTAAACAGCAAGCCGCAGACCAGCATTACACCTAGCGCCGCCCACGCGATGAGCCACACATCGCTGGCAATCATGGCTGCGGTTCGGCCCAGGATAAAATCCTTGAGGCCGGCCGAGTTGCCCGTGGGAACCTTCTGCACCACGGTAAACAGCGCAATCCCCAAGCCGAAAAAGACGCTCAGCACAACGGCCAGTGCGGCATCGTCCTTGATCTTGGTCGCACGTCGAATGAGCGTCACGCACGATACCCCCAGCAACCCGGCCAGCAGCGCACCGGTCAACAACCCGGGCAGTGATTTGCCCGAACCTGGACGGACCGCCTCCATCAACAAGAATGCAATGGCGATCCCCGGCAGGGAAGCGTGGCTGACCACATCCCCCACCAAGGCCCGTTTGCGCAACAGCATGAACGTGCCGACCACGCCGGCGCAAGAGCCAAGCAGCACCGTGCCCAATAAGATGATCCGCGTGTTGTAGTCGCGCAGTGTCAGCACGCGCAGCCATTGGTCGCGGGTCGGCCAGACCATGTCGCGGTCGGGCATGACTGGGCGCGGAACATGTAGATCTGTTCGCGCTGGCGTGTGCGTTCCCTCCTGGGCAACAGCGGACGGCGTGCCGAGAATGAATACGGCCAACATGCCCGCCGCTACCAGCGACAGCCGCATCATGGGCCTGCCCCCCCCATTTTCATCCGCTGGCCAACCTGGTCCAGCAGGGCCAGTTTTCCGCCGTAAGTCTTGCGAAGATTCTCCGGCGTGAAGACCTCTGATGTCGGCCCGGCCGCCACCAGACGCATGTTGAGCAGCAGCACCTGGTCGAAGTAGTCGGGCACGGTTTGCAAATCGTGATGCACGACGATGGCCGTCTTGCCGTTGGACCGCAGCTCGCGCAGCACTCCCACGATGGCCCGTTCGGTCGCGGCATCGACGCCGGCAAACGGTTCGTCCATCAGGTACAACTCCGCATCCTGGGCTAGGGCGCGGGCCAAAAATACCCGTTGCTGTTGGCCCCCCGACAATTGACTGATTTGCCGGCCGGCATAATCCGCCATGCCGACTCTGGCCAAACATTCGCGGGCCTGAACTTTATGCCGCCGCAACACCGGCCGGCACCAGCCGATCTGGCGATACAAGCCCATCGCCACCACGTCGAGTGCGCTCACGGGAAAGTCCCAGTCAACGCTTCCCCGTTGCGGCACGTAAGAGACCCGGCCGCGTTGTTCGTGGTAGGGCTGGCCAAACACCTGTACCACGCCCGAAGCTTTCGGGACCAGGTCCAACGCCGCCTTGATGAGCGTACTCTTGCCCGCCCCGTTTGGCCCCACGATGGCAATCAGTTGCTCACTGGGGGCGTTGTAGTCGATATCCCACAGCACGGGCTTGCGGTGGTAGGCCACCGTCATGTCGTGAATCGACAATGGCGAAGTCTTGGGATGTTCGGCGTCAGGCGTGACGGCGGGAGAATCCTGATTCATGGATGGCTGGTGTTCAGTTTTTCGTTCAGCCCGCGTTCTGGTGCTTCGCCGCCCAATGCACGGGCGATCGTCGTGGCATTATGGTCAATCATGCCAATATACGTTCCCTCGTAGGTGCCAGGCGCGCCGGCGGCGTCAGAAAATAACTCGCCCCCCACGGTCACGGTCCACTGACGATTGGCCGCTCCCTCGACAATCGCCCGAATGTTCTTCTCCGCCACGCTGCTCTCCACGAAAATGGCCTTCACCTTGCGGTTGACCATCAGATCGACCAGTTGGTTGATGTCGTCTACGCCTGGCTCGGACTCGGTGGTAATGCCTTGGGCCGATTCGACTTCGATATCGTAGGCCCGACCGAAGTAGCCAAAGGCGTCGTGCGCCGTCACCATCACCCGCTGCTCGGGCGGAATGCTGCTAATCACCTTGCGCACGTATTCATCCAACCGGACCAACTCTTGTTGGTACTTTTCGGCGTTCTCGTGGTAACTGGCGGCGTTGGACGCGTCGAACTCCCCCAGCGTTTTGGCCACGAATCCCACGCATTGGCTCCAGGCTTGCACGTCCATCCACACATGTGGGTCGTAATGCCCGGCGAACTCCGGAGGTTCACGGAGGTATTTCTCATCCAAAGCCTCGGTCACGGCATAGACCGGCTTGCCGCTACGGGCCACGCGCGTAAAGGCATCTTGCATGCGGCCTTCCAACATCAAGCCGGAGTAGAAGACCAGCGAAGCTTCTTCCAATTGCTTGACATCGTTGCGGGTCGGTTTGTAGCCGTGCGGGTCTGTCCCCTCACCCAGCAGACCGACCACTTCGCACTTGTCGCCCGCCACCTGGCCGACGATATCGGTCACCATGGAAACCGTGGTGACAATTCGGCGTCCGCCGCCGCTTGTCGCTGCATTTCCAGTTGACGCCGGTTGCCCGCAACCACTAGCGGCCAAGGCCAGTAAGCCGGCCATCAACGCCATGCAAGTTGTTCGATAATATATCACGTTGATTTTCCAGCAACAGGAAAGGAGCAGGTTGAACGCGGATTGCCGCCGTCGGAGACGGCTCCTGTAGAAGGCGATTCCATCGCCGATGGCCCTGTAGGCGCCGCCTACGACGGTGCCAATACGGCCTCTCGAAAACAACGACTCTTCATTCACGACCAAATCACAGATGTTTGATCGCCCAAAAACACATTTTACATTAAGCCAAATGCTGGTCTAGTCCCGAACCGGGCGGAAATTTCGAATACCGCGGTTGCTCGCCGCGTGGTGGCCATGCCCTGGCAATCGCGCCGCCACGGCGATAACATCGGATGATTCCCCGCCCCTTCCCGCCGCTACGTTCTTGGAGAGCCTGCCAGCATGTCTCAACCGCGAGCCATTGATTTGCGTAGTGACACGGCCACGCGCCCCACCGCCGAGATGCGGCGGGCCATGGCCGAGGCCAAGGTGGGAGACGACGTGTTGGACGAAGATCCGACCATCAATGAACTGCAAGAAAAGATCGCCGCCCGGCTGGGCAAAGAAGCCGCGTTGTTTGTTCCCTCGGGAACGATGAGCAACCAGATTGGCGTCCGCGTGCATTGCCGGCCGGCGGATGAGTTTATCTGCGAGGCGCAGTGCCACATTTACAACTACGAACAAGGTGCCTATGCGGCCCTCAGCGGCCTGGCGGTGCGGCCGGTCGAAGGAAACTTTGGTGTGCTGGAACCAGAGCAGCTCGCGGGCTTGATTCGGGCCGACAACGAGCATTTGGTCCGCACGCGGCTGTTATGCCTGGAAAACACGCACAATCGCGGCGGCGGCCGCGTGCTGCCCTACGATGGCTTGGCGGCCGTTTGCGGATGGGCTCGCGCCAATGGTTTGGCCACGCACCTCGACGGGGCACGGCTGTTCAATGCCGAGGTGGCCTCGGGCATTGCCGTGGACCAATGGGCCCAGCACTTCGACACCGTCAGCGTCTGTTTCAGCAAGGGCCTGGGCGCGCCGGTGGGATCGGCCTTGTGCGGGCCGCGCGACTTGATGAAGCAAGCCCGGCGGCACCGCAAGCTGTTTGGCGGGGGAATGCGGCAGGCCGGCATTATCGCCGCGGGTGCCTTGTATGCCTTGGAACACCATGTCGAACGGCTGGCGGAGGATCACGTTAACGCCCGCCGGTTGGGAGAAGCAATTCGCGGTATCGACGGACTGGAACTTTGCCCGCCGGAGATCGACACCAACTTGGTTATCTTCCGCGTCGACCCCACCTTGGGGACCGCGGCCGAGTTCTCCTCGCGGCTCAAGCAGCAGCACGTCTTAATCAGTGCCTTTGGGCCGCAAATGATGCGTGCCGTGACCCACTTGGACGTTTCCTCGGCCGATATGGACGTAGCCGCCTCGGTTTTGGAGAAGTCTGCCCGCGAGGCTCTGCGCACGCCGCGCTCGCCCGTGGAAAAGGCGGGGGCCTACGTGTGACGAGCGCTCTGCGCGGCAAGCTTATTCTGTTGGGGTTCTTGCTGTTTGCCGTCTTATCGGCGACCGGGGGAATCGTCTATCAACGCAGCCGCGCGGCCTTGCCGCTGGAGTTCTACGGCACGGTCCCCGCGCAGCGAATTCTCATCGCGCCACAAGTCTACATTATGCGGCTGGAAGAAGCCGCAAAGGAGGACGAAGCAACCGGCCCCCAACCGCCGCCGGAAAACATCTGGACGATCGAGGGGCGAACGTACCTCTCGGCCGAACGCCGAGAAATCACCAAGGCCCGCGGGCTGGTCAACATCCGCTACGCGCTGTTGGACCGCGGAACTTACGATTGGAACGTTGCGAGCGAGTGCCAACCGGAATGGGCGTACGCCTTGGAATTCGTGGAGCCGGCCGGCACCACCCGGCTGATGTTGTCGTTCGAATGCCCGCGGGCCACGACAGACGGCCAGAGAACCGTCTCCATCGCACCTTCGGCCGCTTCTCTGCGGGCGTTCGTCGAAGAGCAATTTGAACAACGCCCGCCGGCGGCCGTGCCGCCGCCTTAGGCAGTTTCGGCGTTACTCCGCTTTGCTCAACATGCCCAACGGAATATAGAACTTGAGATACCGCTTGCCGTCGTTGTAAGGCTGGCCGCCGGGGTTCTCCACCAGCACGGTAGCGCGGCGGGTGATGCGGTTGACAACCCCTTCGCGTGCCTGGCCTTCAAATTCAAACCGCACGCGGTCCCCGGTGCGGACCTCATAATGCCGGGCAGCCCGCTCGCGCTGCAGGACGAGTTCGTGCTTGACATCGGTATGGGCAAAAATGTTGCGGGCCAATCCTTTGTACCGTGGGGCAGAGCATTGCGAATTCCCCCACGCCAGCATCTCCACCAGATGCAGCAATTCGTGTTCGAACACCCGCTGCAAGGCTTCCAGCCGGTCATGGCACTCCAGCCCGTTGACGCGGACCGTTCGTTCCAGGTCGGCGAATGTCTGGTACAGCAGCGTGGTAGAGACGGTAATCTCGTACCGCGTTTGCGGAACCGTGCCCGCCGGAGTGGCCACGCGCTGGCGGAAACGGGCGGTCGTGCCACCGGTGCTGGTCATCCGCCGCGAGAGCCGAAAGGTCAACCGCCCGCCGGCCTGGGCGTTGACCTCTTGCCGCAGCGCCCCTTGAAAAAAATCGGCATCGTAGCGGTCAAACAGCCGCTGCAAGTCTTCCGTGGACAATGCCTGAAAATTACCCTGCCGCAGATGGGTGGATTTCGCCAGCGAATCTTGATAGATGGCCAACGTTTTGGAGCTGACAATGGCGGCGGGCACAAGCAAGGAACTGACCTGCCTGGCCAAAGTCGTCGCTGACGCCCGCGCAGTAGATGGGTTCACGATAAATTTCCTGGCACGTATGAATCCGTTTACGCGAATTCATCGTGGCGGGATCGCCAAAATTTGTCAATCGAGCCTTACAACCAGTTCGGGAAAGCAGCGCATGGCGTAGAGGAACGGGCAGGCGCTCTTGCCAAAATGTGTGTTCTGGTTCTATCGTTAAGGCCGCCATGCAACCGACGCGGCCCGCAACACGGGCCGGGCGTTCGCTTTGACCTCTACGGCCGAATTTGGGAGAGGGTGTGAATTGGCATCGGCAGAGACTCTTAGGACAGCATTGGGGCCGCTGCAAGGCGCCCGGGACGCTGCGCGCACCGGCGGTTTTGTCGCTGCTTTTTCGCGGCGGGAAGCCGTCGCGGCCAACCATCGCCGATGTGCATGGACGCACGCCCGGCATGGTGCGCGCCGAGGCTGTTTTGTTCTTATCGACCGAGCCCCTTTCCAGCCGCAAATTGGCCCAACTTGCCGGCTTGGCGGATGGGACGGAAGCCCGTACATTAGTGCGACGGTTGAACCAGTTGTTGGATGCGGTCGGCGGTTCCTTTCGCGTGGAGGAAGTCGCCGGCGGATTTCAGATGCTGACGCGGGCCAAGTTTGGACCTTGGCTGCGGAAGTTTCACCAGGCCGCCGTTCAACAACGAATCTCTGCCTCGGCCCTGGAAACTTTGGCTGTCGTCGCGTATCGTCAACCGGTGTTGCGGGCGGAGATTGAAGCAGTACGCGGTGTGCAGTGCGGAGAAATGTTGCGGCAATTGATGGAGCGTGACCTCGTGCGTATTAGCGGCAGATCGACAGACTTGGGCCGGCCGTTCATGTACGGCACGACCCGCCGTTTCTTGCAAGTGTTTGGATTGCGTCATCTCGACGAACTGCCGCGCGCCGCGGCGCTTCGTCCCCAAAGCGGCCACTTAACCGCCGGCGGCGTGCCGGCGGCGGAAATACCAGTTGAGAATTCGCAGCCTAATTCCCTTTCTTGTGTGGAGGAGTGTGCAGTGACTAGCGTAGCCCCCCTGGAGTTGTCACCCGAGGAGCTGTTGGACCAGCCCGCTGCTTGGGCGATCGACGAAGCGCAACCGCGTAAACCTGAAATCGCCCAGGATGAAGACGACGATTTTGATGACGACGAAGATGAAGATGATGACGACGAGGACGATGACGACGACGACCTGGAAGATGACGAGTGGGAAGAGGTCGACGATGATGAGGAAGACGACGAAGAGGATGACGACGACTTGGATGACGATGATGATCTGGATGACGACTTCGATGACGAAGACGACGATGATGACGACGATTGGGACGATGAAGATGATGACGACGATGACGATGATGATGACGACTGAACGCGGCTAACGCGGTTGCCGCGCATCAAGAAACCCCATGCCGCCGCCACGCCAGGCCCAACCAGCCTGGCGTTTTCGTTGCGCGAATGCCCCAGGTGTTTTGTCACATTCGGAGAATTGGAGGCTACTGGCCAGACATTTTGAGGATAATGTATTGCCAGCGAGTTGAATGCGAACCGGCAATTGTACGAGGCTTGGTGAAAACCACGAATCCAACGAATGAGGATCCTATGCGGTACGAGTTCTTCTAGTCGCTGCCCGTCCCCCTTCTCCTCAAGCGAGTTTCCACTCAGGAGGTCCATTCGTTTGATTCGTGGTTCTTCTCTTGGCAGGGCAGTACGATCCCGCGGTTCTCGGCCTCGATGCGCTATCCAGCCTGAGTTTACGGTGTTGTTGGCGGTCTCGGCGCTGCTGAATGAAACGCCGATTGTCGCCGTCGGAGACGGCTTCTACAGCCAAGTGCCACCCACGGCAACGACGTGGCCCGCTATCGTTGCACGATCTTCAAATGCCTGGCTACTGGCGGCTCGCCTGGACTAGCCGCCAGTGGCACGCTGCCATTCTCACCTAACAATCGACTACACCGTAGGCTCCCAACCGGGACGGTATTCGCGGCTCCACAGCGCTTGCTGCTGGGGATTGTCCACGATCTGGTGAGTTTGCGGGTCGAGGTTGACGGTCTGGCCAGTGCGATAAGCAATGTTGCCCAACAGGCAGAGCATGGTGCTTTGCACGCCGCTCTCCACATCTTGTGCTGGCCGCTGGCCGCTGCGGATGCAATCCAAGAAGTCTTGCTGATGTTCGACCTCGCCGTTGTTGACCGGCGCTTCGTCCAGCAGTTTGCTATTCATGTCATGGAAGGCGACTTTATCGCTGATGACCATGCTGCCCTTTTCGCCGTAAAAGGCCGCGCCCCAGCCGGCCCCCTCGGGCCCGCGTTTATGCCAGGTGCGATGTTCCCACAAGATCACCCGATCACCAAAGTCGAACGTGGCCAACTGCGTGTCGGGCGTCTCTTGATCGTCCTGGAAATGGTACTTGCCGCCGCCGCAAGTCACTTTGATCGGCGAATCGACCTGCATTCCCCAGCGGCACAGGTCCAAGGCATGCACGCCGTTGTTGCCCAGTTCGCCCGTCCCCCAGTTCCAAAACCAGTGCCAGTTGTAGTGCAAGTAGTTGTCGTGGAACTCCGACTCGGGCGCGGGCCCTTGCCATAGTGTCCAGTCGATATGGGCGGGCGGTGCCGCGGGCTTGCCAAAACCGATCTCGGGCCGGGCACCGTTGATCCAGGCCCGCGCAAAGAGCACTTTGCCGATCTCGCCATCGTGCAGCCGCTTGATGCCCGCCTGAATGCCCGTCGAACTGCGGCGCTGCGTTCCTACTTGCACCACACGGTTCTGCTTGCGGGCGGCGGCGATCATCAATTCGCCTTCACGCGGGTTGTGGCAGGCGGGCTTCTCCACGTAGACATGTTTTTGGGCCGCGCAAGCCAAGATAGTCGCCGGGGCGTGCCAATGGTCGGGCGTGGCAATCAGCAACGCATCGACCGACTTGTCGTCCAGAATACGGCGAAAGTCGGTGACCCCCTCGGGCTTGCGCGATTGCAATCCCTCGATGAGATTCACGCCTTTGTCCACCGCGTGCTGGTCCACATCGCAGACGTAGGCGACTTCACAGCCGGGCAACTTGGCGAATCCGCTGGCCAGGCCCGCTCCGCGGCCATTGACTCCCATGATGGCGACGGCAATCTTGTTGTTCGGCGTGTCTTCGGCCCGCAAGGCCCGCCCGGCCAAAGCCACGGTGGCACCAGCGGCGGTGGTTTCCAAGAACTGACGGCGATGCATGTTGGACATGGCGGGAGGATGCTCCTGAGGGGCCGTTGGCTCAACCAAATGAACGACTCGTGGTCCGATTCTAGCCCAGCGGTTCGCGGATCGCCAGTTTTCTTGGCGCAATCGGCAGTGGAGCATCGATGCCGATTCGAGCCAGCACGGCACAGGCCGTGCGGCTGCGTGCCCCTATAAAAACGCCAGGCCGGCTCATCCCAAGAAACTTGGAATGAGCCGGCCTATCTCGGTGTAGTCCAGACTCCGGGGCCAGAGCTTACTTCTTGGCCTTGGTCGTCCGCTTGGCGACGGCCTTCTTGGCTGGCGCCTTCTTGGCGGCAGTCTTTGGCGACCGCTTGGCGGTGGTCTTCTTGGTCGTGGCCTTCTTCGCGGTGGTCTTCTTCGCAGCTGCCATTTCCGTGGCTCCTCGATCGAATGGGGCGTTCACTGCAACATTCCAGGTTCTTCCCCGTGAACACCCACGGTAGGGAAAAACGTTGTTCGTCTCCGGCGATGCAAACCATTGCAACCGCCAGCCGGACATTTCGACGCTACGTTGCGTCTTACTCGATGAGGTGTATTAAAGGTCGTGACGGCGTTGTGTTTTTCACTTCGTCGTCAATCGGCCACCTCCGTGACCACGTCGAGTTGGCACATTGAAGCAGCAACGGCGTATTTACGTCAAGTCGAATTCCTGCGTCGGCGCGCTCGCGCGGCAAGATTTTTTTGCCACCGGCTAGGCCCCCAGGCGGCAGCGCTGATGCACTTGCCATCGCGCGCTGAAGCTATGTCCCTCGTGCGCAATCTCGCCGCGGGTCTTTAACGCGCCATCGCGCGTTTCAAAAACATCGGCAAATCGCGGCAAAAATGTGCGCGGCGCAAGTTGGCCGGCATGCAGCCAGATCGTTTCCAGGGACTCGTGGGCCGCGCCGCAAGACGTTATAAACGGATCGTGTCCGTCACCGTTGCCAACCATCGGACCATGCAGGAAAAATTTTCCGTGTCGCACGACTGGGATGCCCTGATTGTTGATCTAGATCGCTGGAACGAACTGAACGCGGCGCAGCGCGGCACCCTTTTATCGCGGGCCGCCAAGTTGCCGGAAGGTTCGGACGAGCAGCGCACGACCGGACTGCGCAGCGTTGCCCGGCTGGCCACCCAACCCGCCGCGCTCGATGATCGTAGCGCCGAGAAAATCCTCGACGCATTGAGCAAACCGCCGCTGCCGGACGGGCTGCTGCCGCCGGTCGTCGCGCTATACCGCCGCCTGGGTGGCGGCAGCCGCGCGCGGGCGGTGCTGCTGGCATCGCTGGCGGCCACCGCCACGCGCCCGGCGTTGGCCGCGCTGGCCGATCTTTTGGCTTGCGATCCGCCGGCCTTGCCCGCCGATGTTGATCGCGCCTTCATCCCCTTGTTTCGACAACCCAACGTCGATGCCGGCGCGCTCTTTCCCCGGCTGCTAGATGCCTTGCAGCATCCGTCGGCCGCGGCGGTGGTGCTCGATCTGGCCAACCACCTGACGCGATCCCAACGGGTGGCCAGCCACCCGGCCAGTTCCCGATCGGAGCAGTTGATTCAACTTTTGGGTGCGGTTGTAGAACGGTTGCGGCGGCTGGAGGAACATCCGACGGAGTTTGGCGGGTCGCCGGCCGAGTTACGCAGGATCGTAGCCGAGGGCCTGCCGCTGGTGGTCGGCCTGTCCGACGCGCTGGGCCTCATCGGCGACGAACGGGCCGTGGGCAAACTGCACCAGGCATTGGAACTGTCTCACCGCCGACTGCGGATTGAAGCAGCCTGCGCCTTGGCCCGGTTGGGGCAGGATGCAGGACGCCAGGCGCTGCTGGAACTGACCGCGCAACCCGTGGCCCGCGTTCGGGCACTGGCTTATTTAGAGGAGCTTGGCCTGCTCGACCGCGTGCCCGCGGAGCATTGCTCGCCGGCGGCACGGGCCGAAGGAGAGTTTGCCGAGTGGCTGGCCGCACCCGCCCAGTTTGGGCTGGCGCCGAACGCCTTGATGCTGGTCGATGAATGCCGGCAGTTCTGGCCAGGTTGCGACCAGCCCGTGGACTGCTACTTGATTGACTTTGAGTACCGTCTGCCGCGGGTAGAATTGTCTGGGGTGGGCATGGCCGGGCCGATTACGCACGCCTTTGCCGCTGATCTATCCGACCTTCCCCCCAGCGACATCTACGCGGCCTATGCCGGATGGAGTACGGAGCACGACCAAATCGTCGAGACCGATGCCCAATCGCTGCCGGCGGAAACGCTGGCCCGGTTCGAGCCGATTGCCGCGTCACTGCGCGAACAAGGTTACGACGACTTGCGGCTGGTTCTGCTGGGCCTGTTCTTTGGCGAGGAACATTGGGTTCTGACCGCCCGACGCGGGACAGCGGAGGGTGTGGTCGTCCGCGATGCTCAACAAGCCCACTGGCTGCCGATCGTGGCCACGCAGCGGCCCCCCGGTCCCGTCGAGATGTACAACATTGTCAAAGGCCGCAAGCTATTGCGGACATTCAATCCTCCGTCTCCCCCTTGAATGTTCTCGGAGGATGCACGATTCTTTCGAAATCATGAGAAAGGCTGAGGGCAAGAGGCTGAAGGCCGCTGGAAAGACCGAACACCGAACACCGAACACCGAACACCGAACACCGAACACCGAACACCGAACACCGAACACTAAAAAACCCCCAGGACCACCCCATGTCTCGCCCTGTCACCCTCTTCACCGGCCAATGGGCCGATCTTCCCCTGGCCGATCTGGCTCGTAAAGCCAGCGAGTGGGGCTACCAGGGGCTGGAACTTGCCTGTTGGGGCGACCACTTTGAAGTCGACAAGGCCCTGGCCGACGATGGCTACTGTGCCGGGTGCCGCGAATTGCTGGAGCGGTACGACTTGCAGGTACACGCTATCAGCACGCACCTGGTGGGGCAAGCCGTGTTGGACCCCATCGACGGACGGCATAAGGCCATTTTGCCCGCCCATGTGTGGGGCGATGGCAAACCGGCGGGCGTCAACGCGCGGGCGGCCAAGGAACTGCAAGACACGGCCCGGGCCGCGCAAAAGCTGGGGGTAGGCGTGGTGAATGGGTTCACGGGGTCCAGCATTTGGCACATGTTGTACTCCTTTCCGCCGACGCCGCCGGAAGTGATCGATGCGGGGTACGATTTGTTGGCCGAGCGGTTCAACCCCATTCTGGACGTGTTTGCCGAATGCGGCGTGCGTTTTGCCCTGGAGGTTCACCCCACGGAGATCGCTTTCGACCTGTACAGTGCCGAGCGGGCCTTGCAAGCGCTCGACCGCCGCGAGGAATTTGGCTTTAACTTCGATCCCAGCCACTTGATTTGGCAAGGCGTCGATCCGGTGGAATTCATTCGGGCCTTTCCCGACCGTATCTATCATGTGCATGTCAAGGACGCCATCGTCACGCTCAACGGCCGCACAGGAATCCTGGCCAGCCACCTGAATTTTGGCGACCCGCGCCGCGGTTGGGATTTTCGCTCGCCGGGGCGCGGCGGTGTGAATTTCGAGGAGATCATCCGGGCGCTTAACGCCATTCGCTACGACGGGCCGCTGTCGGTCGAGTGGGAAGACATCGGCATGGACCGCGAAGCCGGCGCGGCCGAGGCCGCCGAATTCGTCCATCGCCTCGACTTCGCCCCTAGCACGCAGGCGTTTGACGCCGCGTTCGAGGGAAAGGGGAAAGAGTGAAGGCGGAAGGCGAAAGGATGAAGGCGGAGAAGCTGTCAGCCATCAGCTATTCAGAGCCGTCCACGTCTGGCGCTTTCCGAACACCCCTCTCAATGTTTATAAATCTTATGCCTCGGCCGGTCACTGAGAATTTGTTCCTTGCCCCAGGTTGTGACGGCGCGGAATTCGGGGCTGTGGATGAAGTCGGTAAAGGCCTTTTCGTCGGACCATTCGCTGACGATCAGATAAGAGGCGTTGTCGTTGGTGTCGCGATAAAGGTGCGACTCGGTATGGCCCGAGGCGGCCTTTAACGCGGCCAGCACGGCATTGAACTTGTCTTCAAAATCTTGCTGCTTCCCCTCGATGACGTGATAGTTCATGCCAACGGTAATCATGGTGTGGCCTCTGGCTGGAGTTGGTGATTATCGCAACTATTGTGTTTCGTACGGCCAATGAGCCCAGGCCGACCAACGGGAAGGCCGAAAGCCATTCAATTTGAAGCGTTCGCAAAGGATCATTATCCAAACGAACCGGCATAATACTTTGTTAGCGTCTGATTTTAGGATAGATCAGCGCGACCTGACAGCCGGCGTCGTCAATTTTCATTGGCCATTCGCCTCCCCGTTGGGTGTGGGTGACGTCGGACGGCCAAGCGGCTACTGTCTTAAGGGCGATAAACCGCGATCTTGGATCGGGTTGCCAGGCTTGGATCATCGTCCGGCGATTCAGCGGATAATAGCGGCATCCATGTCGCCGCGACTTGGCGATTCTATTCGCAATGAACGAGGCATTGCGGGTTGGCTCGTCGCGGAGATTCGATGCGGAAGATCGTGACGGCGGGTGGGTAAGCCAGACACGCGGCCCTTAACGCTTCCACGCGTCACTGCGGCTTCTCGGCTGATCGCAATTCAGCCGCTGTGCGCTGGGCCTGCGCGGGCCAGTCCGCTTTGGCGGCGGTGAAGAAACCAATGCGTGATTGATACGTCCCCTCGAATCCCTTAGGAACGACCGTGTCCTCCAAGGTATAGGCCGCTACCTTGCGATACGCGTCGGGCGCGTCGACCAGCAGAAACGCGGCTTCCATCTTGGGCGGATGCTGCAAGAAACAACAGACGCTCCCCTTGCCGTCCGCCGCGTTGAATACGGCCATCCAGGTGGCGTTCTTGACCACCTTGGCCACCGTGGGCCCTTCCTGGATAAACGTGCCACGCTGTTGGATTCCCCGATCGTCGCCAAAAACGTAGTCGGTGGCTTGCGGCGTCCAGGCGTACATCCAAGGGTAGGAGTTTTGGAGGTCGAGCGGCCCGGTGGCCCGCATGCGCACTGTCTCGGTCAAGGCATCATCGCGAAGGAGAATCGTCGATTCGAGTTCCATGGCGCGAATCCGCGACTCGCGTTCCATGCGAAACGACTTGCCGGCGAGGTTCATCGTTGGAGACAGTTTGGTGACAGGCATGTCGTCCACGAACAGCCGCAGGCGGGTGACATCCTCTTTTTCAACCTCGCCCGGTTTTCCTGGCACATCCAAGAAGTGGGCCGTGCCCAAGTGGCCCACGTCGCGGATCGTCAGCACGGTGCCATAG
Organism: Pirellulales bacterium; assembly: GCA_050247075.1. Classification (GTDB taxonomy): domain Bacteria; phylum Planctomycetota; class Planctomycetia; order Pirellulales; family JBFWUW01; genus JBFWUW01. The sequence goes on along the minus strand of JBFWUW010000034.1, from coordinate 3,153 downwards.
GCGCTGTCTTCGGTCGCCATGACCGTGTCTTGGTAATGCAGCCCACTCAGCGTCCACATCTTGGGCCCGTCGATCCGTGTGCGAATATCGCCCACGGTAACCACGACACTCTCTGGCCAACTCGCCGAATCTTGCCGCGGCGGTTCGGTCGGCTCGGCACTGCTGGCCGCCGCGAGCAAGAACTGAGACACGATGCAGAAGATCAGGACTCGGAACGGAAAACGCATAGGCATCACATATGTCCCTGTACGGTGGAATAGCAGCCCAAGTCGAGGACGAGGAATCTCCTGAGTTTACGACACGGCGATGGAATTGCCTCTTGCAAAATGAAATCACTGGCGTTTGGCCGGCCGATTTGCCAGAATGTCGCGATGGAATGTTCAAAAAAACCGTTCGCCATTCCACCACCCCATTCCCGCCCTCGCCGCCAGGAAAATACCCACCATGATCGTCAACCACCGGCAAGTCGTTTTGTCCTGCGGATGGATCGCCTGTCTGACACTGGCCGCCTGTAACGCGCCGGCCGCGGATAGTGCGGACTGGCCTTGCTTCCGCGGACCGACAGGTCAGGGAACCAGCAGCGAACGCGGTCTGCCAGTCGAATGGAGCGGGCAAGACAATATTGCCTGGAAGATTGAATTGCCCGGCGCCGGTACTTCCACGCCCATTGTCGTGGGAGACCGCATCTATCTGACCTGCTACAGCGGGTTCAACGTGCCCGGCGCATCGTCCAGCAATATGCAGAACCTGAAACGGCACCTGGTCTGCCTCGATCGCGGCACGGGCCAGATCCATTGGACCAAGGACATTGCCGCCAAATTGCCGGAGCAGGACAATATTCGTGACGAGCATGGCTATGCCTCGAACACGTTGGCCGCCGACGGCCAGCGGCTGTACGCCTTTTTTGGCAAGACAGGGGCGATGGCCTTCGACTTCGAAGGAAAAAAATTGTGGGAAGCCGATGTGGGAGACGGGCTGCATGGCTGGGGGACGGCCAGTTCGCCCGTCTTGCATGGCGACCTGGTGTTCATCAACGCCTCGGTCGAGAGCGAGTCGCTGGTCGCGCTCGACAAAGCCAGCGGAAAGGAAAAATGGCGGGCCGAGGGGATCAAGGAATCGTGGAATACGCCCATCCTGGTGGAGGCTGGCGGCCGCACGGAACTGGTCGTGGCGATTCAGGGAAAAATCCTCAGCTTCGACCCACCCACCGGCAAACCGCTGTGGACCTGCGATACCGATATTGGCTGGTACATGGTGCCGAGTCTGGTTTCCCACCAAGGCATTGTTTATTGCGTGGGAGGCCGGTCGGGCGGGGCGCTGGCGGTGCGGGCTGGTGGAAAAGGAGATGTAACCGGTTCACATCGCGTGTGGACCGGCAAGAAGGGTTCCAACGTGACTTCGCCCGTGCTGCACGACGGCCATGTCTACTGGATGCATGAGCAGTCCGGAATTGCCTATTGCGCCGATCTCAAGTCGGGCGACATTGTGTACGAGGAACGCGTGCCCGGTGCCGGCCAGATCTACGCCTCGCCCGTGCTGGTGGATGGCAAGATCTACCAGGTCTCGCGCGAAGGCAAAACCTTTGTGATCGCCGCCCAGCCCCAATTCAAGCTGCTGGCCGAGAACGACTTCGAGGAGCGCGGCGCATACAACTCCGGTTTTGCCGTTTCTCAGGGGCAATTGCTGTTGCGAAACGACAAGCATTTGTACTGCATCGGCAAGTCCGCCTCTTCTGGCCAGAAAGCGGGCAGCAAGAAGTCGGTAAGCGCCAAACCAGCCGCGAAGAAGCCGACGACCAAGAAACCAAAAAAGAAGCGCGGCACGGACGAGTGAGCAGAGCCAGCGACCAACATCACCGCCGTTGCGGGCCGATGGCTCAATCGTCCAGCCCCAGCATGCGGCGATGGGCCGCGGAGTCGGATTCGCCGCCGGCAAAGTCATCGAAGGCGACCTCGGTCGGTTCAATCAGGTGCCGGGTGATGAACGGCGCGCCTTCGGCTGCCCCTTGCGCGGGACTCTTGACGCAGCACTCCCACTCCAGCACGGCCCAGCCTTGGTAACCCGCCTCGGTCAGCAAGGTAAAGACCCGTTTGAAATCGACCTGCCCATCGCCCAGTGAACGAAATCGGCCGGCGCGGCCGCTCCAAGGCTGATAACCGCCGTAAACGCCCACGCGGCCGTTGGGATGAAACTCGGCATCCTTCACATGAAACCCGCAAATGCGGTCGCCGTACAGCTCGATAAATTGCAGGTAGTCCAGTTGTTGCAACACGAAGTGGCTGGGGTCGTAGTTGATGCCCGCCGCCTCGTGGGCCCCCGTTTCGTCCAAGAAGGCTTCAAACGTCGCGCCGTCAAACAAGTCGGACCCAGGATGCAGCTCGTAGCCAAACACGCAGCCCCGTTCCTCGGCCAGGTCCAGCAACGGCATCCAGCGGCTGGCCAACTCCTGAAAGGCCTCGTCGATCAGGCCTGGCGGACGTTGCGGCCAAGGATACGCCAGATGCCAGGCGAACCCGCCCGACAACACGGGGATATGCCGCAGCCCCATGTTGAACGAAGCCAGGATGCATTTTTCCAGTTCGCCGGCCGCCCACTCGGTCCGTTGGGCGTCACTTAGCCCCGGCGGATGAAAGCCCGCGAACCCTTCCGCATAGGCTGGATGCATGGCCAAAACCTGTCCTTGCAGATGTGCGGCCAACTCGGTGACTTGCAGCCCCAACTCGCCCATCCGACCACGGTAGTCGTCGCAATAGTCGACGGAGTTGGCAGCCTGGTCGAGGTCGAACACTCGTTTATCCCATGCGGGGACTTGCACGCCGGTGTAGCCCAAATTGGCGAACCAACCGCCAATACTCTCGGCGCTGCAAAACGGTTCCTCATCCCGCAGAAACTGCGCCATGAAAACAGCCGGGCCTTGAATTCCAGACATTTCGGCGGTCCTTAAGGATAGTGATTCGTGATGGGACGATTAGGATCGATACGGAGTCGTTTCGACTGCAAACCAGATTCTTGGCAGGGGGGCTTACGCACGGTCAGCGCATATCAATCTTGTTGCAGGGCAAGAACTTCCGTAAGAAGCTTGGTGTTGAGCATACAACCGATCATCTTGCCGCGGAGGCTGTCTTTGATGGGATGACGCTTGAGCATGGTGAC
>JBFWUW010000033.1:0-70369 GCA_050247075.1 Pirellulales bacterium | reverse complement strand
CAGAAAGTACTCGCCGGCCGCGGCAAATTTGTAGTTCAAAACGGGATCGGCGAAGAAGAAATTGTCGGCCTCCTCCAACACCACCCCCGCCGCGTTGCGTAGCGTCAGGATAGGGTCTGACCGCGTTTGAAAGTCGTGCAGTTTATCTTCCAAGCGGCAAGAACGGCAATGAAACGAATAAGCAGCGCCGGCGGCCACGGTGAACTTGAAATAGTCCACGTCCTCGGCCTTTTCAATGGCACCGCAGAGCGTGGCGGGCAACGTCACGGCCTGGGCATCGGCCAATAGGTCGTTCTTATCTTGCTCGACGACCACCGGATCGCGGACCAGCACCATTTGGCCCAAGGTGGAGACGCCATGCGGCGTGAGAATGCGAAAGTCCCGCACGCCGGGCAAGGCGTCGGCCGCCACGGTGACTTTCATCTTGAGCATATCAGAGCCGGGATGCTGCTGGCCTTCCTTCAGGGCAGCGTCAACCGGCTCGGCCGTCACCCCTTCTCCCCAAAAAATCACCTGGCTCGCGCCGCGCAGGCTGTGCGTGCTGGGCACTTCCACTTCCACCGTCGTGCCAATCTGCACCGCCGCCGGCTTCAAACCCAAGATCATGGGATACGAAGTTTGAGCACGGGCCAGCCCCGCCGCCGACAACATGAAAAGGGCATAAACGAGCGTGCGGTTTTTCATGGAAAGAGTCCGCCAAGTAATCGTATAAAAGAGCAAAGGTGCCAGGCAGCCGTTTGCCTCTCACCCTTCTAATGATTAAACACAAAATGCTTTGAATTTATCAACGCCCACAACAAGTCCTCATAATGCTGCTTTGCGTCGGCACCGGCGGGCAGCACCGACTGGCCGCGCTCGCCGTCGCCGGGCAGGCGGCACAACGTTGCCATGAATAGTTCGTTGACGATCTCGTCGTGCGATTTCTTTTCGTTCAGCAGGCGGGCCACGCGGCCAGCCGGATTGGCGATCTTGTCGGAGACCAGCGGGCTGTTCAGCAAGTGCAGCGTCTGCACCAGGCTGGGGTCGCTAACCCGCTCGCATTCGCAAGTGCTCACCCGCAGCGGCTTGCCCAACACCTTTAGCGAGTAATCGTTGTAATTGCTGTCGGGCAGATCAATGGCCCGCGTCCCTTGCGGCAAACTGGGATACTTGGTCTGCACGCCCGTGGCGTAGTCGATGGCGTCCAGCAGCACTTCCGCCGACAGCCGCTTGACGTGGTAGTGGCTGTAGAATTTGGTATCGCCGGCGTTGGCCTCGGTGGGGCGGTACTCCAACTGGTACAGGCGGCTGTTCATGATCGTCCGCATCAGGTGCCGCAGATTGAACCCGCTCTGCACGAAGTCATCGGCCAGGGCGTCCATCAGCGGAATGTTCGTCGGCGGATTAGTGGCCCGCATGTCGTCGATGGGGTCGCACAAACCGCGGCCCATCAGGTAGCCCATGTAGCGGTTGGCCACGTTGCGGCTGAAAAAGGCGTTGTCGCGGGATGTCAGCCATTCGGCCAACGGACGGCGGCGGTCGAGCGGGTCTTCGATCGGCTCGCCCTCCAACGGCGTGGGCTTCATGATCTGGCCGGTGCGAGGGTGACCCACTTCGCCGCCGGAACGGACCAGTACCACGGTGTCGCCGCCGAACAGGCCAAACTCCGTCGTCCCCTTGGTTCCCACGCGGGCAAAGAATGCCGCCATGCCGTAATAGTCCGACTGGCTGTATTTCTCGAACGGGTGATGGTGGCACTTGGCACACTGCATGCGCACACCCAAAAACAATTGCGCGGTGGCTTCCGTCAGCTCGTCCGATCCGGCAAAGATGCGGTAGTAATTGGCGGGTCCGCTGGTGTAGATGCTGCCCTTGGCCGTGATCAATTCGCGCACGAACTGGTCGAACGGTTTGTTGGACCGCAACGACGACTTAATCCAGTTGTGCATCGACCACATCCCCTGCTCGCCCAGCTTGGCGCTGCTGGCACGGATCAGGTCGGACCATTTAATCGCCCAGAAGGCGGCGTACTGGTTGACGTAAATGTCTTGCGCCGGGTCGCCCGTCAGTCCCAACAGGCGGTCGATGGCCTTCTTGCGCTTGTCGGGATCGGCCGATTGCAAGAAAGCTTGTGACTCTTCCATTGTCGGCAGCGTGCCGATGGCGTCGAGATACGCGCGGCGGATGAACGTGGCATCGTCGCACAAAGGGGACGGGGCAATTCCCAATTCGCGGAACTTGGCGGCCGCATGGGTATCGACAAAGTTGTTATCGACCCAGCCAGCCAGGTCGATATTTTCGGCAAACGGCACCACCACCGTGCAGACGGCGGCTTGTCCCTCAAAGCGTGCCATGGCCGGGGCTTGCCCGCGGCCAATGGCCGTCAGGTGGCCATCCGCGGAAATGTTCAGCACGGCGTCGTCCATGCTGTCGAACTTGCACCAATGGGTGACATCGCGCTTGCGGCCGTCGGCATACGTCGCCACCACTTGCAATTGTTGCGTCAGCCCCATTTTCCCTTGGCGGCGGTTGGGCAGTACTTCGATACTGGCCACGGCGGGGGTCTTAGGGTCGGGCCGTGTGGCTCCGCCGGCGATCCAGGCCGCCAAGGTTTGGTAGTCAACACTGTCTTTTTGAAGCCGCAGGCTCCCTCCGTGCGGCAGGTCCAACGTTGGCTTGCGTAGAAACAGGCTTCGTTCCGGATTGAGCATGTCAACCCGGCGTCCGCCGCGGTCTCTTATAATCTGTTCCCAATCTTGTTCCGGCGCAAAGTTGAACACTGAGAGCTTAAAACCCCCCTTGCCGTGCTGGGCGGCGTGGCAGGCCCCCATGTTGCATCCGGCCTTGCTCAAGATAGGCGCGATCTGGTCGTTGAATTTAATCTGCGGCTGCGGCACCACGCCCGTCACCGTGACCACCACGTTCTTGGCCACGCCCGCCGCCGTGACGGCAATCGTGGCTTGCCCGTCGGCAATGGCCAACAGCCGGCCCGCCGCATCAACCGTAGCCACCGCCGGATTGTCCGACACGTAAGCTGCCTGGCGAGTCAAGTCGGCCGATAGCTCGTTGGCCGTACCGTCGTCCCCCAGGGCCGTCACCAGCAATTGGGCGCGGGCGAAGTTGCCTTCCAGCACGACGGCGTCGGGCGTAATCCTAATGTCCGCGGCCAGGCACGCGGCGGACAACGGCAACGCCGCCGCCAGCCCCAGCAGGCAGCGAAACAAACAACGGGCAAAACACGCACGTTGAACGAGCATGAATCCAACCTCCAGGCAGGAATGACATTTCGGAGGGGCTATCAAGGCAGGCAACAGCACCCAGCCGGGGACTGTCGTTCCTTATTATGTCCATCAGCCCCGGTCCATGCAAAGGCGCGGGCCGGTGTTTTTCTCCCTCTCCCTCTGGAAGAGGGCCGGGGTGAGGGCTTGGTTGGTTGGACCATCTTTCGCCGTGTCCCCTCTCCCCAACCCTCTCCCGGAGTACCGGGAGAGGGGGTTTGATCGCGGTTTTTTTCCGCGAAAGGCTATTCCGGCCGCACCGCCCGTTGGGCGATCAATCCGGCCACGTAGCCCCCCTTAAACCCGGCGTCGATATTCACCACGCTGACATTGGCAGCGCAACTATTCAGCATTCCCAACAAGGCCGCCATACCGCCAAAACTGGCTCCGTAGCCCACGCTGGTCGGCACGGCAATCACCGGGCAAGCCACATGCCCCCCCACCACGCTAGCCAACGCCGCTTCCATGCCGGCCACCACCACCACCGCATCGGCCGTGACAATCTCCGGAAGCCGGGCAATCAGCCGTTGCGGGCCGGCCACGCCCACGTCTTGAATCAACACCACGTCGGCCCCCATCCATTGCGCCGTGTCGCGGGCTTCCTCGGCCACCGGGGCATCGCTGGTGCCGGCCGACACCACCGCCACACGACCGCGACGGCCCGCCTTGGCGGCCGTCTCGCTCGCCTGGTTCACACCCGATGTCATCGGCGGTGGAATCCGCAAAGTCCGGCCAATGGCATTATGGCGTGCCGCGGGAAACCGCCGGCCGATCGCCGCCGCTTGCTCCGCCGAGACGCGGGTGACCAGCACATCAACATTATCTTGCAGCAGCGCGGCCACAATCCGCTCTAGGGCTTCCACCGACTTTCCCTGGCCAAACACCACCTCGGCAAAACCGCAGCGGCGGCGGCGGTCGAGGTCAAGCTGGGCATCCCCCACGTCGGCTACGCCCAAGGCGGTCGCCTGTCCCACAAACTCCTCCAGCGAAAGTTCGCCGGCCAGCAAGGCCTTCGCTAATTGTGCGGCAAGTTCAGCGTTCATCCTGGCGATGATAACTCAAACAGGCGGCCTCCGGCAGTCGTATTATCGCCTTCGCGCGACTGCAACCGAAACAGCGCCGCCGTAGGGTGGGACAAGCGGATATCGGCCTTTCCATTCGAACACGGTGTACCCGCGATGTCCCACCAAATACGGCCGCCATCCCAATGCATGGTGGGACATCGCGGTTACGCCGTTTCCACATGGCCGGGCACAATGCCGCTTGTCCCACCCTACGAAACTCACGCCGCATCCGGAAACTTCCAGATCCCCAATGCATTCTTGCCCAACATCAACGCGCGGTCCTCGGCGGAATAAAAGTCGCAGTGCTGGTCGACAAACTCCAGCTCCTTATCCATCGGCAGTTCCCACCGCGGACGCGGGTAGCCGGTTCCCCACACCAACTGCCGGCCCCCAAACTCCTCGTAAATCGCCTTGTAAAACGGCAGCGTGTCCTCGTAGGGGTAGCGTTTGAGTTCCGACATTTCGTACGGTTCGGAATTGCTGATCCAGACCTGCGGAAACCGCTTCAGGCGAAACATCTTGCGAAACTCCGGCCAGCAGTCGGGCGACTTCAAGTCGGGCTTGCCCGCGTGGTCGATGACGATCTTTACACCGGGAAAACGACCCGCCATCTCCTCCAGCATCGGCATTTGGTGCGGCGCGATGTAATAGTTAAAGACGGCCCCCAGCTTTTCCGCTTCGCGCCACAAGGGGTAATGCTCTTTCGAGTTCAGCCAGGTCGATTGAGGATGATAGATCGGGCTGAAACGCATCCCCTGAAAACCATGCTCCCGCACCCAAAACCGCAGCTTGTCCGCCACCTGGGGATCGAGCGGATCGACTAGCCCATGCGCCACAAACAACTTGGGATAGCTCTTCAACGAATGCGCGATATACGAATTGTCCCAACCAAAGTACCGCGGGTTAATCAGCACGGCATAGCGAATCCTGAAATCCCGCATCTGCTCCACCTGGTTCTCAATCGGCGCGGGCTGCTCCACCTTCAGGCTTTTTCCACTCTCCGGGTGATTGAAGGGAAACTTGGGGTCGAGCGTCCAAACCTCCAAGTGCGTATCAATAATCAGCCGCTCCGCCTCCACAGCCGGCACAGCCGGCGGGACCAGGCCCGCGGCAGCCGCGGCCAACGTACCGGTCAACATCTCACGACGATTCAACGCGGCCCGTGGATTCATGCGTTGTTCTCCAAAAAGTTCGCGGCGGCATCGTAAAACAACCAGCATTTCGCAGGGCAGCCAGGGACACCCATACATTGAGCGTGGCACCATCGCGGTTGGGTTGCCGGCCTAACCTATTGCTGAAATGCATCTTACGAAATATGCCCTGTGAACTACACCTCTGCGGAGACCTGGGCCGCCGTGGAGCCGGTGCTGCTCGCCCGACCGGGATTCATAAGCGATTCTTGATGGATGCGACGAGGGCTCTGAAGGGCACGTAAACGACAGGCAAGCCCGCCTTCGCCCAGCACTTGAGCAGGCACCTATAATATTTATAAAAATATATATTTTAATAGTTTACAAACAGTACATATATTGTACAATCACCAACGTCCGGCTTTGCACGCCGATGTGGCCTTTGCACGTCCAGCGGGCTCGAAGCCCCTAAACCGCCCAGGTGTCGTCGTCTGCCGCGTGCTCGAACAGCATGGCCGTGGCGGACGGCCGATCGGGCGGGTCACTTATTACGGCTACCGTTGCCGGCTGCTCGGCCAACTTGAGAGCGACGTCTTCTTCGCCGCTCCCTCCGCCGGCCGGTACGTGCCACGGGGCCTGTCCATATTTTTGAAACGCGGTCGTCACGCGGGGCGCTGACGGTGCGCGCCGCCGTAGGAGCCGTCTCCGACGGCGCAGGCCACAATCCTTACCTGCACCACACCCCATGCTGGAACAGGTAACGCGGCCGCGCCGACCAGAAACCCCGCGATTTCGCGGAGAAATGCGTGCCTTGTTACCTGCACCACACCGCGATATGGTGCAGGTAACGTGGAACAAGAACCGCCGAACCATCGAAACGGAACCGACCAATGCCCCGCCGACAGGCGACAATTCTTACCTGCACCACACCCCCGTTGTTGGAACAGGTAACGCAGCCGCGCGAACCAAAAACCCGCGATTTCCCGGACATACGCCGTTTTGCTACCTGCACCACCCCGTGAAATGGTGCGGGTAACGTGGAACAAGAAGCTTCCAACCTCAACATCCGCTCCCCTCTCCCGGTACTCCGGGAGAGGGGCTGGGGGTGAGGGCAGCGCCGCCATCGACAATCCATCTCCATCAGCCGCGCGCAAGAAGCAGTATCAACCCGCGCATCAAGCCCGCAAAGCAGAAGCTTCGCGGCTACGTGTACCCACACCACACCTCCAAACACGGCTAAAATGGAACAGGTAACGCCGAGTCGGCACGCCGTAGTGGTGTAGTCGATGTTTTCTTGCCTTCGGGATCTAACACCTAGACCAAGGCCGTTACCAGCTTCCAATTCAGAGAACCACCAGTCAGGTACCACGGGAATGTTGGATAAGATCAAGCGAGACATGTTGCGGCACTTCATTGCTGCCTTGGCCTATCGCGGCGGGAATGTACTTGGAGCCGCCCCCGCCGCGGTCGCCGATTTCCGCCCTCACCCAACCGTCCGCAACGCACGAGAAATCTTGAACCACATCAATGGAGTCCTCAGTTACGCTCATTCGTTTCTTGTTCGCTACGATTCAACGCAACCGTCGCTGGAGGATTGGAATACGGAAGTCGCCCGGTTTTTCGATGTGCTGGAGCGTCTCGATGAATCGCTCGCCGCCGGAGAGCCCATTCGTGACGTGAGCGAAGAACGGCTTTTGCAGGGGCCCTTGGCCGATGCGATGCTGCACTTGGGCCAGATTGGCACACTTCGCCGCATGGCGGGTTCGCCCGTTACTCCCGAGAACTATGTCTTTGCTGACATGGTTGCCGGCCAAATCCGCCGTGTCACCTAACAGCCCGTCAAAACCTGGGCGATTCGAATTGGGTAAGCCGAGGTTGGACATTACACCGCCTTCTACCCCACCCTCTCACCCCGGACTCTTTGCCGGTAGTACTTCAACCCCGGCAGGAAGAAGCAGCCGGCGGAGACGAGGCCAAACAGCAGCACGGCCACGCTGGGGAAGCGGGCCATGAGAATGGCCGTGGCGAATTGTGCCGCGGCCGCGAAGTAGAACTGCCCACTGAGCGTGCCGGCCTTCACCAACATGCTGGCCCCGTTCATCAGGGCCAGGACGGGCGACAGCTTCAACACCGGAAGGTCGAGCTGCCACTCCACCAGGTACAACAGGGCGATGCCGGCCATGCTGCCGGCCCAGACGTGGGCGATCTGCCGTTCGACAAAGGTCACCGGCCCGCCGCGCCGCCGCAACGCCCAAAACATGGCGGCCCAAGCCCCCAGGCCCAAGGTCCACAGCCCGGCATACAGCGGACGCCAGGTCACGCCATACCATTGCAGTGCGTTGGTCAGCACGCAAACGCCCAACAGCGCCAGGCTGTGCCACATCCACAACAGGCCCCAATTTTCCAACACGGTGGCATGATGCGTTTCGCGAAACCAGCGGGCCATGACCTGCACGAACTGCCCCGACCGGGCCGAAACGGCCTCGCCCGAAAGGAAGGCTTGCAGGTCGTCCGCCAGTTCGCCCGCCGTGGCGTACCGCAGTTCCGGCGGCTTCTGCAAACAGCGCAGGGTGATCATTTCCAAGTCGCGGTCGGCCCTGGCATTCAGCAGGCGCGGCGGCAGCGGGTCTTGTTCCAGCACCAGCAGCACGGTATCGACGGGCGTGGCGGCCTGAAACGGCGGCCGGCCGGTCAGCATGGCGTACAGAATGGTCCCCAAACTGTAGACATCGGTGGCGGGACCAATCTGCCCGCGGCTGCCGGCGACTTGTTCGGGTGCCATGTAAGACGGCGTGCCGACAATCGCCCCGCTGCGGGTGAGGCTGTCTTGGCCGGTCATCCGTTTGGCCAGGCCAAAGTCGGTCACGTGCGGCCGTTGTTGCGGGTCGAGCAGGATATTGGAGGGTTTGAGATCGCGGTGCAGCACGCCTTGGCGATGGGCATGTTCGATGGCCCGGCAGACATCCAGCAAGATCTTCGCCCCCTCGCGCGCGGGCAAGGGGCCATCCGCCAGTCGGTCGGCCAGGGTGGTCCCTTCGATCAGCTTCATGACAAAGTAAGGCTGGCCATCTTGCTCGCCGACTTCGTGGACTGGCACAATGCCGGCGTGGTCCAGCCGGCCAACCGCTTCGGCCTCCGCGCGGAAGCGGGCCAGCTCAACATTCGATGCGAACTCACCCCGCAGAATCATCTTGACCGCCACCAGCCGGTCGAGGCTTTTCTGGCGGGCCTTGTAGACAATGCCCATGCCGCCGCGGCCCGCTTCCTCCAACAGCACGAAGTCGCCAAAATCGCGGGGCAACACCCCGTTGTGGTTCATCGACCCGCTGCCGCCACTAGGAGAGGCCGCGGACGAGTCGAGCGTGGCCGCAATATCCGGCGACAAGCCGATGCCGCTTTGGGATTGCTGGGCCAGGCCCTCGGCCAGCATCACGGCCCCCCACAGCTCGCGCAGTTCTTGGCCCACGGCGGGGTGCTGGGCCACGGCTTCCGCCAGGCGCGGCGGGCGGCCTTGGCGCAGGTCGTCGGTCAACCCGGCCAGCAGGCTGGCCAGCAACTCGTCGCGATCATCTGCCGAGGTAGGAATGGTCTGGCTCATGTCACTCGTCGGCGCGGCCTTGATCTGTCTCGTCGGCCGGCTCGGCCAACATCGTCCGCAGCCGCCGCATGGCGCGCAGATAGCGCATGCTGGCGGCGGCTTCGCTTAGGTCCAAGGCAGCCGCCACGTCTTGGTTGGACATTTGCTCGAAGTGCCGCATCAGTACGATCTCGCGGTCGTGTTCGTCCAAGGTCTCTATCGCGGCCTGAAAGCGGCGCTGCAATTCGTGCCAGGTGGCCGCCGCCGCCGGGGTCAGTTCAGAATCGTAGAGTTGCGCGGCCAGCTCCATCGTGGAGTGGTCCAGGTTGGGGGGCGCAGTCAGCGATTGCTCGCGGTCGAGGCTGCGGCGTTCGGCCACGCGATGCCGGCGATGGGCATCGATCAGGCGGTCGCGGGCCATGTGCCGCAGCCACAAATGAAAAGGCATGGCCGGGTTTGCCAGATAGTCCCGCAGTCGGCGGTTGGCCTCCACCAAGGTGTCTTGCACGATGTCGCTGGCATCCACCCGCTGCGACAAGGCCCGGTCCATCCGCAGATCGACCATTCTCCGCAGCGCATCGCGATGGCGGTCGAGCAGGTTGTTGACCGCCGCGGCATCGCCGGCCTGCGCCTGGGCCAACAGCTCTTGCGTTTCAGTCGATTCCGGCCACATGAACAAGCTCGCGGGTGTAAGAAGCTTTGCCAACCGTGCTCTTGGTAGTTGAGTTTAGCACATCGGCGGCCGAAGCTGTCAGTGGAGAAGCCATCAGCGGAGAAGCCATCCGCCATCACCTTGCGGCAACTGGCCGTGGAGAATGAGGTAGGTGCCTGGGTCAGCAGCGCAGCGAATGGCGAGAGCGGAGTTGGCCTTCCAACCAGTTCATCCTTCATCCTTCATCCTTTCCTCGCTGTCCCGATTGCGCCAATTGCAGGGTGTCGGGGCATTCGGTATGCTGCGAGTGGGCTACGACGATTGCCATTTCATGCGTTGCCGGACGTTTCGGCTCGCGGTTCAAGAGAATTTGCAGCTATCTTTCCAGGAGGTCCGCCATGCCCTACACCTTGCCAGAACTTCCTTATGCTTACGACGCCTTGGCACCCCATATCGACGCCAAGACGATGGAGATACACCACTCCAAGCATCACCAGGCCTACATCACCAACGTCAACAAGGCCCTGGAAGGGACGACGCTGGGCGATCAGTCCATTGAGGCGCTCGTCAGCAAGATCGACATCGTGCCGGAGAACATCCGCGCGGCCGTTCGCAACAATGGCGGCGGACATGCCAACCACTCGCTGTTTTGGACCGTGATGGGCCCTGGCGGCGGCGGCGAGCCCACGGGCGATCTGGCCGCGGCCATCAAGTCGCAAGTGGGCGGTTACGATGCTTTCAAAGAGGCCCTGACCAAGGCCGCCACCACGCGCTTTGGCAGCGGCTGGGGCTGGCTATCGGTCGATAAGAACAAGAAGCTGGTGGTGGAAAGCACGCCCAACCAGGATAGCCCCTTGATGCATGGCAACACGCCCATCTTGGGTATCGACGTGTGGGAACACGCCTACTATCTGAACTATCAAAATCGCCGGCCCGACTACGTGGCCGCGTTCTTCAATGTCATCAACTGGAAGGCCGTCGCCGAACGCTACGCCGCGGCGATCAAGGGCTAATCGCCCCACGGGTTGGCCGCATGAGAATGCGTGCCACTGGCGGACGAGCCGCCAGTGGCACCCGAGATTTGAACGAGGCAACGGGCTAACTTCCCAATAGTTGCTCGCTGGCGGCGGCGATGGCTTCCTTGGTGCCGGCCAACGCCAGAATGTCGCCGGCTAGCAAGTGCTCGTCACCCGCCGGGATGACCACATCGTCGGAACCGCGGCGAATGGTTAGTACGGTGGCGCCCGTTTGCCCGCGGAGGTTAAGTTCGGCCAGCGTTTTGCCCACGGCAAGACTATGCGCTGGCAATTGCACGGGCACGGGCGTCCCCATGCCGATCAGCAGCCGGGCCATATCGGCGGGAGCACTAGGCCGTCTTTCGCCCTGCTTGGCACGCATTTGCAGGGCCAACGACTCGGCGATCAATTGAGCCGTAGCGCGGGCGTGCCCCTGGAAATTGGTCGCTCCGCGCCAAAACGCCACCGCCAATAATCCCAACAGGGCCAGCAGGACCAGGCCTCCTTGGATCGGCAGGAACGGCTGGGTCACGGCCAGCAGCGGCGTGCCAACCAGCAGCACAATTGCCATTTGCAGCGTGACGACCAGCAGCCGCCGTGGCGCCGCCGCCATGTCGATCCTTTTTTCTCCGACTTGGGGAAACGCCCGGCAGGCTAGTTCAAAGCCCAACACCCTGGCCACTCCGATGATGCCGATCCAGAACGGTGCCGACACCAGGGCGGCCAGCGCGACGATCATCCAATAGGCAGCCTGCCGCGTCACGGCTGCCCGCGCCGTGATCCAATCTGCCAGCGGTTCGACTTCGACGGCTGCTCCAATCACCACCACGGCCAGCACCACGGCGTCGACCGCCAACCAGCGCATAAAGTGCCGCACGCGGCCCGTTTCTCCGCGTGGCGAAGCGGACCGCGATTGTTGCAGCCACGACCCATACAGGGCCGCGAAGGTCTGCAAGGGGCGCGGCAGTTTGCGATCGACGAACATGGCGACAGGTTCGGCCGCGCGAATCAGCCAGGGCGTGAGCAGTGTCGTTACGCCCGACACGGCGATGGCGATGGAATACAGCAGTTGGTACGTGGGCTGGTCATCGGCGTTGTTCATCAGCCCCACGCCGGCGATGATGAACGAAAACTCGCCGATTTGCGCCAGGCTCATGCCGGTCTGGATCGAAGTCACCACGCTGCGGCCCGTCAAAAAGGTGGCCAGCGAAATCGCCCCCACCTTACCCGCCACCAGCACCGCCAAGAAGATGAGCACGAACAGCCAGTTTTGTACGATGGCCTGGGGATCGATCAACATGCCGACCGAGACAAAAAACAACGCGGCAAAGATATCGCGAACGGGAATGATTAGTTCCTCGATCTGCTTCTCGGCCCCCGATTCCGCCACCAGGCTGCCGGCGATAAACGCTCCCAAGGCCACCGAGTAGCCAAAGGACGACGCCAGATAGGCCAGGCCAAATGCCAGGCCCACGTTGGCCACGACGGTGGTTTCGTTCCTGCCGAGCTGAACAATGGCCCGCATCAGCCGGGGGACGGTCAGCAGGCCCACCACCAACAGCACCAGCAAAAACAGACCCAGCCGTCCGGCGGTTTGGGCCACCGTCCCCAGGCTGATCTGGTCACCGGCCGACAGGCCCGTCAGGATGGTAATCAGCACGATGGCAATCAAGTCCTCGACGATCAGCACGCCAAACACGATCTGCGTGAACTCGCCCTCGGCTTGTTTTTCCTCGTAGGTCTTGGCGATGATGGTGGTGCTGGAGATGGCGATCACGGCACCGGTGTACAGGCTGGCCAGCCGCGACCAGCCAAACGACTGCCCCAGCAGATAGCCCAGCCAGACCATCAGGCTGCACTCCACCACCGCCACGAAGCCGGCGGTGGCCCCCACGCGCGTCAGTTTTTGCAGGCTGAACTCGATTCCCAGCGAGAACATCAGCAAGATCACGCCCAGTTCAGCCAGAGACAGCACGATGCGGCTGTCGGCCACCAGCGGCACAGGCACATGCGGGCCAATCACCATGCCCGCCAGCAAATAACCCAACACCACGGGCTGACGGAGGCGTTGAAACACCACCGTGGTCACGGCGGCCACGCACAGCACCAAGGCCAGCGTCTTGAGAAACTCATGCGTTTCGTGCATGCGGAACCTGAGGCGAATAATGAACTGGCCCGGAATAACTTCGCCATAATACCCCTCTCTCACAGGGAGAGGGCCGGGTGAGGGAGAACAAACGCCGAAGTTATTCCGGGCCAGTTCTTAAAGCGGCGAGCCAGTGACCGCCCGAGGAGGTTCTCTCCGTTGTACCCGTATAGGGGCGATCACCGCAAAACGACGAAAGCCTGGCGGAAACGGCTCGTGTCAAAGGATCACTGCCTTCCGCCAGGCTCCCCACGGTCCAATTACAGCAAATACAGCAAGACTCTTTGCACCAGCCAAATAAGAAGTAGGAACCCAGTCATGATCAACATCAGTTTGCCCAAAATGAACAGCATTTTGCCGTGTCCATCGTGGGGCGCTTCGTTACCTGGTTGCATGGTTGTACTCTCCGAATCGCCGAACAGTCGATCGGCTCGTTGCTTGTTGAGAAAAGAACGCACGGCCAACGTGGGCCGGGCGATCAAATCTGCAGGCGAACGTGCCGCTGTTGCAGGGAGAGTAGGCGATAAGCCGGCCAAGCCGCCTGGCCGAAACGGCCGCACGGCCCGAAATGGCGCCCGACCGCGGTGAGCACCATTTTGGCCATTGCCAATGGCTGGCTAAGCAGTTCCGCCAGTCGCGTGGGAAGCCGAAATGCCAGGGCGGGAGCGAGTCCCGCTACATCGGCGGTCAGGCAGATTTGTATAGGCGAATCTGGCGATTTGGATTGGCCCGTGCGCGGTGCGAATTGGGCGCTATACAGTGCGAGGCACGCAAGAATCATAGCCAACGATTTCATGGCCCGATTATGCACGAATCGGCGCTGCGCGTCTATTGCAATGGTGGCGTCTAACGCGCGCCATCCACCGCTGTCGGACATCAACCCGTCATCAGCACGCCGCCGTCGATGTTGAACGCCTGGCCCGTGACGGCCGCTGCGTTTTCCGCCGCCAAAAGTACGGCCCAGGGGGCGATCTCGTCGGGTTCCAACCGGCGGCCGATGGGCGTAATGCCCGACTCCAGATCGGCCAGCGAGATGCCGCGTCGTTTGGCGTCGTACTCGATGCGGCGGTCGTTCATAACGGTGTGGACCGGTCCAGGGCAGATGGCGTTGACCGTGACGCCGCGGCCGGCTACTTCCATGGCCATGGTCCGCATCAGTCCCAGCACGCCATGCTTGCTGGCCGCGTAAGCCGCGCCGTGCAGGCTGCCGATCTTTCCGTTGATGGAAGCCACCATGATGATGCGGCCCCAGCCTTGCGCCAGCATGTCAGGCAAAACTGCCTTCGACAACAAATAGGGGGCCGTCAGATTGATCGCCAACGATTGGGCCCAGAACTCATCGTCAAACTCAACCACCGGCCGCGGGTTGGCGCTGCTCCCCAGGCCCGCGTTGTTCACCAGGATATCAACCACGCCCAACTTGCTCTTGGCCTCATCCACCACGCGGGCCGCATCGGCCGCTTGCGATAAATCGGCCACCACCGCCAAGGCCGTTCCGCCAGCAGCGCGAACAGCCCCCACGACCTCCTCCAGTTCCCCGACCGAACGAGCCGTAACAGCCACCTTGGCCCCCTCCGCCGCCAGCGCCAAGGCAATTGCCCGGCCGATGCCGCGTCCGGCACCTGTGACCAGTGCAACACGATTCGTAAGTAGCGACATGAAACGAATTCTCCCAGGAAGCCCTGCTGTTCGACCGGAAACCGTCGTGTCATCGCTCGTTTCAAAAGCTTTCTGGCATAATCCTCGAACGGGTGCAAGCTCGGAAGAAACGGCCTTGCGGACAGTTGTCGATCTAACCCGGTCCCAGACTTCAAGATCGAGCCATGCTGCTATTCGATCTAATCACATTGGGTCCGAATCGGTGTCTGGCTCAATCGAGTCGAATCTTTACTCTGGACCAATCACCTTGGGTTGCAAAAAACCTCTTGCCCTCGAACCAGTCGGTAAAGCAGCAGCCGCAGGGCCACGTGGCGGCTATAATAGAAAGATTAGAGTAGGTGTCGCAGCCCTGGTTTCATCGGATTGTTTCTTGCAGTTCCCGCGCGGGGGCTGGCTGCTGGGGGAAATTGCCGCATGGTCAGAATGTTGGAATTGGGATGTCGCGTCATCGGTGCCGCCATATTGGCCTATGCGCTGCTGGCCGCTAGGCCGGCGGACGCGGGCGAGATCAATTTTTCTCGCGATATTCGGCCGATCTTGTCGGAATATTGCTTTAAGTGCCACGGACCGGACGAGCAAGCTCGGCAGGGCGGGCTGCGGCTCGATACGCGCGAGGGGGCTTTGGCGATGCTGGAGAGCGGGCCAGCCGCCGTCGTGCCGGGCCAGCGGGGGAGAAGCGAACTTTGGCGGCGGGTGACGGCTGCCGATGCCGCCCAGCGAATGCCTCCGCCGGAAACGGGCAAGCCGCTTAGCTCGCAACAGGTTGAGCTGTTAGGCCAATGGATTGACGCCCAGGCCCCCTGGCAAGGCCATTGGTCGCTGCAAACACCAACGCGGCCCCAGCCGCCGGACGTTGACGCGGTACGGCATGTGCGCAATCCCATCGACCGCTTTGTGTTGTCGCGGTTGGCGGAGGAAGACTTGTCGCCAGCGGAAGAGGCCGCGCCGGAGGCGTTGCTTCGCCGGGTCACGCTCGATCTGACCGGCTTGCCCCCAACGCTGGACGAGATCGACGCCTTTTTGGCCGATGAATCGCCCGACGCCTACGAGCGGGTGGTCGACCGCTTGCTGGCTTCGCCACGATACGGCGAGCGGATGGCTTTGTCGTGGCTCGACGCGGCCCGCTTTGCAGACACCAACGGCTACAATAACGACGAAGACCGCACAATGTGGCCCTGGCGTGATTGGGTCATTCAGTCTTTCAACGCCAATCAGCCTTACGACCAGTTCGTGACGGAACAACTGGCCGGCGACCTGTTGCCGGGTGCCTCGCTCCCCCAGCGCATCGCCAGTGGGTTCAACCGCAACCATGTGCTGACGACCGAAGGAGGAATCATTGAGGAAGAGTACCGCGTAGAGTACGTGGCCGACCGCGTTCACACGACTTCCACGGTCTTCATGGGGCTGTCGATGCAATGCGCCCGCTGCCACGACCACAAGTACGATCCGATCACCCAGGCCGATTACCACCGGCTGTTCGCCTACTTCAACCAGTTGCCCGACCGCACCGTGGGGTACAACACCCGCGGCGCGGCGGAACCGTTCGTGGCGGCCCCCACCCGCGACCAGCAAGCGGCGCTGGATGCCTTGCGGAATCGCCAGCGGGAACTTGCGTCAGCCGTGGCGGCGCTGGCCGAGCAGGCCGACAGCCTGGCGGCCGCCTGGGAGCAAGGCTTGACGGCGGACGACCGACGGAAGATGGCGGCGGCCGATTTGTGGCTCCATTTTCCATTGGACGAGGCCTTGGGCGACGAGGTGGCCGATACGGTCGATGCGGCCCATCGCGGCAAGTTGCACGGCAACGTGCGGTGGAACGCAGGGCACAGCGGCAAGGCGCTGGAACTGGACGGCACCACTTTTGTCGATCTGGGCCAGTTTGCCGCGTTTGAACGGGACCAGACGGTTACACTGGCGGCCTGGGTCTTTCCCACGCGGGCGGAGGCCAGCGCGGTCTTCTCCAAGATGGACGATGCCAACGCCTATCGCGGTTTCGACCTGTTGATCGAAGGGGGGAAGCCGGCGGTCCACATGGTGCATCATTGGTCTGACAACGGCCTCAAGGTCATCGCCCGGCAGCCCATGCCGCTGAATGCCTGGCATCATCTGGCCGTGACTTACGACGGGTCGAGCAAAGGGGCGGGTGTCAGCATATACGTCGATGGCCAGCGGCAAGAATCGGACATTGCCCACGACACGCTGACGGCCACGATTGCCACCGACCAACCGCTCCGCATTGGCCGGCGTAGCGCAAGCTGCCAGTTTCATGGCCGGATCGACGACGCGCGGTTCTTTCGCTCGCGATTGAGCGACGAAGATGTACGGCAACTGTTCGCGGGCGAATCGCCCGACGGCGTGGCCGCCATTCTGGAGATCCCCTCTGAGAATCGCGACGACGCCCAGCGCTCGCGGCTGCGTCAATATTACTTGCAGGCCGTCGATAGCGAACATCGCCAATTGATCGCCCAGCAGGCCGCGGCCGCTGGCCAACTCGCCAGCCTGGAGCAAACGCTGCCAATCGCCATGATTATGCAGGACCAGCCCACGCCGCGGACGACCTATCTATTGCAGCGCGGCCAGTACGATCAACGCGGTGCGGAGGTCGCGCCGGGCACGCCGGGCAGCTTGCCGCCGCTCACGGAAGGTTCGCCGGCCAACCGGTTGGGGCTGGCCCAGTGGCTGGTCGATCCGGACCACCCGTTAACGGCTCGCGTGGCGGTCAACCGCTGGTGGCGTCTGTACTTTGGCGAGGGATTGGTGGAGACCGAGGAAGACTTTGGTGCCCAAGGGGCCTGGCCGACGCATCCCGAATTGTTGGACTGGCTGGCCACGGAGTTGGTCGCCAGCGGTTGGAATGTCAAGCAAATGCAGCGGTTGATGGTGACTTCGGCCACTTACCGGCAATCGTCGGACGTCTCTCCGGAGTTGCTGGAGCGCGACCCGCACAACAAGTTGTTGGCGCGGGGGGCGCGGTTTCGGCTTTCGGCCGAGACCATTCGCGATAGCGCCTTGGCGGCGGCTGGCTTGTTCATCGACAAGTTGGGCGGGCCGAGCGTCAAGCCCTATCAGCCCGATGGATTGTGGGAAGATGTCTCAGTGGAGCGGCGTTTCAAGTACGTGGCCGATCCGGGCGAGGGACTGTATCGCCGTAGCATGTACACGTTCTGGAAACGGACCTGTCCGCCGCCGGGCATGACTGCCTTCGACGCGCCCGACCGCGAAAGCTGCCAGGTCCGCCGCGCCCGCACCAATACGCCTTTGCAAGCCTTGGTGTTGCTCAACGACCCTACCTATGTGGAGGCTGCCCGCAAACTGGCCGAACGGATGCTGCGCGACGGCGGCGATAGGGACGCGGCGCGATTGGCCCACGGATTTCGGCTGGCCATGTCGAGAGTGCCGCGAGCGGAAGAAGCAGTGGTCCTGCTGGATATTCAGCAACGATCGCTGGCGCGGTTTCAGGCCGATCCCGCATTGGCCTTGCAACTTCTCGCTGTCGGCCAGTCACCGCGCAACGAGCAGCTCGACGCCAACGAGTTGGCCGCCTGGACCACGGTGGCCAGCATGTTGCTGAATCTGGATGAAGCGATTACGAAGAACTGAGCACGTTTGGCCGTTATCGGCGGCCCGATACTTTTCCTGGCGGTTTGAACATGACTTTAGAATTCGCTCCACATCCGGGCATTCCTCGGCGGCACTTCTTGCGTTCGGCTGGTTCAACCGCGGGCATGGCGGCCCTGGCGACTTTGTGGGCCCGCGATGGACATGCCGCCTCCACGGACGCATCGCCCCAACGCACGGGCGGACTGGATGGCCTGCCCCATTTCGCTCCCAAGGCTAAGCGGGTGATCTACCTGTTTCAGTCGGGGGGGCCATCGCACTTGGAACTGTTCGACCATAAGCCCAAGTTGAACGAGCTGCATGGCACGGAGTTACCCGACTCCATCCGCATGGGGCAGCGGCTGACCGGAATGACCAGCGGCCAGAAGAGCTTTCCGGTGATCGCCCCCAAGTTCGCCTTTGCCCAGCATGGCAAGTACGGGACCTGGCTCAGCGAGTTGCTGCCGCATACCGCCAAGGTGATTGATGAACTTTGCCTCGTCCGGTCGGTCCATACCGAGGCCATCAACCACGACCCGGCCATTACTTTCATTCAAACCGGATCGCAACAGCCAGGGCGGCCCTCGCTGGGAGCTTGGCTGTCGTACGGGCTCGGCCGCGAGGCTGAGGAATTGCCGGCCTTTGTGGTGATGATTTCGCACGGCAGCGGCAAAGACGCCAACCAAGGGCTGCTCGATCGGCTGTGGGGAGCCGGCTTTCTCCCCTCCAGCCACCAAGGGGTCAAACTGCGCAGCGGAACCGACCCGGTGTTGTACTTGTCCGATCCGCCCGGCATCGACCGCGACTTTCGTCGCGTCATGTTGGATGGCCTGGCGCGGCTCAACCAGCAACAAATGGAACAAGCCGGCGACCCGGAGATTTCCGCCCGCATTGCCCAGTACGAGATGGCGTTTCGCATGCAGGCCTCGGTGCCGGAACTGACTGATCTTTCAGCGGAAAGCGACGAGACGATGGAACTGTACGGGCCGGCTGCCCGCCAGCCGGGGACGTTTGCCGCCAATTGCCTGCTGGCCCGGCGGATGGTGGAACGGGGCGTCCGCTGCATTCAGCTTTACCATCGCGGGTGGGACATGCACGGCGGCTTGCCGGAGAACCTTCCCAAGCAATGCCAGGATGTCGATCAGCCGCAAGCAGCACTGGTGGCCGACTTGCGCCGCCGCGGCCTGCTGGATGAAACGCTGGTGGTCTGGGCCGGCGAGTTTGGCCGCACGGTGTATGGCCAAGGGGGGCTGCAAGACAACTACGGCCGCGACCATCATGGCCGCTGCTTTAGCGTCTGGATGGCCGGCGGCGGCATTCGTCCTGGGCTGGTGTATGGAGAGACCGACGACTTTGGCTACAACATCGTGTCCAACCCGGTCCACATCCACGATCTGAATGCCACTTTGCTGCATTGCCTGGGGGTGGAGCACGAGCGGCTGACCTTCCGCTCGCAAGGCCGCGACTATCGGCTGACCGATGTCCACGGCCAAGTCGCGCGAGATTTGCTGGCCTGATGCCCTCGCCAGCAGGAACGCTCTCGGACGGCGATAATACGGCCTGAATGCACGATTTAGCCGGAAAAAACATCCAGCTTAGCCGGAAAAAACATCCAGCCGCATGTGCTACAATGGCGGGCGGAAAATGCCGATTCGCCCAAACCCGGTCGCCACGCCCATGATCTCGCTGCCGATTCTTGATAGCCGCCAGGCACCTTCGCCGCCGCTTCCCACGAATCGGGCCGAAATGGCCGCGCGCGGTTGGGATGAGATCGACGTGGTATTCGTCAGTGGCGATGCCTACGTCGATCATCCTAGCTTTGCCATGGCCCTGCTGGGCCGCTTGCTGGAACAAGCCGGCTACCGCGTGGCAATCCTCAGCCAGCCCGACTGGCGCAGCGCCGAACCGTGGCGGCAGTTTGGCCGACCGCGGCTATTCTTTGCCGTCAGCGCCGGCAATATGGATTCGATGCTCAACCATTACACGGCCAGCCGCAAGGTTCGCAATGACGACGCCTATAGCCCCGGCGGGCAGATCGGCCGCCGCCCCGACCGGGCCACGTTGGCTTATTGCCAGCGCTCGCGCGAGGCTTTCAGGGGCGTGCCTGTCATCGCAGGCGGTGTGGAAGCCAGCTTGCGGCGACTGGCACATTACGACTATTGGAGCGACAAGGTCCGCCGGGCGATCATCATGGATTGCAAGGCCGACCTGGTGATCTACGGCATGGGCGAGCGCTCCATCGTCGAGATTGCCCACCGGCTGGCGGCGGGGGAGACGGTTCGCGATTTGCGCGATCTGCGCGGCGCGGTCTATCGGTTGGGGGCCAGCGAACAGCCGCCGGAAGATGCCTTGCGGCTGCCATCCTACGAACTCGTTTCCACCGACCGGCTGGCCTTCGCCGAGATGACCAAAATCTCGCACCTGGAGACCAATCCCCATAACGCCCGCGCGTTGGTGCAATACCACGACCGCGAGTGCATCGTCGCCAATCCGCCCGCCTTGCCGCTGACGGAATCCGAGATGGACCACATCTACGGCTTGCCGTACACCCGCAAGCCGCACCCCAGTTACGGCGCAGCGCGAATTCCGGCGTTTGAAGTGGTGAAAGATTCCGTGCAGATCATGCGGGGCTGTTTTGGCGGCTGTACTTTTTGCTCCATCACGGCGCACGAAGGGCGGATCATCCAAAGCCGCAGCCAAGAATCGGTGTTGACGGAAATTCGCCGCATGACCGCCGACCCCGAATTCAAGGGGAACGTCAGCGACATCGGCGGGCCAACCGCCAACATGTGGCAAATGAAATGCAGCCGGCCCGAGGTCGAAGCCAAGTGCCGCCGGTTGAGCTGCGTCCATCCCACGATCTGCAAACTGCTGGGGACCGATCACGGCCCGTTGGTGCAATTAATGCGATCGGCTCGCGAGGAGCCAGGCGTGAAGAAGGTCTTCGTGGCGTCGGGTATCCGCATGGATCTGGCCCGCCGCAGTCCGGAATATATGCGAGAACTGACGCGGCACCATGTGGGCGGCTATCTCAAGGTCGCACCGGAGCATACCGATCCGGAAGTCCTGGCCCTGATGAAGAAACCCGGCATCGACGATTTTCAGGCGTTCGACCGCGAGTTCAAAAAGCACTCGGCCCAGGCGGGCAAGCGGCAGTATCTCATTCCGTATTACATCGCCAGCCACCCCGGCAGCGACTTGGGGGCGATGATCGACCTGGCGGTGTTTCTCAAACGCAACGGCTATAAGCCCGACCAGGTGCAGGACTTTATTCCCAGCCCGTTCGATATCGCGGCATGCATGTATCATACCGGCCTGGACCCCTTCACCAAGAAAGAGGTCTTCGTCGCCACGCAACTCCGCGACCGCAGAATGCAGCGGGCCTTGCTGCAATTCTTCAAACCAGAGAACTACTTTGAAGTCCGCAAGGCGCTGGAGCAGGCCGGCCGCCAAGAGCTGATTGGGACGGGCTGCGATTGCCTGATACCGGCCAACCCGCCGAAGGCAGCCCTCGATGCGCGCCGCAAGGCGGCCAATGCGGCACTTAAAAAACAAGCCCAGCAACAGGGGCGGGCAAAAGGGACGCAGCAAGCATCTGGCAAGCAGGGGGGCAAACCGTCGGACGGCGGCTACCGGCCAGGGCGGAAGAGCGCGACGCGGCGCAACCGGGATAAGTAGCGGTTTCTCCTGCGGTCACATTTGGCTGCGTCCACTTATAGCCCAACGACGGGACAATCCGCTTGTTACTCGTCCCTGGGGCGGTTATACCCGATACTTAGGCGAACGCGGGTATTTGCGACATTCGGGCAGTTCTGGATGACCGATGGTTACGAGCAAATTTGAGCGACGCAAGTTTCTAAAACTTTGCGCCGCCGCCACATGTTTAGGAGGCGGTGCGAACATGCCGCTGCGCGCGCAAGACACGCCGGAGGAGACCAAGGCCGAGTTCGCGGCCCGCCAGGCCGACCGCCGCCAAGAACTGTGGGATCTGCTGGGCGATCTGCCCACACGGCACACGCCCGAGCCCCCCAAGTTGCTGAAGACGGAACAGAAAGAGGGCTACCGGCTGGAACATCTGTCGCTGAACTTGAACCCGTTCGAGCCGGTCCCCGCCCTGTTGTTGATTCCCGATAAGGTCAAGAAGCCAGCTCCAGGGCTTTTGTACATTCACGCGCACGGCGGGACGTATCCCTTGGGCAAGGAAGAATTGATCGAAGGCCGCTCGGTTTTGCCGGCTTACGCGCCGGTGTGCGCCGAGAAAGGCATCGTGACGTTGGCGATTGACAGTTGGTGCTTTTCGGAGCGGCAGCATAACGAAGACGGCCGCACGGGCGAGCATGATGCCTTCAAGCTGGCCCTATGGAAAGGGCAAGTACTGTGGGGGCTGATGATGTTCGACGAATATCAGGCGGTGAGTTATCTGGCCGGCCGGCCCGAGGTCGATCCTCAAAGAATTGGCGCGATGGGGCTGTCGATGGGGGCTACCAAAGCCTGGTGGCTGGCCGCGCTCGACCCCCGCGTTAAACTTTGCATCGACCTATGTTGCCTGACCGATTTCGAGGAACTAATCAAACATGGTAATCTGAAAGGGCACGGCGTGTACTACTACGTGCCGAGGCTATTGAAGCATTTCCAGACGCACGGGATCAACGAACTGATCGTTCCGCGTCCCCATCTCAGCCTGAATGGCCGCCAAGACGCCCTGACGCCCCCGGCGGGCGTGGAGCGAATTCGAGACTATTTGTATCCCTTGTACAAGAAATACGGCCGCGAGGAAGATTGCCGGATCGAACTATTCGATTGCGGCCACGAGGAAACGCCTGCCATGCGACAACGTGTGTTGGCCTGGTTGGACAAATACCTGGTATTGGGAAAGTGAGCCATGCCGCGGGCGACGGTGTCGCCTTCTCCATTCGGTACTAGATGTTGAAGCAATAGAGCCAGGCGGAGGGAACGACCATGAACAACATGCTGCTGTCGGTCGTTCGGCAGGACCAGGATGGAATTCGCGGTGAGTTCCTGGCCCGGTTGCCCGCGGACTCGCCGCATAGCGCTCCCCCCTTGGTGGACGATGGTTGCGTGCGCCTGTTGGTGGCCCTGCTGGCCTTGTGGCAGAACAACGAAGACAGCCCGTTACGGCGATGTTCGCAGTCGTTGGCCAGTCTGACGTCTCAAAACGGCTGGGAAGCCGGTGCAATCTTGCAAGACCTGGACGCCTTGGCCAGTGCCGTCCGCTCTCGTCTCGCGGACATGTGCGATGACCCATCGGCCATCTTGTCCGCGGCCGACGATCTCGACGAAGGGATTGGCCGCTTGAGACGGGAGTATTTGGCCGCTTGCGAGCCGCGGGCGGACCGCGCTGCCCAGTCCCCCTCGGTCTTGGCCGCTTGGATGGCCCAGCAGCCAGAACCCTGCCTGCTGGCCACACTGGAGGGCAAACCGTTCCATGTGAACGAAGCGGCTTGCGAGTTGCTAGGGTTACCCAACGATCAAGACCCTGCCGCCATCAAGCTGCGCGAATTGCTCTCGCCCGAAACGTGGAGCGAACTCCGCGGCAAGGGCTTCGCCGATTTGAGGCAGTCCGGCGTATGGCAAGAGCCAGGCCAACTTCGCCACGCGAAAACGGGCGAGATGATTGATGTTGAAATGCACTGGCAACTGCCGCGGGCATCCGCCAGTTCCAAGCCGGCCTGTCTGGCGGTGCGGTTTGCGGATCGACGGGCCGGCAAGGCCCGCGACCAATTGCTGCGCGAGAGCGAGGCCCGCAAGGCAGCCATGTTGGAGTCGTCGCTCGATCCGATCATCACCATGGACCACGACGGCCGAATTATTGAGTTCAACCGCGCGGCCGAAAAAGTCTTTGGCCGGCCGCGCGCCAGCGTGATGGGGCAAGAACTCGCCAGGATACTGTTTCCCGCGTCCGAGACGGAAGCCTACCAGGACCGCCTGGACCGTTATCTGGGGGCGGGTGCCGGTTCGCTGGTTGGCAACCGCACCGAGATTGTCGCCGCGCGGGCCAATGGCGAGGAGTTTCCGATGGAAATGGCCATGACGATGGGGCACGTCGAGGGCCGGCCTGTCTGTACGTTCTTCATGCGGGACATTAGCGAAAGCCGCAAGGTGCAAAGAGCCTTGCGCGACTCCGAAGCGCTGTACCATTCGCTCGTGGAGCATTTGCCAGTCAGCATTTACCGCAAGGATTCACGAGGAACCTTCACGTTTGGCAACGCTAGCTACTGCGCGGGCCTGGGCCGCAAGCCGGCGGCGATCCTGGGCAAGACCGACTTCGACTTGTTCCCCAAGGAGTTGGCGCACAAGTACCGCGACGACGACCGCAACGTGCTCGACACGGGCGAGGTTTTCGAGGCGGTCGAGGAGCATTTTCGGCCCGACGGGGAAAAACGATTCGTGCATGTGCTCAAGGCACCGGTGCGCGACTCTCACGGCAAGATCGTGGGAACGCAAGGCCTGTTTTGGGACATTACCTCGCGGATTCGCGCGGAGCAAGCCTTGCGCGAGAGCGAGCAGCGGCTGCAGTCGGTTCTGGACAATACCACGGCCGTGGTCTATCTGAAGAACCGTGAAGGCCAGTACCTGGGGGCCAACCGCAGCTTCCAACAATTGTTTAAACTTGAATCACACCAGATTCTGGGCAAGACCGACTTCGAGGTTTTTCCCCAAGAACTGGCCCAGGCCTTTCGAGACAACGATCTCAAGGTGATGGCCGCCGAAGGCCCTCTGCAGTTCGAGGAGCAAGCCCCGGATGCCGACGACGGGCTGCATACCTACGTATCCATCAAGGTGCCGCTGCGCGATGATGCCGGCGAGGTCTACGGCATTTGCGGCATTTCCACCGACATCACCAGCCGCAAGCGGGCCGAGGAAGAGACCCAGCGGCTGACCAAGTTTCTCGACTCGATCGTCAAAAACCTGCCGATCATGTTGTTTGTGAAGGATGCCCAGGAGTTGCGTTTCGAACGCTTCAACAAGGCCGGCGAGGAAGTCTTGGGCGTGACGCAAGACCAGGTACTCGGCAAGAATGACTTTGACCTGTTTCCCCAGGAGTTGGCCGAACGGTACGTGGCCAAGGATCGAGAAGTTCTCGAGCGTTGCTCGCTGATTGACGTGCGCGAGGAGTCCATTGTCACGCCGCGCGGAGAGCGAGTCTTGCACACCCGCAAGATTCCGATCCTGGACGACGCCGGCCGGCCGACGCATCTGCTGGGCATCTCCGAGGACATCACTGAGGCCAAGCGCCGGGAGGTCGAACTGCGGGCCGCCAAGGAAGCGGCCGAAGCGGCTAGCCGGGCCAAGAGCGCGTTCCTGGCCAATATGAGCCATGAGATTCGCACGCCGCTGACCGGTGTCATAGGCATGTCCGATCTGCTGCTGGATACTCCCTTGACGCAACAGCAGCGCGAATACAGCGAGATGATCCGCAACTCCGGCCACCAATTGTTGGGCGTGATCGGCGACGTGCTCGACTTTTCCAAGATCGAAGCCGGCAAGATGGACTTGGATTGCCGTCCGTTTCGCGCCCGCGATGGCCTGGGCGACACCATGCGGGCCTTGTCCTTGCGGGCCAAGAGCAAGAGCCTGGAACTGGTCTGCCATGTCCGGTCAGACGTGCCCGAGTGGATCATTGGCGACGACGCCCGGCTGAGGCAGATTGTCATCAATCTGGTGGGCAACGCTCTCAAGTTCACCCAGCAAGGCGAGATTGTCCTGACCGTCGAAGTCGAATCGCTCGACGCGAATCGAGTTATGTTGCATTTCATCGTGGCCGATACCGGCATCGGCATTCCACAAGAGAAACAGTTGTTGATCTTCCAGGCGTTTGAGCAGGCCGATACTTCCACTACCCGGCGTTACGGAGGCACCGGGTTGGGACTGACGATTTCATCGCGGCTGGTGGAAATGATGGGGGGCCGGTTGTGGGTAGAGAGCGAGGTCGGCCAGGGAAGCCAGTTTCACTTTACGGCGGAGTTTGACCTTCCCGCGCAGGCCATCGCCGACAAGTCGCCCGCCGAACCGGCACATCTGCACGGGCTTTCGGTCTTGGTGGTGGATGACAATGCCACGAACCGAATGTTGTTGACGGAACTCCTTTCCAAGTGGCAAATGCGGTCGGTGGCCGTCGAAGGCGGACAGCCTGCGCTTGAAGAGCTGAGGCGGGCAGCCGCGGCGGGCCGGCCATTTTCGTTGGTGCTGCTCGACGCACAAATGCCAGACCAAGACGGCTTTTGTTTGGCCGAAAAAATCCAGGCAGAGCCCGATCTGGTGCAAGGCAGCATCATGATGCTGACCTCCAGCGACCAGTCTGGCGATATCGCGCGCTGCCGCGAGTTGGGCATCGCCGCTTATCTGACCAAGCCCATCAAGCAATCCGAATTGTTCGATGCCATCCTGAATGTGATAGGCGCGGCCAACGCCGCTCCTACCATCGCCGCCGAAGCCGATGCCACCCAGCCTGACACGGGGCCAACCTTGCGCATCTTGCTGGTCGAGGACAGCCCCGTCAACCAGGTTTTGGCTTTGGCGGTCCTCGATAAGCGCGGGCACCAGGCCGTCCTTGCCGAAAATGGCCGGCAGGCCCTGGAAGCGGTCGATCGAGAACCGTTCGACCTCATCCTGATGGACGTGCAGATGCCGGAGATGGATGGCTTTGAAGCCACCGCCGCCATCCGCCGCCGCGAAAAAGACAAGCCATTCCGCACGCCGATCGTGGCCATGACCGCCCACGCCATCAAGGGAGATCGCGAACGCTGCCTGGCGGCTGGCATGGACAGCTACCTGGCCAAGCCCGTCCACCCTACCGAACTCTTTGCCACCATGCGGCAAATGGTCCGCCGCCCCACCGTGCTGGAACGCGCAGCCGACGGCAATACCCAGCCGCCCGCGACGACGGACAATGCACCGTCCGCGGCCAACGATTCCAGCGATACGCCTGGCAACTCGCCCACCAACACAGCGGAAACGGTGCGGCCTTCTCAAGGAGATTCACCCAGCGATAACGGCGGGCTGGTCCATTGCAAAGAACTCCTCAGCCGGCTGTCGGGCGATCGCGCGGCGGTGCAAATGCTGGCTCGCACTTTTACCGCGGAAATCAATACGCTATTGCCGGCGATGCGGCGGGCGCTGGCCGAACAGGACATACCCGTGTTCCGTCGCTCGGCCCACACCCTCAAGGGTTCAGCCAATATTTTCGCCATTCAAGAACTGGCGGCAGTGGCGCAGAAACTCGAGACGATTGCCAAGGGGGGGAGCCTGGATGGCGCGGAAGAGCCATTCGCCCAACTGCAAGACATCATCGGCCGCATGTTGCCCGAGTTGGAGCAGCTCGGTGCCTGACTCTAGCCGGCACGCATTTTCATCCCTCGACCTTCATCCATGCCTCGGGTCAGATCCAAGTGCCCGGCGCGGATCAACCAGTAGTAACCATCGCCAAAGGCAATAATGGGGCCGCCGCGGGTTCCTCCAGGCATGGCAAATGCCCGCCGCTTGTCGGGTAAGCGTTGCCCAAATTGGCCGCGATCAGCTATGTTGGGCAATCGCAAAACAACCTTACCCGGCGCAGTTCGCGCGCGGATACGATCACGATGCTGATGCAGGAGAATCAACCATGCGCAGGATTGTCGGCTGTTTGTTGTGGGGGGCTATCGCCATGACGGGTATCACCTTGTCTGCCAGGGGGGCCGATGATTTAATTCCGCGCGAGGCGCTGTTCGGCAACCCCGACCGGGCCGCCGCCCGCATAAGCCGCGACGGCAAGCGGCTGGCCTGGCTGGCACCGGTGGATGGCGTATTGAACATTTGGGTAGCGCCGCTGGAAGATCTGGAATCGGCCCGGCCGATCACCAAGGATACCAAGCGCGGTATCCGCAGCTATTTTTGGGCCTACACCGACGAACATATTCTGTACACGCAAGACAACAACGGCGACGAGAACTGGCACGTCTACGCCGTTTCGCTGGAGGATGACGAGGTCCGCGATTTGACGCCGCTGGACAAAGTCCGCGCGGAGATCGACTCGGTCAGCGACCGCTTTCCCACCACGATTGTCGTTGGCCTCAACGACCGCGATGAGCAGTTCCACGATCTTTACAAGCTCGACATCACCACCGGCGAGCGGACCTTGCTGCAAAAGAACGAGGAGTTCTTGGGCTTTGTGCTGGATGAGGATTACCGCGTGCGGTTTGCCAGCAAATACACCGCGGACGGCGGCACCGTGCTGATGCAGGCCGATGGCGACAGTTGGACGGAGTTTGCCCGCGTTCCGCAAGAAGATTCGCTGACGACCAACACGCTGGGCTTCGACAAAACGGGCGACATTCTGTACTTCATGGACAGCCGCGGCCGCGACACGGCGGCCCTCATCAAGCTCAACCTCAAGACCGACGAAAAGACCATTGTGGCCGAGGACGAACGGGCCGACGTGGGGGGCATCATGGCCCACCCGAC
Source organism: Pirellulales bacterium (assembly GCA_050247075.1). Taxonomy (GTDB): domain Bacteria; phylum Planctomycetota; class Planctomycetia; order Pirellulales; family JBFWUW01; genus JBFWUW01. The sequence goes on along the minus strand of JBFWUW010000033.1, from coordinate 41,813 downwards.
CGAGCAGACCATTCAGGCCGTGTCCTTCACCTACGCGCGGAAGGAGTGGACCGTGCTGGACCCCGCCGTGGAAATCGACCTGAAGTATTTGCGGTCGATCGCCGATGGCGACATTGAAGTACCCAGCCGCACGCTGGACGACAAACAGTGGATTGTGGCCTACCTGATGGACAATGGCCCGATCCGCTACTACCACTACGACCGCCGCACCAAAAAGGCCCGCTTCTTGTTCACCAACCGTTCCGACTTGGAGAACTTGCCGCTGGCCAAGATGCACGACGAAGTGATCGAGTCGCGCGACGGCCTTAAGCTGGTCTGTTACCTGACGCTGCCCAAGGATGCCGACCAGGACGGAGACGCCCGGCCCGACAAGCCGCTGCCGATGGTCCTCAACGTCCACGGCGGTCCCTGGGCACGGGACACTTGGGGCTACGATCCGGAGCATCAGCTGTTTGCCAACCGGGGTTACGCGGTGCTCAGCGTTAACTTCCGCGGTTCCACCGGGTTCGGCAAGAAGTTCCTCAACTCCGGCAACAAAGAGTGGGCCGGCAAAATGCACGAAGATCTGCTTGACGCCGTGGAATGGGCCGTGGGGGAGAAGATCGCCGACCCCAAAAAGGTAGCCATCATGGGAGGCAGCTACGGCGGCTACGCCACCTTGGTGGGGCTGACCTTCACGCCCGATACCTTTGCTTGCGGCGTCGATATCGTGGGGCCGTCGAACATTCTCACGTTGCTGGCCACCATCCCCGCTTATTGGCAGCCGGCCATTCAGCAGTTTACCACCCGCGTTGGCGACCATACCACCGAAGAAGGTAAAGCCTTTCTGGCGGAACGCTCGCCGCTGTCGCATGTTGCCAAGATCAACAAGCCGCTGTTGATTGGCCAAGGGGCCAACGACCCGCGGGTGAAGCAATCCGAGGCCGACCAGATCGTGGCGGCCATGCAAGAGAAGAAGATTCCGGTCACGTACGTGCTATACCCGGACGAAGGACACGGGTTCGCCCGCCCGGCCAATAACCTTTCGTTCATGGCGGTGACCGAGGCGTTCTATGCGGAACATCTCGGTGGACGGGCCGAACCGATCGGCGACGCCTTCCAGGGTTCCAGCATCACCGTACCTGCCGGTGCCGAACAGATCGCCGGTCTGGAGCAAGCCTTGCCGAAACCGGAAGGCAAGAAGCCGGCCAAGACAAGACCGGCCGCATCCAAGCCGACTGTTAAGCCGGCCAAGCCCAAGGGTAAACCGTAAAGAGCTTGTAGGAGCCGTCCTTCGATGGTGACAATACGCGTTGCATATCGTAGGCCAAAGGCCGCTATAGGAGGCGTCTCCAACGCCGACCGGTGTGGCCCTGCAAGAACCGACGTTCGCTAATGGCGGGGCGAGCGCGGGGCTGTTTCACGCAAATTCGCCAAGACGCAAAGAGACGGCATGCAAAAGTGCCCGGCTTCACTTCACGGCAGTCGCCCCGTCATATTTACTTGCCTTGGAAAGCCATAAGCCGGATAATCGAGCGTAGCGCGTTCTAAGGCTTTCCTGGCTCCTGGCATGGTGTCTTCCATGAGACGGTTTCTTCCGCAATTGATTCTGGCGGCTTTGGTGGCTGCTTCCCTGGCGCCAAATCTGTGGTCCGCCGATGGCAAAGGCAAGGGAAGCAAGACCCGGGCCACCGTCAGCCCGCCAAAATGGAAGCGGGAAGTCATTGATGCCTTCTTTCCCGACGCCACGGCTGCGCTGAGCGGCGAACGGCCCGATTTTGGCGCGGCCCGCGCGGTCGTCAACGCGGGGGGCGGCACGCCAGGCGCAACGTCCGACGGTGGCGGCGGGGACAGTTTTGCCTGGTCGGGTTTGATTTCGTCGGACACGTTGGAGGCCGCCATCAAGTCTCATACGGCGGAACTGGGTGAACTCATCAAAGAGCCGGGAACGTTCAAGTCGTCGAAACATCGGGACGCCCGCCGCATCTACTGCGAAACGGCGGTGTTATTTGGCGTGATCTCGCGCTACGACGGCGACGTGCGTTGGAAGGACAAAGCCGCCGGCATGCGCGAAGGAGTAGCCCGCGCCGCCAACAACTGCAAAGTCGGCACGGACGCTTCGTTCAATGAGTCGCGCGAGCGCCAGAAAGACATGGCCGAGTTGATCCGCGGCGGCAGCGTGACCTTGCCCGAGGTGGGGGACCAGGCCGAGTGGAAGACCGCTTCCGAGCGCCCGCCCCTGATGCAGCGGATGGAGGAACTTGGCCAGAAGCATCTGAAAACCTGGACCTCCAGCAATGGCGAGTTCAACGCCAACAAGGAAAAGATCATCCAAGAGGCGCAGATATTGGCGACGCTGGCCCAAGTGATTACCGACCCCAGCTACGACTATGCCGATGACGCCCAATACCTGGAGTTCATCAAGGCCTTGCAGCAAGGCTGCCAAGACATGGTGGCCGGTGCCCAGCAAGGCGACTACGACAAGGCTTCCGCGGGCTCCGTCGCCATCAACAAGGCCTGCGCCGACTGCCACACCAATTTCCGCTAGAAAGCCCTGGCTGTCACGGCCTCATTGCGACAACCGCGCCTTTACCTCGGGCAGCGGGTAGTCGGTGATGCGTTCCACGCCGCCAAGTTCGTGCAGCCTGCGCCACCCGCGGGTGACCAACACTTCGCGATCGCGGACAAACGCCGCGTCGAGCAGCCGTTTATCGAACGGCCCGGCTGCTTCCATCGGCGCAAAGTCGTCCGCCACGATAAACTGGGCCAGCGCTGGGTTGCAGCGAATGTGGCGTTCGCGGGTGGTATGCAGCGTCTCCGGATCGATCATCCCAATCACAAACCGCAGATAGAGGTCGCTGTCCGTCATCTCCTCGACATCCGCGCCGCAGACATCGCACAGGTAGCCCTCCTCGCACTTAGCCATGTGTTACAGCGTTTCGTGTGGCGATTGTTCCCCGGTGAAAACGGCAGCCGCATTGTAGCCTCTCCCAGGCGCGGCAAAAGCCGGAACTGGCTGTAGGAGCCGTCTCTGACGGCGGCAATCGGCGTTCCATGCGGGAGGCCGCGACCACGAAGAACGCCGTATGCGCAGGCCGGATTGTGCTTCAAGAACGACACCGGCGAGGATCGCACCGCCCCCGCCATTAGAAGAACCACGAATCAAACGAATCTAACGAATGAATCTCCCGATTGGAAACTCGCATAGAGCAAAGGGGCGGGCGGCGACTAGAAAAACCGGTACCGTTAGATCCTTATTCGTTCGATTCGTGGTTCTCACCAAGCCTCGTATAGTTGGCGATTCGCATTCAACCCACAGGCAGTTCATGATCTTCAATTGTCCGGTAGAACGATCCGTTCCCGTGGGTCGGCGAACCGCCTACGACTCGATCTTTCCCTGCCGCATCAAGCCGGCGGCGGCTTCTTCCGCGTCGGCGATTTGCTGGAGATTGTCGCGGACATCGACGCCCCCTTCATAAATTCCCTGGAACAACGAGGCACTGCGGGCGAACTGCTGGCCAGCCTTGCGCAGACGTTCGTCTGCTTGTGATTTCAAGAACAGGGCTGCGTTTCTCCGGGCGGTCCAACCAAAGTAGCCGGTCAGTGGCAGGTCGCCGCGGGGCCGCTTAGCCAGTTGCCGTATGGCGGCCACGCCAAAGTTCGCGCCCCGTTCGCGCCCGCCCAACGTGCGCTGGGCATTGCGCTGCAGAATGGGTGCCCAGTCGATCGAGTCGGAATCGCGGGCCGAATCGGCGGTGGGCCGCAGCGAGATCACCAGGTAGCCGCGAATTTGCCACAAAGCCGGCGGCCGCGTCCAATTGTCGGGGTGCGATGCATAATAGGCACCGCGGCCAAACGTGCGGGCCTGGTCGAGGTTGCCCACGTCCTTGGGATCGTGGATCAACACCCGGCTTCCCTGGTAGCCTACCGCCAGCACCGTATGCGGAATCCACTGCACGATGGCGGGCTGGCCGGCATCGACAAGTTTCTTGATCCGCGCGGTGGCCGCCGCCATGTTGTCATGTTCGTGGACCGTGGCCTCGTAGCCCATGACACCGGCGGCATGTTCGATCTGCTCGACCGGGTCGGTGGTGGGGAAGGCAATCCTACCGTCGTCGCTGAGATGAAAGCCGTAATTCCAGCTTAGGTTTTGCAGGACGGTCGCCGGAATTTTCAGCCCGTGGAATTCAAAGTTCATCTTCAATACGGTCGGCGTGCAAAAGCCGCCATCCATGTCGCAGTAGGGAACATTCTCCAGGATATGGCCGGCGTTGCCCTCGGCCAGCGACAGTCCCGCGCCCCACGGCAGCAACGCCAGCATTCCAGCCACCGCTTGCCGACGATTTACCTCCACCCTGCGCAGCTTGGCCATGCCAGGCACTCCGTTCCGATTTACAAACCCGTCCGAAAAAAACGCACTTCCGCGCGCCACGGAGGGCAGCCTTTGTTCTCTGGATAGATCATACCGGCCCAGGCAAGAGGATATTCGAGCGGGGGGCTTGTGTGGGATGTCTTTACGCCATCGAGGCAAACGACGCGCCAACGCGAATTGCGCCAACCTTTGCGGCGGCGAGGCGTGGCGATACGATTAATCGCCACGACGACAAAGACTTGGCCAGCAGACGAACAACGACCGAGGCACCAAGATGGGATGGGCCACGCATCACATCGCTCAATTATTGCAGGGGCAAACGGTGCAATTTCGGCCGCGAGGCCATTCCATGACCGGCAAGATCGAATCGGGGCAACTCTGCACCGTCGAACCGGTCGCCGATCCCGAACGGCTGCAAGTGGGCGATATCGTGTTGTGCAAGGTAAACGGTAAGCAATACATACACTTGATCAAGGCCAAGCAAGGCCCGCGGTTTCAGATAGGCAACAACCGCGGGCGGATCAACGGTTGGATCACGGCCCAGTCGATCTATGGTAAGTGCATCAAGGTGGAAACGTGATGCATCCTACCTCTCTTCCCGCTCCTGTTTTTTTCTTTCCAGATATTCCGCGATCACGCCGGCGGGGTCTTCGTTGAACAGGTCGCGGCAGCCGGTGCAGCAGACGTAGTAGGTCTTGCCTTCATACTCCACGGTCATTGTGCCGTAGCCGCCCGTCACCACGCACTCTGGGCCGTTGTTCCCCTTGCCAAAGCCGCTTCCCTTGCGTGTGTAACCCACTTCGGCCAGCCGCGAGTAGGTCTCTTTGCCCAGCCGCTTCTCGTAGGTCATCAGCATTCGCGCGCCGTCGGCCACTTGCCGCAGGCTGATCTGGGCGGGCCGGCCCTCGGCGGGTTCATCGGCCACAAAGACTACCTTGCCGTCGTCGTTGGCGGTGCCGGTGAACCGTTCTTCGCTCGTGCCGTCGGCCAGCGTACCGATCAACACAAACTCGCCCGTCTTGTCTCCCGGCTGAATGCGGCCCGACTGGTAGTACTTGCTTTCGTCAGCCTCAAAGACAATCGCGGCGCGGCCATCCTTGAACTGCCAGGCCCACTCGGCCTGTTCGGCCCAGTCGCCATCGCTGCGTTTGCCGCGGCGGATCTGGCCGACTCCTTTCCATTCGCCCACGTACGACTGCAAGGCCGCCAGGGCCGCTTTGTCTTGCTTAATGGTGGCGGGCGGTTCGTCGTCGGCCACGGCCAGCAGTGCCGCGCCCACCAATAACAGGCCGCAAAGTTTCCAAGGTCGCATGGAATATGTCCTCGGTGAAGTCCGTCTTTGCATGAAACACAAAACCGTGGCGGAAGTGTCGGTAAAAATCGGCCGGGAAGCAAGTCCAAACGGCTATGGCTTAAACTGCCCGCCGCGAACCTTCATAGACAGCGAATAGAGTTTGTCCTGGCAGGTCATGTACAATGTCTTGCCATCGTCGCCGCCAAAGGTGACGTTGGCACAAAACTCCACAATTGGAATCAGGCCCAGGGCCTTGCCATCGGGATCGGCTACCCAAACTCCGCCGCGGCCGGTGAGGTAAAGGTTGCCTTGCTCGTCGATCGACATGCCGTCGGGCTCGCGGCGGTCCTCGTTGCCGGGGTCAAAGAACAATCGGCCCGGCCCTACCTGGCCCTTGTCGGAAATCGGATAGGCCCGCCAGTTGCGCTCGTGGCTGTCCCCCACGTACAGCGTCTGGGCATCGTTCGAGGCAATCACGCCGTTAGGCAAAGGCATATCGCTGATGATTTTGGCCACTTGTCCATCGGGGCTGTAGCGAAAGACGGCGCTCCGCTCCCGCTTGTTAAAATCGGGGTCGCTGAAGTAAATATCGCCATTGGCCACCTGGCAGACATCGTTGGGCTGGTTGAGGCCGGGTGCATACAGCAACGTCTCGGGCGTGCCGGGTCCATCCTCGCCAAAGCCATAACTCACCAGCCGGTGGCCAAAAGCCTGGGCGCCCAGCAGCCGGCCGTCGAGCGAGAGATAAGTACCGTTCACACCTTGGCTCTTGTCCATCCAAACCGCCGCCTGGTTTGGCCCGTCCAGGCGAAGGATTTGCGAGTTATCCGCGGTGAAAGCCGTAAAGTACAGCTTCTTGCCTTGAGGATCCCAGGTGGGGCCTTCGAAAAAGACCTTCTCGGCGGTGTAGACCACCGTCAGTTCGGCACCATCGGCCACCGTGGCTGGCATGGTCGGCGGCGCGGCGCAAGCCTCGGTGGCCAGCGCAAACCAACCGAAAAACGAAAGCATGACAGACAATCGGCGGATCATGGGGTACTGCAAGTCTTGTCGGTGGGCCTGGTGATGCACAGACTGCTCGCGGGCTGCGCGGCAGGCGTGCCCCGCGGGCGTGGAATCGCTAGCGCAATTCCCCGTGCGACTCTTACTCTAGGCCAAGAAGCTTGGGCAAGCAATGTTTTGCATCGCTGGTACAGCCATGTCGCGTCGGCGGTCGGTTGGTACAATCGCGGACGTAAGGCATTGATCTATTGCGTTTCGTACGGCCAATGGGCCCAGGGCGACCAACGGGAAGGCCGAAAGCTATGCAATTTGAAGCGTTCGCAAAGGATCATTATCCAAACGAACCGCTATAAACCATTGGGGCGAACAATAGGCAGGTACCAAACGAGCATGCGTTACTGGCTTTTGAAGACCGAACCTGAGTCTTTTTCCATCCATGATCTGGCCGCTTGCCCCCGCCAGACGACTTGCTGGGATGGCGTGCGCAATTACCAGGCCCGCAACTTCATGCGAGATGACTTTCGCCAGGGAGACAAGGTGCTGTTCTACCATTCCAGCGCCGACCCTCCGGCAATTGTGGGGACCGCCGTCGTCGTCCGCGAGGCCTATCCCGATTCCACCGCTTGGAACCCCGCCGACCATCATTACGACCCCAAAGCCTCGCCCGACAACCCGATCTGGCAGATGGTCGATATTCAACTTGTCGAAGTCTTCGCCGAGCCGCTGCCGCTAACCTCACTGCGCGGCGTGAAAGCGCTGGCCGGCATGGAACTGCTGCGCAAGGGTTCTCGGCTTTCCGTACAGCCGGTGAAGGAGGGCGAGTTTCTGGCGGTCATGCAATTGGCCGCGGCCCAGGCAAGCGGCAAGCCCTCACCCAGGAAAGCGGCAACTAAACCGCCGCGAACTCGCAAGAAGTAACGGAATATCACGCATGGCACGCCAGGTTTCATCGCCGTTGGATTGGATCGACGCGGAACTGGAACGGCTCGACGGGGCCTCCTTGCGGCGGCGGCTGGCTACACGGCAAGGGAGGCAAGGCCCGCTGATTCAGCTCGATGGCCAGCAACTCCTCAACTTTGGATCGAACGATTACCTCAGCCTGGCCGGCGACCCGCGGCTGGCCGAGGCGGTATCTGCGGCGGCCCAAGAAGAAGGCTGGGGCGCTGGCGCAAGTCCATTGATTTTGGGGCACGGCGCTAGCCACCAGCGGCTGGAGAAACGGCTGGCCCGCTTCGAGGGGACCGAGGCGGCGCTGTTATTTTCCACCGGCTTTGCCGCCAATGTGGCGGCCATCACCGCGCTGGCCGAACGGGGCGACGCCATCTTTGCCGACCAGTTGAACCACGCCAGCCTGATTGACGGCTGCCGCCTGTCGCGGGCCGATGTGCATGTCTACCCCCATGGCGACATGCGGCAACTGGCCGAACTGCTCGCGAAGCAGACCAGTTACCGGCGGCGGCTGGTCGTCAGCGACAGCCTGTTCAGTATGGATGGCGACGCCGCCCCGCTGGCTAAACTGGCCGAGCTGGCCGCGCGGCACAATTGCATGTTGCTGCTGGACGAAGCTCACGCCACCGGCGTCTTTGGCCCGCGCGGCCGCGGGCTGGCCGAGGAAGCAGGTATCCACGACCAGGTCCACATCCACATCGGCACGCTCAGTAAGGCCGTTGGCTGCAGTGGCGGATTTGTCTGCGGCAGCCAGGCTCTAATCGACTGGATGGTCAACCGGGCGCGTCCCTACATTTTTTCGACCGCGCCCCCACCGGCCAGCAGCGCGGCGGCCTTGTGCGCTCTCGATATTATCGAAACCGAACCGCAACGCCGGCGGACGTTGTTGACGCGTGCCGCCGAACTCCGCGGCCAGCTATTGCTTCGCGGCTGGAAGATCGGTGGCAGTATCAGCCAAGTCATTCCGCTGATCGTGGGCGACGCGGAGCGCGCGCTGGCGCTAGCCGCGCAACTCCGCAGGCAAGGCATTTTTGTTCCGCCCATCCGCCCCCCTTCGGTCTCTTTCGGCCAGTCGTTGCTGCGGATCAGTCTGACCTACGGTCATACGTCGGAAATGGTAGAGCGGTTGTTGGCGGCTCTAGATAAGGCCCCACGGAGTGAGTAGTTCTGGCGGTGTGCGCGATTGCGCAAGCTGTTTCTAGATAATGCCTTAGTTGCGCGAAAGCATTGCTAGCGAGTATCTTCGAATTTAATGCTTTCCTAACACAACCAAGATATCTGGCTAAACCTCGTCCGCTAATTTGACGCCCGTTGCAACCGCTTGAGCGGTCGCCACGGAGCAAATCGCGGAGGAGGAACGAATGAAAAATCATGGCTGTTGCAGCCAAACTCGATATCGCCGGGCAGGCGTTCGGGCAGGATTTACGCTGGTCGAGTTGCTGACGGTCATCGTCATCATTGGCATCCTGGTGGCTATCTCGTTACCCGCGTTGAATGCGGCCCGCGAAAGTGCCCGCCTGACAACCTGCCGCAATAACCTGCGCGAAATCGGCGTCGGCTTGCAAACCCACGCCGCTCGCACCAAAGGTGCCTATTGTACCGGTGCCTTCGACTGGCTCAGGGATGGCTGTGTCACCGAAATCGGCTGGGTGGCCGACCTGGTCAATAACGGCGTACCCGTGGGCGAAATGCTCTGTCCCAGCAATCCCGCCAAGTTGGCCGACACGTTTCACGACCTGCTCGAAGCCGACACTTCGGGCTTTGCCACCTACGAATGTGTCGACCGGCTCGGCTCGAAACCGCATACCTTGCCCGACGGGACGGAGGCAATTAACCCCTGCCGCAAGATCGCGGGTGCCTACACCGGTGGTGCGGCCATGCCGGCCAGTAGCGATGCCCGCCGTCTGCTGTTGGAGTCTGACGTCATCGGCAAGGGCTACAACACCAATTACACCGCGAGCTGGTTCTTGGCCCGCACCGGTCTTAAGCTCGACCCCAATGGCAGCCTGTTCAGCGAGCCGGGTTGCTCGGCAGGTCTGAAGGAGCGGGTCAGCACGCTCGGACCGCTTTATTCCGCGCGGGCGGAAACGTCCCTGCGAGGCACGTCCTTCGTGCCGCTCATGGGCGACGGCTCGGGTGGCAAGCTCGTGGTGCAAGAAATTGGTCCCGCGGTCTCCGGCAGCGAGACGGCCCGCTCCATGACATCGGGACCGATCGACAAAGCGACCATGCAGGCGCCAAACATTTCGTCGGGCACACCCCGCGATGGCGCGACGGGCTGGTGGGCCAAGTGGAACAACCACACCTTGCAAGACTACCGGGCCTTCGCCCCGGTTCATCGCAGCGGCCAATGTAATGTCTTGTTTGCCGATGGCAGCGTCCGCAGTTACCGCGATGCCAATGGCGACGGCTTGATGAACAACGGCTTTCAACCCGGTCCCCTCAACAGTTTCGCCGACGGCGATGCGGAGTTTCCGGAGGACGATGTTTGGAGCAAATGGTCGTTGCGGCCCTAAAGAGCCTTAAGCGGAGAAGCTATCAGCCATCAGCAAGGCAAGTCTGACTAGTGCGAAAGTTCAATCTCGTAAGTGTCCTGATCGCCGGCCATGTAATTAGGAAAGGAGCAGCCCGACAGAATTCCGCAGCACGATGCCACGGTCCGCACGGCGGCAACCTTGGCCCACGGAAGGCCTCATTCGCGACGATCGAGGGGCAATCGGCCGTCACCCAAGTTATCAATTGCAATTTGTACGTTCCGTCCGAAATTTTAGACCCAGTTTCCCGTCCCTGTTTTTGGAGAAGTTACTGATGAAGATTCGTAAGAAGAAACTCCGCCAGCCGAAGCGGCTGAAGGGGTTCACCCTGATCGAGCTGTTGGTGGTGATTACCATCATCGGCATCTTGGTGGCCCTGTTGCTGCCAGCCTTGGCCGCCGCCCGCGAGGCCGCCCGCGGCACGCAGTGCAAGAACAACATGCGGCAGTTCTACCTGGGCTTTGCCCGGTTCGCCGACACCGACCCCAAGAAGCGTTTCAGTTCAGGTGCCGCGGATGGAAAGCGTGACGGCTGCATGGACACCGTCGGCTGGATCGCCGACATGGTGAACACGGGCGTCTGCAAGCCGCAAGAGTTGCTCTGCCCCTCGAACGGTACCAAGGGCCTGGAAAAACTCAACGACTATGTCGGCGGTGCCTCCAACACCGTTGCTTCGGAGGCTCTTCCCGGTACCTCGACGTTGCTGTCCGTCGGCGTCTGTGCCAAGATCAACGCCCAAGCTGGTAATGCCGCTGCCCAGGCCACGATCGTCTCCGAGGAATTGCTGGGCAAGGGTTACGGCAGCAACTACGCCACCAGTTGGTTCATGTCCCGTTCGGCTCCCAAGTTGGTCCGCACGGCGGGCATGAGCGGAGGCTCGGTTATGACCTACCCATCGACCTACAAGGTCAAGGGTCTGGCCGGCACGCTCGGTCCCCTGACCCAGTCGCAGGTTGATGCCGGGGCGCACAGCTCCAGCTTGATCCCCATGTTGTTTGATGCTGCCCCGGGCGATGTTAAAGAAGCCTTCCTGGCCACCGATATTCCCAAGTTCATGGCTACCGGCGACCGGTTGTGTGAATCGTTTTCCGACGGTCCCGCCCTCTCGACGCCCGACACCGCCGCAGGCAAGTTCAAGGGCTGGGGTACCACGGCCGCCGGCGACGTCACCGTCTATGACGATACCGGCGTGGGTGCCACCGCCATCTGGGACAAAGAGCAGCCCCGGGCTGGTAGTGGCAGCGGCCAGATTGCTTATGAAACCACGACCGGCAACATCGGTTCGTACCTGGACCACCTTCAGGACTACCGCGACATGGGCCCGGTCCACGGCTCGGGCCGTGGGGGGACAGCCAACGTGCTGTTTTGCGATGGTAGCGTCAAGACGTTTAACGACACCAACGGCGATGGCTACCTGAATCCTGGTTTCCGGATTCCTGGCGGATTGAGCCAGACCATCACCGATGGCCTTGGTTACACCGACTCCGTGATCGAACTGCCACCAACCGATGTTTTCTCGGGTGTGTTCTTGAGGAAGTATCCGGCCAAATTGGACCTGGACACGACCAACTAACCGTTGAGTGCATGTCGATGTCCCTGTTGTAAAAGAACCGTCCCGGTGGGGGTTTTGCCCCCTCCGGGATTGGTTTGTTAAACGGGTTGTAGGTTGATTGATCGAAGTTTCGAGAGAGGCGGCTTGTAAATGGCGTTTCCAACGCCGATCGAGACTGGTGCAAAGCCTTGGAGAGTAAGACATGAAGCGGTGGATGTTCGGATTGCTGTTCGGCGGCATGGGGCTGGCGGGCGGGGTGTTGACGTTGTTGAGTGCCGCGGACGAGGCCGGCTGGTTGCACGCCAAGGCGGCCTCCAAGGAGGCCCCCGCGCCAAAGATATTGCCCTACGACGCCAGCCATCCCCCTAAACTGGTCGCCGAACAGACCGACTACGATTTTGGGGTCATGGAGATTGGCGAGACCGCCAGCCATGAATTCACCGTTCGCAACGAAGGCCAAGGAGATTTGAACCTGGAATTAGTGGGCACCTCATGCAAGTGAACGCTGGCGGATCTGCCCGACGGGCGGATCCCTCCCGGTGAAGAGCGCACTGTCCGCATGGAGTGGGAGACGCAGAACGAATACGCCGAGTTCCGGCACGGGGCCATCTTGCGAACGAACGATCCCGATCAGCCCGAGCTGAACCTGGTGATTACCGGCAGCGTCCGACGCAGTCTGGTCCGCGAGCCCTCGGACCTGGTGATTATCGGCCGCACGCAGCCCAACGAACGGGCCTCGCACGGCGTTTGGTTCTACTCGCAGACTTATCCGGCGCTGGAGGTGGCCAAGGTGGAATTGCTCCACCCTCACCTATCCTGGGAAGTCGAACCGGCCCGCGAGTCTGACATGCAGCGCTGGCATGCCACATCGGCCCTCAAGTTGAAACTAACCTTGGAGCCGGGCCAGCCGGAAGGTCGGCTCAACGGTTCCTTACGAGTCCATTTGCGCGTTCCCGGCTTGCCGGACGATCGGCAGCCAGCGGTTGAGGTGGTCGATGTCTATACGCAGGTTCTCAAGAGCGTGCGGTATTTCGGCCCGCAATACGAACCGGGGCATGTCTTGAACATGGAGCACGTGACGCAAGGCGAGGCGGTTTCCTCGACCGTGTTTTTGGCGATTCGGGGCCAGGCTGCCAAGATCAAGGTGCTGGAGTCGCACATCACGCCCGATTTTCTGCAGGTGGAATTACTGCACGACGAAACGCTGGAGAACGGTTGGACTCGCCACAAGATCGTGGTTACGGTTCCGGACAATGCGCCGCTTGCCAACCACCTCTCCACGGATCTGGGCGAAATCCGGTTGGTGACCGATCATCCCGACGTGCCCGAGATTCGCTTTCGCGTGGCGCTGGCGGTGGTTCCGCCTGCCCCCCCACCCGCTTTGGGACCATAGCAGGCAATTTGTAGAAGCCGTCCACGACGGCGACAAACCGCCGTCGAACAGATAGAAGGCCAGCCGCGATTCGCGGCCCGTTTGGTGAGAACAACTTATGAACTCCTTCAAGAAGAAGTTGATACTGGTCGGATTGATTCTGGTGTTCTCAGGCTGCGGCAGTAAGCCCCCAGAGCGCCGGCCGCGACCATCCCAGGTGGATGATCCGCCTCCCGCGGTAGAGCCCGCCTCCGAGGAAACTTCCCAGCCGCCCGCCGAGGAAACTCCCCAGCCTCCACCACCGACTGGATCGACCAATCCCGAGGATCCGAATAGCGATCCCGACAGGCCCGTTGCGGCCGAGCCGGCGTCGGCCAAGCCGATGGCTGTAAAGCCCGTTCGTCCCAACGACCTGACCGCCTGGCAGCCCGACGATTTTCGCACGGCGTTGGCCGACCGCGATCCCCGGTTGGGAGAGGCCGCCCGGACATTCGCCAGGGTCAAGGCCGACGACGAGGAGACCGCCCGGCTGTTGGTGGAGTTGCTGGCGATTCCCGCCGATCAGGCTGGGACAGCCGCCCAAGCCAACAGCGACGATGAAGTCGATACCTACGCGCCGCGCGGCGGGCCCCTGGCTCCCGACACGGCCAAGGCCATTGTGGCGGGGCTGGCGATCAACGGCAGTCCCGTCGCGGAAACAGCCTTGAAAGACATGCTCCGGGGTCGTTTTCGGTCCTTGGTGGATGACCGCACGTTGGTATCGGCGGTAGTTGAGGCCTTGGTGCAAAACTTTCGCCCTTCTTACGAGGGACCGTTGCTGGCGCTGTTGAAAATTCCCGAACAGATTCGCCCCGAGGGGCAAGAACCCAGGCAAGTCAAGGCGGCCGAACTTCAGTCCATCTGCCTGCAATCCGTTGAGCCCGTGGCTTCGTCGGCGTTTCGTAAGTCGCTCGCACAGCATCTGCTGGCCCGCTCCACGCCCGCCTCGCATGCCGCGGTTCTAGAGCCATTTCTGCTCAAACCCGACATTCTCAATCTGGAAGCCCAGATCGTATTGCTCGGCCGCAACGCGGGGGGAGACGCCAATCCGCGGCTGCGCGAGCCGATCGAAGCCTTTATCGCGGACACGATTGACTGGTTCATGGAAGTTCCCTTGCAGCCCGACAACGGCCGCCGTATCGCCAATGGATTGCGGCCCGACACCGCACCGCTGGCCGCCAAGGCCCTGTGGGGCTCGGACCTGTCCCGTCTGCTGTCTCTGCCGCTGGCCGCGCCCGATTCCAGGCCCGAGGGAGACCAGGCCCACTTGATCGAAATCATGGCCACCCTGCCCACGCCGGCGGCTCGCAGCCAATTGTTCGCGGCGTTTGACCGCAACTCAGTCCACTTTTCGCAGGTTGTGCAGAAGACCACCGAAGGGGTCAAATCGTGGCGCGATCCGGGCTTGTTGCTGGTCCTGAAATCGCTACCCCGCGAGCAGCCGCCCCTGGATGAACGTGGCGGTTACAAGCGGCCCTCCCGAACCTTGACCGGCAGTAAAGCCGCGGCCGTTGAGCGGGCCAAGAAAGAGCGCGAAGCCCGCCAAGATTGGTTCGGTGCCACGGAAAAGCTCATCGCTGCTTTTAACGACCGATTTTACACGGCCGGATTGCAACAAGCCCGACGTGCCCGACGTGCACCGCCGCCGGGGTCTTCGCGCAGTGAATCGGGCGATGATCCTTTTGATAGTGTGCGCGTCCCCGGCGAGGCATCCGCCAGGGATTCCGTGTCCGACGAAGCGGCGGACGATGAAGAATCCTCCGCCGAGGAAAGTTTCTTTCCGTTTGCCCAGTTGGACGAGCTTGAACCGCGCACTAGCTACTCCTTGGACTGGCCCGAGGGGTTGCGTGGACAGTTGGGTACCGTGGAGGTAGGGCATTTGAAAGTCCGTTACGCCCGGTTCGAGAAGTCAGACCGGATGACCCGCGTTTTCAACTACTACCATCGGCAATTGAAGTCGCCCGAGGAATATAACACCAAACGCGGCCGCTGGCTGGACAGCATCTATCGCGATCCCGACAGCGGACTGATGCAGTCGGTCGATGTGTTGGTTTACCGCACGATCGACGAGGCACCAGCCTCGCGCGACACGGTGGAGGATTTAATTATCGAGATCCTGCTGGTCGAGGCCCCCGATCCTTCCGGCAAGACGATCAAGACCGCCGGCAACACGCGATAAGGATCCCGCTGCCCCGCGGCGGAATGCCTCAAGATCATCCGACAGGGATGGCGGCTCCACTACACCACTCCCAGGACAATACTTCGTGACAGCCACCAAGAAAACAAGTGCCTGGCAAGAAATGAACCGCACGGCGGCACAACGCAGTGAGGATACCGTGGTAGCACCTTCCCGTCCGGTAATCTCTTGCAATTGCCCGCGCTGCAACACGGCTAATCTCTCTGACCGCAGGTTTTGCGCCGGCTGCGGCGCGGCCATTTGGGAAGCCTGTCTTGGTTGCGGCACGGAAAATCTGGCGGGAGAAAAATTCTGCGGGCAATGCGGGCAAGATTTGGCGGCCCTCGTGAAAGTAACGTTGGATAAGCTGGAACAGGCCGAGATGCTGGCCCAGACGCACCACATTGCGCATCGCTATAGCGACGCTTTGTCAGTCCTCAACCGCATTGCGGTCAGGCCCCACCCGCGGTTGTCCGAAACGCAAGAACGCCTCCGCGAATTGGCCGATCAGATTCGCCGCGAACTCTCCGAGAAAGAGTCGCGGATCGGCAAGAACATGGAAC
The DNA here is from genome assembly GCA_050247075.1 of Pirellulales bacterium. Lineage (GTDB taxonomy): Bacteria > Planctomycetota > Planctomycetia > Pirellulales > JBFWUW01 > JBFWUW01. Next base: position 25,982 of record JBFWUW010000033.1, on the reverse strand, counting down.
TTGCCGGGCAGCGGTTGGATGTCCACGACTATGAAGGGGCCTTGGCCTTGCTGAAAGAAATTCCGGCTAGCCTGCGCACCGTGGAAATCGCCGAATTGGTGGACGAAGTCGCCGCCAAGCACCGCGAGGTGGCTTCGCTGTCGGCCGAGATCCGCCAGCGGATGGCTGATAAGCGGTTTGCCGGATTGCTGGCCGTCATCGACCGCCTGTTGGAACTGCAGCCCAATCACGGCCCTGTCACCGCGCTGCGGGCCAAACTGCAAGAGATGGAAGACGGCGACAACGAGCGCCGACGCGGTACGCTGGTGGAATCGGCCACCAAGAAGCTAAACGCATTTCAATATGGCGCGGCACTAGCCCAATTGGAACAGGTCGTCCCCAACGTCCGCACGCCGCAAGTCGAGAAAATGTTGGAGTTTGCCCGCGAGGCCGATTGGCTCGACCGCGCCCTGCGCGAGGCGGCCCGGCTGGGCGAACATCTGCTGCCGCTGGCCCGGCGGTTGCAAAAAATTCGTCCAGGCGACCCGCGGGCCACGCGGCTGATTGCCGAGTTGGAACAGCCCAGCCAGGCAGCTCCCGATGGTCCCTTGGCGGCTTTGTTGCAGCGCCAGTCGCAGCCGCAAAAATCCCAACTGTTTGGTTGTCCGCTGGCCCCGCTGTCTGGTTTTCAGCGGATCGCCTTGTCGCCCGAAGTCGTGGCCAGCAGCCTCTGGCGAGAGCACGATACCAACTGGGGAGTTGCCGCGGGCCTGGCGCTGCAGGCCTTGGGGCAGGCCTCCATATCGCTCAATCTCAAGCCGCAAGACAAGAATTTGATGCGCAAGTTGCTGACGACTTCGTTGATGAAGAAGCCGCCGCGCGTGGCCTGGGGTATTGAGCTCGGCCGGTCGGCCCTGAAGGCGGTGCGGCTCTCTTGGAATAGCGACACCAGCCAGGCATTCTGCGAGGCGGTCGATTTCGTAGAGTACGAAACTCCCCTCGGTGCGCCAGGAGCCAGTCCGGAAAAGCTGATCGGCGACGCCGTACAGGCATTTGCCTCACGGCACAAGCTCAAGGAGATTCCGCTGGCGATCAGCCTAGATGGTCGCGAGGTCTTCTCGCGGTTTCTTAAGACGCCGCCGGTGTCCAGGGACCGTCTGGATGACCTGGTGCAGTACGAGGCCAAGAACCAGATTCCGTACGACCTGTCGCAATTCTCCTGGTCTTATGCCGTGCAAGGCAACGCTGGTGAAGCGGCGGAGGATTTCACGGAGTTTCCAGTGATGATTCTGGCGGCCAAGCGGGCACAGCTTGATGTGCGGCTGGCGGCCTTTCAGCAGCTCAAGCTGCCGGTCGATTTGGTACAGTGCGACTCCGTGGCCTTGCACAATTTTCTGGTCTACGACCGGGCTGCCCCCGCGGTTGCCATTGATGAAAGCCTTAGCGTGATCCTGGATGTAGGGGCTGAGACATCTAATTTCATCCTCAGCCGCCCCGGTTTCTTTTGGGTCCGCAACATGGCCATCGGCGGCGCGGATTTCACAAAGGGACTCATCCACGAGTTCAAACTCACTTTCGCCCAGGCCGAGCTGCAAAAGCGCTCACCCGCCACAGCCACACGGCTACACAAGCTGTTTGAGGCCCTCGACCCCGCGGCAGGGCAACTCATCTCCCAAACGCAGCACTCACTGCGGGCCTTTGAGAATTTGCAGCCGGGGAGCAAGATTCGCCAGGCTTGGGTTCACGGCGACACCCTGCGGCTGCACGGGTTGCTGGAACAACTGCTGTGACGCGGTAGAACGCATCCGCATGGCTCCCGCCTTGTTGGCTTGTGGCTGTATGGGCGAGCCATTCTCAATTGAGCGGCCGGGCATGGACCGCCTGACAGGCCTAGCCACCTATCGTGACATCGCGGCCATGCTTCTTGGCCAGTGCCAAGGCGCGGTCGGCGGCGTTGAATAATGCCTCCGCGTTCAGCAGATCGGGCGGGCTGGTACAGGAAAAGCCCGCACTACAGCCGACGACGTGCGGCGCTTCGCGGGCCGCCAGGACCGGCACCCCTGCTCGCACGCGTTCCACGACCGCGGCGGCGTTCTCGCGGTCAAGGCCGGAGAAGAGCAAGGCAAATTCGTCTCCGCCCAGCCGGGCCACATAATCGCCCGGCCTTAACCGGGCGCGGATGGCATTGGCGCACGCCGCCAGCAAACGGTCGCCGGCGGAGTGGCCCCAGCCAGCGTTGACCTGCTTGAAGTGGTCGAGGTCGAAGAGGGCCAGGCACAAGCTGGACTGCCGCTGCGCGGCGAGGGCCAGGCGGCTGGCCAGTTCCCTCTGCCAGGCACGCCGGTTGGGCAACCCGGTCAATTCATCGAGCAGCGACAAGTCGTCTTGGCCGCTTGGTTTGGGCGTCAGCAACTGGCGCCGCGCTTGGGCCAGTTCCGCCGCAAGGCGGCAGGCCAAACGCAGCTCTCGCGACAGGCAGTCCGCCGGCAGTACCACATCTCCTTGGCCCGGTTCCACGGCCACCCGCACGGCATCGAAAATAGCGGCTAGTTCGGTGCCTGGCTGGTCGGTGAGCACGACATCGACCGCCGCCGCGGCCAAAGCTGGATCCTTCGGCGGGATTATCTGAAACGCCGGGTCGGCGCACAGCCAATCGGACCAGCGAGCCACGGCCGCCGGATCATCGGATGAAATCAAGACCGCATAGGCCATGAACGGGGACTTTCGAGGAGAATGGGCCGATGCCGGCCTAGACGTTGCCTATTTTACTCGAAGAACCGTTGGCCTATGTTGGACGGGCGGAAAATTTTGCCGCGGCGGAGGTTGCCGCGCGGTTTGATCTGCCAGGCAACCGCCTCCTATACTAGTTCTGCCACGGAAATGCCCACGACGTTTGATGTTGAAGGCCGCCGGTTCAGCTTTCGCGTGGCCTGCGTGGCATTGCGGAATGGCCAGGTGCTGTTGCATCAGCCGGTGGGTGCCGGCTATTGGACGCTGCCAGGCGGCCGGCCAGAACTGGGAGAAGGCTCTCGGAATGCGTTGATCCGGGAACTTCACGAGGAACTGCATACTGAAGCGGAAGTCGATCGCCTGTTGTGGATCGTCGAAGCTTTCTTCGACTTTGAGGGAACCGCCTGGCACGAGGTGTCGCTTGTTTTTCTGTGCCGGTTGCCGCCCGATTCGGCGGCCATGGTGGCAACGAAACCATTTGAGGATTTCGAGGGTGGCCAGCGATTGCTGTTCGACTGGGTCGCCCTGGACGAGCTACCCCAACGGACGGTCTACCCTAAGTTCCTGGCCGCTGGCTTGCGGACCTTGCCCACTGCCACGCTGCATGTGGTTGAAGGGGATTCCGGTTGACTCGTGCGTTTGGCCAATGTTACTTATCGGGCCAATCGAGGTGCCGGTGCAAGAAGCGGAACGTGCCGACGCCGTGGATGGTGTGCGGGCCACTGAAGTATTCGATCTCCGTGCGCTCCGGCATCCCTAGCCGGGCGTAGTGGCGGCGGACCTTGGCATACTCGCTGGCGACCCACTCATCGGGACCGACGCCGTCGGAATGGCCCCGTTCCACCATGTAAGGTCGCGGAGCCATCAAGCTGGCCATCTCTCCGTAGCCAAACGTGCTGGCCAGATTGAATTCGAAGACTTCATACGTGTTGTGAAACGGATAGCTGTAAGGGTGGTCGATGCTGACTTTCTTGCGGACCATGTCGTTGAACTCGGCCGAATGAATCGACAGGGCGTACCGGTCCAATAGCGGCGGCACGCGGATGGCCGTAAAGCCCCCATAAGAGAGCCCGTAAAAGCCGATTCGCCCGGCATCGACAAACGGCAGGGCGGCCAGCCAGTCGAGGTGCCGCTCGTGCTGCGCTAAGATCACCGAGAACATCGTCTTCTTCAGCGGATAGAGCTTGCGCTGCAACTGCCGGAACTCGTTGCCGCCGCGATAAAAATTGTGCGGGCAATATGTCACAAACCCGCGTTCGGCCAGTTGGGCGGCAAAGCCCTTGTAAGAAGCAAACGCAGGATCATGCTCGTCGCGCGTGATAACATCGGCCGGCTGCCCTTCCAGCCCGTGCTGGCAGACGACCACCGGCCGCCGCTCGTCCGGCGCAATATCTCTTGGTACCAGCAAAATGCCCCAGCAAAAAACATCGGGCCAGACATCGAGCATGACCTCGTAGCCCACGAAGGCCGGCTCGTCATGAATTTTGCGTGTGCGCGGATGGACAGGCAGCGTGGCGGGCGGAAAGCGGCCCAACACTTCGTCCCACAGGTAATCTTTATAGGGACGGAAAGCCTGTTGCCAATTGTCCGGAGTGACGCTTGCGGCGGCCTTCCAGAAATTAACGCGGTCGGTCTCGGATCGGACGATCAATGACTGCGTGTAATCGACCAATTGCCGTACTTGCCGTTGCTGACGCTCGCTGGCATCGGGCAGTTGGGCATTGGTTAGCTTGCCGAAGGCAGGAGGCTGCGCTGGCGACGCGGAACCAGCTGCCGCGCATGCCGCGTCTGGCAGGCCCAGCCGCTGGCAGAAGGCCGCAATGGCGGCGGGCGAACCGGGACCGATGGCCTCGCCCGCGTCACCGATGATGATTTTCAGGGTAGGCAGCAAATCGGGCAACTGCTGCAAAAGCGAGCGTGCCCGCAGCATTTCGTGCAAGGAGCCTTCCAGCGCTGGTGATTGCAACACGCCCGGCGCGGCGACGGCGCGGCGTCCCGCCAGGGGCATTGGCGGACTCGGCACGTTCGGCCCGAGACTATGTTCCACGACCAGCCGCCGCGGAGCGATCAGGCTGGCGATTTCAGCATCCCCGAATTCGTCCAGCAGACCCCACACGTTGCGGTACAGCGGCTCGTTCCACAGTTGCTGCCGCGGCTGAAAGTAGCCGCTGACCAGCGCCGCATCAATGCGGGTGTCTGCCGCAGCCGCATAAAAGGCCAACAGGCCTCCCTCGCCATAGCCGGCCACGCCCATCGGCGCGGCGGCCGAATTGTTCTGGCTGGCAAACCAATCGACGGCGGACAGAATCTTTTGCACTTCATATCCGATGATGTGCCGTCCGAATTCAAACGCCTGGCGGTAGATCCATTCGCGATGGGTCTGATTGGTCATGGCGATGGCCGGAGTGCCCGACCAGGTATCTTGCCGATCGATCAACGTGGGCACGACCACCAGGCAGCCAAGTTCGGCCAGTCGGCGGGCGAATTGTTCTTCTGGCGGAATACCGGCGGACAGGCCAGCCAGCATTTCTGGGGTATGGTCGGCGTCGGGAATCGCCACGATTCTGGCCAGCGGCGGTAGGTTGGGTTGCAGCAGCAACCCCTCGCCATAGACGCCCGGCAATACCGGCCAGCGCACCGCCAGCACGCGGTAGGTTTCGTTCTCGGCCAACAAGGCGGGCGATTCGGTCGTGGCGACCAGTTCCAGGTGCCGGCAGGGGAGCCGTTCGTCGGCCAGCCCAATGATGCGGCAAAAGCGGGCCCGGTTGGGGGCGACCGATGCTTCGTAGGCGGCGGGCGAACTATAGTCGCGTTGCCAGTGCGCAGCGCGGTTGGCGGGCGATTCCTCGGTGGCCCGCGTGACAAACTTGTCGATACCGGCCCGCATTTGGGCGGCCAGGTCGCCACTGACGGTGAGAAGTTCGGTGCCGGGCAAGGCATCTGGTTGCGCGGCGGCCGCGCAAGCCAACAGACAGAGGTGCCAGGCCAGGGCAGCGGCCAGCAAACGAACGCGGCGAGTCGAGCGGTGCATGGGTGGGGAATTCGCGCGGAAGGCTCAGGTGGGAAGCGAAAACAACGTCGCCAGCACCAGCCTGAACCCAGGCAACACGTCTTCCACCGTGACGGTATCGGCTTCGGTAAAGGTCCGCCCAGCGGTGTCGCGGCGGTATTCAATCAACGAGCGAGCGGCCGGATCGACGGTCCACACGATACGCACGCCGGCCGCCAGATAGTCGTCGACTTTTCGCCGCACGTAGCCGGGCGAATCGTTCTTGCTACGCACCTCGACAACCAGGTCGGGAATGGTCTCCAGGTAACCCTCGGGTGAGAGCTTGATCGGCAAGGACGCCTTGGCCACAAAGGCCACATCGACGCCGACGACTCGATCGGGATCGCGCCAAAGGATGACGCCAGTTTCACCACCAACGGTCTCGCCAAGGCCGCGGCGATCACCCTGCTCATAAAATGCCGATGCGATCGCGATTTCAACTCTGCCGTGGATGTAGCCAGGTGGTGACATGATGATAAGTCTGCCGTTTTCCAGTTCGTAAAGGACCGGACCCGACGGCAAGTCCGACGGCAGCGCCGCCAGATCGGCGGCGGTCAGCGCCTTGGTCGTGGACTCGGTTGAGTCGTGCGAAGTGGCGAGGGTGCTCATTACATCTCCAGGTCTAACTGGTCCATCAGGCTATCGAGCTCGTCCTTGGGCTGTGTCTGCTTGCCCTCTTGCCGCTTGGGCATGCCGACCGTGGCGCCAACCGCCTCGCGGCCGGCCGCCACGAGTTCCACGTCACGCTCCGAAACGGCGGCGTCCAGCCCCTCGGGCGCGCCAAACAGTTTGGAAAGGTCGATCTTGAAGCTGCCCGCCCCGGCCGCTTCCGGGCTGCCGGCGATGGCGGGCGTTTTGTGCTGCGGAAAGATGATGGCGTTCTCCGGGCAGACGCGGCTACAGGCCGGGCAGCCTTTGCGGCAATTGTCGGGCTGTTCGACCAGGATCGTCTCGGCCTTGTCCACGCCGTATACGCCAAACAGGCAAAAGTCGAGGCACTCCATGCAATTGGTGCAGCGGCCGTAGTCGATCACCGGGTACCAGCGGCGGGGCGTTTCCTCGTCGATCCGCTGCACGGCGGCGGGTGCCTCGGCCTCGGTTGGCGATGCCTCGGCCGCGGCGAGGGGCAAGGGGCCGTTGGTTTGTGCCGCATGGCCGTTGCCGCTGGCGGATTCAGCCGCCACGTTGTTGGCCGCCGGATTCAGAAAACGATCGAGCTGTTCGGCCTTGGGGTTGCCGCCGATCCAGCCCAGCAAGTTAACCGTGGGGGTGTTGGCCTCTTGGACAATGCGGCGAATCTCCTCCACGTAGGGCTTTACATCGTTATGCGAACGCAAGTCCAGGCAGTAGATCGTCCGCTTGGGCAACTCGCGCGCGTCGGCCACGCGGTCCTTATCTTCGGCCGCCTGCTCCGCTTCGGCGTCTTCTTCCTCGTCCTCGTCGCTGGTGTCTCGCAACAAAGTCTGGCCCAGCCGGCCGCGGACCTGGTTGCGGTCCAAAATCCAATGCGCCGCCCGCGGAAACAGCCACGACAGCACGATCGTGTCGCCCTGCAAGCTTTGCAAACAGAGCATGCCGGTGCCGTCGGGCGTAAGGTCGTACAGGTGGGGGACCACCGTGACCTCAATGCCGCGCTCCATCAATAGCGCACCAACCAGGTCCTCCTCCAGCTTGCGCTTGACCGGATTGGCGCTTTGGCCTTGCGAGATAACGACGGTAATGCGTTTGGGCATGGGGCGATCGGAGTTGTCAGTTATTAGTTGTCAGTTTCAAGCAATCTTCAATCGAAAATCGAAAATCAAAAATCAAAAATCCCTTCTGTCATTCCTCATTAAACTGTCCCTTAATCGTTCGCTCGGCAATCTTCCAGGCCTGCTCGAGGTGTTGCATGTAGGCATCGGGCGTCAGCAGCCCGCCGCCGTCGCCGGTGATGGCAAACAGCCAGCCATCGCCGTAGGGATCGACGTTGATGGCCGAGGGGTCGGACAGCAGCGCCGGGTTGAACTCGGCCAGCACGCCGGCGATGGGGGCGTACAAGTCGCTTTCCGCCTTGGAGCTTTCGATGGCGCCGATAGGGTGCCTGTCCCTTAATTGTGCGCCGGCATCGACGGTCCAATCAAGGAAATAAACGTCTTGCAACAGCCGCACCGCATAAGCCGTGAAGCCAAACCGGTAGCCGCCGCCGTGCGGCCGCCCCCACATGTGATTGCGGGCATAACCGCGATCCGCTGGAAAACGGGCTTCGAACTGGCCCATCATGAAGACCAGTTCGTCGCTCATGTGTACCGCACCCCTTGATGTTCTGTCTCAAAAAACGCCGGCAGCAGGCTATCGACGCGCAACAATCCGGCGGGCGTGACGCTGATCTGGTCGCCATCCCGGCGGACCAACTCGTCCTCTTCATGTTGCCGCCAAACCTCTTGCCAGTCGGACAGAATCTCTACGCCGTACTTGTCGCGGAAATAGCCGGCGTCGATGCGGCCCGTCTTCAACTGCAAAATCATCTCGCGAACGAGCAACTGGTGCGGCGTTGGTTTCATGCCGCGCCATAGCGGCAATTCTCCACGCTCGAGCGCGCCGACGTATTCGCCCCATTCGGCCAAATTCTGGTAGTGAACGCCCGACGCATGGCCAAAGCTGGCCACGCCAGTCGAGAGCAGGTCGCTGCCGCGCCACAGGTTGTCGCGGTAGCTGAAGTTGACCTTGCCTTTATCCTTGACCATCGTGTAGGCACTCGACACGGCGTATCCCTGGGCCGCCAGTTCATCGAAGGCATATTGCACCCAGGCCCGCTTGGTGGGCCAATCGGCGACGGGCGACTCAACCTGCCGGCCTAGCATGTCCTTGGAAATCACCGTATTGAACGGCAGTTCCATCTGGTAAATGGTCACGCTGTCGGGCGAGAGGGCAATTGTCTTTTCGACGCAGTCCTTCCAGTTCTCCCATGTCTCACCCACCATGCCGGCGATGAGGTCGATGTTTACGTTGGGAAAACCCGCCGCCTGGATCCAATCCCACGACTTGTAGACCTCGCCCGACAGATGGGCCCGGCCGTTTTCCTCCAGAATAGTGTCGGAGAAGTTTTCCACACCCAAGCTCAACCGCGTCACGCCCAGATCGCGCAACGTGTGGACCTTGGGCTCGCTGAGGGTGCCGGGTTCGCACTCAAAGGTGACTTCCTCGGCCAGATCCCAATTGATGTTGGCCCGCAACCGATCGACCAACGACGTGAGTTGCTTGGCACTCAGAAAAGATGGCGTCCCGCCCCCAAAGTAGACAAAGCGGAACGGCCGCCCCCCCATCACCGGCAACTGGCTGACTAGCTCAATCTCGCGCGACAAAGCCGATACATACGTCTCGACATCGTGGGCGTTCTTGTCGGTGTAAACGCGAAAGTAGCAAAACTTGCAGCGCTTGCGGCAAAAGGGAATATGCAAATACAGGCCCAAGGGCACTTTGGCCGGCGGCGCGGCCAGCGCAGCGCGAACCTCGTCCAGCCCTTCCGTCGTCCATTGCGAGAACGGCGGGTAGTTGCTGATGAAGTAGTTGCCGACTTCGGTTTTGATGGTTTCGGTGGACATGGGGGCAGCCGGTGTTCGGTTTTTAGTTGTCAGTTCTTAGTTTTCAGTTTTCAGTCATCAACTTGAAGGAGGTGACTCTCCGCGGTTGGTGGTCTTTTGCATTTCAACCATAAGCAACACCCTTCCCTTCATAAAACCTAACAACTGACAACTGACAACTCCCCTACTTTCCCCCAAAACAATACACCGTGCCATTCGCATTCCCTATCACCAACCGGCCAGAGGCGACGGCGGGCGAGGATGAAAAGTCTCCCCCGGCTTCGTAGCTCCATAACTCTTTACCAGAGTCCAGGGCCAGGGCTACCAGCTTGCCGTTCCCTAAACCGACAAACAGCCGGTCGCCCACGACGACAGGCGATGAATCGACCCGCGTCTTGGCGGAATATTCCCACGCCTCTTGGCCATCCAGGTGGAAGGCTCGCACGTATTTGTCGCGGCCGCCGACGATCACCAGTTTGTCGGTCAAGGCGGCTGACGAACGATAGGGAAAGTGCCGCTCTTCGCTACGGTATCGCCAGGCGATCTGCGACTTTTTCCAATCGACGCAGAAGAAGGTCTCTCCCTCGCCGCCGAAATAAATCTGGTCCCCTCCCGCCGCCGGTGTGCAACCGGTGGGGGCCTCGATCGGCACGCCATCGCCCACGGATTCGCCCGTGTTAAGATCGACCATGTGCAGCACGCCGTCGCAGCCGGCCAAAAACGCGCGATCCTCGATGACCGTGGGCGAGCAGCGAATCTGGTCGCCAATCGTGTGCTTCCAAACTAACTCGCCGTTATCGCACTTCAGGCAATACAGGTTGGCGTCTTGCGAGCCGAACAGCACGGTATCCTTGAAAAAGTTCGGCCCGCCGTCAATTTCGGCCCCGCCTTCGTAAGTCCACAGCAACTCGCCGTTAGCGGCTGCCAGGCAGTACATCTTGCCGTCGGCGTCGCCAGCAAAGACACAGTCACGGCGAACGGCCGCGGCGGCGTGAAAGCCCCCCTCAGTCTTGAACTCCCACAGCTTTTCGCCTGTCTTCAGGTTGAGCGCAAACAGTTCGCCATCCAAGCTGCCGACAAACACCCGGCCATCGGCAATCACGGCCGTCGCCTCGAACGAAGCCCGCTCGGGCGCGAACTTCCATAACACATCCAACTTGGCCGGCAGTTTGCTGGTGGCCACGCCCGTCGCGCGGGCATTGCCACGGAAGACGGGCCAGGTGTCGCCAGACTCCGCCGGTTCTGGCTTGGCATCGTTATTCGCGGCCGTGGGTGCCGCCAGCGGCATGTCTCGCCGACGATCCAACATCAGCCAGCCCGACAGCATCAAGCCGACAGCGACGATTCTCAGCAGCGCGGTGGAACGATGAAGTCGCATGGGGGGCTCGCGGTGAATACGGGAAAATCGCGGAGAATCAAAATTAAGTCGCGGCTAATTCCGATGGCAGCCGGCTTAGGTACTCGCGAACCTCCAGTTGCATTCGGTCAAGTTCGGCGATAAAGCCCGAAGATGACAGGCGGAAATTGGTTGGATCCGTTTCGACGCTTCGTAGGTTTCTAACCTGCTCTTGAAACCACTTAATGCGATCCAGCGTGCGGATAAGTTCGTTGTCATTAAGAATCATGGTGCCTCCAAGATAATCTCCACAATGCCTCTGCTTCCAGGGCCGCGAGTCACTTGCCAATATTCTACGGTACCTTGCTCGTTTCCCATGGTGGCCAGCCGACGCATCCAAAATACGCTTGCTCCAAATACGGCCTGTGCCGCGCCATGGTCAAATAAGATGCCAACATCTCTCGACAAGGATGCCGCTGAGAAACGGTCGTCCATAATCATGAAAATGTCTACGTCATCCGGATCGGGCTTGGCCGTGACGAACGACCCGAATATGACAAACCTTTCGAGGCACTCTGTCGCCTCAGCAATTCCGACAATACGCGTCAGCCGCTCCGCGACAATTCGACGTTGCGGTGTTGTCGTTCCGAATCGCTCAATCACATCTTCCAGCGTGGCACGATGAACACCGTCAGGCAAGTCACCAGTCGATAGTAATTCCGGCAACATACCGGGATCCCACAGGCAAAGTCATTGTTTGCGATATTCACTCTAAAAAGCCGCTTCATACAGTTGCAGCAAATCGCGCTGTTCTACCTGTCGCGGGTTGAAGGTGCCGGTCCATTGTTGCGCGGCGTCGGCCGCCAGTTGTTCCAGCGCGTCGTGCTTAACGCCAACTTGCGACAAATGCGTGGCCAGGCCGCTTCCGGCGGCCAACTCCGCCAGAAACTCGGCCAAGCCGGCCGCGCCGGCGGATGCCTTGGGGGCACCGTTGAGGCCGCTGGTTGATTGTAGCAGTTCTCCGTACCAGCCGTTATGCGACGCTCCATTGAAGCGGACGACATGCGGCAGCATCAGCGCTACCGCCTCACCATGCACGATGTCGAAGTGGGATGTTAAAGGGTTGGCCAGCGCATGCGCCGCGCCGAGCATGCTGTTCTCGATCGCCAGGCCGGCGAACGCCGCGCCTAGTTGCATGGCCCCGCGGGCTTCCAGGTTGTCGGGCTCGCGCAGCACAATGCTGAAGTTCTCCTCCAGCAGCCGCCAGGCCTCGCGGCTGAAAGCCAAGGAGACGCTGTTGCGCTTGCGGGTGACATACGTTTCAATCGCATGGGCGATGGCGTCGATGCCAGTCAACGCGGTCACCCGCGGCGGTTGCGTGGCGGTCAACGTGGGATCCAAAATGGCCACGCGGCAGGTTGCCTTCTTGTCGCCGCAAGCCATTTTTACATGGGTCTGGGCGTCGGAAATTAGGGCATAAGACTGCATCTCGCTGCCGGTGCCGGCGGTGGTGGGCACGGCGATCATCGGCAGCATTTCGCGGGTGGCTTTGCCGGTGCCCCAATAATCCTGCATCCGCCCGCCGTTGGAGTACAGGAAATTGACCCCCTTGGCGGCGTCCAGCGAGCTGCCACCCCCCAGGCCAACCAGCAGTTGCGGCTCAAACCGTTTGGCCAATTTCAGGCCGGCTTCCACGCATTCGGTCGTGGGATTGGGGGCTACGCCGTCCCACAGGGTGACCTCTACACCGGCTGCTTTCAGCGAGTCGATACCCCGCTGCGCGTGCCCCGCCTCCACAATCCCCTTATCGCTGACCAACAACACCCGCCGTGCCCCCATTTCGCCGGCTAACGCACCCAGCGACGACACCTTGTCGGGACCGTAGATAATGCGCGTGCGTAGATGGAAATCAAAGTCGAGCATGGGCCGGTGGATAGTGCCAATCGCCGAAGTTGTATCCGGCAGGTAGGTGGGAAGGCCGGGCGGGAAACGTTTGGGGCAAACGTTAGTCTCCTCATTCTATCCCAAGAGGGAACCCCTTGTCGCCTAGGAAAGCCCATTTTGGGGGGACAAATCAGGCGATTGCCCGCCAGGGAAGGGCAATGGACAAGGCGCAAAAAAAGCCGCGCGGGCCAATGGGGACCGCGCGGCTAAGAAGTCTTGCGTTGATGGTAACTTGCTTGTTACTCCTTGGCGGCTTCCAGGCCGGGCGAAGCCACCGCAGCCGTCGATTCGGTGCTGGCTTCCGGGGCATCGGCAATCGCCACGCGGGCGATTTGCACGCCAGCCAAGATTTCTTGACGGGAGAAATACGTATAGCTCGATCCATCCAGGCGTTCGATCCTCTTGGCGGCCAATTCCTCAAAGCTCATATCGTTGGCCAAGTGCCAAGCGGCCACCTGCGCGGCGCGCTGGTTCAGATTGCCTTGGCCCAACATGGTGCAAAGCTGATGGACCGAGGTGTTCGTGGTGAACTGCTCGATGGGGATGATCTTATACGGCACCCCCGGACGCGGGTCTTTCTTGCCATGTTCCAGGCACATGAAGGGGACGCGGAACTTGCCGACTTTCTGAGCCGGGACATTGAAGAACCCGCCGCCACCACCACCGCCCATGCCGCCGCCGCCCATGCCGCCGCCGCCCATGCCCATGCCACCCATGCCGCCGCCGCCACCTGGGTTGCCGCCACCACCCATGCCGCCACCACCCATGCCGCCACCACCCATGCCGCCGCCGCCGCCAAACTGTGCCAACACCGGCACCCCGGCGAAAGCGCCGGGCAACTTAACATTGAAAGGCTTGTCGGTCTTGTTGCGGATGATGACGTTGGCTTCGGTGCTGTCGCGGGGGATGAATTTGACTTCGATCTCGCCGCTGTCCATCGCTTCGAAGAATTCGATCGTTTCGTGATCGGGGTTGAACTCGCCTAGCTTAAGGCGCGGGCCGCTCCGTTTGGCCCCCATTGCGGCCAGACTGGTCACGGCTAGGCAAACGGCCGCCAACTTGAACAACTTGCCACTGGTTCGTGTACGTTTCATATCCCCATCTCTCCGGTTTTGCACGGGCTGCATGGACAAATACGATTATGGTTCGGAAATCGGCAACTGCAACAGTTTCGTACCAAAATTACTGGGCGGCGGCCGTTTTCACGGCCGACGTGGCCGTGCCAACCGCAGCTCTTTGGGCCATTTTTTCGGCTTCCGCCACGGCTAATTTGCCGCCACGGACCTGATCGGCCGTAAAAAACCGCTCGGATGAGCCGTCCAGGTGATGAATTTTCTTGCTGGCTAGTTCCTCCTGGCTCATATCGTTTGCCAAATGCCAGGCGGCAAATTGAGCGCTTTTTTGGCTCACCTTGCCATCCCCCAACAGGCTGCACAAAGCGGCCACCTCGGGCTTGTCGCTAAATTCCGCGATTGGCACCAGCTTGTAGGGAATCGCCGCGCGGGGCTCGGGCTTGCCATGTTCCAGGCAGACCAGTTTGACCTTCATCAAGCCGACCCGCTCGGCCGGCACATTGAAGAAATTTCCGTTGGCTTGTCCGTTCTGCTGGCCATTTTGTTGTCCATTGCCAAACCCGCCGCCTGTCGATTGATTTTGGCCCCCTCCTTGCTGTCCGCCCCCTCGTTGGCCACCGCCGTTAAAGAATCCGCCCGGCTGTTGTTGAAACTGGCCCAACACGGGTACGCCGGCAAAAGCGGCCGGCAGGCGGACATTGAGCGGCTGCTGGGTCTTGTTCTCGATCAGCACCTGGGCCGAGGTCGAATCGTTCGGGATGAACTTGACGTCGATCTCGCCATTTTCCAGCGCCGCGAACAACTCCACGGTTTGGTGGTCGGCGTTGTAAGGGCCCGATTTGACAAAGGGGAGCTTTTCCGCCCCATGAACGACGCTGCCGGTCCCCACCACACACAATGCTACAAGCGCGCGCCAACCCTGTGAGAAATGTCTCATGGCAATCTCCTTCTTCTCGTGTTCCGGGAAACAAAACAAGCAAGCACCAGGCAACCTCGGCCATCCGCCGCGGACGACTGTCCACAAACAAAACGGATGGGCCTCTCCGAGGGGGCCAAAATGGGCAACAAGCATTGCCACAGTCTGGCCCAACCGGTCCTCAACGGTTGAACATACCCGCCCCCCAACCGCTTACCAAGCGAAAAATCGGCAAAATTAACCCCACCGACCGAATGAGACCGAGGATGTGCGGTTGCAGGAGGCGATTCCATCGTCAATCGCCATGCATGAGCCGTCTCCCGCGTCAGCAATAAGGTTTCTTGACGATTTCCCCGTTGGCTAGCGTTGCTGGCGACCCCTTGGCGTTCAGAATATGTTGACGGCATACTTTGGCTGGCATAACATATCAAGCGTTGTCGATATTTAAGGAGCAATGCCGGCCGCGCCCTGCTACGCGGCCTCAGGCGGACATTGCCCCCAGTCACTCCACCACAAACGCCAAAGAGCCAGCACCATGATTACGATCCAAGGCCGCGCGCATCGTCAGGCACAAGGTTTTTGCGATGGCGTCTCGCGCCGTAATTTCTTGACCATTGGCGGCATGGCGCTGGGTGGAATTTCTCTGGCGGATACGTTGCGGGCCGAAGGGCCAGGCAATCGCCTGTCGCACAAGGCGATCATCAATATCTATCTGCCGGGCGGGCCTTCGCATATTGATATGTGGGATCCCAAGCCGAACGCGCCGCTGGAAATTCGCGGCGAGTTCAACACCATTCAGACCAATGTGCCGGGCATTGAAGTCAGCGAGCTGTTCACCAAGATGGCGACGATGATGGACAAGTTCATCCCTGTCCGCTCGCTCAGCGACTCCGAAGGAGGCCACGATGCCTACCAATGCATGACCGGCCGCCGCAAAGGGGGCCGCATGCCGCCGGGCGGCTGGCCTTCGGCGGGTGCCTGGGTCAGCAAAGTGCAAGGCGCGGCCAACCCCGCCGTGCCGCCTAATCTGGCGCTGATGTATCAATGCGGCAACCGCGGTTGGGGGGAGCCGGGCGACGGCGGCTTTTTGGGCGTTCAGCATGCCCCCTTCAATTTGCTGGGGCGGCAAGCCCGCAGCACGTCCGACAACATGGTATTGCAGGGCATATCGTTGGAGCGCCTGCAAGACCGCACACAACTGATGGGTGCCTTCGACCGCTTCCGCCGCCAGGCCGACGCCAAGGGGGTGATGCAAAGCATGGATGTCTACTCGCAACAAGCGATGGGCATTCTGACCGACAGCAAACTGGCTGAAGCACTCGATCTATCCAATGAAGACCCGCGAATCGTGGAGCGGTACGGCAAGAGCCGCGAGGAATTCCAACGTGACGGCGCGCCGCCGATGGTGGAAAACATGTGCGTGGCCCGCCGCTTGGTCGAGGCTGGCGCGCGGTTCGTATCGCTCAACTACAGCCGCTGGGACTGGCACGGGCCCGATGGCATGAATTACCCCAAATCGCGCGAGGAATTCCCGCTGCTGGATAGCGGCCTGGCTGCCCTCGTCACCGATCTGCACGAACGGGGCCTCGACCGCGATGTCTCGGTCGTGGTGTGGGGCGAGTTCGGACGCACCCCCAAGATCAACAACAACAACAGCCGCGACCACTGGCCGCAAGCCAACACCGCGCTGCTGGCCGGCGGCGGCATGCGCACCGGACAGGCCATCGGCAGCACCAACCGCCTGGGCGAGTACCCCCAAGAGCGGCCGGTGAAGTTCCAGGAAGTCTTTGCCACGCTCTACAAGAACGCGGGCATCGACGCCACCAACATCCGCATCTTTGATCAGTCGGGCGTGCCGCAATACCTGGTAGACAGCGGCATACTGCCGTTGCATGAAGTGATTTGAAGCAGGCCAATCGCCCAAGCCAATATGTGGCGTCTGAAAGCTGACGGCTGACAGCTTCTACTTGGATTGGCCCATCAAACTAGCTTCAAGCCCGCTTGGCGAGAGCGATGCGGCTACGGTTGGTCACTCATCGAGAATTCCGGCCCCAAAGCCTTCGTCGGCGGCCTCCTCGGCGACTTCGTCCGGGGTCGGCGGGGGGGATGTCTCCTCGAGGGGCGGCTCGTGCGGGACGATGTCTCGGTCGGCGGCGTGGGCCAGCATATACTCGGTGCTTTGCGGATCGACATCGCGGCAACAGGCCGTGAACTGGTCGGCCAGGTTTTGCAGGTCGCCGCGCCATCGCGCGGGGTCGATGCCGGGCGGCACAACCTGCGAGAACTCGCCCAACAGCAGCACCAGCCGCAGCAAATGGCGAAAGATCAGCCCTTCCTGCTTTTGCAACTGATGGCTGGTGACGTAGGTCTGAAAGTCGCAGCCAAACTGCAACAACTCGCCCGCCGCCCACACCGGCCGCGTGAAGACCCCATGCACGCCCGGATACTCCGCGTCGAACAGCATCCGCAACTTGTCGGCCAGCGTGGGTGGGTACTTGCGTTCCTCAAACGGTACATCAGGATCGAACGCCGGGTACAAGTCGTCCGCCGGAAGCAGCCCCCTCGCGACAATCTCCAGATCGACATGCTCCCTGGCCAACGGCCCAGGGGGCATGTCGTCGGGCTTGGGGACGCGGACAAACTTGGCCAGCGAGCCGGGCAGTTCCAGCACGCTCTCCAGGGCTTGCAATCGTTCCACCTCGTCGGCCAGCGCAAGCTTTTCGATCAGGAATAACGCAAAGACCGGGTTGACGCTGCGGAACACGAAAAAATCCTTCATCCGCTCGGTGGGATAGGCTTTCTCCGGCTTGTACTCGGGCGGCGGCTTGTCGGCCGGCTCGTCGATGATTTGGGAAGCA
The DNA here is from genome assembly GCA_050247075.1 of Pirellulales bacterium. Classification (GTDB taxonomy): domain Bacteria; phylum Planctomycetota; class Planctomycetia; order Pirellulales; family JBFWUW01; genus JBFWUW01. Next base: position 8,537 of record JBFWUW010000033.1, on the reverse strand, counting down.
CCCCCTTTGTCGGCCTGTTCGTTTTTGAAGGCATCGACGATGGCCTGGGCCAGGGCCGTTCGCTTGGGTGCCGGCGGCGCGGCATCGAGGCCCGGCACCGGCGGCTCGACAACCGTCATGGCCGACAGCGGCGGCGGTTCAGGCTCTAGCCGAACGACATCAAGCGCATGCAGCGTGCGCAGCATTTGATGCAGATACTTCTGCCCTTGTTCCAACCGCTTGGGGTCCATCAGGCGTTTGGCCACCAATTGCCGCACGCGTTCCACATCGGGCGAAAGCTGCAGCATGTAGGCCAGCATCCGCCACGGTAGCGGACCCTGGCTGGCAAGATCGCGCGAAGCCGCGGTGCGCAGCTTTTCAAACTGCTGTTCGTTCCAGTATTGTCGGTTGGGGCTGCGGGTGGGCATCTTCTTCTTCATGGCCTTCTTGGCCTTCATCAGCCCCGGGTCTTTGGTGTCTTCGGGGATCTGGTCGTATTTCTCCTTGAACCGCAGAATGCGCACGTCGTCTTCGTGCGGCAAGGCGTAGACGTAACCTTGCTTGTCAAACTGCGGACGCCCGGCGCGGCCAAAAATTTGATGGGCCGAGCTGGCTTCGATCAGCTTGAGCTTGCCGGGCGGACCCTTGATGAGGCAAGGCAGCACCACGGATCGGGCCGGCAGATTGATACCCGCCGAGAGTGTCTCCGTACAGACGCAAACCGAGAGCAACTTTTGCTGAAACAGTTCTTCCACGATCCGCCGATAACGCGGCAGCAGGCCGGCATGATGCACACCCACGCCGCGGAGCAGTATCTGTTTAAGCTTGGGCCCGGCCCCGCGCGACCAGTCGTGGCGGTCGAGCTTTTCGGTCAGCCGCTTTTGCTGCCCGGCGGCCAGCATGGAACGCCCCTTGAGTTCCTCCGCCACTGACCAACATTCCTCGCGGTTGAAGCAGAACAACAACGCCGGCGTGCGGCGGGTTTCGTCATCGCCGTCGGCCATGATCTCTAACTGCTCGTTGAGCAGTTTGTCGGGCACCCAGTGAAAGGCCAGCGGAACTTTACGGTCGGTGCTTTGCACCAGTTCCAACCGCCGCTTGTGGGCCGCCTTCAACCAGCCCAGAAAATCAACCGCGTTGCCCACCGTGGCCGACAGCAACAACAGCCGCACATGTTTGGGCAGCAGCCCCAGTGTGAATTCCCACACGATGCCCCGCTCTGGATCGGCGAAGCTGTGGAACTCGTCCATCACCACGGCCGAGACCTGGCTGAAATCGTCGGCCTCGGGCTGCAACAAACGGTTGAGCAAAATCTCGGCCACGACCACCAGCACCTTGGCGTGGGGGTTCACACGGCGGTTGCCCGTCACCAGGCCGACATCTTCCTTGGCAAATCCCCAGCGTTCGGCCGCGGCCTGCATCTCCAGAAACTTCTGGTCGGTAAGGGCGATCAGCGGGGTGGTGTAGTAGATGGTCGAGCCGGTATGCAGCGCCTCAAAGGCCGCCGCTTCGGCGATCAGCGTTTTGCCGGTGCCGGTGGGGGCGCAGACCAGCACTCCTTCGTCCGAGCCAAACCAGGCAAACAGCGCCTGCTCTTGCACGGGGTACGGCGCAAAGGGCAACTGTTCGAGATAGCGCAGGGCCAGTTCGTCGCGATTGGCCGAAGACGTGGCGGACGGATCAACTGGCATTAAGTGGCTTATGCGGCTGGCGTACGCGCCTTTTCCAAGATCACCCCGTTGCAACGCTCGTTGTATTCCACGTCTGTCATAAAACTTTTCATCAGCATCAGACCGCGGCCCGAGGGGACTTCCAGCCGGTCGTCCTCGGTGCAGTCGGGCACGGCGGCGGGGTCAAAGCCGGAGCCTTCGTCGGTGACTTCAATCCGCAACATTTGTGGCGACAGTTTGCAAACAACGTGGATGCACTTTCGCGCATCGAGCTTGTTGCCGTGCTTGATGGCGTTCATCAAGGCTTCTTCCATGGCCAGATGTACGCTGAAGACGTCATGCTCAACCCAGGATTGCTCGCGCAATTGGGCCAGCAATTCGTCCAGCACCCGGCGGCTTTCGTGCGGCACGCTGGGGATGACGTGACGAATCTGCCAAATCCAGTTGGGAGGCAGCGATCCGTTCGTCGCCGTAACGGGGGTAGAGTCGGATGAGCGCGGCACGACCGTTGTTCCCATGATATTAGAATTGGGGGGAAAACTGACGGGCGGACAAAACGAGACAGCAGAATGGCTGAGACGGGCCATTTCGTCAAGCTTATTCCGGCTTCCGCCGAGGCTGGAATGGGATTGGCAAAATGTTATGGACTAAAAAATACTCACACCATTGATAACCCTCGCCTTGGCATTCGCGAGCTGATCCTGACAGTTTTTAGGTAAACGCCGCCAAGGCCTGGGCCTCGTCTTCCTTGATGTCGAACACCCGGTTCAACAACGTCAAGGCAAATACGGTGTCGTAGATCTCCGGACGAAGGTTGCTTAACAGCAGTTTTCCTCCGTGAGACCGAATTTTCTTTTCCAGCGTGATGAACTTGCCCAAGGCCGCACTGGACAGAAAATCGACGTTGGAAAAATTGAGCAAAATGTTGTAGCACTGGTCCTCATCGACCATGCGGAACAATTGCTGGCCTAGTTGCTTGATGTTGTCGTCGTCGAGAATGCGCCGGTCAAGAAAGCGGACAATCGCCACATCGCCGACTTCTTCGATTTGCAATCGCCGGTTCATTCCCACTCCACCTGATCGTGGCAGATCTCTCTAAAGTTCGTGCGAACCGGCACATCCGATTGCTTTTGCCCGGCCCTGATTGTGGTCGCGGAATCGCGAATAATCAACAGAAAGACTTGTACTATTATGATATTCTGATGGAATGCGTTGTCAAGATAAGCAGGCTGGCAAGTTGGGTAAAGCCCCCCGGCACCCTATTTGGCCGCTGGCTTCGCCGGGTGAACCGCAGGCTGCCGGCGGGTGTCAGCCGTTTGCAGTAAAGTAGAGCGCCGACCGGCTAGTGTCGATTATCGGCCAGTCGCGGGCTATCGTATCAACTATTCAACCTTCGCGCGGCTTCCGGCATATGATTGCCATCATTGACTACGGCATGGGCAACCTTCGCAGCGTGCAGAAGGGCTTTGAAAAAGTCGGGCATCAGGCCTGCGTCACCAGCGACCCGCTGATTGTGGCCTCCGCCGAAAAGGTGGTGCTGCCGGGCGTGGGGGCCTTTGGCGATGCCATGCACGAGTTGCGTAAACGGCAACTCGTGGACGTGGTGCTGGCGGCCATAGCGTCGGGCAAGCCCTTCTTGGGCATTTGTTTGGGTCTGCAACTGTTGTTTGAAGTGGGGCACGAAGGGGGTCGCCACCAAGGGTTGGGCGTGTTGCCGGGCGAAGTCGTGCGGTTTGAGGTTCCGCCGGAATACAAGGTGCCGCACATGGGCTGGAACCAACTGCAGATCCGCCGTCCCGCCCCGTTGCTGGCCGGCCTGGAGGAAGGCGTCCACGTCTATTTCGTCCACTCGTATTATGTAGTTCCCCAGGACCGAGGGGTGATTGCCGCCGAGGCCGACTACCCCAGCCCTTTCACGGCCATGATTTGGCGCGACAATTTGTTCGCCACGCAGTTCCATCCCGAAAAGAGCCAGGCGGACGGGCTGCGGATGTTGAAGAACTTTGCGGAACTATAAGCTGTCAGCGGAGAAGCGATCAGCCATCAGCTTTTTGCCTGCCGCTGATAAATGATTGCATCTCCGCTTCCGCCCGAACACCGAACACTGAACACTGAAAACTCTCACCTAGCCCATGCCACGCAATCAACAACCGGCCGGATCATGCCCCCAATGCAACCAGGCCACCCAGGTCTGCTTCTACAACCACTTTGAAAAAGGGGACCAGCGGATCGACTCTTGGGAACACAAATGTACCAACTGCGGCTTCCGCGACACCCGCGCTTTCCGCTCGGAAGACCCCGACCCGCCCCCTGATCCCACCATCTGCCCGATGTGCGACAGAAAAAAATAGCCATCAGCGGAGAAGCCATCAGCATTAGGCCTTCTGCTGATGGCTGACAGCTTCTCCGCTTCCGCCCGAACACCGAACACCGAACACCGAACACTAAAAACTGATAACCAAGAACTAAAAACCACCATGCCCTCCCTCCTCACCTTCCTCTTGCTCACGCTTCCCGCCGCGGCACCGTTGACGCAGCGGGCGGTCGATTTGGCGGCGTTGCCGGGGGGCGAACGGTTGTTGGGCATTCGGCTGGACAACGGCCGCTCGCCAGACGCGCAAATGCTGGTCCGTCGCGCCTGGTTGGAACAACACGCTCCACGGCTCTACCAGCGGTTTAGCCAGTCGGAGGCCGAGGATTCGATCGCTGCCTGGAAGCAGTTGCACGAGAGGTTGCTGGCCTGGCGGCAGAAGCGGGCGGACGACAAGCAATTGGCAAACTATCTCGGCCGGCAATTAGCGGCGGTAGAAAAGAAGCTGGCCCCGGACGACAAAGACAATCCGCGGCGCAAGGAACCGCCATCGCTGTTGCTGCTGGTTCGTTTTCCACGGCAACAGATTCGCCAGCAGCAAATGGTTTCTCCCGCCCGGCGGCGGTTGTTGGCGCTGGCCTGGGAACACGAGTTGGACGATCCGGAGTCGCTTTCGGCGCTCGAGCTGACGGCCCAACTCCAGGAGAAAAAGATCGACCTGGCCACGGCGCAATTTGATCTTTCCGACCGCGTGCCGCCGCAAGAGATGGACGGCCGCCAATGGGCCGCTAAGATGGCGCTGGTCGAGTACTCGCTGTTGGGCCAGCCGCACTTTCAAGGGACGGGCAATTTCTTGGTGCAGGCTGGCGAAGGTGCGCCGCAAGCCGGCCTGGAGGAACTCTTAGGCGGCCTACTAGAGGGACAGCTTAAAGGCCTGCTCGATCCGCCGGGCCAGCCCGACGCGCCAGCCGATGCCAGCGACAAAGCCACGGGTCCGGCCGAAAAGGCGGGTCGGTTGGGCCTGCGGATCACGCAGATGCATCAAAACGCCGGCAGCGGCAAGGTGGCCGTCCGCGGCCGCTTTTTGGCGCATATGCCCGACGGCCAATGGCAAGAAGTTTGGTCCGATACCGAAACAGCTGACGCGGCTAAGGTCTCGGACGAAGACCTGCAAGAAGTCAATAACGACCCGCAAGTGGCCGAGATCATGGACAAGCTGAAAGGACTAGGTGGCGGCGGCCTGCTCGACCAGGCGCTGCGGCACGGCGCGGCAACCATGATGGCCCAACGCGCGATCGAGAAACGCTTTCAAGGTTTTCTCTTGCGCGCCACGCGGCGGCTAGATGGCCCCAGCGGTTGGAACGACCCCACGCCGTAGCCGCATGGCTCCCGCCGTGCCGGCTGGATTGGAGATACGACGAGCCAGCCAGGGTACCGATCTCGATGCAGGCGGCTTTTCGCGTACAATGTGCAAAAAGCCAACTCCGCGGGAGAGACCATGAAGATCCATCGGTTTGTGGTTGTTGCCAGCGGCATGCTCTGCGCCGTGCTGGCGGGCAATGGACAGGCGGCCGAAGATGGTGCCGCGATGGCCATTTTCAAGCGGCGGATTTTGCCCATCCTGCAAGCCAAGAACCCATCGAGCTGCGCGGAGTGCCATTTGAGCGGCGTCGATCTCAAGGACTATATTCGCGCCGATCAGATGCAGACTTTTGCCGCTTTGCGGGATGCCGGCCTGATCGATGTCCAACGGCCGCGCGATTCGAAGCTGCTGGCTTTCATCGCCCGCCAGCCCAAGCAGCCAGGGTTGGTCAGCAACAAAGTTCGCCAGGAGGAACTGGCCGCGTTTACCGCCTGGATACTCGCCGCGACGGGCGACAAACAATTGCTGGCTGCAAAGGCCGATGGCCAACTACTGGGAGTAACGCTGCCGCCAGAAGTTATTCGCCATGCCCGCCACGACCGCGTGTTGAACTTGTTCGTGGAGAATATCTGGTCCGAGGTCGGCCGCTGCGCCGCCTGCCATGCACCCGACCGCAACCAGCAGCAAGTTCAAGAACATGGCGACCGTGTGAGTTGGATCAAATTACAAAACCCGCAAGCCACCTTGGACCACCTGGTAGACGCCGGCCTGATCGACACGGAAGATCCCGGCAAAAGCCTGCTGCTGCTCAAGCCAACACTGCAAGTTGAACACGGCGGCGGACAAAAAATGATGGTAGGCGACCGCACCTACCGCCAGTTTAAGCGATTTTTGGACGACTACTCCGCCGTGATCCAGGGCAATTACCGGCGAAAGGAGGAACTGCCGCCGCAAGCCGATGAGGTCTCGCAAGCCAGCGATGTGTGGCTCAAACTGACCGGCGTGCCGGCCAACCTCGACAAACTTTTGTTGCGGGTAGACGTTTATTCCACCCAGGCGCCAGGAAAAGCGGCGGTACGCGTGGCAACGGGCGATCGAGCCGTATTCGGGGGCGGGCAGTTATGGCAGCAACACCTGACTTTTGTCGCCAGGAGAAAATCGAAAAGGGCCAAGACGTTGGCTGCCAACACCTCTCTGCCGCCGGGCAAATACCTGCTGAAAATATTCGTTGACCGCCGCGGCCAGCTTGCCCAAGACAGCACTTACGAATTGGGGGACGACGACTTCGTCGGGCAGGTGGAAATCGACGCCCATTGGCCAGCCGGCTACGGCTCCATGACCGTGGCACGATTTCCGCAATGAGACGAAGCCGCAGGGTATCGCCGAACCGGCTTGATGCGGTATCAGCGTTCCAACGCAAAGCACGGTTACTTGGCATGGATGGTCGAACGCTACTCAAGCCAACATGTCCGGCGATGCCAGGCTATTCCCGATGGCAGCCAATCCCCACCCACCAACCGCTACAACCGGCCCAATCGGCAACGGCCCTTCCTAACGCCTTCCGCCTTAAGCTTTCAGCCTTCCCCGCCTTGCCCATTGCAAGCTACGTTTGTCATGCCACGCGCATGGTTTGCTTGGCAGTTCCGAAGGCCGCATCGCGATTCGCCATGACCGCTAACAGTACACCGCTTGAGCGCCTGGTGGCCAACGCCAACGACTTGTACTCGTTGCCGCGTGTGGCGGCCGAAGTGCTGGAGCTGACGCGCGATCCGCAGGTTGATGCCCGGCGGCTTAAGGAATGCATTGAGAACGATCCGGCGCTGACCGCCAAATTGCTGAGAGTCGTCAACAGTTCGCTGTTTGGATTGAGCCGCCATGTCCGCGACCTCAACCAGGCACTGGCGCTGCTGGGGACCACCCCGCTAAAACTGCTGGTGCTGGCTTTCTGCCTGCCTGAGGGCCTGTTTCGCGGGTTGGGGGCCGAGTTTTTGTCCCGCTACTGGCGGCGGACGCTGATTACCGCGGTGGCCGCCCGGCAGATCGCCGAGGATGTCTGGAGGACATCGGGCGACGAGGCCTTTCTGGCCGGGCTGCTGCACGAGGTTGGCCTGCTGGTGCTGCTGCAACAGCACGGAGAGACCTATGTCCGTTTCAGTGAACGGGTGCATGCGGTTGGCGGCGACCTGTGCGCGGCCGAGCGCGGCGCGTTGGGCTTTGACCATGCCGAACTGACGGGCGAACTGCTGGCATGCTGGAAACTGCCCGAAACATTGGTGGCCGCGGCCCGTCTGCCGCGCGATCCCGAACGCTTTGAGCGGCTACCGCCGACCAAGCGGGCCTTGCCGCAAATTTTGCACCTGGCCGAACTGCTGGCAGAAATACTGGCCGATGGCACCGCCGGGCGGTGGCCCGATCTGGTGGCGGTCGGCCGTCGTTACCATGATCTTTCGCCCCAGCGCATTGAACGGCTGATCGATGGGTTACAGGCCAAGGTCGAACAACTTGCACAAATACTGTCGCTGGAATTGCCGAGGGGGGAAAGCTACCAAGACGTGATGCAGCAAGCGCACGTCAGGCTGCGTGCGCTGGCCGAGGATGCCGGCGGCGACATCGCCTCGCGAGACTTGGCTAACAGCCAGGAGGTTGCCCTGTGGGAAGAATCGAAAGCGCTGGCGGCCGAGGCCGCCGCGGCGGCTCGCTCGCCAATGCCACACGCTGTAAGCCCCGACCCCGCCGCCGATTGTCTGCCCGCCACATCGGCGAGCACAGTGGTTAGTCCGCGGCAGGAACCGATTCAAGACGAAGGGCTGTTGGCCCGCACGGCTACGGCCGCCGCTATCTGCCGGCAACGCCGTCAACCAATGAGCGTGCTGTTGGTGGAGTTGGACAGTTACGAGAACCTGGTGTTCAGCCTGGGCAGCGCGCAGGCCCAACGAATTCTAAGCAAGATCGACGCCGCCAGCTTGTCGCTCGATCTGTCGCACGTCACCCGCGTCGAAATTGGCGAGGGACTGTTTGCCCTGCTGCTGCCCGGCACCGACCGGCAGCGTGCCGCGCGGGCCGGCAGCGACCTGATCGAAGCACTGCGGGCCTGGCCGGCCACCAAGCTTCAGCAGCGGGCCTTGCTACGGCTGAATGTGGGCGTCGCCAGCGTGCCGCTGCCCCCCAGCAACTTCAACGCCCGTGATTTCATCGCCGCGGCCCAACGCTGCCT
>JBFWUW010000032.1:0-71635 GCA_050247075.1 Pirellulales bacterium | reverse complement strand
AACCATTCAAGAGACCGGCAACTCGCCCAGTATCGGCCAGACTCTGGACGGTGCCGCTATGGCCGGCATGATCTGGGCCGACAAGCCGGAAACGCCCGCTGGCAGTACCGGGCAACAACCGCCTTCTCCACTCCAGGGCAACGATTCCAAGAAAACCATTCAAGAGACTGGCAATTCCCCCAATATCGGCCAGACGCTGGACGCTGCCGCTATGGCCGGCATGAACTGGGCCGACAAGCCGGAAACGCCCGCTGGCAGCACCGGACAGCAACCGCCTTCTCCACTCCAGGGCAACGATTCCAAGAAAACCATTCAAGAGACTGGCAATTCCCCCAATATCGGCCAGACGCTGGACGCTGCCGCTATGGCCGGTATGAACTGGGCCGAAGCCCCCGCCAATCCCCCGCAGCCGCCGGCCGGCTCCGGCAATGATCCCAAAGCCACGATTGTCGAGGACAACAACCCAAATAAGGAGTCGGGTGAGATTTTGCCGCCGGCCGATTCCACCAAAAAACCGGGGACCGTTTACGACCGCGGCGCTGGGGCCACGATCGACTTCAGCCAGTTGCCAGGGGGTGCGCCCCCCGCCGGTCCAGGAACGGTTTTCGACCGCGGCGCGGGTGCCACCATCGACTTTGGCCAATTGGCTGCGCAGCGCGGTGTTCCCGGCGGCCAGCCGGGCGATTCGGCCAGCGCGGCGCGCGCCGCCGATTTCGGCGATATTTCTCCGGAGGAAGCCGCGCGCGTCACCCGCATCTGGCAATCGGCGGCGGACCCAGGGGCCAGCCCGCGGATGACCATGAAGGGGAGCATTGGCCCTGGCGGCGGCAAGAAGTCGACGCTGGTGGTGCAGCCCCGCTCGCTGCAGATGCTGGAAAAGGACGCCGCGCCGGGCAGCCTGGGCAACCTTGATTACGAGTTGCTGTCGGTCCTGGGCGAAGGAGGCATGGGCGTGGTCTATGCCGCGCGGCAGGCCTCCATCGACCGCACCGTGGCCATCAAGATGGTCAAGTCGCACGTGGCCGGCGACCACGAGCAGCGTTCCAAGTTTCTGTCGGAGGCGGTCGTCACGGGCGAGTTGGAACATCCCAATATCGTGCCGATCTACGATCTGGGTTCCAACGACAAGGGCGCCCTCTTCTACTCCATGAAGAAGGTGCAGGGGACGCCCTGGATGAAGGTCGTCGAGCGCAAGTCGCTGAATGAAAATATCGAAATCTTGATGAAGGTGGCGGACGCCGTGGCCTTTGCCCATTCGCGCGGCGTGGTCCATCGCGATCTCAAGCCCGAAAACGTCATGCTGGGCGAGTACGGCGAAGTGCTGGTGATGGACTGGGGCCTGGCCATGTCCATGCCTGGCTTCCGCAAGGCGCAAAACATCAACCAGTCGGTGGGCATGGGGGGCACGCCGGCCTACATGGCGCCAGAAATGGCCACCGGCCCGTTCGAGAAGATCGGCCCCGCCAGCGATGTCTATCTGCTGGGCGCTATTCTTTTCGAGATCATCACCGGCACCACGCCGCACGCCGGCCGCACCACCATGCACTGCCTGATGGCGGCGGGCCGCAACGACATCGTGCCCACGCAAAAGTCGGGCGAGTTGTTGAACATCGCCATGAAAGCCATGGCCACCGACCCCGATGACCGCTACCCCGGCGTGATCGCCTTTCAAAACGCCATTCGCGAATACGAGGCACACTCCGAAAGCATCGCCCTGTCGGTGCGTGCCGCCGAGGAACTGGCCGAAGCCGAAAAAACAAACGAGTATCAAACTTACGCCCGCGCGGTGTTTGGCTACGAAGAGGCTGTTGCCTTGTGGCCGGGCAACGAGCGCGCCAAGCGCGAACTAAAGCAGGCCCGGCTGGCTTATGCGCGTAGCGCACAAGGCAAAGGGGACTTCGACCTGGGCTTGTCGCTACTGGATCCCAACGAGGCCGACCATGCCGATATCCGCCGCGAGATCACGCTGGCCCAGGCCGAGCGCGAGGCCCGCCAGCAGCGCCTTAAGAACGCCAAACGGTTGATGGTGGGCATGGTGGGGGCCATTTTGGTGGTTATCTCTGGTGCCTTTGTCATCACCTGGCAGCAGCGCAATCTGGCTATCGCCGCCAAGGAGCAGGCGTTGGTGGCCAAGGCCGCCGCCACCGAGGAACGCAACAAAGCCATCATCGCCGAGGGCGAGGCCAACAAGCAGCGGGCTCTGGCCCTGGTGGAACGCGACCGGGCCGTTTCGGCCGAGAAGGTCGTCCGCGAGCAACGCGATGAAGTCGAAGAGAAGCGCAAGGAAGCGGTGGCGGCCAAGGAAGAAGCCGTGGAAGCCAAGAACCTGGCCGAAATGCAGCGTAAAAAGGCTGTCGAAGCCCAAAAGAAGGCCGAGCTGGCCAAGATGAAAGAGGCCGAGCAGCGGGAACTGGCCGTGGCGGCCAAGGAAGAAGCCGAGAAGGCCCGCGAGGAAGAAGTCGTGGCCCGCAAGGCAGCCGTGAAGGCCAAGGAATTGGCCGTCGAAGCCAAGGAAAAAGAGGAAGTGGCCCGCCTGGCCGCGGAGAAAGCCCGCGAGGCCGAAGCCGAGCAGCGCCGTCTGGCCGTGGTGGCCCAAAAGCAAGAATCGAAAGCCCGCCGCGCCGCGGAAATCGCCAAGGTGGCCGCGGAACGAGCCAAGCTGGCCGAAGAATACGAAGCGTACATCGCCCGCATTGGTCTGGCGGCGGCCAAGATCGACGAGAACGCCTTTGACCACGCCGCGCAGTTGCTCGACGAATGCCAGCCGCTGGCCTTGCGCAACTGGGAATGGGGCCGGCTCAAGCATCTCTGCGGACAAAGCACCGAGACCTTCACCGCCGACGCGCCGATCGACTCGGTCGCCTGGTCTCCCAACGGCCAGCGGTTTGTCGCCGGCAGTTGGGACGGGCTCGCCCGCATCTGGCAGGTCGGCGGCAACAACCCGCCGTTGCAGATTCCCTACGGCGGCTCTTACGTTCAGGCCGTGGCCTTTTCGCCCGACGGACAGTGGGTGGCTACCGGCGGCAACGACCGCCGCGGCTTTGTCCGCCTGTGGAATGCCGAAACGGGCAAGCCGCGCCCCGTGGCCTTCAAGGGGCATGAGGATTCCGTCCTGAGCGTGGCGTTCTCGCGCGATGGCAAAAAGCTGCTGACCAGTTCCTACGACAAGACGGCCCGGCTGTGGGATGTCGAGACGGGTGAGGAACTGCGCGTCTTTCGCGGGCATCATTGGTGGGTTTGGGCGGCGATCTTTTCGCCCGATGAAAAGCGCGTCATTACGGCCAGCCAGGACGGCACCGCCCTGGTTTGGGATCTGGCCAAGAACGAAACCCGCTCCCTGCCGATGTTCACGGGCCATACCGGCCCGGTCTACACCTTGGCCATTTCGCCCGACGGCCAGCGCGTGGCCAGCGGCGGCTACGACAACCGCGTCTTGATTTGGAACGTGGACGATGTCAAGCCGTTCGACTTCAAGCAATTGGTCACGACGGGCAAGGTCGATCCTCCCCAGTACCGCGCGTTGGAAGGCCACACCGCCGCGATCCGCTCGGTGCGTTTCTCCAAGGATGGCAAACTTCTGCTGACCGCCGGCCAGGATAATGCCGTCAAGGTGTGGGATGTCGAGTCGGGCAAAACCCTCAAAACGCTTCGCGGGCATGCCGGCTGGGTCCGCTCGTGCGCTTTCTCGCCCGACGGCCACTGGGTACTCAGCGGCAGCCACGACCACGAAGCCAAAATCTGGAGCATCGAAGGCTACGAGGAAGTCCGCGTGCTGCGGGGCCGCGTGCTGGAAGGCCACACCGATGGCGTCATGGCCGCCCGGTTTTCTCCCAATGGCCAGCGGGTGGTCACCGCCAGCCGCGACCGCACGGCCCGCCTGTGGGACGTCGCCACCGCCAAAGAGTTGAAAATGCTGGAAGAGGGCCACGAATTTCTGGCCAGCAATGCCGCCTTCTTTGCCGATGGCCAGCACCTGGTGACGGCCGCCGTCGATAACACGGCCCGCGTGTGGGATGTCTCGACCGGCACCGAAACCTTGCGCCTGGAAGGGACCGGCCGCGCTGCGGCATTGGCCCTTTCGCGCGATGGGCAGCGCATTGCCACCGGCGGTTTGAACCGCCTGGCCCAGATTTGGAACGCCACCACCGGCGAACTGTTGTTCAAGCTGGATGCCCACCCCGCGGAAGTCACCGCCGCCGCCTTCTCGCCCGATGGCCGGCTGCTGCTGACCGGAGACGCCGACGGCCACGCCCGGCTGTGGAACACCGCCGACGGCAAGCTGCTGCACAAACTGACGGGCCACACCCGCAAGATCGTGGCGGCGGCATTCACCGCCGATGGCAGCCGCGGACTAACGGCCAGCGCCGACAACACGGTGGGCCAATGGGATATTGCCACCGGCCAGGAACGCCGCGACCTGACGCTAAAACCCAAGGTGGCCGTCCGCGCCATGGCGGTTGCCTCTAAGGGATCGGTAGCGGTCGTCAGTACCGACGACGGCAAAGCCGTTGTTTGGAATATCGACAAGGCCGAGCCTGTCGGCGCGCTCAGCGACCCCAGCGGCGACATCAACGGGCTGTCGATTTCGCCCGACGCACGCCGCGTGCTGACGGTCAGCACTTCCGACCGCACGGTGCGGCTGTGGGATTTGGCCACGCGCAAGGAGATTAGCCCCGCGGGCCGCTCCGGCCAGCCTTTCTTGGACCTGAATGCACGCGGCGGCGTGGTGTGGACCGCCATCTTCGCTCCCGACAGCCAGAACCTGTTGACCGTGGGGGGAGAAGGCGCCCGCCTTTGGAATATCGCCAGCAACGCCGAACGGATCAGCTTCAGCCCGCACGGTTCGGTGGCTTCCGCCAGTTTCTCGCCCGACGGCAAGCAGGTTGTCACCGGTTCTTGGGACAATTCCGCCAAGATCTGGAATGTGGCCAGCGGCCATGCCGAGCAAAAACTGACGGGCGGACACACGCAGTACATCAACAGCGCTGTCTTTTCGCGCGATGGCAGCCAGGTGCTGACGGCCAGCGACGACAAGACCGCCTGCCTGTGGTCACTGGCCGAGACGAAAGTCATACAAACTTTCCGCGGCCACACCGAGCGCGTCCGCTCGGCGGCGTTTTCGCCAGACGGTACCCAGGTGTTGACCGCTTCCAACGACAACACCGCCCGCATTTGGGACGCCGCCACCGCCGAAACGCTGTTGACCCTGGAAGGACACGAATATGCCGTGCTGTGCGCGGCCTACTCGGACGATGGCCGCTTTGTCATCACCGGCAGCGAGGACAACTCCGCCCGCGTTTGGGATGCCGCCACCGGCCGCGAACTGATGCGGCTGCAAGGGCATACCGCTCCGGTGACCTCGGCGGCCTTCTCGCCCGATGGCACTCGTGCGCTAACGGGCAGCCGCGACAATGCCTGTAAACTGTGGGACACGGCCCCCGTCGCCGCGCCGCGCCGCATCGCGCTGAATCTTCCGGTCGAGCAACCCGAGGCAGACGAAGCCGAGGAGGCCGACGGGCCGGCGGAGGAAATGCCAGCCGACGACGAAGAGGCCGCCGAGGAAGACGCGGACGAAGTTGCCGCGGCGGACGAAGCCGATGGTGGCGACGATGTTGAGAAGGCAGAAGAGGACGGCATGGAGGAAGAACTGGACGAGGATGGCAACGAACTGCCCGCCGGACTGGTGCGCGGCAAGGAAATCTTGACGCTCGCCGGCCACTCGCAAGAAGTCACTTCCGTCTGCTTCTCGCCCGACGGCCGCTATGTCCTCACCGGCAGCCGCGACGGCACGGCCTTCATCTGGCTTACCTCCGACTGGAAAGCCGGCAGCGAACCAGAACCCCGCCCCATTGGCGAAACGGCCCGTCTGCCCGAGTAGGGTGGGACAAGCGGCCATGATATCCGCCATTCACAACCGGTTTGCCCGCGATGTCCCACCAATCGCGGGTTCCACGGCGAATCATGGTGGGACGTCGCGTATCCGCCGTTCTCAAATGACATAGCCGCTGGCCGCTTGTGCCACTCTACGTTCTCACTGGCAGCCGCGACCGCGAATCATGGTGGGACATCGCGGGTATGCCGTGCGCAGGTGCTCCGTCGATCGCCGCTTGTCCCACCCTACTCACGCCTCGACATAAGCCGACAGGTCGCGCTCCATGGCGGCTAGCCGCGCGGCTAGTTCGGCTTGGGCGTCGGGCAGGTTGGCCAGCAACTCCGGCGGTTCGTAGGCAAACAGATAAAACTTCACCTTGGGCTCGGTGCCGCTGGGCCGCACCGCCACGAAGTTGCCCTCCCCCTTCAGATAAATCACGATCACGTCCCCCGGGGGGGCGGCCACGGGCTGGCCATCCTGGCCCGGCAACATCGCCGGTCGCTGTTCGTAGTCGCGCACCCGCATCACCGGCTGGTCGGCGATTGTTCGCGGAGGAGTCGTCCGCAAGCGGGCCATGATCTCGCGCATGCGGGCCATGCCTTCCGAGCCGGGCATGGTCTTGGAGACGGTTTTTTCCGCATGCACGCCATGCTGCCAGAAAAGCGCTTCCAGCTTTTGGTGCAGCGTTTGTTTGTTGGCTTTGGTTTCGGCCGCCAACTCGGCCAGCAGCATGGCCGCCACCGCCGCGTCTTTGTCGCGGGCGTAATCTCCCACCAGGTAGCCGTGCGACTCCTCGGTCCCCAGCACGAATTTGGCCGGTCCCAACACATCCATCAACCCGCCAATCCATTTGAATCCGACCATCAAATCGCCATGCGTGGCCACGCCATAGCTGGTGCCAATGCGGCGGATCATTTCGGTCGTCACGATGGTCTTGATGAGGTAGTGCTCGGGCGACAGCAGGCCGCTGGCCTTCCGCCGCGACAGCACGTACTCGGCCAGCAACGCGGCGATCTGGTTGCCGGTGAATGTCTTCCACTCGCCGCCTGGCACCAGGGGGGCGGCGCAGCCCAGGCGGTCGGCGTCGGGGTCGGTCGAAAGGACAATATCCGCGCCGGCCTCTTTGGCGCGGGTAATCATGCTGTCAAACGTCGCGGGATTCTCCGGATTGCTGACGTGCCCTGGCACATTGGGAAAATCGCCGTCGGGCGTGGCATGGGGACCAAACAGTTCCACATCCCTGAAGCCCACCGCCGCCAGGATCGGCATGACGCTCGACGCCCCCACCCCATGCATGGGAGAATACACAATCCTCAAATCGCGCGGGCCCCCCAGGCTTTGGGCTTTCATGCCGGCCTGGTAGGCGGTATCTACCTCGTCCTGGCAATATTCCACCTTGCCGCTTTCCAAGGCCTCGGCGAAGGGAATCCGCAGAATGGTTTGCGTACTCATCACGCGCTCAATGACGCCCGTGTCGTGCGGAGGGAGCAATTGCCCGCCGGTCGACCAATACGCCTTGACCGCGTTGTCGCTGGGGGGGTTGTGGCTGGCGGTGACCATGATGCCGCAAGAGCAGTGCTTGTGCCGCACGGCCACCGACAGCGACGGCGTGCTGCGGTATCCATCCATGAAATAGACCTTAAAGCCATTGGCCGCCATGATGCCGGCGCACAGTTCGGCGAAGTCGCGCGAGCGGTGCCGCGTGTCGTAGGCGATGGCGCACGAATGCGGCCCAGGGACCGCTTGCTTGATATAGTCGGCCAGGCCTTGGGCGCTTTCGCCGATCGTGCGGTCGTTGATGGCGTTGCTGCCAATGGGGTACATCTTGCCGCGGCGGCCCCCCGTGCCAAACGGAATGATCGTCCAAAACACGTCATCCAGCGCCTGCCATTTGCCATCGGCAACGTGCGCCGCCACGTCGGGTGCGTAGTCGTGGTAGCGCGGCTCGGATAGCCAGGCCTTGATGTTGGCCACCGCGCCGGCCGTGAGTTTGCCGGCGGCGGCCGCCGCATCAACGGCGGCCAACGTGGCGGCTAAATCAAAATGAACGGGAACCGACATCACGCGCTCCGTGGCTGAACTGGACGGCAATTGGTAGAGTAACGGCCTATTGTCGGCAATTTGCCGGCAGGAACAAGTGCCGGAAGAAGCGGCGGCCGCCGGCATTCGCCGTGCAAGAAATCGACGGAGCGAGAACGTGCCAGAACCGATCATCAGCGTGTCAGGCTTGCGGGGCATCATCGGCCACAGCCTGTCGCCCGAAACGGCCATGCGGTATGTGGCCGCATTCGCCGCCGAACTGCCGCCGGGCCCCATTGTTGTTACCCGCGACGGCCGCACCACCGGACCGATGCTGGCCGACGCCATCCGCGCGGCCCTGTCGGCCGTGGGCAGAAACTGCATCGATGCCAGCCTGGCGGCCACTCCCACCACCGGCGTGTTGGTCCGCTCGCTCAAAGCGGCAGGCGGAGTACAAATCTCCGCCAGCCACAATCCGCCGGAGTACAACGGGCTAAAGCTCTTTTCGGCGACGGGCCGGGTCATTCCGGCCGCGGAGGGCCAGAAAGTCATCGAACGCTACCGCGCGGGCACATCGGCCTGGGCCCCCTTCAACCAGTTAGGGACGGTACAGCCCTGTGCCGACGCCACTGGCGAGCACTTGCGGCTGGTGTTGGCCACGGTCGATGTCGCACGGATCAAAGCCCGCCGGTTCAGCGTGCTGCTCGACGCCAATCATGGCAGCGGCAGCCTGTTAGGAAGAAAACTGCTCGAGGCGCTGGGCTGTAACGTCTCCATCGTGGGTGAAGAACCGCATGGCCGCTTTGCCCACCCGCCCGAGCCGACGTCGGAAAACCTGCGCGGAGTGCAAGAACGCATCCGTATTGCCGGTGCCGCGATCGGATTCTGCCAAGACCCCGACGCCGACCGCCTGGCGGTGATGGACGAGCAGGGGCGGTACATCGGCGAGGAATACACGCTGGCCCTGTGCGTGGACCATGTGCTGCGGCAAACGAAAGGTTCAATCGTCACCAATTGCTCTACCAGCCGCATGGCCCAGGATCTGGCGGAAAAACATGGTGTGCCGTTTTTTCGCTCGGCCGTGGGCGAAGCCAACGTCGTCGATTGCATGCTGCGGGAGAATGCCGTGCTGGGGGGAGAAGGCAACGGCGGCGCGATTGACCCGCGGGTGGGATTGGTCCGCGACAGTTTTGTCGGTATGGCGTTAATCTTGGATGCGATGGCCGCCCGCGAACTGTCGATCAGCCAGCTTGCCGCGGAACTCCCCCGTTACGAGATCGTGAAGACCAAATGCTCGCTGGACGCGGAAAAGCTGCCGGCGGCCTTCGCCGCGCTCTCCCGGCATTTCGCCGATGCCACGGCCGACCGCCTGGATGGCTTGCGGCTGGACTGGCCCGGCAAATGGCTGCTGGTCCGCGGCAGCAACACCGAACCGATCGTGCGGGCCATCGCTGAAGCCTCTACGGCCGCCGAGGCGCAGCGCTTGTGCGATGAAGCCAACGCGGTGCTTTCTGGGGTAACGTAGCCGCACGGCTCCCGCCGTGCAGGCTTGATGCTGTAACGATACTCCAATTCTAGTAGCGCCAATGGCGATGGAAAACCAATCCAGATTCAAGCCAACATGGCGGGAGCCATGTGGCTACGACAATACCGCCACGTAACAACGGCGGGCGCTGCTGCAACGGTCGCGGCCGACGAGTTGATCGTCTGGGCCCAGCACTTGTTGCGTCTTGCCGCACCAGCAGTTGCCGTCGCCGATGGGCATATTGCCCAGATCGCGCTCGCCGCTGATGTACATTCCCTTGGAACGCAGATGCTGGCAGGTCGCGCCGCCAATGACGGGCAGCTCGCCGTTTGGAAGTGGAGTCGACATCTTAAAATCCTCCCGTTTGCAGGCCGGCGGCGGCCAGAATGGCCCGTTTCACGGCGACGCGGGCCAGTTGCACTTTGTACTCGTTGCCAGACAGGGGCGTGGCCTGGGCCACGGCGGCATCGCCAGCGGCCGCGGCCGATTCACGGTTGACGCCCTGGCCGATGATGGTCCCCGCCGCCTCGCGAGAGAGCCAAGGAGTGGGGGCCACATGCCCCATCACGATGGTGGCATCGGCGACAACGCCTCCGGTGATCTTAAGGGCCGCCGCCGCGCTGGCCAGCGGGTAGTCGGGCCCTTCTCCGTGACGGACTTCATACGTGGCGTTGAGCCAGCCATCGGCCAGGGGCAGATGGATGTGCGTCAGCAGTTGGTTGGGCAGCAAGATATTCTCGCGCTGCTGTTCCTCGCGCGGGGTGCGGTAGAAGGCCTCCAGCGGGATCAGCGATTCGTCTTCCGGGCCGGGACCGATAAACCGAACTTGCGCACCCAGGGCGATCAAAGCCGGGGCCACCCGCGAAGGAGAGACAAACTTGGCGGGTCCGGCATTCCCCAAGATGGCGTGGTAGCGGTTTTCTCCGTTGGCCGCCAGCCGGCCCCGGTCGCCCAACAAACCGTGCCCTCCGCGGAAATACCAGCAACGGGGACGCTGGCAAAGTTCTCCCCCCAGCGTACCCTGTTGCTGCAATTGCAGGCTGGCAATGCCGCGAATGGCTTGCTTGACCGCGGGGAAATCGTCCAGGTCGGAACTGTCAAGAACCTCATCCAGCCGCGTGGTAGCGCCGATGGTTACACCAGCGCTAGTGCGTTGAATGCCGTGCAGCGAGGGGACTTCCTTGATATTCACCACGCGACGTGGCGTGACGATCATTTTCTTCATCAGGCCGATCAGGTCGGTGCCGCCGGCCAGTACTTCGCTGTGTCCCCAGTCTGGCGACAGCAGGGCCACCACATCGGCTTCCTCCCGCGGGGCCGCGTATTCAAAGTCTTTCATGGTACGCCTCGTAGCTATCCGAAGTTTTGAATGGATGATGCAGAGGGCCAGGCCCGCCGCATGAAGGGGCGGTTCGATCAGGCGTTCTTCAAGGCGGCCAGCACGCGCTGCGGCGTTAGCGGCAGGACGGGCACCCGCACACCCAGCGCATTGCAAACGGCGTTGGAAATAGCCGCGCCGGGGGAGATAACGGGGGGCTCGCCCAGGCCGACAACCCCGCGCTGGTACTCGCTGTCGGGCTCGTACAGCTCTACGACGATCTCACCGATGTCGCCCAAGCGTGGCAAGCGGTAGTCGGCGATCTCGCAGTTGACGAACTCACCCGTCTTGCCATCCATGATCCGTTCTTCAAACAGGGAGTAGGCAATTCCCATGATGATCGCGCCGTTCATCTGGCTGGTGGCCGTCTTGCGGTTGACGATCAGGCCCATGTCTTGCACGGCCACGAACTTCTTGACCTTGACCACGCCCGTCTCGCGATCGACGGCCACCTCGGCCATCTGCACGCCGCCCACCTGTGAACTGGTCAGGCCGGTTTGCGTCTTGCCGCGCTGATAGGTGCCGTGGACCTCCAACGGCTGCATGCCTAACATGCCGCACGCCTGTTGCCAGGTGACACCTTTCTCCGCGTCTCCCCGCACCTGGATACGCCCCTCCTTGGCTTCCAGATCGCCCACGCCCACCATCAGGTTGCGGGCCACCAGGCCCGACAGGTGGGCCAAGGCATCGGTCGCGGCGCGGCGGTTCGATTCGCACACGCCGCCGATGGTAGTACTGCCACCGGATGGGCCGCTGGCCGGATACTTGGAACTGCCGATATTGACCCGCACCGCCGACAACGGCAAGCCCAGCGTTTCGGCCACCACCATGCCAATGGCGGTACGCGTGCCGGTGCCAATATCCTGGCTCCCCAGGAAGGTCTCTACGCCGCCATCGGGATAGACCTTGATGGTGCAGTTAGAGCTATGCGGGCCGCCTCCCCAGGTATGCAGGGCCATGCCCAAGCCGGTCACCACGTCGCCATCGGCGTCCCCTTTGCCGTGGGCGTGCCACTTGTCTTTCCAACCCATCAGTTCGGCGGCGACCTTCATCTGGTCGGCGTACACGTCGGCCTTGCCATTGCTGACGCTGGGCAAGTTGGCCAGGAAGATGTCGTAACTGTCCTTACCCAGCTTGTGGGCCAGATCGTCCAGCACGGTATGGGTGATAGCGCAGCCTTGCGGATGGTTGGGTGCCCGCCACGCCCGCGACGGACTGGCGTTGACACTAATGGTCGTCACGCGGTTGCGCAGGTTCTTCGGCTCAAACACGTAGGGAATGACGCCGGCCCCAATGCCGCCGCCATCCACACCGTTAGAACCCCACAAGTGCGAGTCCCACACTTGGATGACGCCATTCTTGTCGGCCCCAACCTTCACGTTGATAAAGCCCGATGGCCGGCTGCCGGCGGTTTTTAGTTCCTGGTCGCGTTCCAGCATCAGCTTGACGGGCCGGCCCGTCATGCGCGAGATTTGAGCCGCTACCACACCCCATTGGTCGGCGGCAAACTTGCTGCCGAAACCGCCGCCGATGTAGTCGCACTTAATCGTCACATCATCCGCGGTAATCTCCAGCGGCTCGGCGAATTGCGTGGCCGTGCCCGACACGTTTTGCGTCGAAAGATTCACGACCAGCTTGCCGTCTTGCCACGAACAGGTCGAGCCGTGCGGTTCCAGGCACATGTGGGTAATGGCCTGAATGCCGTAGTGCCCTTCGATCACTACGCCATTTTCCTCGCACTCCTTGAGCAGCCGTTCGATCTCTTGCTCGGTGAATTCGTCCTCGTCGTCATCATCGCCGGGTTCCTTTTCCAGCTTGGACTTTTGGCCCCCTTTGTCGGTGCGCTTGGCCTTTTCGGCCGCGGCCAGGTCTTCTTCCTTCACGAAGACGTCCAACACGTCGTACTCAACCTTGATCGCCTTGATCCCCTCGGCGGCGGCCCCCTCGCTCTCGGCGGCGACCACGGCCAGCAAGTCGCCAGCCCAGCGAACCTCGGGCTCGGTCGGCTGGCCATCCATGTCCTTGAATTCCTTCATCAAGGCCACATGCACCACGCCCGGCACCTTGCGGGCGGCCGAAACGTCGATCTTTTTGACCTTGCAGTGCGCGTGCGGACAGCCCAGCGCCCGGGCAATCAACATGCGGTCGGGCGAGGCATCATACGCATATTTGGCGGCGCCGGTGGACTTGGGCAAGCCATCCAACCGGTCGGGCGAGGTGCCCAAAATCGTTGCCGTACCGCGTTGCGGCCAGGTGTAATCAGCCATCAGGCACCTCCCTTCACGACTTCGAGCGCTGCCTGCACGACATTGGCATAGGTGCCGCAGCGACAGAGATTACCGTTCAGTCCGGCGCGAATTTCCGCTTCCGACGCCTGGGGGTTCTTATCCAGAAATGCCCGCACCGCCACCACAAAGCCCGGCGTGCAAAAACCGCATTGCTGGGCATCTTGATGGACAAAGGCCAGCGGAACGGCGTCCGGTTCGGCACCACCCAGTGACTCCACCGTGCGGACCTTCTTGCCGACGCATTCCATGGCCAACGTGGTCGAGGCACTCGCCAGGCGGTCTTCTACCCACACGGTACTGGCACCGCTGCTGCCATCGGCGCTGACCGGTTTGGCACCCGTCAGCCCTAGTTGGTAGCGCAATACCTCCAGCAGCGTCATCCGCGGCTCGACCTTGACCGAGTGGTCGCTGCCGTTGACGTTGAGCAGAATGTAATGCAAGCCGGGAGCGGCGACGGCCGATTTTTTCGGCTCGTCCTTGGGGGCCGCCAGGCCTGGGCCGGTGGCCAACGCAGTGGCCGCGGCGGCCGCACTCGACCCCCGCAAAAATTCGCGGCGGTTGTAGCCACTAGCTGGCCGCCCTGAGCGTTCTTGATCCTTCATGGGCAAGGACCTCCCTCGCGACAAAGGTGCAACATCAGAGTGAAAGCGTGCTGAACGCCACGCCACATTTGGATAGGACGTGTGGATTGTAGCGGTTGATAAGACGATTACAACCAAATCGCCAAAATCGGGTAAGATGGGGCATTCACTCCCTGGGGACGTGGATTTTATTACTGGAGAGTCGCTTGGTTTTCCCCCTCTCCCTCTGGGAGAGGGCCGGGGTGAGGGCTGCGTGGAGTGGAGCGTCTCCTTCCGCTTCGCCCTCTCCCCAACCCTCTCCCGGAGTACCGGGAGAGGGAGCAGTTCCGCGTTTGTCGAAAATTAGTCCGTAATATAAACGTTCCTTGGCACCCTACTTGCATGGCGGCTTTCACGGATGGCACCACCGCTGCCGACGCTCTCGCCGACCGATATCCTGGGACCGCAAGGCCGCATCGCCGCCCGCTTGCCCAACTACGAAACGCGCCCCCAACAGTTGGAAATGGCCGAAGCCGTCGCCGCGGCCCTCACCCGCAAGCGGCACCTGGTGGTCGAGGCGGGGACCGGCGTCGGCAAGAGCTTTGCCTACTTGGTTCCGGCCATTTTGGCCACCGCCGGCGGCACCGACGACAAACCCGCCGCCTGCAAGCGAATCGTCATCTCCACGCACACCATTAGCCTGCAAGAGCAACTGCTGCAAAAAGACCTGCCGCTGTTGCGGGCGGTGATTCCCTTGGAATTTACCGTGGTGCTGGTCAAGGGGCGCGGCAACTACATCAGCCTGCGGCGGATGCGGACGGCGCTGGAGCGGGGCGGCAGCCTGTTCAACACGCCCGATGAATTCAAACAACTGGCCGATATCAAGTCGTGGGCCGATATCACCACCGATGGCTCGCGGTCCGACCTCGACTTTCGCCCCTTGCCGCAGGTCTGGGACGAAGTCGCCAGCGACCACGGCAACTGCCTGGGCCGCAAGTGCCCCAGCCACAACGACTGTTTTTACTATGCTGCCCGCCGCCGCGTGCAAGGCGCGCAGATCTTGGTGGTCAACCACGCGTTGTTCTTCAGCGATTTGTCGCTGCGGCGCGACGGCATCAGCCTATTGCCCGACTACGACGCCGTGATCTTCGACGAGGCCCACACGGTGGAGGCCGTGGCCGGCGACCACCTGGGCATGGATGTCACCAGCGCGCAGATCGACTACCAGCTCAACAAGCTCTACAACGACCGCACCAACAAAGGGCTGCTGCCGCATTTCAAACTCGGCGATGCCGAACGCGTGGTGCTGGAGTGCCGCCACCGGGCCAACGATTTCTTCACCGACTTGCGGCTGTGGCAAGACGACGAAGGTTCCGCCAATGGCCGCATCAAACGGCCCACCCCGGTCCCCAACCAGCTTAGCGATGCGCTCGACCGGCTGGCCGGCATGTTGGATAAATTCGCCGACCGCCTGAAAGACAAAGACGAACAGAAGCAAGACTTTGTCTCGGCCCGCGACCGCTTGCGGCTGCTGTCGGGCGCGGTCGAAAGTTGGCGGCGGCAGCAGACCGATGGCGCGGTCTATTGGATCGAGCAGATGCATGGACGCCGCCCCAAAACCCGCCTGGCCGCCGCGCCGATCGATGTCGGCCCGGCCCTCCGCGAGCATCTGTTTGAACAAGTCCCCAGCGTCATTATGACCAGCGCCACGCTGGCCGTCGGCGGGCAAGGCTCGTTCGACTTCTTCAAGAGCCGCGTTGGCCTGACCCAGTGCGACAGCCGCGTGCTGGGCAGCCCCTTCGACTATGCCCAGCAAGCCCGGTTGGTCGTGGTACCCGACATGCCCGACCCCGTATCGGCCGGGGCCGAGTTCGACCGGCAAGTCGTGCGGATGATCCGCCGTTACGCCGGCCGCACCGACGGGCACGCCTTTGCCCTGTTCACCAGCTACCAAATGATGGAAAAAGCCGCCGCCGCCCTCTCACCTTGGCTGGCCTCGCAAAACCTGGCGCTCTACACGCAGTCGGGCGACTTGCCCCGCGGGCAAATGCTCGACCGCTTCAAGGCCAACCCGCGTGCCGTGCTTTTGGGGACCGACAGCTTCTGGCAAGGGGTAGACGTGCCGGGCGACGCCTTGCAAACGGTCATCATCACCAAGCTCCCCTTTAGCGTGCCCGACAAACCGCTGGTCGAGGCCCGGCTGGACGCCATCCGCGCCGCCGGCGGCAACCCCTTCAAGGATTACTCGCTGCCCGAGGCGGTCATCAAGCTCAAGCAAGGCTTTGGCCGGCTGATCCGCACCCGCCGCGACCGCGGCACCGTGGTCATCCTCGACCCGCGGGTAGCCAGCAAACCCTACGGCAAACTTTTCCTCGACTCCCTACCGCCAGCCCGCCGCGTGCGAGAGAGTATTGTGGGGGATGATTAGGGGATGGGTGGAGTTAGAATTTGCGAATTGGGTCGGACGGGAGAAACCGCCTGCAAGAGCCTGGAATGAGGGTGCCACTGGCGGCTTGCCCGCCAGTGGGCCAGTCAAAGTGTTAAGGCACCTACGGAAACGTCATCAGTGGCACATGTTCAATCACATAGCTGATATGGAAACCTGTTGCCACCCACCGTGCAAGCATGCGCAATGGGGGCGCATGAGGAATGTAACATGTTGTTGGCAGGCAGCTTGCGAACCTCGCTAAACGACATCCAACGCGAAGAAATGCCCGGTGTCGGCAAAAACCCCTTACGAACTTGCTGACCGACTTTCGGCACTCTCGCACGGCCCACCGTGCCGACCCATTGCAGTAGCCATCCCTTGGTCCGCCCCGTGATGATGGCTGTCCCCAGGTTGCCCCGGTCCCCAGGTTGCCCCGTGTCGATGGCCGTCCCCGGGTCGCCCGATCAGCGGTCCGCCCAAGCGATGCGCAATCGCGGGAAGTAGACCTTTGGCGAACATATGGAATTGTGCCGCGCACTCTTGTTTGCCGCCGTCCGTCGGTTATCATCACAACTTCGTTCATATTTCCGGGTTCAATTCGCGAGAGCAGCCATGCCCGCGAGCTTTCGATTGTTGGGAAGCTCTGGCCAATCCTCGCGGCATCTCGTGTTCTAGCGAATCAGCAAGCGGCCTGAGTTTCGTCCCCAGCGGCAACTGAGTTGAGCGTTGCT
This sequence comes from Pirellulales bacterium, assembly GCA_050247075.1. Taxonomy (GTDB): domain Bacteria; phylum Planctomycetota; class Planctomycetia; order Pirellulales; family JBFWUW01; genus JBFWUW01. The sequence continues at coordinate 54,834 of JBFWUW010000032.1, read as the reverse complement.
TGTTTTTCACCCGGAGAGAATCCAATGCCAGTTTTTGTGCGGAAGTGTGCGCAACGCGGATCCGTTTGGCTAGCGTTGGTTTCAGGGTTGGCTGCCATCGCGGCCATGCTGGCCTCCGGCCGGGCCCAAGAGGAGAGCGAACCCGACGAGGCCCTCCACTCGTTGCGGATCACCATTGAAGTTGGCAATGAGGGCGAGCCGCTGGCGGAAGCCATCGACGTCCATTTAGGGATCGGCGCACCCTTGCGGCTGTTTCCGTTGGGTGCGGTACAACGCGGTCCGGGCCTGGCGGTAATTCCCCAGAAGTCATCGCTGTCACCGGGCGTCACGTCGGTCGAGCCCGGATCGAAGGCCACGTTTGAGTTCCTGGCCGACCCAGAGGCCAGTCCTGGAGCTGACGAACTGCGCGTCACGCCAGGGTTGCTGGCCGAGTTGCGGACGCGCGATCTGCAATCCATCGGATTCGCTTCGCTCGGCCGAACCGACTGGGTATTGCTGGGGTACACGGTCGAAGCCAACGGCCGTCCGCTGGCGTCCCGGTCAAATCTCAAGCTGCATCCGCAAGCCATCCAGCGCGGCAACCAGGCCCAATTACAAACGTTGTTGAGCGAATTCCAGCTAGACATTGAGGAGATTTCCGGCCTGGACGGGATGGTGCGGAACGGCTTGGCCACCGACGAGGAGTTGCTGCGCGTCCAAGCACTCAGGGAAAAAACCGAAGCGGCGGCCAGGGACATCAATTTGCTTTCCGCGCGGCTGGCTGGGGCGCTTCCGTGGTATTTGGAATCGCCCGAACATTTTACGCCCCCGACCTTGGAGGGCGATCGGATCGAATCGCTGGAAGTCACCATCACGACTCTCGACCTGCCGAATGCGGGTTCGCGCAATCCGGTTTATCTGTGGTTGGCGGGGCACAAGTTCATGCTCTCCTCCGAGGCCGATCCGTTGGGCGTCGAGCCGGAACCGCAGACATTTGTGGTCACTCCGGCGGAAATGCAGCTTAACCCGGTGCTTGTCGACGAGGTAAAACAGATCGGCATCGGTATTTCTCCGCACGACGAACCGCAGACCACGCCGCCAGATCGTATGCGGCTCAAGCGAATTGTGGTCCGCGCAAACGACCGTTTGCTCTACGACAGTGACCGCTTTCCGCGGGAGCGAGCGGAGATTCGCCAATTGGTTTGGGTGCCGACATCCGCCCGCGATCCCCAGGGCGTGGCGAATGCCGTCCCCGAGCGCGGCCGCCGCCAAGTGGCGCTTTGGAAGTCGGGATCGATCCTGACGGGCGAAGAGGCCGAGGACGACCCCGACGGAACGGAGTCGGAGCCTCTTCCCCCGGACGACAATGAAGAGCCATCCCCGAGCGACGATCTGGCGTCGGATCCCCAGGACCAACCCGATCCGGCCGGTGATCCAGAGATAGGCCCCGGTCCGTTTCCGCTTGATCCGCCCCCTCCGGTGTTTGTAGACGCGCCGTTTGACCCCTACAGCATGAACGCGCCGCGCCGTCGCCGCCGACGATTGCCGGACAGCCCGTCGTTGACAATTAACGTCAATTCGCCCAGCATTCCTAGCGTGCCGGTCGCTAATGCGCCGAACAAGAAGCGGAATAAGAGAAACCCAAGCGCCACCCCCGCCATCGCAAATTCGCCCGCCGGGCAACCGGCGAACCGGCCGGTGACGCCAACGCCGGCCCCCGCCGCGCCGGTCCTGGCGAACATTCGTATCAATCCGTCCATTTCGATCCTGCGCGACAAGGACCAGGCCACGGTCAATTGGCGGGTTTCCGGCGACTCCTCCAACGTAAGCAGCTACCGAGTCGATCTGTTTGGCGTTCTTCCGCACAAGAACCCGCCGCTTATCGGCACGCCGCTGGCAACACAGACGAACATTCCTCCCTCCGCGGGCGGCAGCACCCAGACGATGCTGGCCCGGCCGCCAGCGATCGCGGTCTCTAATATTCAAGCGCAGTTGACGGGGGCCGACGCCCATTACTTGTACGTCCAGCCGAAAGTGACCGCTCTGGCGGCCGATGGCACCGCACTGGTATCGGGATTTGGTTCGATTTTGCCGCTGTTTCCGGCGGAATCCACGTCGCCTCATGCCGCCGTGATCTTGCCGGGGCAGGTCTTTTCACAAGGACAACTGGTTGCGGCGCAAGCGCCGCCCCCGTCGTTTCAAGTCTTGCCAAACAACGGTGCGCCTGCCCCCTGGAAGTCGTCTTTTACGGCCGATCCGCAAGCTTCCTCCAGCGCCTGGCCGCTAAATACCGAGCAAGACAGCAGTTTCGCCTTGACCTTCGCCAATTACATTCCTCTCGTCGGTGCAGCCGGCCAGCCAGCCTATAGCGCCGCTGCGCGCCCGGCCTCGGGCAGCGAGCGTATTGCCATTCAATACGAAGGCGTGGTGCCCATTCCCGCCAACCTGGCGACCCCCGCCAAGGGTTGGCGCGTGGTAGGACATGTGGCGTTTCTAGGCGGAAACGCACCAGCCACCGCATCGGTGCAGACGCGAGTTAATGTGTCGGTCCGTCCGGCATCCACGGTGCCGTTCCTCACCATGCAAACGCCCCAGCCGATCGTTTATCAAAAGTTCGCCGCGGGCCAGACGCCCGCCCCGTGCTTGTTGATTGACATGCCGATCCGCTACGACTTGATGGCCAGCAACAATATGGCGGCTTCTCCGCATGATGCAACGAAGTACGCCATCACCACTTTCACCGCCAAGGGAGGAGCACAAGGAAATTCCCACGCCTGGCTAGGAAGGACGGCGGCCGGACCGGTTTCGTATGTTTCGGTGACGTTCATGATTGGCTTGCAGGCGACCGACCCCACGGACGCGGTGGGCGTCTTCGGCCTACGGCTTGTGCCAGACAATAATTAGCGATTCGATACCGCCGCGGGCGTTTCGCCACCCGCGTTGGCTTGCAGTGATCTCACACGAATTTTTTCCCATCAATCCCATTCCCGCCCGGAGCGGAACTCATGCCAACCACACGACGGACATGGTCGCTATTGCTGGTTCTTGCTATTTGCGCGCCATGGACGGCGACCCATGCCCAAGCGGCCGAGGCCAGCGTCCACGGCCGGATCAGTGGACAGACCGCGGAAGGCGAACACCTGGGGCCGGTCGCGGGCGCAACGGTTGAATTTCTCGACGACCAAGGGAAAAGTGTCGGCCAAACGACGACAGACGAAGCCGGCTATTACCAGATCCGCCCGTTGCGGCCCGGCCAATATGAATACCATTTGGCGGCGGAAGGCTTTCGCACGGAAGATGCCGGACGAGGCTTTCAACTGGCGACGGAGGGCGCAAGCGTCCTGGATTTTGTACTCACGCAAGGCAGCGACTCGCCCGACAATGCGGCACCGGAAGTGCCCGACCCCGCCAATGCCAAGTCCAATCGGCCCGGTAAGCGCAAGCCAGGCGTCCCCCCTCAGCCTTCCACGCCGCCGAATAGCGCCAATAATCCAAACAACGACCCAGAAAATACGCAAGCGGCCCAAGGCGAAGGTACTTTGGTGGTGCGAGTGGTGGAACGGTCCGGCAACGGCAACGTCCCCATCCCAGACGCCAATGTGTTACTTCGCCGCGCCGTTGACCCGCGAGTTCACCACGCGACGACCAATCTCAATGGCGTGTATGGCCAATCCGCCACGCCAGGCACATGGCAGGTCGCCGCCAGAGCGGCTGGATATGCGCTTCAGTCGCACTCACCCGTGGTGGTAACGGCAAACAAGCGCACGCAAGTGTTGATTGTGATGTCCAAGAGTTCGGCCCAGCCAGCCCCCAACGACAATCAGCAGACTTCGTTCTTTGGGACCAAGGGGCGCGGTTCGCGAGTTGTTTTCGTGGTCGATAGCTCTAACAGCATGAAGGGGGGAAAATTCAAGCAAGCCAAGGAAGAATTGCTCCGCTCGGTTCGATCTCTGTCGCCGCCGCAAAAATTCTATGTGTTGTTTTTCAGCGACGCGATGCGTTCCATGTTCGATCCCAATCCTCCGAACGACCTCGTCCCGGCTGACACCTTGAATATCACGCGGCTCGAACGTTATCTGGAAAGCATGGAACTGGCCCGGGGTACCAACGCCCATGCCGCTATGGAGAAGGCCTTCGCCCTGAAGCCCGACGTAATTTACATCCTCTCGGATGGAGGATTCACCGATGACACGCAGCGCTACTTGATGCAAATGCCGACTCAGCCCGCCCGCATTAACACGGTCGCATTCCGCGCTAAAGAGCGGGGGGAAGCGTCGCTGCAGAGAATCGCGGATAAATTCCGCGGTACGCATACGGAGATACCGTAGTGGGGCTGTGCTGAACCAGCGCGGACCAGGGACGCGGCCGAGGGACACTCATAATTCGAGCGAGTGCTATTGCGGACGCGCGAATATCGTAACATTCTGTTGGATCGCATGTTACGAAACTCGTCGAAGAGCGTGCCCGCGATGGGAAGCCCCGGGGGCTGCGGTGTCAGCCGAGGTCGTCATGTACTCGCTGGCCGATCTTCGGCAGCCGTGGACGCCCCACCATGCCAACCAGTAACGGTAGCTGTCCCTTGCGCCGACCGGTCCCTTGCGCCGACCGGTGATGATGGCTGTCCCCATGCTCCGTCTGAACCAGCCACCCTCTCGTTTCGTCCTTCATCCTTCCGCCTTCATTCTTTCCAAATGGCTCCCGCCTTGCCGCTGGCGGTGAATGAAGACGCCCCATGCCTGGCAAGCGTCACCAAATTGGTCCGCCTTCTCGCGTATCAAGCCGGCAAGGCAGGAACTTTACGGTTAAGCTTACCTGAACCACAACCCCCAAAACACGGCTAAAATGGAACGGGTAACGTCAATCCTAGCATTCACGAGGCCACGCCATGCATTTCTCACGGTTCCGTTGCCGCGGTTTCGCCCGACTGTTGGCCGCCGGCTGGCTGGCCTGGCTGATGGGCGGGCTGGCGTTGCGGGCCGATGACGTGCCGGTGACGATCTTTAAGGGGGCGGGCGGGCATGTTCATCCTTCGATCTGCCGCACCGAACCGGGAAAGCTGCTGGTGGTCTTCAAGGCCGCCAATGTGCTGCAATGTTGCCGGTCGGAGGATAACGGCCAGACTTGGACGGAGCCAGCGGTCATTGCCACGTCGGCCAAGCGGCCCGACGTGATCCGCGAAGTCGAGACGTTTGAAGTCTATCCCGGCACCGCCGACACGCTGCCCGACGGCCGCGTCTTGGTGACTTGGAACTACATCGCCGACGACAAAGCCACCGATGGCTACTACGAGCGGGCCTTGCTGTACACGTTGAGCGACGACCAGGGGAAAACCTGGAGCGAGCAAGCCTTGATCGGCCCGGTCGATGGCAAACACCTGGGGGCGGTGCGGCACAATGTGCTGCCGTGGAGCGAAGGCCGTTGGCTGCTGCCATTGCGGGCAGGCCCGCCGCGCCTGTATCAGCCGGACAGCGGCGAGTCGCAGGCCTACCCGCTGGCCGGTCCCGATGGCCGCCAGCATGCCTTCCAGCAGATTGTGCGGACGGCGAAAGGCTCGCTGTTGGCGATGGGCCCCGTGTTGCTGCGTTCCGTCGATGAAGGCCAAACCTGGTCGGCCATCGAAAACTTTCCGGCGGCCCCCACCGATACCGACAGCGCCGAGGGCCGCTACCTGACTGTCCTCTCCGACGGGCGGTTGCTGGTGACGTGGGGCGTGGGGACCGACAACAAAGGCTTGCGCTACAATTTTTCGTCCGACGACGGCCAAATCTGGAACGGCGACAGTACCGTTACGCTGCTGCCAGAGACCAGCATCGCCGCCCGCTACTACTCGGCCCGCACCATTGAACTCGACCCGCAACACGTTGGCACGGTCTTCTTGAACGGCCAAGGGGTGCATTTTCTGCCGGTCGCCCTGGACCGGGTAGCGCGGTAGAATGCCGCACGAGGGTGGTTTTATCGCCGTTCCCCATTGTAGGAGGCGATTTCATCGCCGATTTCCGCGCGACCGCGCGGTTTGGTCGGCGATGGAATCGCCTCCTACCGGCATCTTGCCGCGGTCAAGAACAGCCAACCTCATATCGCTACTCAACCTCACGGAGACATCATCATGGCCAAGGATACTCGCAAACCGACCACCACCGATGCCGGCATTCCCGTGGCCAGCGACGAACATTCGCTCACCGTGGGGAACGACGGGCCAATCGTGCTGCACGACCATTACCTCATCGAGCAGATGGCCAATTTCAACCGTGAGCGAATTCCCGAGCGGCAGCCCCACGCCAAGGGTTCGGGCGCTTTCGGGCACTTTGAAGTCACGCACGATGTCAGCCGCTACACCAAGGCGGCGGTCTTTCAGCCGGGGACCAAGACCGACACGCTGATCCGCTTTTCCACGGTGGCCGGCGAACGGGGCAGCCCCGACACCTGGCGCGACCCGCGCGGTTTCGCGCTCAAGTTCTACACCAGCGAGGGCAACTACGACATGGTGGGGAACAACACCCCGGTCTTCTTCCTGCGCGATCCGCTGAAGTTTCAGCATTTTATCCGCTCGCAAAAGCGCCGCGCCGACAACGGCCTGCGCGACCACGACATGCAGTGGGACTTTTGGACGTTGTCGCCAGAGTCGGCCCACCAGGTCACCTGGTTGATGGGCGACCGCGGCATCCCCAAGACCTGGCGGCACATGAACGGCTATTCCAGCCACACCTACATGTGGGTCAACAAGGGGGGCGAGCGCTTCTGGGTCAAATACCACTTCAAAACCAACCAGGGGATCGACTTTCTCCCCCAGGCCGAGGCCGACCGCCTGGCCGGTGCCGACGGCGACTACCACCGCCGCGACCTGTTCAACTCTATCAAGCAAGGCGACTTCCCCAGTTGGACGTTGAAGATGCAGATCATGCCTTACGAGGAGGCCAAGACCTACCGCTTCAACCCGTTCGACCTGACCAAGGTCTGGCCGCACGGCGACTACCCGTTGCACGAGGTGGGCCGGCTAACTCTCAACCGAAATCCCACCGACTTCCATACGGAGATTGAGCAGGCGGCTTTCGAGCCGAACAACCTGGTGCCGGGCATCGGCGCCAGCCCCGACAAAATGTTGCTGGGGCGGATGTTTGCCTATGCCGATGCGCACCGCCATCGGATCGGCGTCAACTACAAGCAGATTCCGGTCAACCGCCCGCAATGTCCGGTCCACAGCTACAGCAAGGACGGCGCGATGCGGGTAGAGAACGTGACCGACCCGGTCTACGCCCCCAACTCCAAGGGCGGTCCCCAGGCCGACAGCGCCCGCTACCCCGAATCGGCCGTGTGGGAGGCCAACGGCGAATTCATCCGGGCGGCCTACACGCTGCGCAAGGACGACGACGACTATGGCCAGCCGGGCACGCTGGTCCGCGATGTCATGGACGACGCCCAGCGCGACCGATTGGTTTCCAACGTCGTCGGCCACCTGCTCAATGGCGTCTCGGAACCGGTCTTGCAGCGGGCCTTTGAATACTGGCGCAGCATCGACAAAAACATCGGCGACCGAATTGCCCAAGGCGTGAAGAAAGGGTGAGTTGGTAAAGGCCGTGTCCGGCGACGACAGTTGGCCTTGCCTGCAACTGCTGCACCCCCGATCGGCATTCCACCTCTTTGCCGGTTGCCGTAGAATGAAAGGCGTACTTCTCTTCAGGAGCCTTTTGCATGCGCAAACCGTCGGGTCAGTCGATCTTTCTGGCGACGGTGGTGGCGGGCTGCGCCGCGGCGCTGGTCTGGCTGGCGGCCACGGGGTCCGGCGATCTGGAGAACCAGGCCGAGGCCGGCAACGCCCGCAACCGCCTGGAGGATATCCCCTTCGATGGTGCGCAGGCCTATCGCTATCTCAACGAAATCTGCGATCTGGGAACGCGGGTGAGCGGCACGCCGGGCATGGCCAGGCAGCAAGATTTGCTGGAGCGGCATTTTGCCGATGCGGGGGGGAGCGTCTCTCGGCAGGCCTTTCGCGTGCGGCATCCGCAAACCGGCGCGGCGGTGGAGATGGCCAACCTGATCGTGCAATGGCATCCCCAGCGGACCAACCGCGTGTTGCTCTGTACGCATTACGACACGCGCCCCTTTCCCGACCGCGACCCGCGCAACCCGCGGGGGACATTCATCGGTGCCAACGACGGCGCTAGCGGCGTGGCGCTAATGATGGAACTGGCCCAGCACATGCCCGGCATGCAGGGCCCCGTCGGCGTGGACTTTGTGCTGTTCGACGGCGAGGAGCTGGTCTACAGCGACAGAGACACGTACTTTTTGGGCTCGCGGTGGTTTGCCGAGCAGTACGTCCTCAAGCCGCCCGCGTATAAGTATCGCTGGGGCGTGCTGCTAGACATGGTGGCCGACGCCGATTTGAGGATTTTCCAGGAACGCAACAGCGTGGAATGGGCCGACACACGGCCGCTGGTGAACGACATTTGGAAGACGGCCCGTAAGTTGGGCGTGAGCGACTTCGTGGCCAGGCCGCGGCATGCGGTCAACGACGACCACCTCAGCCTGCACGATATCGCCAAGATACCGACCTGCGACATCATTGACTTCGACTATCCCCATTGGCATACCGAGCGCGACGTGCCGGCCCAATGCTCGGCCTTGAGCCTGGCCAAGGTCGGCTGGGTCATCAAGACCTGGCTGGAAGCCCAAGCCGCCGGAGCCAAGTGATTTGTAGGAGGCGTTTCCAACGCCGATCGAATGCGGTGGGCGTTTCCATTCTCCCTCGCCCGGTACTCCGGCAGAGAGAGATGCCCAGCCGAAACGGAACTTGCACCATGGTCTCTCGCCTGCTGTTGCCGCTGACGGTGTTTCTGATTGCCGCCGGCTTGTTGTGGTGGCACCAGCGGGAATGGCACCAGGCCAACGCCCGGCCCTTGGACGACGCCGACCGGCTGTTTCACGCCCGCCGCTACCGCCGCCGCATGCAGGCCAGCGGTATGTTGGCGCTGATTGGCGTGGCGCTGGCCGGGGGGCAAAGCATGGATATCCGCCAGAACCCTTCGCTGTACGTCTACTTCTGGTTCGGCGTGATCGGGCTGGTGTTGTGGGCCTGCGCCTTGGCCTTGGCCGATGCCCTGTCAACCCACTTGCATGCCGCCCGCGGCTTGCGCCAACACCAGATCACGCGGGCGCAGCTCGCCGCGGAAATTGCCCGGTACCAGCAACAAAAGGGGGACCAGCCGCCGGCCGATGACCAACAGAACGAATCCGATCCGTAGCAGACGGATTTAGGAACGACCGAAAAATAACTTCGGCGTATTCTTTTCCCTCACCCTGCCCTCTCCCGGAGAGGGAGAGGAGTTGGTGGAGAAGTTATTTTTCGGTCGTTCCTAAATCATCACGCATACTCCCTCTCCCGGTACTCCGGGAGAGGGTTGGGGAGAGGGCGATACGGTGAAGATTCGACCACGCAACTGGCCCTCACCCCGGCCCTCTCCCAGAGGGAGAGGGAGAGAAGCGGGCTAAATCATCACCGTTCCGCCCGGTTCCAGGATGATCGGTACGGCGGCCGTTTCGGTGCGGACGCGCTTGGCGAAGGCGGCGGCGTCTTGGACGATCGGGGGCCAGGTGTTGTAGTGGCTGGGGATGACTTGTTTGGGTTCCAACAGTTCCACCGCCTTGACGGCATCTTCCGGTCCCATCGTGAAGCGGTCGCCAATCGGCAGCACCGCCAGGTCCAGCCCCGCCGCGCCGATCAGCTTCATGTCGCTAAACAGGGCCGTGTCGCAGGCAAAGTACAGGTTTTGCTTCCCTACCGACAGCAAGAAGCCGCCCGGGTTGCCCCCCGCCGCGCCGTCGGGCATGGTCGAACTATGCCAGGCCAAGGTCGATTTGATCCGGCCAAACGGCGCGGCGATCGACCCGCCCAGGTTCATCGGCTCGGTCTTGTTCACCCCTTGCTTGCCCAGCCACTGGCAGATTTCAAAATTAGAAACGACCGTGGCACCCGTTCGCACGGCGATCTTGGCGGCGTCGGCCACATGGTCCTCATGCCCGTGCGACACCAGAATGAAATCCGCCGCGACCTTGTCGGCCTTGACGGTCGCGGTGGGCGAGCCATCCAGGAATGGATCGATCAGCACCGTCAGCTCGCCAATCCTCAACGACCAGGTCGCATGGCCCAGCCAGGTAACTTCGATAGGCATCCTTGGAATCCTCGTTCGTAACACGCCGATCTGATGGAGGTGGCGGTTTCACCCGTGCCGCCCACGACTGCCTTTATACGGCAGACGCCCTTTTATCGCACGGTCCCGGCAGGAAAATTGGCAACCAGGTATGGCCGCCAACCAAAACGGGACGTCGATCGCGAGGGTGTATTCGCGCAAAGGCGCGAAGCCACAAAGAGATGAGGAAGCGTGGCGAATCGTTCCGAACATGGGTAGTTGCCGCACTACTTGTGATCGGCTTTCCCGCGGCCAGAATAGCAGCCCCTCAAACAACACAACCGGGCGTGCGGTCGAAACCGTCACGCCCGGTTGCATGTTGACGCGTTGATCGAGATTGATTTGCAGCCGTCAGCCGGAACCGCCTGGTCGTTCGGCTCTGGCGTGGACTACAGCCCGATAACGCGGTGGACGTTTCAGCGGCCCGGCCTCCCTGCACGAAGTCCGGGCCGCCGAGAGAGAGTTAGTTCGATTCCTTTTCGTCGGAGGCGGCGTCGTCCAGCGTCGTGTTGGCATTGTTCAATGCGGGAGCCGATTCCTCGATCTCCTCCGGCGGGGCCGTCTGTTTGCCAGGCAGTCTGGCTTCAGGAGCGGGCCGCAGGGCGGGAGTTGGCACGGGGATGCGGCTTGGCTCCGAAGCCTTGGCGGGAGCAGGGAGCGATTCCAACGCGGGAGCGTATTCGGAATCATCTTCCTGAACGGCTTGGTTGGCGGGAGCACTAATCTTGCCGGCGTCGTGGTAGTACGAGTCGTTGGCGGCACCGGCTTCGTTGGCCGTGGCGGGCAGTTGGTCGTATCCGCCGCCTTGGCAGCCACCCTGATTGCAGCAACCGCCATTCCAAGTTAGCCGGGCACGGCAAGGGGCTTTGTTGCAGCAAGGAGCGGGGCAGCAAGAATCTTGGCAGCAACCGCCGCAGTAGGCCGTTCCGCTGCTTCCGCCAATCGCATTGCAGCAGCATCGGCCGCCGCCAAACAGTCCGCCGAAGAAACCTCCCAGGCCCGATCCGCCACAGCAGCCGCTGCCGCAAGCAGGAGCACGGCAATCGTCGCAAGCGGGCTGGCAGGCGGGAGCACAACACTTCGGAGCACAGCATTTTGGAGCACAGCAGCCCGACCCGCAACCGTGGCCCAAGTTATGGCCGGCACGATGAAAGCCGCTGGCGATCGAAGCACCCCAATAACCCTGGCCCCAACCGCACTTGCCGTAGTTGCAATCACCCGTCGAGCAAGGAGCCACCCGCTGCGTTTCGCAGTAGCCAGCCCACCAGTCGCACATGTCGCGCTGGGAACGGCCGCAGCAACCCGACCGAGAGGCCGGAGCGTTCCAATCGGTTGGCGCGAGTTGGCCGTAGCTCATATCGGCCGGCACGCCCCAATGCAGCGAGGCTGGGGCGTAACCGACGCCGCCACCATTGCACGAGGCACAACCCGGACCACCGGCCCAAGCGGTTGAATGGGCAAACGCCGCGCTGCACAGCAGCAGGGCGAAAGAAGGAAGCGAAAACTTCATGGCATGCACTCCTCAATAGACCAGGGGATTCTGTACCGTGTTCAAGTCTTGGCGGCGGGCGGTCTGCCGCGTCGCATTTCTTGTCTGTGGAAACATTGCCCACGAAGCGCGGTAGAGCAAACGCAACCGTTGCTTTTTGCCAACATTTTCTGACCGGCAGAGTCGCCGGGATTCGTTGCGATGCGTGCAATCCCTTTAGCTTTCGGCACTTGCCGCTAGAATTGGTCGGCAAGTTCGGCGTCGTTTTTTTGCCACCCGGCGGTGAAAGCCGCGGCCAAGAGCGGTCTGGAGTTGCCGTTGGTAACGATTGTGCAAGGCCAATTCGTACTGGGACGTGGCCTTTTCGCCACCGGGTTGATTGCGCTGGGGGCGGCCGGTTGCCTGTTCTTACTCCGTGCGCGAGGGGCCTTGGCGGGCACAACGTTGCTCGCCCGTTGGAATTGGACGTTAGCCGCCATTTTGTCGGTGGCGGGCAGCGAGGCCTATTTCGCCTGGGCCTGCGATCCCGCCGATACCCGCCTGAGCCACTGGCGATTTCTGGCCGTGACGGCGACTTTTTGCCCCTGCATGGCTGTTCTGGGGGCCAAGCGCCCACAAGACAGGGCCTGGCAATGGATCGTGGCCTCGCTGTGGTTGATTGTCGCCTGGCCGGCGTTGGAAGGGTTGGTCTACCGGCCCGACTTGCCCCTGCAACTCCACTGGGCGCGGCAAGCATTCCTGCTGGTCTTGCTGGCCATCGAGGGCATCAATGTCCTGGGCACCCGGCAATCGCTGTCCGGCCTGGCCTGGATCGCCGGCCAGATACTGCTGTTGGGCGAACATCTGCCGTTGATCCGTAACTGGTTCGCTCCGTTGGTGGCGGGCCTGGGAGGTGGCGCTAGCGGCGGAACGCCCACCTGGCAAGAGTGGCGGCCCACTCTGGCGGTCGCGATGTTGCTGGCGAGTGTGATACTACAAGGGCTGATCCGGCCACGGCCTGTTGTGCCGGGCGATCGTTGGCAAACAGCCTGGCTCGATTTTCGCGACCAGTTCGGCACGATCTGGTCATTGCGAATCGCGGAACGCTTCAACGCCGCCGCCACGCTCTGCGATTGGAACCTGCGGCTAGGTTGGCGCGGCCCGACCGCAGCCGACTCCGCGCAATCGGCGTCCCTCGACGACAATCTGGCCGCCCGGCAATCGCTGCTGCAACTTCTCCGCCGCTTCGTTTCCCCCGCCTGGCTAGCGGCGCGCGGCATCGAGTAGAACTCGCCGATCAGTCGATCTTGTGCTTTTCCACCACGGCCCAATCGACATCCACGCCCAGGCCAGGGCGGTCGGTGATGGTGGTCAGCGGGCCTTTGATCTCGATCGGGTTGGTGGCGATGGAGAACTCGTGATAATCGGGACCAAGCACGTCGCCGGGGAACTTCTCGACCTGCACGTTGGGGGTCGAGACAATCAGATGCATCATGGCGGCGGTGGAAATGTCAAACTCCAGGTTGCTGCCGATGGAGCAGGCCACCCCGTTGGCGGCGGCGTACTCGGCAATCTCGCGGCTCTTGCGGATGCCGCCGTTCTTGCCAGGGTACAGGCTGATCACGTCGCAAGCCTCGTTGCGGACCAGTTCCTTGGCGTGCGACAGGTTGAACACCATGTCGTCCGCCATCACCGGCGGCTTGGTCTCGCGGCGAACGCGGGCCAGCCCGCCGTAGTCGCCGTCGGGCGTCGGCTGCTCGTTGAGCGAAATGTTGCAGTCCTCCAGCTCATTGACGCAATGCACGGCCGTGTCGACATCCCAACCGCAGTTGGCGTCGATAGTCAGCGCCAGTTTGGGGCCGATCACCTCGCGCACCGCGCGGACGCGGGCGATGTCGTCGGCCGCCGGCCCTCCAACCTTGACCTTGATGGTGGTAAAGCCGGCATCGACCAGCTCTTGCGCCCGGCGTCGGGCCCGCTCGACATCGTAGGCCCCCATGCTGAACCGGCTGCGAATGGTCAGCGGCCGCACAGCGCCCCCCAGCAGTTCGTACACCGGCTTGCCGGCCGCCTTGCCCGCGATGTCCCAGCAGGCCATTTCAATGGCCGCCTTGGCAAACCAGTTGTGGCGGCAGCGGCGGTCCAGGCGGGCGTCGATATCGACGATATTCGCGGGGTCGCCCTCCAACACGGCTGGTCCCAAAATCTTTTCGATAATCGCCTGGGCACCCCACAAGGTCTCGCCGCTCCAGTTGGGCATGACCGTGGCCTCCCCCACGCCGTCAATCCCTTGGTCGGTGCGAACGCGGACGATGAGGTAGTCGGAGACAATATGCTGGCCCAGCGCGGTAATCATCCGCCGCTCGGCCTTGAGAGGAATGCGGACGGGAAAGGTTTCGACGGAGGTGATTTTCATGTTGGTGTTCGGTGTTCAGTGTTCGGTGTTCAGGTATCTCCGCCGCCGGCGTTGGCCGCCATCATAGTGAAATTCGCCCGACAGTGGGAATATGCCGCTATTCGCCGTCAGCACAAACAGTGATTCCACGAACCAGATCAGAGCATCCACGAAAAGGCTGATCGCTGACAGCTTCTCCGCTGACGGCTCCTCCCTGGGATGACGGCCTAGCGGGGCGGCGGTGTCGATTCTCTTCCGCAACTCCCGCCGAACCGGGCAATTGCTTGCCGTGTCGGCTAGAATAAGATACAGCCACAAGCCGTATGGTCGGATGGGCTGTTGGCAAACAATGTCGGGAAGCTGCCATGGATCCATTGCTGATGGGCGCGTTGCTGCTGCTGATTGCAGGGCTGGGCCTGGTCATTTTGGAGGTCTTCATTCCGTCGGGCGGCCTGATTGGCTGTCTGGCGGCGATTGCCTTGGCGGTGTCGCTGGTGATGGGCTTCTACCGCGGCGCTGGGACGGGCATGGCCATTTTGGGCGCGATCGTCTTGTTCTTGCCCATTTTTATACCGCTGGCCGTGTTCTATTGGCCCCGCACCCGCATGGGCCAGCGTTTTCTGCTTAAGGTGCCCACCAGCGAAGAGGTGCTGCCCGACGACCCGCAGCGCCGCCGGCTTAAGCAATTGGTGGGCCAGATTGGCCGGGCCAAAAGCGTCATGCTGCCGTCCGGCGCGATCGAAATCGCCGGCCAAACGGTCGATGCCACCAGCGAGGGAATGGTGATTGAAGCGAATCAGCTTGTCCGCGTGGTGGAAGTCCGCGGCATGCACGTTGTGGTGCGGCCCGCCGAGGACGACGCTCCGCCGCCCCCCCCGCTGCACCCCGACCTGAACCGGCCCATTGAAACCCTGGCCGAGGATCCTTTCGAGGAACCGTTGGTGTAGTTGCCGCCCGCCGGTTTCGCATTTACTTGACACTGCCTGTCCGCTCGGCTAAACCGGCGCTGGGTATTTCCGCGGTTTTTATCCCTCTTGAGAGCGTCCGTCCGATGCGGCTGTTTGCACAAAACGAGAATCTCGACCTGACGACGATCATTGTGATTGTCATCAGTTTTGGCGCACTGATCTTTGGTTTGATCTTGTTCGCGGTGGTGGCCCGCTACCTGCGGCTGTGGATTCAGTCCATTTCCACGGGTGCCAACATTGGCCTGTTCGACCTGTTGGGCATGACCTTTCGCAAGGTCAACCCTAAGGTCATCGTCCGCAGCAAAGTCATGGCGGTGCAGGCCGGCCTGAATGACGAGACCGGCATTACCTGCCGGGCGTTGGAAGCCCACTTTTTGGCCGGCGGGCATGTGCCGCAGGTGATTCAAGCCATCATCGCCGCCAACAAAGCCAAGATCAATCTCGATTTCAAACTGGCCACCGCCATCGACCTGGCCGGGCGAAACGTGCTGGAGGCCGTGCAGACCAGCGTCTACCCCAAGGTCATCGACTGCCCCGCCCGCGGCTCGGGCCGGGATACGCTCGACGGCATGGCCAAGAACGGCGTGCAACTCAAGGTAAAAGCCCGCGTGACGGTGCGGGCCAATTTGCGGCAGTTGATTGGCGGAGCGACCGAGGAGACCATCATCGCCCGCGTGGGTGAAGGCATCGTCAGCGCTATTGGCTCGGCCGAGACCCATGCCGAGGTTTTGCGCGATCCCGACCGCATCTCCAAGACGGTGCTGGCGCGGCGGCTCGATTCGCAAACGGCGTTTGAAATCGTCTCCATCGACATCGCCGATATCGACGTGGGAGACAACATCGGCGCGGGCCTGATGGCCGATCAGGCCGAGGCCGACATGCGTGCCGCCCGCGCCCATGCCGAGGGGGACCGCGCCATGGCGGTGGCCCGCGAGCAAGAAATGGTGGCCCTGATTCAAGAGAACCGGGCCCAACTGGTGCAGGCCGAGGCCGAGGTCCCCAAGGCCATTGCCGAGGCCTTTGGTTCGGGCAAACTGGGAATTGTGGACTACAACCGCATTCGCAACATGCAGGCCGATACCGAAATGCGGAAGTCGATCGCCGGCGCAGGGGCTGGTGGCGGCGTGGCCGCGCAGATTAAGTAGTGCGGGCAAGACTGGCAGCAGGCGATTCCAGCGCCGTTAAACTTGTAGGAGGCGATTCCAGCGCTGAACCATGATCCTTCCCACACCCATTGCCATGCCGCTGTTTGCCTTCGATATCGGCGGCTGCATCACGCTGCTGTTGCCGCTGATTGGGGTCTTGGTATGGGTCTTCAATCAAATCGTCAAGAACGCTGGCCAGGGCCGGCCGCAGGCGGGGGCCGGGCCCGGTGCCGCGCCGCGGCGGCCAGCGGTGGCCGTCGATCAAGAGATCGAAGCCTTTTTACGCCGCGCCGCGCAAGGCCGCGGCGGGCAGCCGCCGGCGGGCCAGCAACCGCAGCCCCCTCGTCCCCAGCAGCGGCAACAGCCCATGACCTTGCAGCAGGCTCGGGCACAACAAGCCAGGGCCGGCAGGGCCGCTCCCCCGCCGTTGCCACCCGGCGACCGGCCAGTTCGCAAACTGGCTCGCACCGATGAGAATCCGCGGGAGCGTGAGTCGATCCAAGAGCATGTCAGCCGGCATATCAACACCGACGACGTAAGCCAGCGGGCCGACCACCTGGTAACGGTGGACCAATCAACGACCGAGATGGCGGAACATGTACGTCACTCGCTCGATCACCGCATCGGCCATTTAGCGACCAAGGACAGCCAGTCGGTCAGCTCGGCGGCAGCCGCCGGCGTTTCGGGCCTTGTCCTCTCGGCCGCGGGTGCCGGCGTAGCCCAGCTCTTGGCGGGCCGTGATGCCTTGCGCACCGCCATTATTCTCAGCGAAATCTTGCAACGCCCGGTTGACCGCTGGGATAGGTCGCGCAGGGGCTAGGGATGTGCGGAGAAGCGTAGAAGCTGTCAGCGGAGAAGCTATCAGCTTTTAGCTTGTTGCCGAGAACAAGGTTGCGGGCCGGTTGTTAGTAGCCGATCGTTTGCGGTTAAGGGGGGGCCCGCTGGCCATGCCTCGTCGGGCGGCTGTTGTCCGGCTATTATCATGCCTGCCATGTTGACTCGCCTGCGCCACATTCTGGAGATGATCCGCTTCAGCCATACGGTGTTTGCCTTGCCGTTTGCGCTGTTGGCGGCCTTGATGGCCTGGGTCGAACGGGCCAGGCAGTCTCCGCCGCAACCGTGGCGCTGGCGGGAATTGCTGGGGGTATTGCTGTGCATGGTGCTGGCCCGCAGCGTGGCGATGGCCTTCAACCGCCTGGCCGACCGAAAGCTGGACGCGGCCAACCCTCGCACCAAAATGCGGCACTTGCCGGCCGGCCTGTTGAGCGTGCCCGCCGTGGCCCTGTTTGCCGTTGTTTGCACGCTGGGCTTTGTGGCTTCCACACTGTTGTTCTTGCCCAACCGCTGGCCCATCATCCTCAGTCTGCCGGTGCTGGCCTTTTTGTGTGGGTACAGCTTTGCCAAGCGGTTTACGGCCTTGGCCCATTTTTGGCTGGGGACCGCCCTGATGCTGGCCCCCGTTTGTACCTGGCTGGCGATTCGGGACGAGGTGGCCTGGGCACCGGTGGTGCTGGGGGGGGCCGTCCTGTTGTGGGTGGCCGGCTTCGATATAATTTATGCCTGTCAGGATGCCGACGTGGACCGCGCCGCCGGCTTGCACAGCGTGCCGGCCAGGTTGGGCGTGCCTGGCGCGTTGCGGCTGGCCGCCATCTGCCACGCCGGCACGGTGCTGCTACTGGCGGCGTTGTCGTGGGTCTACCCCCTGGGCTGGATCTACCGGGCCGGCATCGCCGCCGTGGCGCTACTGCTGCTGTACGAACACCGGCTGGTCCGGCCAGACGATTTAACCCGCGTGAACGTTGCGTTCTTTCAGGTAAACGCGGTTATTAGCCTGGGGTTGTTGGTGTTGGGGGCGGTTGATTTGTGGGTGTGAGGTGACTGCCAACTTATTGCGTTTCGTACGGCCAATGAGCCCAGGCCGACCAACGGGAAGGCCGATAGCTATGCAATTTGAAGCGTTCGCAATGGATCATTATCCAAACGAACCGCTATAGAACTTCAAACGACATCACCTTATTTCATTCGGACGTAAGATAATTGGTCTTCCAAATATGATTCGCACCGCCGGCCCATCCCTCGATTCCATCCGCGAAAGAGTTCTTGCCAACGAACGCCTGTCGTTCGACGATGGCCTGTTTCTTTATCGGCCCGACGTGGACCTGCACGAGGTCGGCGCGCTGGCCAATCTGGTGCGGGAGAGAAAGAACGGCAACCGGGGCTACTACAACATCAATACGCATCTCAACGCCACCAACGTCTGCGTCTATCGCTGCGTCTTCTGCGCGTTTCGCTCCGACCTTCGCGATCCCAAGGGGTACGTGATGAGCGACGAGCAAATCCTGGCCCGCGGGCAGGAAGCGGTCGATAACGGCTGCACCGAGATGCATATCGTGGGCGGCTTGCATCATCTGAAGGACTACGACTGGTACGTCGGCCTGATCCGACTGCTGCACCAGGCCTATCCGCGGTTGCACTTGAAGGCCTGGACCGCCGTGGAGATCAATTGGTTTCAGCACCTGACCAAAAAGCCCTACGAGGAAATCTTGCGAGAACTGGTCGATGCCGGCCTGGGCAGCATGCCGGGCGGCGGGGCGGAAATCTTCCACGCGGAGGTTCGCGATAAGATCTGCGAACACAAGGCAGACGGCGAGAACTGGTTGCAAATCCACCGCACGGCCCACCGTCTGGGGCTGCACACCAACGCCACCATGTTGTACGGCCACCTGGAAAACGACTACCACCGCATCGACCACTTGGTCCGCCTGCGCGAGCTGCAAGATGAGACGGGTGGCTTTCAAACGTTCATTCCGCTGGCCTTTCACCCCGACAATACCGGCCTGTCGCACATCAAGAAGCCGTCGGCCCTGATGGACCTGCGGACGGTGGCGGTCAGCCGGCTAATGCTGGACAACTTCCCGCACATCAAGGCCTATTGGATCATGCTCGGCATCGGCACGGCGCAGACGGCCCTCGCGTACGGGGCCGACGACCTGGACGGCACCGTGCGGCATGAACTGATCTACCACGACGCCGGAGCCAAAACGCCGGAAGTTCTCTCGGTCGAGCAAATCCGCCGGCTGATCGCCGAGGCGGGCCGCGAGCCCGTCGAGCGCGACACGCTCTACCACCGCGTCGTCCGCGACGGCGCGGAATGGCAAACCACCGAGCCATTGACGGCGGGCTAACCACCAGCGGAACGGCGGTAGCTCAGCACGATCGCACACCTCGTCGCCACCGGCACCGTGAACGCGGGGTTTGCCGCCTGCCATCTCCGGCCGCGTAGCAATGCGTCTGTTTGCGGTGTAGCATGGCGGCCGGGCCGCCCGTTATCGCACCGCGAACGAGGTTCCGGTCCAAAACGTGTCGCACGTTGACGCGCCATTGCACGGCTGCGGGAGCGTGCCGCAAGATTATTACCCGTCCACCAGTCACCGAGGCAGGCCATCATGAGAATCCATGTCGAAACCACTGTAAACGCGCCAATTGATGAAGTTTGGCGCGCGTACACATCGCCGGCCGATATCAAGCAATGGAACGCCGCCTCCGCGGACTGGCATACCACCGCGGCTTCCGTCGATCTGCGCGTTGGTGGCCGGTTCTCGTCTCGCATGGAGGCGAAGGATGGCGGTTTTGGCTTTGACTTTGCCGGCGTCTACACCAAGATCATCGAGAACAAGCTGATCGAGTATTCCTTTGGTGACCGCACCGCGGTTGTGGAGTTTGACCAGACTCCGGCGGGCGTCGTCGTACGCGTGGCGTTCGACGGCGAGGAAACACACTCGATGGAACAGCAGCGAGACGGCTGGCAAGCAATTCTGAACAACTTTGCCCGGCATGTTGAAGCGAAGCCAGCCACAATGTAGTGAACGGGCGCCACGGATCGTTCCAGGAATTTACGTCACCGTCCATGAATTTCGGTCTGCACAACAGGCTCTTTGCGCCAACGACGACCGGCAAAGGCAGGTGAGTTGCTGCACGCGAGATCGACCGTGTGACAGGCCCGGCGGGCCCAACTTGCATTCCATCGGTCGCTGACACATGTCCCACGCGCGCAACGGACTGCTGATCGTCCACAAGCCACCCGGCATGACTTCGCGCCGGGTGGTGGATGTGGTGGCACGCCTGGTCAAGCCGGCCAAGGTGGGGCATGCCGGCACGCTTGACCCGCTGGCGACGGGCGTGCTGGTCATCTGCATGGGCCAAGCCACGCGGTTGATCGAATACGTGCAGCAGATGCCCAAGCGCTACCGCGGCCAGTTCTTGCTTGGCCGCACCAGCCCCACCGAGGACATTGAAGGGGAAGTCACGTTGCTCGACCACCCGCCCCAACCGACGCGGGCCGAGTTCGAAGCCGCCATCCCCAACTTTCTGGGAGAAATATCACAGCGTCCCCCGGCCTTCTCGGCCCTGAAGGTGGCCGGCCGCCGGGCCTACGATCTGGCCCGCGCCGGCCAGCAGGTCGATCTGGCTCCACGGACGGTCACCATCCACCAACTCACGCTGACGGATTACGACTATCCACGTCTGTCGCTGGAAATCGAGTGCGGGTCCGGTACATATGTCCGTTCGCTGGGACGCGATCTGGCCCGCGCGGTCGGTAGCGACGCCGTGATGAGCGCTCTGGCGCGGACGGCCATCGGTGATTTCCGGCTGGAGAACGCAGTTGCGCCCGAGCAGCTCACGCGGGACAATATTGGGCAGTTCCTGCTGCCGCCGCGCGCGGCCATCGTCGGCTTGCCTTCGCTGCTGGTCGACGAACAAGAGTCGCGCCGCTTGGCCAACGGCCAACTCTTAGAGCGGCCCGACTGCGTACATACTGGCGAGACCGCCGCCATCGACGCCGCCGGCCGGTTGGTGGCGCTATTGCAGCCGCGCGGCGACGGCTGGTTGAAGCCAACGCGGACCTTTCCCGCGGATGGCTAGCAACTCGCGCGGAACAAGAACATCGTCACGCCCCCTCTCCCGGTACTCCGGGAGAGGGTTGGGGAGAGGGCGACGGTGCGAGAGGCTCTCAATCCGACACAACCCTCACCCCGGCCCTCTCCCAGAGGGAGAGGGAGAAATCACGCCAACGCGGACCTTTCCCGCGGAAGGTTGATCATCTGCTCAAGTTCAAAAAACCAAGAGGGAACGGGGGCATCCGCCACACAGGATGGCGACCGTGGCCGCATACGACGGGCTACCGGCGGCGGTTCAGGTAAGCACGGACTGGAGATCGTCTCTCGACTTTCTCGACACCGCAACCGCGGCTTGGCGCGTCGATCGGCATAGCGCGTTGCGTGCCCTACCGTCCCTCTTGGGGTTGCGGACCGACACTCCCTCTCCCGGTACTCCGGGAGAGGGTTGGGGAGAGGGGGATGTGGCGAAGCGTTTTTCCACCAGCAAACCCTCACCCCGGCCCTCTCCCAGTGGGAGAGGGAGAAGACCGCCGAAGTTGTTCCGCGCGAGATCCTAAAACGCCAGCCGCACGGTGCCGCTGGCCTCCATCAGGCTAGGCGCGATTCCAGGCCCGTTGTTACCCATCCACGGCCGCATGCGGTCCATCGACTTCCGCCAAAACGGTGTTGCCAGGCGGCATTTTGGACTAGAATTTGAGCATGGCCTGTTCGCAGGCTCCCGCCCGATCGACCGTTCCGCCTGCTCTCCCACCCCGCGAGGCGCTTGTATGCACCACTTCGATCGCCGTCATTTCTTGCAAGGTTCCCTGGGACTGTTGGGCGGAGCCGCCGTCTGGCCCTCTTCCGCCGGGCTATTGGGGCAAACGGCCCCCCGCGAAAAGCTGCCCGTCGCGGCGGTGGTCTCGGAATACCGCAAGAACTCGCACGCCGATGTGATCGTCGGCAAGGTCCTCGAGGGCTGGAAGCAAGATGGCGGGCCCGGTCCCGATTTACAGTTGGTGGCGCTGTACACCGATCAAACCCCCGAAAATGACCTCGGCCGGCCGTTGTCCGAGAAGCATGGCTTTCGCCTGGCCAAGACCATCGACGAAGCCCTCACCTTGGGCAGCGACAAGCTGGCGGTTGCCGGCGTACTGAGCATTGGCGAGCACGGCAAGTACCCCGACACGCCCGACACTGGGCAGACCATGTATCCCCGGCGAAGGTTTTTCGACGAGATCATTGCCACTTACCGCCGCGTGGGCCAGACCGCGCCGATCTTCAATGACAAACATCTGGCGTATGCCTGGGCCGACGCCAAACACATGTACGATACGGCCCGCGAGATGAAGATACCGTTCATGGCCGGTTCTTCGTTGCCGGTCGCCTGGCGGGCACCATCGCAAACGTTGCCGCTCGACTGTGAATTGGAAGAGGCCATGTCGCTGGGCTACGGGCCCTTGGAAGGGTACGGCTTTCATGCCACGGAGGTCTTGCAATGCCTGGTGGAGCGCCGCAAGGGGGGCGAAGTCGGCGTGGAGTCCGTCGAGGTGCTGCAAGGCCAGGCGATCTGGAATGCCGCCGCGGCCGGCCGCTGGTCGCGAGAACTGTTCGATGCGGCCATGGCCCGCGTGCCGGTCTATCGCGCCGGCAAACCGGAGGAAATACTCATGGCCGATGCGTCGTGGTATTTGATCAAATACCGCGACGGGCTGAAGGCCACGGTGGCCATGGCCAATGGCGCGTCGGCCGATTTTGGGTTTGCCGCCAAGGTCAAAGGCCAGGCTGAACCGTTTGCCATCCGCTTTCCCACGCAAGAGCACGATCCGTTCGAGCATTTCGCCTATTTGCTGCGGGCCATCGAGCACATGTTCCACACCGGCCAGGCGGCCTATCCCGTCGAGCGGACGTTGCTCACCACGGGCATCCTGGACGCGGCCATGCACAGCCTGGCGGAGCAGGGCAAACCGCAATTGACGGCAGAGTTCGACGTGGCCTACCAGCCAGCCGATTGGCCGTTCGCTCCCGGTTTTCCAGACTGATAGCCGGCCGTTCTCTACTTCTTTTTCTTTTCCGTCTGGGGGGAAACTAGAAACAGGCCGTTGTAAACCAGGCCCGCCAGGCATGCGCCAATGGTTGGGCCGACGATGTACATCCACAGATAGCTAAAATCGCCCACCACCAGAGCCGGTCCAAACGTGCGGGCCGGGTTCATGCTGGCACCAGTCAGGCTGCCGCCGACTAGAATATCCATCGTCAGCACCAAGCCGATAGCCAGGCCGGCGGCGTTGCCATTCTTGCCTTCCACGCCTGAAGCAAATACGGCGATGGCCAGGAAGAACGTCAGGATGCCTTCCAGCACCACCACGCGGATCGCGTTTTCGTCAAGTCCCTGCGTAAAGACGCCGATCGTACTGCCGTAGCTAGACTCAATGCCCGCGTTATGAAAATATTCCGCCAGCAAGAACTTGAGCGTATAGGCAGCCACGCCCGCCGCCGCGAACTGCGCCACCCAATAGGCCGCCGCTTTGCCCCAAGGGATCTTGCCGGTGAGAGCCAACGAAGCTGTAATCGCCGGGTTGACATGCGCGCCCGAGATGCTGCCCCAGGCATAGGCAATGACCAGCAGCGCCAGCCCGTGCGCCAACGCTACCCCTAATATGCCGAATTTGTGTTGGTCCGCCATCGTTCCGGCACCGGCACCGATAAACACCAACGTAAACGTGCCAAGGAACTCGGCCACGAAACATTTGCCAGAATCTCGCATGTCATTTCCCCTAGTTGCCGAAAAAGGCCAAGAATCTCCGCGTAAAGCCGGTCCGTAAGGCATCGCGCCCGCGACGGCCAGCACTATATCACCCCCCCATGCCGAGGCAAGGGTACGGCCAGTAGGTTCCGCCTGCCGGGCGGAATCTGGCGGCGCGGCTTGATTCGAGAGTGGCGATCAGCTCGAGGTACGGATGTTGGGAATGGAGCAATCGCAGCCGATTCAAGCCGACATAGCAGGAGCCTTGTGGCTACGGTTAGAATGCAATTGGGCCAAATACCCGCCCCCAACCTCCGCTCTTGGTTTGCATGCCCCATTCCGTCCACGTATCGACACCCGGTTATCACGGTCGCTATCTGCGGGTCGATCTCACGGACGGCGCGGCGCGGACTGTTGAACTGCCGCCAGACTTGCTGCGCCGGTTCTTGGGCGGCAGTGGGCTTGGGGTCTACCTGATGCTGGCCGAGGGGGCGGCCGAACTCGATCCCTTGTCGCCCGCTGCACCGCTGGCGTTTGTGTTCAGTCCGCTGGTCGGCAGCCCGCTGACTACCTCGGCCAAGTTCGCGGTGGTCTCCAAGAGCCCGCTCACGAATTGCATCAACGACTCACTCTCCAGCAGCCAGTTTGCCATTGCCGGCAAGAAGACCGGGCACGACGCCATCGTGCTGGCCGGCCGCGCGGCCGTGCCGTCGGTATTGATTGTGGAGGACGGCCAGACGCGGCTGGAACCGGCTAGCGATTTGTGGGGCTTGGATTGCGACGAGGCAGAACGCCGGCTGCGACAACGGTTGGGGCCAGACTTTGCCATCGCCGCCATTGGGCCGGCGGGCGAGCACCTGGTGCGGTACTCCACGATCTCGCACGATGGCCGCCATGCCGGCCGTGGCGGCAGCGGCGCGGTGCTTGGTTCGAAACAACTCAAAGCCGTCGCCGTGCGCGGCACGCATCGCGCGGCTTGGGCCGATCCGGCCGGACTGGCGGCATTGGCCAAGGATGTTTCGCGGCGGTCGTTTGGGCCGGCCACCGCCAAGTATCGTGAACTGGGGACCGCCGCCAATCTGCTGCTGTTCAACCGCCTGGGAACGCTTCCGACCCGCAACTTCCAGCAGGGCAGCTTCGCGGGCGCGGCCCAGATAGCGCCAGAGCAGTTGGCCGCTGCCCGCGAGAAAACACAAAAGAGCTGTGCCGCTTGCACCATCGGCTGCGAACATATCTACGGCCTGAGCGAAAAGGCCGCCGGCCAGCCAGCCTCCGCCGGCGTGCGAGTGGAATACGAGAATTTGTTTGCGCTGGGGCCGTTGTGCGGTATCGAGGATTCTCAAACGGTGCTGCGGGCCTCGCGCCGATGCGACCAGTTGGGCCTGGACACCATCAGCACGGGCGGCACGATCGCCTTTGCCATGGAGTGTGTCGAACGGGGCTTGCTCGCTGCCCCTTGGCTGCGGTTTGGCGACAACGGGGCGCTGTTGCGGGCCATCGACGAGATCGGGCGGCGGCAAGGACTGGGCCAATTGCTGGCCGAGGGGAGCCGCCGCGCGGCGGCGGAGATTGGCGGCGGCGCGGCCAGTTTTGCCGCGCATGTGAAAGGCTTGGAACTGCCGGGCTACGAGCCGCGCGGCTTGCAGACGATGGGGCTGGGCTTCGCCGTCGGCACGCGCGGCGCCGACCACAACCGGTCGGGGGCCTACGAGGCTGACTTTTCCACCGAGGTCGATCGCCGCGATCCTGGATTGAACGCGGTTCGAATGGCGATCGAGACCGAGGACCGCGCGGCACTGTTGGATTCGCTGATCTTATGCAAGTTTCTCCGCGGTGTGTTCGACGACTTGTTCGCCGCCGGGGCCGACATGCTGGCCAAAGTCACCGGCTGGGACGTAACCGCCGACGAACTGCGCCAAACGTCGCGGCGAATCGTCAACGCCAAGAAGCTGTTCAATTTGCGTGCCGGTTGGACCGCGGCCGACGACACTTTGCCGGAGCGCTTTTTGAGCGAACCGCTAACCGGCGACAGCCAATCGCGCTTGACCCCCGAGCGGCTAGACGCCCTCAAGCAAAGCTACTACCAATTGCGCGGCTGGACCGCCAATGGCACACCCCCACAAGAATTGTTGCGGCAATTGAAGCTCGACAGGTTCGCCGACGCCAAATGCGAGTAGCCGAAGGCGTTCGCAACTACTAACTTCATACTAAAATATTGAAAATTAGTAGATGGACCATTGACGCCGCCAGGTTCGTGTTTGTACCCACGAATTCTTGGCCCGCAAAATAGCTGTCTTGCCCGGCGTGCGGAAACCGATTACAAAAGAATGGTCGTTTCAAGGTTGCTTGGCGGTAGTGCTGCCGCGGGCAACCGGTTGGTCTGTTCCTCCGCGAGGGTCGTGCTTTGCTCACTGAACAAGAGGTTTCGCGTACTTGGCGGCAAATCTTCAAAAAAGACGCCACCTTGACCAACGAGGCGTTTGAACGGGCAGAAGCCCTATTGGATGAGTTGCGAGCCGAAAGCCCCTTGCGACATCGCCTGGCGCAAGAACTAGTCGATCTGCGGACGATGGCTGGCGTCTAAAGACGATGGCCGGCGTCTAAAGTAGTAGGTTAACGTCTAAAGACGATGGCCGGCGGCTAAAGACGATTGAGTGATCTGTCGGTCCTTTTCGCCCGTGCCAGACGTGCCGCTGCTGCTGATCGACAACTACGATAGCTTTGTCTTTAATCTGGCCCGCTATTTTGAACGGCTGGGGCAAGAGACGGTCGTAGTCCGTAACGACGCCATCAGCGTGGCGGGCATTCGCCAGTTGCGGCCCGTGGCCGTTGTGCTTTCGCCCGGCCCCTGCTCGCCAGAACAAGCGGGCGTTTCGCTTGAGGTGGTCCGCGAGCTGCACGCTGAACTTCCCATGCTGGGAGTCTGTCTGGGCCATCAAACGATTGCCCAAGCCCTGGGCGGAAAAATCGTCCGTGCGCCCGAGCCGGTTCACGGAAGATCGTCGTTGGTGCATCACGACGGGCAGGGGCTGTTCGCCGATTTGCCGAACCCGCTCACGGTGGGCCGCTATCACTCGCTGATGGTCGAACCGGCCTCGCTGCCAGACGTGTTGCAAGCCACGGCCCGTACCGAGTCGGGCATTATCATGGCGCTCCAACATCGCCAATTTCCGGTGGTGGGAGTTCAGTTTCACCCGGAGTCGATATTGACGGCGGGCGGTTTTAGAATGTTGGCCCATTTTCTGCGCAAGGCGGGGGTGGATGTCGCCCGGGCCATACCCGAAGTCGAGCAGCCCGACGTATCGCCCGCCGCGGATGCCTGGCCCTGGCCCGATCTGCCGGTCACGTTTTAGCCGAGGTAGTTCGCGAGATTTCCTCGAGCGCGGCGATGAGCCGCTCGATATCTTCTTGGTTGTTGTAAGCATGGGGGCTAATTCGCAGGCGGCCGCCACGGCAATTGAGGACCACGCCGCGCCGCTGGCATTCGCGGCGGACCAGTGGCGGCGAGCAGCCCGGCAGCTCAAATGAGATTATTCCGCTGCGGCCATTGTGGCCGTCCGCGTCCACGTCGCGGTGGCTGGCGATTTCCGCGCCGATGGCTTGCAGGCGGCGGCAAGCCTCGTCTCCCAGTTCCAAGATCCGCGCGGCGATATTGGCGATTCCCTGGTCGAGCAACAGATCTAGGCTCGCTCCCAGACCGATCAGGCCGGGCATGGGATACGTTCCACCTTCAAATCGGGCGGCACTCGGCTTGAGTGCGAGCGACACGTTGTCGAACTGGCCGGCGTGGGCCACGCTGTTCCATCCCAGGCCGATCGGCCGCAACCGGTCCAGGTGTTCTCGCCGCGCATAAAACAGTCCGGCGCCTTCTGGTCCCAATAGCCATTTGTGCCCGTCGGCGGCCATAAAATCGACGCCAGCAGCCGTCACGTCGAGCGGAAAAGCTCCCAAACCTTGAATGGCATCCAGAAACAACAGGCCGCCGTGACGGTGCGCCACTTCCGCCAACCGGGCGACATCGGTTCGCCAGCCGCTGGCGTAGCCCACCCAACTGGCGGCCACCACCCGCGTCCGCGAGTCGCAGGCCGCCTCCAGCCGATCGAGATCGACGCGCATGCCGGCGTTCGGCACCACCCGCAGCTCCACACCGCGCGAGGCCAGATTCATCCAGGGGTACAAATTCGAGGGAAACTCACCCGCTGGTGTGACCACATTGTCGCCTGGCTGCCAGGGCCAACCTTCGGCAACCAGATTGATCCCTTCGGTGGTATTGCGGATCAAAGCGACTTCGTCGGGTCGGGCATGCAATAGGCGAGCGGCGGAGCGGCGGACTCCTTCCAGACGTTCGGCCCACTTGCCCCAGGCCACGCCCGGCTGCAACATGGCGTCTTCCAACCAGGCGGAAACCGCCTCGTGGGTTGGCCGTGGAATAGGCGCCACGGCGGCATGGTCGAGGAATGCCCAGTGCTCGACTACTGGCATGCGGGATCGAAATGTGGCACCATCGCTGGTCATGGAGGCAACGCGGGTTGGATTTGCCTTGGCCGATTGGCCCCTGGAATCCAAGGGAATGTATACGATTGGCCAGTATATTTACGTGGAATGCGGGCCGTCGCCGCTGCATTTGGCGCTTTTAGGAACTAGAAAGCAACTTGTTAAAGTGGGGTGACACGCCGATTCCTTGAATTATACTAGGGAGCTTCCCAGAGAGCGCCGCCGGACGGAGAGGAAGCGTTGCATGCCAAAGGTCTTAACCATCATAGGGATGGCGGTCGCCGCAATCCTTCTGTTGGTATTTACACTCGACTTGGCGCTGGCAATTCCCTTCAAGCGCGCCAGCATGCCGATGGATATCGGCTTTATCATTTGCTCGCTGGCGCTGGCCTACCTGGGCTGGGCTACCTATCGCGAGCAGACGTAACCTCCGCGGGGCGCGCGTGCCACTAGCAGCGCGGTGCCACTGGCGGCTCGTCCGCCAGTGACGCTACATCGCACTGGCCCACTGGCGGGCAAGCCGCCAGTGGCACCCTACGCCGTTAACCCTTGCTATTCTTACCGAATTTCTAGAGCAGGTTAGAGCGGCGCAGCCGCGACAAACAGCCCCGGCAGGGGCGATAGTTAATAGCCTTGGGCGTCAGCCCAAGAAGGCATGATTTTCGCTATGTCGCAGCCCCGGCAGGGGCGGCAGTATCGCCGCGATGCCCACTGTCGCCCCCGCCGGGGCTGACGACGTACTTTCGGGCCCACGCACCTCGGGCTCACGCCCGAGGCTATTGACTGCCACCCCTACCGGGGCTATTCGCTTGGAAAGGGCAACTTAAAAAGGGTTAACGGCGTAGAGTGGCACCCCAAGAATGTAAGCGGCACCCTAGAGCCTATCGTGGTGCCCAAGGATCAAGCCGCGACAAACGTCTAGGCGGCCCGTACGCGTAGAATAGATTGCGCGGGCGCGGCTATGCGCCGGGGCTGGGCACGATCGGCCAACTCACAGAGCGTGGCGATTCGCAAGCGATGTTGATCGCGCCGCGATGCCGCTTGCTCGACCACCCGCCCCAGTTCGACCAGGCCGCCGCGGGTGTCGCGCAGCAGGCCCGGCACGTCGATCCGCAGATGCAAGATGCCGCGGGTTTCGGCCGCGCGATCGATCCAAGCTCGCAAGACCGATCCCGGCGTGCCCGGCAGTGAAGCCGCGCAAGGAACCTCCCACAGCCCATAGCGGATGTTGCGCGGCTCCACCAACAACGAAGATGCCTCGCCGGAGAATCTGCGCAGAATGGACTTCAACCGTGGTTGGACCGCTACGCGCGGTTCGCCACGCAGTACGGAGATTCCATGTTTGATGAGCAGGTCGGAGTGGGCCTGTTGGACGTCGCCCGGAAAGACCAAGGTCCGAATAGCGTACCCTGCCGCGGCGGCCCGCAGCACGTTGCGGCTTAGTCCCGCGGCAAACTGCCGCCGACGCGCGGCTTGGCCCGCCCAAGACTCTTCAGCCAGCAGCGCCAATTCGGCCGTGGGAAATTCCGCCAGCAAACCATCGGTATGGCGGTTGCAGCCGGGCTGCGTCAGGCCAATGGTCGAAGGGAGTTCGGCCCTGGCCAGCGTGGCCAACACGCGGTTGGCCAGCGAGGACTCCTGGCGATCTTGCCGATCGCAGCCACGTTCAACATCGACGGAAATGACCAAAGTTCCTAGCGGCAAAGCTTTCATCAACAACAACCCTCCCTGGCCTGGATGACGCGCCTGCTATCATCGTCGGCACAACCGGTTGTACCGCTCGATGAAAACGGCCGCCGGGCGAAACAGGCAAGTTTGCCGGTCGTAGGACTCGTGCCGGCAAGCGGCCGAGTTCGTGCCCCCTTGCACGGTGGATAGCTTTCTGTCCCCTTGGCCGCACTGCCTGATAGAATCCCAAACGGGCAGGATGGCACATCCTTTGTTGGCCGTATGTCCCTTCTCAAACCTGTCAGGTTTTCTCATGGTGCTGCTGACCCCCGCTGAAGAGTTGGGCCTGTCGGGCTTGAGCCTGGACAGCCGTGTTCGCAAGGTTTTTTACGGAATGCCGCCCGAACGCATGGTGGAACTGTTCCACCAGGTCCATGAAGAGGCCGACCGCCGCAACCTGGTCTACATGCGGCACGGCGAGCGCGATGTGATCAACGTGCTGCTGCGCCCCTTAGCCGCCATGCCCGACCAGATGAACTACCTGAACTTCGTCTCGCTGACGATTCTGAATGCCCTCAAGCGGCTGCCCGACCTTTACCTGCAAGACCCGCGCGTGCGGGAGATGTTGCCCCTGGACGAAGACGCCGAAGCCATGTTGCGCGATTGCTGGGGTCCGCTGGAGCGCGAGACCAACCCGGTCATAGGCCGGCTGGACGCCATGGCCGATTTCACCAGCCCCATGTGGAAGGATTCGCTGCGTTTCGTGGAGCCCAACCTGTGTGGCATTGGCGGCATCTACATGGGGCCTACCTGCGATGCCGTACTGACCGAGATTGTGTTGCCGGCCCTGCAAGAGTTCGACCCCAGCCTGCAGATGGAAGCAGGCATGGATCTGCGGGAACTGTTCATCCAAGAGATTTTGGACCATCTGGAAAACGTAGGCCGCGGCCGGCAAAACGTCTGCCTGATCGAACCGAAATACGCCGACACCGGGCCGGTGGAACAGGCCGCCATGGCCCGCTACTTTCACGACCGGCATGGAGTGAATGTCCTGCACGCAGACCCGGCCGAGTTGCACATGCGCAATGGCGAGGTGTGGTACGAGGACCAGCGCGTCGATGTGGCCTACCGCGACTACGAAGTCCGCGATTTCTTGTCGCTGGAGCGCGAGCAAGGGGTGGATATCACTCCGATTCGGACGCTGTTCCAACAGAACCGCATGGTTTCCACCCTGGCCGGAGACTTCGATCACAAGAGTTGCTGGGAACTGCTGACCGACCCGGAACTCACCAGAAAGTATTTCAATGCCGAGGAGCGCCAGGTTTTTCGGCGGCATATTCTGTGGACGCGGATTCTGGCCGACCGCCGCACCTCCATGCCCGAAGGCGAACCGTGCGACCTGTTGGAGTTTGTCCGCAAGGAGCGGGACATTTTGGTGATCAAGCCCAACCGGGCCTACGGCGGCGAGGGCGTCATCATTGGCCACCTGTCCGAAGAGAGCGAATGGGACGATGCCATTCAGTTGGCGCTAACGGGTCCGGATCAATGGGTTGTGCAGCGGTTGGCCAGCATTCCGGTGAACGAGTTTCCGATCATCGGTGAGGACGGGCAGGTCCACATCGAACCGTTCTACACGGTCATGGGCTTTGCCCCCACCAAGTACGGCATGGGCATCTTGGGGCGAGCCTCGCAAAAGGCGGTGGTCAACGTGGCCCAGCGCGGCGGCATGTGCGGCGTGCTGGTCGGACGGCCCGCCGGCGGCTTCATCGGCCCCAAACGGCCAGCGCGAGGAACGTAGGAGCGAACGGAACCCACAGCCGATTGAAGCAAAAGCGTTTCCGCGCGTTGATCGCACCATCAACGCGCCAGGCTTGGTGAAAACCACGAATCAAACGAATCTAACGAATAGGAATCCGCCGGAAAGCACTTTCCAAGTCGCCGCCCGCTACTTTTCCCGTGGGCAAGTTTCCATGCGGGAATTTCATTCGTTAGATTCGTTTGATTCGTGGTTCCTCTTCTGGCGGCCGTGATCGACGCCTAATCAGGTATCGACGCAACGAACAATCTGCCGTGTTGTTGCTCAGTGTGCCTCAACAACCGCGGCTTGTGGCGAGTTCGCGATCGGGACCGTGGAAATCAGGCTGCGTTGCCATTCCATTCCCAGCATGACGACGTTGATCCCCGATCCGATGCCCAGCAGGGCCACTCGGTCGCCCGGCTGCAGGTGCCCGCGCTCTATACCCAGGGCAGCCGTCAAGGGGACAGCCACCGCGCCGGTGTTTCCCAAGAACTCGACCGTGGAGAAATCGCAGCGCGGGTCGATGTCCAAGGCCTGAAACATCAGCTTGCGATGGGCCTGGCCGACCTGATGGCAGAAGGTCTTCTCGATGGCGCCCAGGGGCCACTCCACCGCCGCCGCGAAATCAGGGAATGCCCGCCGGGCCAGAGCCACGCCCGCGTGCAGCAGGGCCTCGGAATCGGTACGCATGAGCGGTTTCATGCCGCCGGCCGCGGCTTCGTCGCTGCCGCTTTGGCAGAGATGGCTGTGGGCGGTGTCGTTGGCGACCAAGCCCCCCTGCAAACGGTTGCCGGTGCGGGTCAGATCACGATCAACCAAAAGAACCGCGGCGCTGCCGGAACCAATCGTCAGGGACGCCACGGCCAGCTTGATGTCGTTCCGCGATAATGTGGTGTCGCGGTTCAAATGCTCGATGGTGTTCTCTACCAGGTCGCGTCCACTTTCGGTGCCGACAACCAAGCCGGCGCGAATCTGCCCCAGTTCAATCATGTTGGCCACTTGCAACATGCCGTTGAGCAGCCCCAGACAGGCATTCGATACGTCATATACCACGCAATCGGAGCTGAGCCCCAAGCGGCGATGGACGCCGCTGGCCGTGGCGGGTTCCAGATAGTCGCGACAGACCGAGCAATGCAGCAGCGCGCCGATCTCGCTGCGGTCGATGCCCGACTGCTGGATGGCCCGTTCGCCACTGATGGCGCTTTGCACGCTGGGCAACATGCCGCGCGGCCAAAACCGCCGCTCGCGAATGCCGGTCATCAATTCCAAGCGGCCCTCGGGCAGGCCCAGCCGTGCGTACAACGGCGACAACCGCGATTCAATCTCGGCCGAAGTGACAACTTCCTCCGGCAGTGCGTAGCCAAAGGCCTCGACACAGACGTTCTGGAAATAGAGTTTCATGCGTTCCGTTCTGAAGCTGATGCGTTTCAAACCGAGTTTGTCGGAGGCATTCCAATCGCGTCGCTCCCTCGCCCGGTACTCCGGGAGAGGGTTGGGGAGAGGGGATACGGCGAAATGTTGTCCATTGCGCGGCAACCCTCACCCCGGCCCTCTCCCAGAGGGAGAGGGAGGCCTTTGACAGGCAGGCACTACCCCAGTCGAACAATTTTTCGGGCGATCAACAAGGCCCCGTCTTTTGGATCCACCAGCGAACCGCGTGCCTCTCTGCAAATTGGCTCGGTGAAAAAGCATCATAAAGCATTTCCATGCAAGCATTTCGAAAAATATTGCGATTTCGACAGAATCGCCTGCTAGCGATGCCGCCATTGCCGGCGCTAGCTTGCTGTCACCCATCATCTTGTGGAGCAATAGGGCAAGCTTCGCAAAATAATCCGCATATTTGCGTAGCGCCGCGGCGGCTTCTAGACTCCGCCGATCGTTTGTTCCTGGTCAATCAGGAACGCGGGCCACGGCAGGAACGCCGTGCCCCGCAACAGGCCAACCAAGCTCGTCGCAACGCCCAGGAGGGGCGCGTAAGGAACGGAAGGAACCGCACAATAAGCTGGGTCAGGGACGACACTCGCGCACCTCCTGGGCCATCTTACCCGCCAACCACGGTCTCCATGTGACCACCCGCCAAGCGGATCAAGGCGACCCATCAGGTACTTACCCCTCCACCGTTGCTCAACATGCCGTTGGCCTGGCATTTCGCGAACCGTATTTCTTTGGTGACACAGGACGTGTCTGAACAGGAGATTTGTTCATGGATCGCAAGCCCGTCATTGGTATCAACTCGGATTATCGTTCGGCCAAGAAGGATGCCCCCGCATTCAGCTATGTAGCGGCCGGCTATTACGATGCGGTCATCAAGGCTGGGGGCGTGCCCCTGGTCATCCCACCGCTGGAGACCGAGGAAGACACCAATCAGATCTTGGACATGGTGGATGGCTTTGTGATGGTGGGGGGGTCCGATCTGGACCCTCGCCGTGACGGCTTCATGCTGCACCCCTCGGTGCGGATGCTGGATGCCCGCCGCGAGGACTTCGACCGCACGTTGATCCGTTTGATTGCCGAGCGTTCGATGCCCGTGTTGGCGATTGGCGTGGGCATGCAGTTGTTGAATGTCTCGCAGGGGGGCAACTTGTTCTTGCACATCCCCGAGGATATGCCCAAGGCATTGCCCCACAAAGACGCCTTGGATGTGGCCCACCGCCATGCCCTGGTGGTGGAACAAGGGACGCTGATGGACCGTGTGTATGGTGAAGGCGAAATCCGCGTGAACAGCTTCCACCACATGGCCGTGGACGCCGTGGCGCCAGGCTTCGCGGTTACGGCCCGCTGCCCCGATGGCGTGGTCGAGTGCATCGAGAGCACCACGCCCGGCTGGTTTGCCGTCGGCACGCAGTTCCACCCCGAGGCCGACTCGGCCTCGGCCTTGGACCAGCGGATTTTCGATGAGTTCCTGGATGGCATTCGCGGTCCCGTGATGTCGGAACTGCGTCTGGTGGCCTAGCGAGGATGCTTTGGCCCAGGAAGGGCCGGACATCATTTGCGTTGCCAGATCAACGGATACACGCGGCGAAAGGATGCTCGCCGCGGTAGTGTGTTGAACGGATTCTCGCCGCGCTCGACCCAGCGTGGCAGCGTGTTCGGGGAGGACCGGGCTACCCGCGGCCCGGCCTCCCCGTTCTTTGCGCTTAGGCTACATGGCCCCTGTCTCGTCCTCCTGCTTCCAGATAAAGGCGGCCGGGCCAAAACGGGTTACCCGTTGCGGCTTCTGCGATTCAACACGTGAAGCATCAAACTCGCTTCAACCCGGCAAGACGGGAGCCGTTTGGCTACGGGTTGTTGATCCGCCGGAATGCTGGTAGCGTTACAGGCTTGGCGGGTTGTTGATCCGCCGCGCACCCGCTGCCACCGCCCGCCGCCATCGACCGACTGATCTCGTGATACGCTATCTGCTCGAACAAGTTGTCACGCTCAAGTCGTCTGGCAAGTGGTTTTTTCTGGCGACGATTGTGGGCATCGTCGCCGGTTGCGGCGGGATTGTGTTTCAAGTCGCCGAGCAAGCCGTGTTTCGGTTTGCCTTGCAAGGGACCGCCGGCTTTTCGCCCAAGGAAGCCGCCGGCGAACGCCGCATCTTTGACGATCCCGGCGTTCCACTGTCGCCCGTGAAGCTGCTGCTGGTGCTGGCCGTGGGGGGATTGGCGGCGGGCGTGCTGGTGCAGGCTTTTGCCCCGGAGGCGGAAGGGCACGGCACCGACGCCGCCATCGAAGCTTATCACCACAAGCGGGGCTATATTCGGCCGATCGTGCCGATCGTCAAGCTGTTGGCATCCGCCATTACCATTGGCACCGGCGGGTCGGGCGGACGCGAAGGCCCCATCGCCCAGATCGGTGCTGGCTTTGGCTCGTCGTTGGGGACGTGGCTCAAGCTCTCCGCCCGCGACCGGCGGATTCTGCTGGCCGCTGGCATGGGCGCCGGAATCGGGGCCATCTTTCGCGCTCCGCTGGCGGGTGCCTTGTTTTCCGCGGAAATCCTCTACCGCGATGCCGACCTGGAGACCGAGGTCATTGTACCGGCCGCGGTTTCGTCCATTGTGGGCTACACGGTTTTTTCGATGTGGCTGCCGGCGAACCTGCGATTTTTGCCCCTGTTTGGCAACAAACTGCATCACCAGCCAGAATCGCTGATTGAACTATTGCCCATGACCTTGCTGGCCTTGGGCCTGGTGGCCGTGGGGGTCTTCTATATCAAGACTTTCTACGGCATTCACCGCCTGGCCAAGCGGATTCCCATTCCGGCCATGCTGCGCCCCGCGGTCGGTGCCTTGCTGGCCGGGCTGATGGGGCTGGGCCTGTATTATGCCTGGGGTGAAAACCGCTTCGCCCTGGCCACGCTGGCCACGGGTTACGGAACGCTGCAAGCCGCCTTGGAAAACCCCGGAAATATCGGCATGGGGCTGCTGTTCTCCATCGCCCTCGTCAAGATTTTCACCACCGCCACGACAATCGGCTCTGGTGGATCGGGCGGCGTTTTCGGTCCCTCGATGGTTATTGGCGGCTGCACCGGCGGTGCCATTGGCGAACTGCTGCACAAAGTCTGGCCGACCGCCGTGCCTCAACCGGCCATCTACGCGGTGGTGGGCATGGCCGGTTTTTTCGCGGGGTGTGCCCACGCTCCCATTTCCACCATCGTCATGGTCAGCGAGCTGACGGGCGACTACAGCCTGCTGGTCCCTACGATGTGGGTCTCGACACTTTGTTTTGTCTTATGCCACCGCTGGACGCTGTACGAAAAGCAAGTGCCGGGCCGGCTCGATTCGCCAGCGCACCGCGGCGATTTCTTGATCGACGTGCTGGAGGGAATCAAGGTCAAGGATGTCCCTTGGAAAGACCGCCAGACTGTTCCCGAGGGGATGACGCTGCAAGAGATTGTCCGTTCGCTGGCCGACAGCCGCCAACATTACTTTCCGGTGATTGCCGCCGATGGCCGCTTCGTGGGCATTTTTTCCACCGACGACGTGCGCGGCTACCTCTTCAGCCAGCATCTGTGGGAACTGGCCAACGCCCGCGATGTGATGACCGCGCGGGTGGTCTCGGTCACGCCCGAGGACGACCTCAACACCGCGCTGGTCCGCTTCACCGACCGCAACCTGGATGAACTACCGGTGGTGGCAGTGGGCCGGCCCACGGAACTGCTAGGCATGCTCCGCCGCAAGGACGTCATCGCCTGCTACAACCAAAAACTAGCAGTCCGCCAGCGCGACATCCACGAGCAAACGGCGTAAGCGGCAGTTTATTCAGCCTCTTCGACGGGTGCTGGGGCGTCGGTGACTACCTTGGCGTCGATGCCACCCTTCTTGAGTGCGCCGATCAAGCTGGCAACCGTGACTTTTTCCTCGCCCGAGAGCTTGATGCTGATGGCACCTGTCTCGACGTTGGCCGACGAATGCTTGGCATCGACCCCCTTGATATCGGCTAGGGCCTCGACCGCTTTAGGGGCGGTGGTCTCATCCAAAGAGGCAAAGAGTTCCAACGCCACGCCCGGCTTGGCTTGCTTTTTGTGGGGTGTGTCGGCTTCGTTCACGGCCACGGCCAGCTTGCTCAGGTCGAAATCCTTGGCGATATCACCCAAGACAATCACGTACCCGCGGGCGCGATTGGCTGGCACTTTGGTGGCGTTCTCCACGCCCCCATCGGCCAAGGCATCGGTCAACACACCGGCGCAGCCCAGGCAATAGGCCCCGCTGACATGCAGGCGAACCTTTTGCGTGTCACCCGCTTTGGCGTCCTTGGGCTTGGGCGATTCATCGGCCGCCCAGACGAACATGGCGGCACAGGCCAACAGGGCGGCAGCAGACGCGGTCGTGCGAAACATGGATATTCCTCCACGGGAAGCTATTGAGTTCAATGCAACAATAAAGGCTGATCCGTTAGCGTAGCCGGCAATACCGCCGATGCAACCCTAAAGGTTGGCCCGATCGTAAATTCGCCCTGTAGCAGTCGTTTCCGACGGCGGCAATCGGCTTTCGATCTTCCCCCGCGCCCAGGTTCGCCTTGCGGGCAGGTTGACCGCGTGGGTAGACTTCCTTTGCTGGCCAAGGACGCCTCGACCTCCGCGAGATGCATCATGCCTAAACGCTTCCGCCTGGGCCACTTCCGCCGATTCAGGTTGCTTTTGGCTAGCATGCTAGCGTTGCTGGCGGGGCCGTTCATGCCAGGCTTTCTTAATGCGGCCGATGTGCTGGTGGTATGCCCGCCCGAGTTCCGGCCCGCTTTGGCACCCTGGTTGACCCATCGAGAGGGGCAAGGGCACCAAATAGAATTACTGTCCAACCGGGGCACTTCCGCCGATATCCAAGCCCGCATCCGCCAATCCGCCAGCCAGCAGCCGGTGAAGTTTGTGTTGCTGGTGGGGGATGCCGGGCCGGCGGCTTCCGAGAGTGGTGCGCCGCGCAGCCAGGCCACGGCGGCCGGGCATATCGAGGCGAAGGTCAACGTGCTGTTTGGTTCCGAGCCCCATATCTGCACCGACAACGGCTATGCCGATCTGGATGACGACGGCGTGCCCGACCTGGCCGTGGGCCGCCTGACGGCCGACTCGCCCGCCGAGTTGGAAACGATCGTGCAAAAAATATTGCACTACGAAACCCAAACCGGCTACGGCGCGTGGCGGCAAAAAATTCATTTCGTGGGAGGGCTGGGGGGCTTTGGCCCGTTGATCGATGCGGCCATGGAACAATGGGCCCGCCGCCTGATTACGGAAGGCGTGCCCGCCGCGTATGCCACGTCGATGACCTACGGAAGCTGGCAAAGCCCCTACTGCCCCGCGCCTCCCCGGTTCCAACAGACAACGCTGGACCGTTTGAACGAAGGGGGCCTGTTCTGGATCTACATGGGGCATGGCAGCATCCGCCATGTCGATGCGATGCGCGTCCCCACCGCCGCCTATCCCATACTGCGGGCCGAGGACATGCCGCGGCTGGCCAATCGTGGCGGGCCGCCGATCGCCCTGTTCTTGTCGTGTTATTCTGGCGCGTTTGATGCCCGGCAAGATTGCCTGGCCGAGGAACTGCTGCGAACCGACGGCGGGCCGGTGGCCGTGGTCTGCGGTTCGCGCGTCACCATGCCGTATGCCATGACCGTATTCGGCAACGAACTGATGCAAGAATGCTTTCAAGCCCAGCGGGCGACCTTGGGCGAGCTGCTGCTGCACGCCAAGCGCAACACCATGCTCAAAGGCCGCGACGATGACTTCAGCCGGGGCATGGACGCCGCCGCCACCGCCATGAACCCCCAGTCCGACGACCTGGCCGCGGAGCGGGCCGAGCATCTGGCCCTGTTCAACCTGTTGGGCGACCCGCTGCTGAGAATTGCCCAGCCTGGGCAAGTGCTGCTGCAAACCGTGACCACGGCCACCGCCGGCGAGCGGCTGGAAATCAGCGGAACCAGCAGCGTGGATGGACGCTGCACCTGCGAGCTGGTCGTGCGCCGCGACCGCTTGACCTTTCGGCCGCCGCCGCGCGATGCATACCTGGAAGACGCCGCCTCACTGGCCGACTACGAACAAGTTTACCGGCAGGCCAACGATCCCCGATTGAACAGCAAGCAAACCGAAGCCGTGGATGGCGTGTTCACGCTCTCTCTGGACGTGCCTATCGACGCCCACGGCCCTTGCCATCTTCGCGTGTTTGTCGAGGGGCACGATTCCTTCGCCATTGGTTCGGCCGACGTAAAGATCAAGCGTGCGCCGCGGGCATCCATCAAAGCAGCCCAAACCGGCACCGCCGACCGCCATGAGTGAAACGCCTCTGTCGCGGGATTTGCAACGGGTGGCGGAACTCCTCTTGGCATCGCGGCGCGTGGTGGCCTTCAGCGGCGCGGGAATTAGCACGGAGAGCGGCATCCCCGACTTCCGCTCGCCGGGCGGCGTTTGGACCAAGTACCGCACCGTCTATTACCAGGAATTTCTGGAGAGTGCCGACGCACGGCTGGAGTATTGGCGGCAAAAGGCTGAAGCCCATCGCGACTTTGCCGCGGCCCGGCCCAACCTGGGACATGCCGTGCTGGCCCGTTGGGAAGCCAGCGGCCGGCTGCAAGCCGTGATTACGCAAAACATCGACGGGCTGCATCAGGAGGCCGGCAACCGCACCGTGCTGGAACTGCATGGCACGGCCCGCGAGATCGCCTGCGTGGAGTGCGGGCAGCGCTCGCCGGCCGATCCGCTCGTGCAGCAGTTTCTGGCCACCGGCGAGCCGCCGCTCTGCCTGGCCTGCGGTGGATTCATGAAGCACGCCACGGTGTCGTTCGGCCAGATACTGCCCCCCGACGTGATGTACGAAGCCACCCGCCTGGCCAAACAGGCCGATCTCTTCCTGGCCCTCGGTTCATCCCTGGTGGTGGAACCTGCCGCCAGCCTGCCTCGTCTGGCGCAGCGCCACGGCGGCAAACTCATCATCATCAACCGCGATGCCACTCCGCAGGACGACCTGGCCGAAGTGGTGCTGCACTGCGGCATCGGCACCGCGCTAACCGCGATCGACGCGCATCTGGCACGGTAGGCGCGGTAGGGTGGGACAAGCGGCCATCGATGGCCCACCGAGACACGTACCGCCCGCGCTTTCCCACCGTTGTCGATATCCCACCCGGCCTCCACGGCATCGCCCACGGGTTCCAGACTGTCCATTGCCAGAAGAAGAACCACGCATTGAACGAATCGAACGAATGAGTTTCTCGAATGGAAATCCGCCGGGCACGATAGGGGCGGTCAGCAACTTGGCGGAAACTGTTTTGGCCAATTTCTATTCGTTGGATTCGTTCGATGCGTGGTATTCACGAGGCCTGGCCAGTATGCGGGCCGAACTGAGACTCATTCTCCATGCGTCGTCGTAATCATCACGATACGCGGTTCCATCAGGCAAATTCCGGCACGTGGTCCATTGACGCACGTCGTCAGACCCGTATAAATCCCACACGGGCGCATGTCGCGGCCGCCGCCAGCCAGACCTATTTTCCGGATAAAATCCGACAACTCTTTTCACATAGAGGTGCAACATGCAAGGCAAGCAAAAAATCATCGACGCGCTCAACGCCGCGCTGACCATCGAACTAACCGCCATCAATCAATACTTTTGCCAGGCCAAGATGTGCAAGAACTGGGGCTACGACAAGCTGGCGAAAAAGCACTATGTCGAGTCGATGGGCGAAATGAAGCATGCCGAGATGATTATCGACCGCATCTTGTTCCTGGAGGGAACGCCCGAGATTGCCCGCTACGACGTGATCCGCGTGGGGACGAACGTCAAGGAGCAGTTTGAGCACGACCTGGTGCTGGAGACCAAGGGCGTCAACACCTACAACGACGCCGTGGTGCTGTGCAGCGCCGAAAAAGATGGCGGCACCCGCGAACTGATGGAGCGGATTCTGGTGGAGTCGGAAGAGCACGTCGATTGGCTGGAAACGCAACTGGGCGTAATCAAGGAGGTCGGCATTCAGTTGTATCTCTCTCAACAATTGGGCGATCACGGCGAAGGGCACTAAGCAGATCTGTCGGCGGCGTACCAATCGCCGATCTGTAGGAGGCGATTCCATCGCCGATTGAGTATTGAATGGCGTACCAATCTCCGCCGCTCCCTCTCCCGGTGCTTCGGGAGAGGGAGATAATCACGACGATGTTGTTGGCCGCATGACAACCCCGCGCACAGCCGCTGAACGGACTCGCTGCCCCTGGGCGCAGGGCGAGCAGTACGCGGCCTATCACGATCTGGAGTGGGGCGTGCCGGTGCATGACGACCGAGTGCTGTTTGAGTTTCTAATTCTGGAAGGGGCACAAGCGGGGCTGAGCTGGTCCACCATCCTGAAGAAGCGCGAGAACTACCGCGCTGCTTTCAGCCAGTTCGATCCGGCCCTGGTCGCCAGGTACGGCCGGAAGCAGCAAGCGGCCCTGCTCGGCAATGCCGGCATCGTCCGCAACCGGTTGAAGATCTCCTCCGCCATCGACAATGCCCAAGCGTTTCTGGATGTGCAAAGCGAGTTCGGCGGCTTCGATTCGTTCATCTGGAAATTCGTGGGGGGCGTGCCAATCCAAAACACCCGCCGCGGCATGGGGGAAGTACCGGCCTGTACGCCGGAGTCGGACGCCATGAGCAAGGAACTGAAACGGCGCGGCTTTCGCTTCGTCGGCAGCACCATTTGCTACGCCTTCATGCAGGCAGTGGGAATGGTAAACGACCACCTGGTGGAGTGTTTTCGGCACCGCGAACTTCAGCCGAATAAACGCACTGCGCGGTAAGCTCTGGCTCTCGCGACGCGGTTGCCGTGACCCGTGGCGAATGGTGGCTAGGTTAGTAGTGCAGCGAATGGCGAGAGCGGGATTGATCCTCCAACCAAGTTCCCCGCGTCGGCGTCCATTGGCGTTTCTGATTGCAATGCCACTCCGCTGGGCCTTCCCGGTGGTCAGACGCCAGCCACCCTTCTCTCCAGCCACCCTTAATCGCCGGCCGGCTGCTTCCCGGCAAGGTGGCTGCCCGCCGAAACATGGCCGCTGTCCCAGATCAGCGTGGAGTTGTCGCAACCGGCCACCAGCCAGCGGCCGTTGGGGCTGAAGGCCAAACAGTAAACCGGCCCGGTTGCCGGCAGCACCAGGCATTGCTGGCCCGTCTCCACATCCCAAATCCGCACCGACTTGTCGTACGAACCGGTGGCGATTCGCTGCCCGTCGGGGCTGTAGGCGATGGTGCTGACTCCCTGGTCGTGCCCGTTGGCAAACGAGGAGGTCATGGAGTTGTCGGCTATTTTAATTACCGACACATCAAATCCCATGCCGGGCGTAAGCAATTGGCTGCCGTCGGGGCTGTAGCACAAGCGGGGAAAGTTGAAGATCGACAGCTCCGCTTGCGGCTGGCCGGTCATGGTGTCCCACAATTTGAGCTTGCCGTCGTGTCCCCCTGTCGCGATTTGCAAGCCCGAGGGAGAAAGTGCCATGTCGAAGATCATGTTGGTATGGCCTTCCAATACGCGCACCGCCGCGCCGCTGGCCACATCCCAGATCCTCGCGGTCTGGTCGTTGCTGGCCGAAACCAACAGCCCGCCATCTGGCGTAAAGCGCAAGGACTGGATGCCAGCGGTATGGCCGGCGAACACCCGCGGTTGGCCGCTCTCTTGGTCCCAGACGTAAACATTGCCGTCGTCGCCCCCGGCGGAAATGCCTTTTCCGTCCGGGGTCCAGGCAACGCCACACAGCCCGCGCGCGGCGCATCCCAACTGTTTGACGATGCGGCCGCTGGCGGTCTCCCACAGGATCAAGGCTCCATCGCGGCCGGCGGTGGCAAATTGATCCCCGTCGGGCCGGAAAGACACCGACGAGACGTTGTGGTTGTGTCCCGTCCATTCGAACCGCTCGGGCCGGTTGTGGACATTCCAGACGCGCGAGGTGCCGTCGTTAGCGGTAGAGACGACGCGCTCTCCATCCGCCAGCCAGGCGACGTTGGAAACGTAATCGGTATGTCCGCGGATGAGGTGCGTTTGCCGGCCATCGGCCACGTTCCAGATCCGCACGGTGCCATCGTGGCCGCAACTGGCAAGCAGCCCGCCATCGGGATGCCAATCGACTTCATTGGCCGATCCGCGATGTCCGCGAAAGGTCCGTGCGACGCTGGCGTCCTTCAAGTTCCGCAGTTCGATTTCTCCGTCGTACCCGGCGATGGCCAGTTGTTGCCCGTCCTTGCTCCAGGCGATGGACAATGGGTTCGAGGGCAACGGCCCGAAGGCACCCATGAACTCACCCGTCGTGCCGTTCCACAGGCGAACCGACCTGTCCGAGGAAGCCGTCGCCAACTGGCTGCCATCGGGGCTGAACTTGAGATCGCCGGCCGAGCCCGTGTGTCCTTGCAGCACCTGGACCAACTCGCCTTGGCTGTCCCACAGCCGCATGTCGTTGCCGAATTCGCCCGTGGCAATCCGCGTGGCGTCGGGGTTCATCGCCACGCAGCCCACGACTGTCTGCTGGCGTAGTTCGGTGCCAAAGGCGGCCGGCACGGAAAACCGCCGCTTCATCTCC
Source organism: Pirellulales bacterium (assembly GCA_050247075.1). Classification (GTDB taxonomy): domain Bacteria; phylum Planctomycetota; class Planctomycetia; order Pirellulales; family JBFWUW01; genus JBFWUW01. The sequence goes on along the minus strand of JBFWUW010000032.1, from coordinate 11,111 downwards.
AGGCGGTCCCAGACTTCCAGCGTGCCGTCCCAGCGGCCCAAGGCCAGCGTTTTGCCGTCCTCGCTCAAAGCCACGCACTGCGCCCAAGCCTGCTCGTTGGGAGCGTCGAAGACGTTCAAGATTTGGCCGGTGCCGACCTCCCACACGCGCACCGGTTTATTCCCCACCGCCACCAAACCCGTGCCGCGGGAAAGCCATTGATCGCCAGTCGCCCAGCGGTGGCGATAGACCGTCAACTGTTGCGTATAAGAGAGCCGGTTGAGGTAATACCATTCAAACCCGCGCAGGTCGGGTTCGTTGTTGGTGGGAACCTGCCGGTTCAATATCCGCATCATGCGGCCCACCTCGGCCTCTTGCCAGGCCTGGTCGGCCAGGTTGATATCCGCGCAGTACAGCACGCGCCGCACCCGGTCCCGCTGAAGTTCCACTTGAGCTTGCTGCCGTTCGACTTCCACCTTCTCCTTGGCCAGCCCGTCGCGGGCAGCCTGGGCGGCGTTGCGCTGCTGATCGGCTTCTTGTTTGGCCGCTTGGGCCAGGTCTCGTTGCTGGTCCGAGGCCAGCTTTTCCGCCCGCAGTTGGCCATGAAAGTAGAACCCCACGCCCAGCGCCGTGACCGCCAGCGCGGCCACCCCGCTGACGATCGCCAAGGCAGCCAACGCGGGCCGGCGGCGGGCCCATTTCACGGCCCGTTCGGCCGGTGTGGCCCGCCGTGAGACAATCGGCAGGTCTTGCAAAAAGCGGTCCAACTCCTCGGACAAGGCCTGCGCCGAGGGAAACCGCCTGGCGGGCGACTTCTCCAGACATTTCAAGCAGATCGTTTCCAAGTCGCGATCGACGGTAGGGTTAAGCTGCCGCGGCGCGACGGGTTCGCGGTTCTGTACCTGTTGCAAGGTCTCCATGACGCTGGCCGCCTGAAAGGGCGGCCGGCCCGTCAGTGCGCAGTACAAAATGGCACCGAGCGAATAGACATCGGAATGCGGGCCAATCTGGCCGATCTCTCCGGCGGCTTGTTCCGGCGGCATGTAGCTGGGGGTGCCCATGACCTGGCCGCTCTTGGTCAGTTCGCTATCTCCGCCAAATTGCTTGGCCAGGCCGAAGTCGGTCACGCGCGGCCAGCCGTGGCGGTCCAGCAGTACGTTGGCCGGCTTCAAATCGCGGTGGACAATGCCCCGTTCGTGGGCAAACTGCACCGCGGCGGCCAACGGCTTTAACAGCTCCGCGGCCTCGCGGGCCGGCATCGGCCCTTCGGCGAGGCGGGCCTTCAGGCTGGCCCCTTCCACCAGCTTCATCGAGAAAAAGTGCTGCCCTTGGTGTTCGCCAATCTCGTAGATCGGCACGATGTGTGGATGTTCCAGCCGGGCCGCCGCTTCCGCCTCGGCAAAGAATCGCTGCACCTCGTGCGTGTCGGCCAGATCGCCCGACTTGATCATTTTCAGGGCCACCATCCGATTCAACCGCATCTGCCGCGCGCGGTACACCACCCCCATTCCGCCGCGGGCGATTTCCTCCAGAATCTCGTAGTCGCCAAACTGCCTGGCGTGCGGCGTGGGGCCATGTTGCGTAGCGGCGGAAGCAGCGCCAGTCTCCACGTCTGCTGCTGGCGCACGTGTATCGTCCGGTTGAAAACTGAAGTCCACCGTGGCCGCCACCTGGGGAGTGCCGGCGTGCGCCGCGAAGACTTCCTCCAGGATCGGCAACTGGTTGGGAAATCGGCCCGTGTAATCCGCGATCGTGGGGGCATCGCCGCGCGACTGGCGGGCCTGCAATTCAATCGCCAGCAGTTCGCGCAACAGCGAGTCGCGGTCGAGTTCGGCCTCGGTATCCGCCTCTGCCTCTAGAATGGCCTCAATCCGCGGCCAACGGCCCGCCACCCACTGCTGCCTGAATTGCCGGCAAATCTGCACGAGCCGCGGCGAGCGGGGCAACGATTCGCCGGGAGAATGCATGGAGGGGCCTCCTGAAAGTTGGCGGATGCTGCTCCGATGGGTGGCCACGCGCACAGGCGGAGCGATCGGCCATGCCGGCCCGTATTGCCGCTAACACGGCCAGGCAGCCACCGAACGCGATCCCTTCGAGCATACCCTAATGTTCCGCATGAGGAAAATTTCCGTGCAAATCCGCCCATGAACATGCCCACCAAGCCGCCGAACTCGTCTCGACGACGGCCACCACGCCAACTAAACTGTGGGACTTGGCCGCATTCGGCATTAGGAACTTCTGTCATGCGTTGTCCGTAGGTATCAGACATGAATGGTGTGGAGCGGAACGACCGGCGCGTGGCCATCACCGGCATGGGCTTGATTACCCCCTTGGGCAACAGTCCCCAGGAACTGTGGGATGCGCTCTCCGCCGGCCGCAGCGGCGTGGGCCCCTTGGTCGCCGTGCCACCCAAGTATCTGCCGATGTCGTTCGCCGCCGAGGCCCGCGGCTTCACCGAAGAGATCGACCAGTTCGGCCCGCTGGAAAAAGAGCAAAAAAAGGCCATCCGCAAAGGGCTTAAAACGATCTGCCGCGAAGCCAAGATGGGCATCGCCGCCGCGCAGTTGGCCCTGCACGATGCCGGCTTGGGCGGGGGCAAGACGAATCCCGAACGGACGGGCATTGTGTTTGGCTCGGACTACATGATCACCCAGCCCGAGGAATACACCGACGCCGTGCGCACCTGCGTGGGCCCGGACGGCAAGTTCGACTTCGGCCGCTGGGCCAGCGAGGGCTTGGGCAAGATGGATCCCCTGTGGCTGTTGAAGTATTTGCCCAACATGCCCAGCGCCCACATCGCCATTTACAACGACCTGCGCGGGCCCAACAACTCCCTCACTCTGCGTGAGGCTTCCAGCAATCTGGCGATTGGCGAGGCTTTTCGCTACATCCAGCGCGGCCACGCCGACACCATGATCGCTGGGGCCACCGGCACCTGGATCCATCCGGTCAAGGCGGTGCATGCGGTCTTGCAGCAAGAACTGGCCGGCAACGGCTGCGAACCGGAGAAGGCCTGCCGGCCGTTCGACAAGAACCGTAGCGGCATGGTTTTGGGCGAAGGGTCGGGTGCGTTGATTCTGGAAGAGTGGGAATCGGCCCAGGCCCGCGGTGCCACGATTCTGGCGGAGATTGTCGGCACGGCCAGCAGCCAGGTGGCCGGTCCCCATTTGGTTTCGCGGCGGCACACGGCGCTCATCAATGCCATGCGGGCGACCTTGCGTGATGCCAACGCCACCCTAGACGACGTTGGCCATATCCAAGCCCACGGGCTTGGTTCCCAAACCAGCGACATTGCCGAGTCGCAGGCCATCCGGGCCATTTTTGGCGACAAGGCCGATAAGCTGCCCGTCACGGCGGCCAAGAGTTACTTTGGCAACCTGGGGGCCGGCAGCGGAGCGGTCGAACTGTGTGCCGGCGTGCTGGCACTCAAACACCGCCAGCTCTTCCGCACGCTGAACTATGAAACACCCGATCCAGAGTGCCCCATCAACGTGGTCGCCAAGGATGGCACCGAGCCTGGCGCTAGCTTTCTCAACCTCAGCGTGACCGTGCAGGGTCAGGCCAGTTGCGTCATGGTACGGGCCGTGTGAGGAAAGGATGAAGGCGGAAGGATGAAGGATGAAAGGGAGGCAGGCCGGGCCGTTCACTGCTGGCCCAGGCGCCCGCCGTATGCGCCCCGGTCGGCCGGAAAACCGCCTCCTACGGCCGTTTTGGCGAGTGCCGAAATCGCACAGTGACACCGCCTGTCCGTGCGGTCTTGTCACACCCTGGCAGTCTGTGCCAAGCAGCGGCTAGGGCTCTGCACTGCATGCCCCGCAGTGGACAACGGCATTTGACGCTCGACTCAGTCTGCTGCGGCGAAAAGGCTCAGCTTTGGGCCTGTTTGGCACTTGATTTGCCATGTTCATTCCTGGCAGCCGGATCGAGCAAGCGGTCCATTCATTTCAATATCCATCCGCCAAGGAATTGTCACATGCGCAAAAAGAGCATCGCGTTTTGTCTGGTATTGGGCGTCTTGGGGCTGGCCTGGGCCAATCGGGCCGAGCCGCAACAGCCCAACAACGTGGCTAAGTTCATGCGTGCCAAGCTCGATCACTCCGAGAAAGTCTTGGAAGGGCTGGCGCTTGAGGACTTCGACATGATTGCCAAGCATTCGCAAGACATTAGCCTGTTGAGCCTGGCGGCAAACTGGCAAGTCTTGCAAACGCCAGAGTATCTGCATCAAAGCGCCGAATTTCGCAAACTGACCGACGACTTGACGAAAGCCGCCAAGGAAAAAAATCTGGATGGCGCGGCCCTGGCCTACGTCGGCATGACCATGAAGTGCGTCTCTTGCCACAAATATGTGCGCGGAGTCCGCATGGCCGGCAATCCTCCCAAGTTGCCCCGCAAGTAGTTGGTCAACCCATCCGCGGGTGGTCTGGATGGAGCAGAGCGTGGCTTGGTCTGGCCATTGGCGGAATGAATTGACGCTGATGAGGTGTACACCTCATATTGTCCTGCTGCGGAAACCAGTTTAGATTGGTTTCTGTTGATGCGTCGATTCTCGCGCGATCGGAGATGCTGGACCATGCTCACGATTAACTCTCGCCCCCGCGGCGTTTGCAGCGGGCTGACGCGGCGTGAATTGTTGCAGGCGGGCGGGGCGGGCCTGTTTGGCCTGTCGCTGCCAGGCCTGTTGGCGGCCAGCGAGCAATCCACGTTGCCGGCGCGGGCCAAGAGCGTGCTGTTTGTCTTCTTGTTTGGCGGTCCTAGCCAGTTAGAGACCTTCGACTGCAAGCCCGACGCCGCCGAAAAGATTCGCGGACCTTGGCGGCCAATCGCCGCCCGCACGCCAGAGCTGCGGATCTGCGAGAAACTGCCCCAATTGGCCGCCGCGTCTGACAAGTATTGTGTGGTGCGGACGATGACGCACCCGCACAACGACCATAACGCTTGCCATTATCTGCAGACGGGCCATACCTGGCCGCGAAGCGCCGCCAATGGCCAAGATGTCAACGCCACCGACAGCGATTGGCCGGCGATGGGTTCGGTGGTGGAATACGTCGATCGGCACGACCGCCAGCGAAGCTTTCCCAGTTATGTCTACCTGCCCAACCGCATGGGGCACATTCAAACGCCGCGCTACGACCGCACCGGGCAATACGCCGGCTGGCTCGGGCGGGGCTACGACGCACTGGCCACCGAGATCCGCAAGCGCGACTCCAAGGACAATCCGTACTACCGCGATTGCACCGACGAGGAGCTCGACTTTCGCGTGCAAGGCCTGTTGCCAACACTGGAGATGCCTCTCGACCGATTGGGCCGGCGGCGCACGTTGTTAGAGGAGTTTGACGCCGCCCGCCGCACGGCGGAAATCAGCGGTAATATCGCCAGTTACGACCGGTTTCAACAGCGGGCCTTCGACATCGCCACGAGTGAGCAGGTTCGCACGGCGCTCGATATCCGCCGCGAGCCGGCCGAATTGCGAGACCGCTACGGGCGGCATTTGTTTGGGCAATCGTTGCTGATGGGCCGCCGCATGATCGAGGCGGGTGCCCGCTTTGCCACCGTGCTGTGGGACGGGCCAGACGGCTACGGCTGGGACAGCCACATCACCAGCGCCGACCTCGACAAACATCTGCTGCCGGGACTGGATCAGTCGCTCTCGGCGTTGTTAGAGGATATGGAGCAAAGCGGCCTGTTGGAGGAGACGCTTGTCGTTTGCCTGGGCGAAATGGGGCGCACCCCGCAGCCCGCAAATTCCACTTGGGGCCGCAACCATTGGACGTATTGCTTCCCCGCGCTGCTAGCGGGTGCTGGCATCTGCGGCGGCACGCTTTACGGCACCAGCGACCGTGACGCGCTCTACCCGGCCAGCAAACCCGTCAGTCCCGAGGACCTTGCCGCCACCATTTACACGGCATTGGGCATCAACCCTGAGCTGCGCGTTCTCAATCAGCGCGGCCAGCCGGTCTCCATCGTGGATGGCGGCCGCCCGCTGCTGGAACTGTTCGGCTGAACGCGCGGGCTGCTGGCAAGGCAATCGCCACATCTGGCACTGGTATTGACGGCTGTCGGCCGCGCTTTGTACCGTGCCGCCTTGTGGGCCGCGTACCACCCACTGGGACCCGTTTGCGATTGTCTGGCCCAGGGCTCGCCGGTCGATCGCCGCGCGGCCGTACATAGGAAATGTGTGCGCGTGGCGAACTGGCCAGGCCAGACCGAGTTCCCCAGGATGGATTGGAGCAGCCTTGAAGCGTCTGATTATCGACCTCGACGATACGTTGACCATCAAAGGGGGAGAGCCTTACGGCCAAGAGCAGCCCAACCGCGACGTCATCGCGCGGCTGCGGGAATACAAGCAGAGCGGCTTCGAGATCGTGATCCACACCAGCCGCAATATGCGCACCCATGCCGGCAATGTCGGCAAGATCAACGTGCATACCTTGCCCACGATCTTGCAGTGGTTGCAAAAGCATGAGATCCCCTTCGACGAAGTCGTGGTGGGCAAGCCGTGGTGCGGTTTCGACGGCTTTTACATTGATGATCGCGCGTTGCGGCCGGATGAATTCGTCAACCTGGACTACGCCCAGGTTCGCGCCTTGCTGAAACAAGACAAGTGAGGCGGCCGCCATGCTCATCATTGCCTCTAGCGCCTACTGCACGCCGGAACTGCAGTCCGAGTTTGGGCAACTGCCGCCAGCGTTCCTGCCGTTCGGCAATCGGCGGTTGTACGAGCATCAACTCGCCTTGGCGGGCGAAGCCTACGATGAGGTCTACCTTTCCTTACCCTGGACGTTTGTCCCGACCGACTTTGACTTGGCCCGTCTGCGCAGCCTGAATGTGGAGATCGTCCGCGTTCCGGTCGGCCTGACGACGGGCGAGGCTATCTGGTTTCTGCTGGAGCAATTAGGGACCGACCGCCGCGTCGATATCCTCTACGGCGACACGTTGATCCGCGACATCGACTTTGAGCGGACCAACATTTACGCGGTCGCCACTCCCACCGACAACTATCCGTGGGGCTACTGCCCGGGCGCGTCGGACCGGCCGCCGTCGAACCAACCGCGCGTGATCGCCGGATATTTCAGCTTTGCGCGGGGGGCGGACCTGGCGACCGCCTTGGATGCGGCCGGCAATGACTTTCTGGCCGCGGTTCACCAGTACCACGACGACGTAGGCCCGCTGCAGCCCGCGATTGTCGAGGAATGGCACGACTTTGGCCACCTGACAACGTACTACCGCTCGCGCACGCAGGTGACCACCGAACGCTGCTTTAACCGTTTGCAAATCTCGCGGGCAGGCGTAACCAAGGCGGGCAGCAACGCCGATAAGTTACGGGCCGAGGCGCACTGGTTTCAGCAAATTCCGCCCGCCTTGCGAAGGTTCACGCCGCAGTTCTTGGGGGAAGATACTTCCGCGGATGCCTATTCGTATTCGTTGGAGTACTTGCATCTGCCGCCGCTCAACGACCTGTTCGTGTTTGGCGACCTGCCGCCATTCGTCTGGCAAGGCATTTTCTCGGCTTGCGACGAATTCCTCACGGCCGCCGCGGCCCATGTGCGGCAGCCTTTGGTCGATGTCCAACAGCGCTACCTGGATCATACCTTGCATCGGCTCGGTACTTACGCCCGGCAAGCCGGCACCAGTTTGTCGCGTGAATGGACGATCAACGGACGGGCCGTCCCCTCGCTAGAGCGCGTCGTACGCGATTGCTACGACGAAGTGCTGTCGAGAGACATGCGGCAGCCGCTGGCGATCGTTCACGGAGACTATTGTTTCAGCAATATCTTGTATGACTTTCGTGCCCGGCAGGTCAAAGTCATCGACCCGCGCGGCCTGGGAGTTGACGGTGCGCCCAGCATCCTGGGCGATGTCCGCTACGATATCGGCAAGCTGACGCACTCGGTGATGGGGTTGTACGACTTTATCGTGGCCGACCGCTTTCGGCTGGCGGAGTCTGGTGCGGCATTCGATCTGGAACTCCCTTTCCAAGAAGTCAGGCCCATCCAACAACTGTTTGGCCGCTGCCGGTTTTTGGGGCGGCGGCCCGCGGAATGGTCCGGGCACGCGGTGGCCACGCTGCTGTTCTTGGCCATGCTTCCCTTGCATGCCGATTCCCCCAAACGGCAACGCGCGCTGCTGGCCAACGCGCTGCGCCTCTACGTGGAAAGAGAGCAATCCCATGATCGTGATTCCGATGGCGGGACTGAGCTCCAGATTCACCCAGGCGGGCTACCGGTTGCCCAAATACATGCTCGCAGCGCATGACCGCACGTTGTTTGACTGGAGCGTGTCGAGCTTTGCCCGCTACTTCGCCACGGAACGGTTTCTGTTCGTCGTTCGCGACGTCGCGGGAACGCCGGACTTTGTCCGCCAGTCGGCCCGCCGTTTGGGCATTCGCCAGGCTCAAGTTGTCGTGTTGGATGGTCCCACCGATGGGCAGGCCCACACCGTGGAGCTGGGGGTATCGCGGGGGCAAGCCGCCCACGGCGAACCATTGACCATCTTCAATATCGATACGATCCGGCCAGGCTACTGGCAGCCCGCCATCGCCAGCCGGGCGGCCGGTTGCTTGGAGGTCTTTGTGGGCAAGGGGGCAAACTGGTCCTACGTGCTGCCCGCCAGCGAAAGCGAGCCCTGGGCCTTGCAAACGGCGGAAAAACAAGCCATCTCCGACTTGTGTTGCACGGGTCTGTACCACTTTGCCACGGTCGAACATTTTCTCAGCGCCCTGCGAATGGCGGCGGCCGACCAGCAACGCTACTTGGGCCAATTGCCAGAGCGGTACGTCGCGCCGCTGTATAACTACTTGATCGAACGGGGAGAACCGGTCGCCTACCACCGCATCGACCGCGGCCAGGTGACCTTCGTCGGAATTCCGTCGGAGTACGACGATTTTCTCGCCTGCCAGCCAGAAAGGATGCCTTGGGCCGCATGATCTACTTCTCGATACCGGTCCACGAAAACATCCCGGTCATAATCAATCAAATGCAAAACCTGGCGGCTTATGCGCCCCAGGTCCGGGTCGTCTTGCATCGCTCGGCCCAGGCGGCCTTTAGCCATCACGAACTGGCTTCGCGGCTCGACGAGGCCGGCTTGCGGCATTGCACGGTTAATCCCCACAGCGTGCCGACCGCCTGGAGCGGTATTATCGAAGCCCATCTGGCCAATATCCGGTGCATTCGCCAACGCGGCGATGCCACCTTGATCACCTTTCATTCCTCCAACGATATGCTGGTCCGCGGCGGCGTGGCTGACTTCATGCAGGCCCACCGTAATTGCCTGCACCAATGGCCCGTGTTCGCGGAGAGTTATTGGTGGCCGGGACCAGCCGCGCTGCAAGACACGGCGCTGGCCGCCTGCTTGCGGCACCTGGGGACCGGCCGCCTGGTTGGAAGCCAGATCGAAGGTTCGGTCTACCAGGCCGAGGTCTTGTACGAAATCGCCGATCTGGCCCAAGACGACCGCTTCTCACCCTCCCAGCCTGGCCCGCGCTACCCTCGCGAGGAGATTTGGTTCTCTACCTTGGCCACGGCGCTGGGCGTTCGGCCCTCCGCCTTTCCCTACGTTTTTTCGGAGCTGCAACGGTTTGATGCCAAAGCCTGGGGGCTGGCCCGCGTCAGCCAGCGGTTGCCGCGCTGGCTGGGGCAACGCTTTGTCCGCCGAGGAATCATCGACCTGTGTCGGTACTTGCCCCGAGAGCAGTACGTCATTGGTCCCCAAGACGTGCGGGCGGTACGCGAAATTAGCCCCAGCCTGGAGCGGTACTGCATCCGTCGGGACGGTACACATAGCGGCCGGGTGTACCATGTTGAAAACCTGTATGGGCTGAAACGGATCGCGCGGGACTGCGAAGATCCCGTGCGGAAATATATCTCTGGCTTGCCGCTCGATGTCTCGGAAGAAGCGGCCGCGGCCGTGTTGTGAATGGACGCTTGGCGCGCCATCGATTCTGGTGTGGCCGCTTCCCAGACAATGGAAGAGAACGCACCACCCGGACTCTCTTCGACAAGCCAGCCTTCCACCGCTCGTGCGACAGCCGGGGGAGACCCATAAATTGAGCGTGGGCCCGTTGCGGCTGGGTTGGTGTCCTAACATATTGCTGAGATGCACGTCACGAAATCAGCCGCATGAAATCCACCACCGCGGAAACCAAGTGCCGCCCAAGAGCCGGTATCTGCTCGCTCGGCAGGAGGCCATAAGCAACCCTTGAAGGGTCTGCGAGTGTGGCTGTCCCCAGACAGCTCATCTGGCCGATGCTACACCCACGGCGTTACCGCCTCCGGCGTACGGTTCGAGGCCGAAGTGACTGGGAAGGTCTTCTTCGTAAGACTCTTTCATTCCCAACTCCAAACCGGTTTATCCCGGCGCTTTCGGTGTCCCCAGTCCGCGTCTCAGGCCGCGTCAGAAGAAAGCGAAGGTCAAGGCATCGAAACTGCCGAAGGCGAAGCTAGGCGTCTAAATTACAAGTCAATCCGTCGAGAGTTGCGTCAAGACCGCGACGCCAGTCGAAGTGATCGAGTACGTTGGCTGTGACGGATTGGTCCCGACGTGCGTGACAACATAGCCGTCTGATTCAAGACCGTTTAGAGATTGCATCAGATGCTCTGCTTGTTCAAAGCCTTCGGATGACAATGCTCGATCAATCTGATACCAGCTTAACTGCCCATCCTTCGATTGGATCAGTCTCAACAGGTGAACCCGAAAGCCGTTCATAGAAATCTCCATCTCACGGATTCACGCTTGGGTGGTACAGTACGCCCGGGCCTTCTTTTAACAAGTAGTCTTCCAACGTGACCGTGTGAGCATTGTTCCACAGATCGTATGCTGCGTCCGCATCAAACGGTTGACCGTTGGCGAAGCCGAGAGGCGGCCAGGGGAGGAGGCGGCCAGGGGGACACCGAAAGCGCCGGGATAAACCGGTTTGGAGTTGGGAATGAAAGAGTCCTACGAGGAAGACCTTGCCAGTCACTTCGGCCTCGAACCGTACGCCGGCGGCGGTAACGCCGTGGGTGTAGCGTCGGCCAGAGGTACAAGCAGGCCAGCTATTGAGCTCCGAAATCAGGCTTTTCGTGCGCCGACCCTGTGGTGTCTGCGGGAAGGCTACATCGGCGATGGCGTTATTGGCAAGCCATCATCGGGCACGG
>JBFWUW010000031.1:0-72607 GCA_050247075.1 Pirellulales bacterium | reverse complement strand
GCGGAGAACCTTTACCGTGGTGTCGGGGCTGGACTCGACGTGGCACGCCTTGAGCGAGACTACGCTGATTCCGATCAAGGACCGTTTTCGAGATCCGATGTATTTGAACTGGGTGCAACAGCAATCGGTGGCCGAGTCGATTTTGTTTCCGCGCATCGACGCCGCCTGCAAACGAACCGGGTTTACTCCGCCACATCAGTCATGGCCCCTTTCGCGGCAGGCGCTGGCGGGCGTGCATGGGGTATCACCCCGCCAGCTGCTGAAAGCGTGCGACCGCCATCGCCGGCAGTGCCTCGCCAATGGCAAGTTCAACGAATTGGCCAGCCTGGCCAGTGATGGGCACGAAGCACCCGTCATCATCCACGACGAACCACGATTGGCCGCCGCCTTTGAGCGTTACCGCCAGCAAGCCAACGTGCCGTATCTGCTCGAACAATCCATGGACGACGACCGCATCGGCCCGCTGTTGCTGGCAGCCTGCCGCTGCCTGCTGCGCGAGGTGGAACTGCCCGGCGATACCGACAAAGGCATCGACGAATTTCCCGGCGGCAAGGGAACGCTGCCGCTGCATGCCAGAATCCGCCTGACTCACCGCGACCAGGGAGATACCGAGGAGCATTTCTGCTTGCGGGCACTGCAGCGCCACAATCCCATTGCTTTCCAACACCGCTTGCGGGCGGCCATGGTGGCTTCAGGCATTGACGACCGCTTGGGCTTCCGCCACACGGTCATCCTGCGCAAGGGCGACATGCCCGGCGGCGTGATTACGGCGGCGCTGTTGCGAGAATACCAGGAGAAAGGGGGCAAGTGGCACGCGCCGTCGGATGACGAGGTGCGCACACTGTTTGCCATTCAGAAAATGCTCGAAGACAACCAAACCGGCCTGCCCGACTGGATCGCATCGGCCAAGCCAGCCTCGCGTTTGCCGTTGATGCGTTTGCTTGCGCCGAAGTTGTGCGGATCGGAAAAGGCATCGGCGGGCATGGCGGCAGGCAAGCCAGAAAATGTCGCTTCGATTCAGACGCCGCCGGCAAATGCCGAGGCGGCTAAACGTCCGTTGCCGGTTGGTGGTCCGCCGGAGGAGCATATTAAAGATGTTCCGCAAACCACTCCGTTCCAGCCGATTGTTCCCCAGCCGCCAGCGGCACAAGTTCCCACTCCTCCTGTCAGTCTCGTACCGAAAAGTGCCGCTCCCCCCACCGTTCAGCAGCCGTTCACGCCAGACTTGCAGCTTGGCGTGCGGGCCAACAGCCCCGGCGGCCAGCCAGAGACGATGCCGCTGGCGTTCTTGGAAAAGCATACGGTCGTGTTGGCCGGGGCGGGCAGCGGCAAGACGATGCTGCTCAAGCGGATGATTGAGTCTTGCGCCTTGGCCGGCATTCCCTCGATCGTGATTGACTTGCAGAACGACATGGCCGCCTTGGGGGATGCCCGGCCAGAACCGGCCGCCAATTGGCTGTCGGACGATGCCCAGCGCGCCAGTGCCTTTCACCGCGATGTCGATGTCGATGTTTGGACGCCCGGCGCGCAAAGCGGCAACCCCTTGGTCTTTCAGCCGCTGCCCGACTTGTCGGCCTTTGTCGACGAACCGGAAGAAATGAACATGGCGATCGAATTGATCGCCGAATCGCTCGGGCCGGCCATCGCGCAAGGCAAGTCGGCAACCGCCAACACCAAACGCGGCCTGTTGCAGCAAGTCTTGCGGGCGTATGCGCCGCGCGGGCTGAACGGCTTGCCGGGGTTGATCGAATTGCTCAGCGAATTGCCCCCAGAGGCCAGCCTGGGCGTGGCCAAAGAAGAGAAAATGGCCCGTGAAATGGCCGACGCCCTGCGCGTGGCGCAGGCCAGCAATCCGCTGTTGCGCGGCGCGGGGACCGGCCTGGACCCGGCGGTGTTGTTCGGCGATGACGAGCGCCCGCGGCGGACGCGGGTGTCGGTCGTGAATTTGCATTGGCTAGCCTCGCTGGAGGGCAAGCAGCATTTCGTCAACCAACTGGGCATGACACTTTTCGGCTGGATCAAGCAAAACCCCATTCCCCCAGACCGCCCTCTGCGCGGCCTGCTGGTGATCGACGAAGCCAAGGATTTCGTCCCATCGCAAGGCAGTACGCCTTGTAAGGAAATCTTGAAACGCCTGGCGGCGCAAGCCCGCAAGTTTCACCTGGGGGTGGTCTTCGCCACGCAGAACCCGCGAGAGATTGAAAACACCATTATTGGCAATTGCTCGTCGCAGTTTTACGGCAAAGCCAGCTCGCCCGCTGCCATCGAAACGGTTCGCGAGCAAATCCGCCAGCGCGGCGGGGAGGGAGCCGATGTGCCGCAACTTAAGGCGGGCACGTTCTACTTCTTCAACTCCGACTTGCCCATGCCCAAGCCGGCCAAGCTGTCGTTCGCCAGTTGCCTGTCGCACCACCGCACGCTGGAACCGGCCGAGGTCTTGGCCCGCGCGGCCGCCACACGGCAACGACGAGAAGGGTGAACAGATCAGTCTGCCCTATCCGCTTTCGCCAAGGCACGGTCTAATCGGGCGGCGCGAGGCGGCGCTTCGTTCTTGATTATTTCGACCAGGCCGCCAGCGTGGGAGACTGCATGATTTTGTATTTAATCCGGCATGGCGAAAGCGCCTTCAATGCCGAGGGCCGCATTCAAGGGCAGATGAACCCGCCGCTGTCGGAACTGGGCCGGCGGCAAAGCCTGGCGTTGGTGCCCGCCATGCTGGAACTGGGGATTGAGGCGGTCTACGCCAGCCCCTTGGAGCGGGCCTTCGACACGGCACGTCCGTCGGCCGCCGCCCTGGGCCAGGAGATTCGCCCGCTGGAGAGCCTGATGGAACTCAACGCCGGCATCTTTCAGGGAAAGACCTGGCCACGGATCCGCGACGAACACCCGGCCGAATCACAACGCTGGCTGTCGGGCGAGGCCGATTTCCGCATACCCGGCGGGGAGTCGCGCCGCGATTTGATGGTCCGCGGCCGCGCGGTGCTGAGTCTCATTCGGCAAGGAAACGAGCGTGCCGTGGCGGTCTTTTCGCACGGCGGCATTCTGTCGGCGGCGCTAAAATCGCTGTTGGAGATACCAGCCGAGCTCAATCCCTTCAGCTTCTTCAACGGCTCGCTCAGCAAGCTCTCTTGGCAAAGCCAGATCAAACTGCTCACGCTCAACCAGATCGACCACCTCCGCCGGCCCGACGGCGGCTACGACACCAAGAGCGGAGACCTGTGACATTTTTGATTTTGGATTTTTGAATTTCGCTTGAAACTGAAAGCGAGGTCTTGGCGAGTAGCGAGTCCTTGCCCCATTCTCCATTCGACACTCCCCTGGTTTCTTCCGCCTTCCGCCTTCATCCTTCTGCCTTCTCTTCCCCCTCACTCAATCTCCACGATCACTTCCACCTCCGTGGTGATATTGCCGGGGAGCGAGCCCATGCCGACGGCGCTGCGGGCACCTACGCCGGCGTCGGGACCAAACACTTGGGCCATCAGCTCGCTAAAGCCGTTGATGACCTTGGGGTGGTCGCCGAAGTCGGGAGTGCAGTTGACCATGCCCAGGGTCTTGATGACCCGCTTCACGCGGTCGAGGCTGCCGAGTTGGGCTTTTAGCGTGGCCAGAATCGCCAGGCCGGTTTGCCGGGCGGCGGCGTAGCCCCCTTCGAGGTCGGTATCCTGGCCCACCTTGCCGGTCAGCATCGACTTGTCGGTCTTCAAGGGACCATGCCCCGACACATAAGCCAGATTGCCAATCACCACGATCGGCTTGTAGACGCCGGCGGGCTTGGGTGCGGGTGGAAGTTCTACCTTGAGGTCGGCAAGTCGGGCTTCGGCGGACATGGGCGATCCTGTGGAGAGCGGTGATGCGAGATGGGGTGGTGAATCACGTACGAAGGGTTACGGTGCAAGATCGTGGATGGAGGCGTTATTCGGGGCGCTGGGCTGTTGTCGTGCCGCGTAGTTCTAGGTCGTCGAATTCCGCCGTGTCGTCGAAGGTTCCCAAGCCGATACGGCCGTGTGTGAAGGCCTTGTCGGTGGCGGTCATGGCCGGCTTTTCCAGGTCGTCGAAGTAGATTTCGATCTTGCCGTCCTCGACATTGCGGATCACGCGGACGTGATGCCACTCGTCGTCCCAGGGAGTGCCATCGGTCGTGGTCTGGCTGATCTTAATTCGCGGCGCGTCATCAACGATAAAAATTTGATTGGCGTGGTCGTCCGCCTTCTTGCCCAGGTGGACGTAGTAGAAATGGGCCGGATCCTGGTGGCCAAAAATCAAGCAGACATCACGATGGTCGTAGTCCTTGATCGTGCTGCGAACTTTCACATCCAGCACGAAATCACCGACGTCCATGTCCTTCAGCAGGGTGAAATTGAATGGGCTGCGATGCGGCGGGTTGTACTTGCTGGCCGCTACCTGGGCCAGCACGTTGCCGCCGCGGCCGGCCACGCGTCTCCAAGCGGCCGGATCAGTTGGCTCCCAACGGTCGGCGTCGCTCTCAAAATCCTCCGCGAGCAGCAACGGCAGGTCCGCTGGCTCGCCGGCAACAGCGGCTAGGCCCGCGGCCAAGGCCAACAATAAGGCGCACCCTGCCCGCTGGATACCAAGCGACCCCATCCGATCCAGCGAATATCGCAACGCACGGATTCCGCCCATCATGCCGGTCCTCCTCATTCGATGATCTTGCTCAGTTGGTACTCCACGATACCGCGGGCACCGGCTGATTTTAGCCGGGGGATGATGTTGCGGACGACCTTTTCGTCCAGGACCGTGTTGACATCGACCCACTGGTCGTCGGCCAGGCTGCTAACCGTGGGCTGCTGCATGGCCGGCAACAAGGCCAGCACGCGCTGCAAGCTGTCACGCGGTACGTTCATCATCAAGCCGACTTTGCCCTCGGCGGCCAAGGCACCGCGCAGCATCAGCACGATGTCGTCTATTTTGTGCCGTTTCCAGCCGTCGGCATAGGCTGCCTTGTTGGCAATGAACCGGGTGGTGCTGGTCAACACCTCGTCCACGATCCGCAGATGGTTGGCCCGCAACGAGCTGCCGGTCTCCGTGACCTCCACAATGGCATCGGCCAGTCGCGGCGGCTTGACCTCGGTCGCCCCCCAACTAAATTCCACCTTGGCCGTCACGCCATGCCGGGCCAGGTAGCGGGTTGTCATGCCGACCGCCTCGGTGGCGATCCGCGCGCCTTGCAAATCGGCCACGCTCTTTACCGGAGAATCCTCGGGCACGCACAGCACCCATCGCACCGGGCGGCGGCTGACCTTGGAGAAGACCAGTTCCGCCACCTCATGCACGTCGGCGTTGTTCTCCATGATCCAGTCGTAGCCGGTCAGCCCGGCGTCCAGAATGCCGTCCTGCACGTAGCGGGGCATTTCCTGCGCGCGGATCAACATGCATTCAATTTCGTCGTCGTCGATATTCGGATAATAACTCCGCGACGGAAACGAAATTTTATAGCCGGCCCGGCGAAACAGTTCGGCGGTGGCTTCTTGCAAGCTGCCAGCGGGGATTCCAAGTTTGAGCAAAGACATGCGGAAGTTTTCAGTGTTCGGTGTTCAGTTTCTTGCCCTCGGCCTTTCGCCTTCAGCCTTTCTTGTAGACTTGCTGGGGGTCGAAGACGCGTTCGCCGATGATGGTGGTGCCGGCGGGGGTGATCTGGCGGAAAAAGCAGCTTTTGAAGCCTTCGTGGCAGGCGGCTCCGCCGATCTGCTCCACCTTGAGCAAGATGGTATCGGCGTCGCAATCGACATAGACCGACTTCACCTGCTGGACGTTGCCGCTCTCTTCGCCCTTGCGCCATAGTTTTTGGCGGCTGCGGCTGTAGTAAACCGCGCGGCCGGTGGCCATGGTCTCGGCGTAACTCTCTGGATTCATGTAGGCCAGCATCAGCACTTCGCCCGTCTCGGCATCTTGGGCAATGGTAGGCAGCAGGCCGTCCCCTTTGGCGAAATCGGGCATGGTGGCGGGCGATTCAGACACGTCAAAACCTCGGGCGGAAAACAGTTTCGTCACAATCGAACGATCCAGCATAGTCGGCGCTGCCGCTGGTCGCCAGAGGCATCTCGGCGTCCACCGCCCCATGATGTATCGGAGCCGCCTCTAACGGCGACGATCCGCGTTCATGGCGTGCCACCGCCGAATGAACCGCTTGTTCCTCGCGCGTTCCTAACGAATGCAGCGAAAGTGCCTAAAACCGCGCCGTCCCTGGCCCGCATTTCTTGGCCGGCGCTTCGCACTCGTCAATCGCGGCACTCTCGTTCTGGGTCGCACCAACGTCGTAACGCGCCGCGAAAGTGGTTCTCTCCAGCGGCGGTTGGATTCCGTCCGATCCAATACCAACCGGCGGCCGCGCCGTCAGGCCTCTTATCCTGAACCTGGCGGCGCGGTTGCCGGTGTTTGTTGAAATCAAACGCTCTCCCGGAGGATGGCCGCCGTGAAACGATCGATCAGCGTATTCCAAGTTTTGCAAGACTGCATCACCACCTTGGAGCCGGCCGTCACCGAGCTGCTAGAAGTGTTGCCCGAGTTGTCGCCCCGGTTCGAAGTGCTGCTGATTGACGCCGGATCGACCGACGAAACCTTTGAGGTGGCCCGCGACTTGGCGCGCAGCTATCCGCAAGTGCGGATCGTGCGGCAGTCGTTGCAACCCGGACTGGCGGCATCGCTTCGCAAAGCCCTGTCGCACAGCCAGGGCGAAGTCATCTTGCTGCGGGACGAACATTGCGAGACCGAGGTCCACGACTTGCGCAAGATGTGGCGGCTGATCGACCAGTATGCCGCCGTGGTGGGCCGTCCCGCCGCTTTGCGGCCCGCGGGATCCGGCAAGCGTTCGTGGAAACAAAAACTGTCCGATTGGGGGCTGGGCCGCGGCAGCGCCACGGCCGCCTCGTGCGATTCAACCCCCTTGCACTTGCTGCACCGGCAGGTTGCCGAACGCCTCTGGACCAGCGACTTTGCCTGGGACGAACAGCGCGCCAAGCTGAGCCAAAGCGGTTATCGCTGGACGGAGATTGAAGTTCGCCGCTCCAGCTCGATCTGCTCGGAATTCGACCGGTTGGGCCAGCAGATTATCAGCCGCCGGATTGAGATCGCCCGCACCGACGAAGGGACCTCCCGCCCCAGCGAACCGAAGCGGATCAAACGCAGCGAACAGATCAGGCGGTTTGTTCGTGGGGAGTAATCGCCTGCCTGCCAACAGCGCCTAAGAGCTTGACTCCGGCGCTGCCCAGCCGCGCCAGCCGGCACAACCGAGCGAAAGCCATCCGACGATCATGGCCAGCCCCCCCAGGGGGACAATCGCTCCCAGCCATTTGGGTCCGCCGAAGGCCATCACGTCCAACAGTCCGCTAAACAGCAGCACGCCCAACAGCATGCTCCACCCGGCCAGGGCGGCGCACAGCGTTGGCTTCCTCGCCGCCAACAATCCCGCGAATAGCAGGCCCAAGGCGTGGTACATCTGGTATCGCGCGGCGACCTCCCAGTAACCCATCCGTTTGACGATTTCTTGCCGGTCTGGGGCGGAGATTTCGGCGGATGAACCTCCTCCGCTTGCTTGGACTTGTGCCGTGACCGCGGCTTCCAGGCCGTGCGCTCCGTAGGCACCCGCCGCCACACCCGCCGCAGCCAGGCAAGCACCAAGAAGTATCCAAGCACGAGATGACATAGGAGGAAAGGATGAAGGCGGAAGGATGAAGGATGAAACGGAGGACAAGCGGATTATCGTCCTAGGGAGGGGCTCCTACAACGCCCATCGGCGATGGAATCGCCTCCTGAAAGTCATGGCTGAAGCCGGCCTGATTCGCGGATGAGGTTCTCCAGCAGCGCGGGAATGGGTTCGGCACCAAGTTCGCGTAGTTGGCGGACATCTTGCCAGGCGGAACCGTAGTCGCGCAGCCGCAGATGCGCGTCGGCACGATTGTTGAGCGCCTCGGGCCAATTGGGCCGCAGTGCCAAGGCTTGCGTGTAATCGCCCACGGCGGCTTGCCATGCGCCCAGGCGATGTTGGGCCAGCGCCCGCTTGTACCACAGGTCGGCCCCCCGCGGGTCGATTTGCAACGCGGCCGAATAGTCGTCCGCGGCCCGCCGCAGGTTTTGGCGAGCAAGGTCCATTTCCGAACGGGCCCCGTGCTGGTCGCCCAACTGTTTGTACATGTCGGCCCGGCCACAAAGCAGCCTGGCATCGTCGGGCTTTCGCGAGATCGCCTGAGTGACGAACTCCAGGGCCAACTTCTGCTCCCCCAGTTCGAATAGCTCATCTCCCACGCTGGCCAGCGCGCGGGCGTTGTGGGGCACCTTGTTGGCGGTGTCGCTCCAAATCGACAGCCGTGTGCGGTAGTCCAGGTTACGCAGCCGGGTCTGCGCACTGAGCGCCGACACGGCTGCCGCCAACAGCAACAAGGGCACGAATCGGGGCAGCCGCGCCGGCCTCTCGCGGGTATCGCCAGACGCTTTTAGCCACAGCCGCCAGCCAGCCACAACCGCCAGCAGGGCCACGGCCGCCAGCGGCAGATACATGCGATGTTCGGCCACGGTCTGCGTGATGACGGGGACGATGCTGGAGGTAGGGGCCAGCAAGCACCAAAACCACGCGCCGACAAAGCCTGGTTTCGGCCAGCGCCATATTGCCAGCAGCGTTACGAACACCATGCCCGCCACGGCCAGCCCATATGGCAGCAGCCACCAGCCTGGCTCGACCAAACCGTCGCCGTAGTCCATCACCAGGGGGCGCGGCCACACGGAAAGCCGCAGGTAATGCAAGATGGCCGGCAACTGCGTCAGAGCGTATCGCCCAGGGCTGGTCCGCGGGCCAAAGCCGGCCGTGCCGCCCCGACCCGCTGACTGCCAGACCAACCAGGCCAGCAACAGCCAAGTAGCCATCAAGGCGGCATGCACTCGCCAGCGTGTGCGAATGGCCCCTTTCCACGAGCCGGCCAGAAACGCGCGGTCGTACAGCAGTACCAACAACGGTGCGGCGGCCATCGTCTCTTTAGCGGCCATGCCCAACAGGCAACACAACCAGCTCGCGGCCAGCCAACCTTTGCTGGCGGCATCGCTTGCGGCACTTCGTACAAAGCCATACAAGGTCAGCAACAGCAACAGCCCGGCCAGCGACTCGGCGCGCTGCACGATGTAAGTGACCGATTCGGTCTGCAACGGATGGATCGCCCACAACAGGGCGGCGGCCAGCGCCAGGCCGGTGGCACTCTCGCGCCAGGGGACCGAAAAACAGGGGAGCAGCAACGTCCGCCGGATCAGGCCGAACAGCACCAGGCTGGCCGCCAGATGGATCGCCAGATTAGTCAAATGGTAACCCACGACATCGTCGCCGCCGATGGCCCAGTTCAGCGCAAACGAGACATTCAATAGCGGGCGGCCATCGACCGTGGTCCCTTGGCCTGGCGGCGAGAGCATCCCGCCGGGGGGCCACAACGAACGGATGGTTGTGTTATCGCGAATAGCCGCCAGGTCATCAAAGACGAACTCTCCCTGAAAACTGTTGGAATAGGCCCCCGCCACGGCCAACACCAGCAGCGCCGCCGGCCAGTAGCGCCGCAGCCAATCGCGAAGGGGTGAAACCTGTTCACGGCGATTTTGGCGGCGGGCCATGCTGTCGCGGGGATGGAAAAGGAGCAATAAAACGCCGCGTTGCCGCCAGCAGTTTAGCCCAGGCATGAATCTTGCGCAACCGCGCAAAATGCCTCGGCCATTCAAAAGCGCAAATCACTTGCCGGCGGACAGGTTCAATACTATCCGCGAAATTTGTGTGATCCGTGGTTCCTTCTTTCGCGAACAAATCTCGCGGGTAGCCGCTTAGCCGCGCCGTGCCAACATTCCAGAGTTCGCGTGGCGGGCTACACGAAGGCCTGGAAGGGTTCGGCCAGACGGCGGAAGGTGTCGGTCGGCAGGGCCACGGTTCCCCAGCGCGGCGAAATCTGCCGGGCGTGAGCGGCGTAGTCCCGTAGCGGCACCCCGACAAATCCGTACCACGAACCGCGAAAGGGAAACAACTGTTCTACCGGCAACGGGGCGGCTTCCCCCACAACGTGATAGGCAAACACAAACAGGCCGCGAAAGCCCGCGCCGAACACGCCCTCCCAGCCCGACAGGCTTTCCAGGTCGTCATGGGTTGACCAGTTCCGCCAATACTGCTGCCCGCCCGAGGGGAATTTGCGTCCCTTGACATCGACAAGCCAGGCACCGCCGCCGGGCGTGGATACCAAAAAATCGAGACTCTTGAGCGACCCGTTGCCCAGCAGGCTGCGGCGTGTCTCATCGACGGCCACGTAGGCTATGCGGCGCTGGCGCAGAAATGCCTCGAACGCGCATTCGTAGTGGTTCTCGCGGTCGGCCATGGCCACGCCCTTGCCGTGCCCCAACGGTTCCAACAACTCCTAGCCCAGAATCGTACCGCCCGGGGGCGGGACTGGCCAGCGTTGGCGGAGCGATTCAGGCATTTGAAGAACATGCAACGATAGCGGGCCACCTCGTTGCCGTGGGTGACACTTGGCTGTAAGTGCCGTCTGCGACGGCGACAATCGGCGTTCCAGCCTGCAGGGCCGAGACCGCGAAAATCGCCGTATACTCAGGCCAGATTGCACATCGCGGCCGAGAACGGCGGGATCGTACTCCCCCGCCAAGAGAAGAACCACGAATCAAACCAATCTAACGAATGAATCTCCTGAGTGGAAACTCGCTTGAGCAAGTGGGGGCGGGCAGCGACTAGAAGCACTCGCACCGTAGGATCCTTATTCGCTGGATTCGTTTGATTCGTGGTTCTCACCAAGCCTTGTGTAATTGCCGGTGCGCATGCAACTCGCTGGCAATACATTATCTTCAAATGTCTGGGAGCGACTCAGGTCTGGCAAGCGTCCATGCGGGAATCTCATTCGTTCGATTCGTGGTTGTTCTTCTGGCGGAAGATCGTCGCGGCCGAAGACGCTTCCCGCGGAGATCGGCTAGAAATCGGCCTCCTCCAGCAAGATTGCTCTCGCGGATGGTGCCGGTTACCATTGCGGTTGCATAAAACAAGATTGATTCGTGTCCGGTCGCACCGATCGAATTGGCCTGAGATTAAGGAACCGCCCCCATGCGCCGAGCAGGCTGTTGCCGTGGCGATCACCCGGCGATTGGCCGCCGCCAGTTGCTGCAAGCGGGGGGTATCGGCCTGCTGGGGACGGGCGTAGCCGATTTGATGCGGTTGGAGGGACAGGCCGCCGCCAGTTCAAGCGGCACGGGCCGCGCAAAGTCGGTGGTGTTTATTTTTCAGTCGGGCGGCCCCTCGCAGCATGAGACTTTCGACCCCAAGCCCGAGTCGCCCGCCGAGATTCGGGGGGAGTACGGGACGGGGCAAACCGCCCTGGCTGGCGTCCATTTTTGCGAGTATTTGCCACGGTTGGCGGCGCGGGCCAACAAGTTTTCGCTGGTCCGCACGCTGCATCACACCGCCGACCGCCAGTTCCGCAATGAGCACAACAGTTGCCATTACTTGCTGCATACCGGCAGCACGGAACTGCCCGCCGGCGATACCAACGGCACCATTGGCCTGCCGCGGCCCGGCCGGATCAGTTGGCCCAGCATCGGCTCGATGATTGCCTATGCCGCCCCGGCGGAAGCAGCGGTAGGCTGGCCCAACGCGATTGAGATTCCACGGGCCAATCTGATGAAGTATGCCGGCCGCGAGCCGGGCTTGCTGGGGCCGCGTTACGAACGCTGGGGAGTCGATTTGGCCGCGCCGTGCCACGCCAAGGACGCCGCGGGTTCGTGCCCCAATTGTTTCAGCCATGACGATCCAAACGATCCGGCCCGCGCGGCCGGGCCTGGCCCCAATGCCTGGTGGGACAACAGCAGTTGCCGCCAGCCCGACTTTCATTTGCCCGACTTGGGCATGCGGCATGGCATTTTGTTGCCGCAACTGGCCAACCGCACGGAGCTGTTACGGCAGTTGGATGCGCTGCGCCGGCAGGCCGATATCGACGCCGCGCTGCCCGTCACCCGGCAATGGGAAGCGCAGCGGCTGCAAGCCATGCAGTTGCTGCTGACCGCCGGGCCGGGCCGCGACAACCCCTTCGACTTGGCGCAAGAGACCGACGCCACGCGCGACCTGTACGGCCGCGAGGAATGGGGGCAAGGGTTTTTGGTGGCGCGGCGTCTGGTGGAGGCGGGCGTGCGAATGGTGCAAGTCAACTTGCGCGGCTGGGACACGCATCAAAACGCCTTTCGCGATTTGAAGGGAAAACTGCTCCCGTCCATCGACCATTGCCTGAGCGGTTTCTTGGATGATCTGGAAGCCCGCGGCCTGTTGCAGGAAACACTGGTCGTGATGTGCGGGGAAATGGGTCGCACGCCGCGGATTGCGCCGATCGCCGCCGGCGGCAAGAACGCCTCGGGTGAGGTCTTCACGCCAGGCCGGCACCACTGGGGAGATGTCTTTCCTTGTTTCTTGGCCGGCGGAGGCATTCAACCGGGGCGTGTGGTGGGCGCGACCGACCGCCAAGGGGGGCTGCCGATCTCGGAGGCGTTCACGCCGGCGGATTTGGCCGCCACTATTTTTCATCTGTTGGGCGTGGGGCCCGATCGCGAGTTCCATGACGAGTCGGGCCGTCCCTACCGCGTCTACCATGGCCAACCGATTCGCGGCCTGCTGTAGGCCAAAAAAATCGCGCGGCGAGCGCGCCAAAAAGCGGCATGCCCACGATGTTGTGGACATGCCGCCGGGTTAGCAGATGCGGATAGTTGACTGAGGGCAACCCGCGGTTAGCTGGCGATCCCCTCCAAAAAGCCTTCTAGCTGCTTGCTGCGGACGGGGTGCTGCAGCTTGCGGACTGCTTTGGCTTCGATCTGGCGGACGCGCTCGCGCGTGACACGGAAGATGCGGCCGACCTCTTCCAAGGTGTAGGTGTAGCCGTCACCCAGTCCGTACCGCAGGCGGATGATCTCCCGCTCGCGATAGGTCAGCGTCTTCAACAGGTTCTCGATCTTTTCCCGCAGCATGCCGTGGCTGGCGGTGTGGATCGGGCTTTCGCTGCCGTGGTCCTCGATAAACTCGCCGAAGGAGCTGTCCTCGCTTTCCCCTACCGGGCGGTCCAGGCTGACCGGTTGGCGGCCAATGCTGAGGACGCGGCGGGTTTCCTCGACGCTGATCTCGGCCGCCGTGGCGGTCTCCTCCATGGTCGGCTCGCGGCCAAACTCTTGCTGCAGCTTCTTCGACACGTTGCGCAGCTTAGAGAGGACGTCGATCATGTGGACCGGAATGCGAATCGTGCGGGCCTGGTCGGCAATGGCCCGCGTGATCGCCTGGCGAATCCACCAGGTGGCGTAAGTGCTGAACTTAAAGCCGCGGCGGTACTCGTACTTGTCGACGGCCCGCATCAGGCCGGTGTTGCCTTCTTGGATCAGATCGAGAAAGCTCAGGCCGCGATTGCGGTACTTCTTGGCGATGGAGACGACCAGCCGCAGATTGCCGCCCGAGAGCTCGCGCTTGGCTTGCTCGTAGTCGGTGAACTGGGTCCGCATCAGCTTGCAGCGTTTGCGTAGCGAGGCGGGCCCTTCCAGCGTGGTCATCAATAAATCGCGCAGCTCGCGGCGGAGATTGGCCCGCTCGTCCTTGGCCGCGCCGCTCTGGTCCAGCCGGGCGATCTTGCGCTGCAGGTCGTGCATGCGGCCAGAGAGATCCTCCAACTGCTTCATCAACGGCTGCACGCGGCGCGTCCGCAGCGACAACTCCTCCACCAGGGTCAGCGCCCGGCGGCGACGCGCGCGAAAGCGGTCCCGCGCGGCTAACCGCGCGGCGCGGTCCGCCTTGCGGTTGATCATGATTTTGAAGTCTTGCCGATTCTGGCCCAGCAGGCGGTCCAACGTGGCCAGGTTGTGCGGCATGCGGGCCATGATCTGTTCTTTGGCCAATTGCTCGGTCAAAGAGACCTTGATCGTGCGGTCGAAGGGGAGCACCCCTTGGTGGACCTTCTTCAAGGTGTCGATCGTGGCCAAAATGGCGTACTCACAGCCCAAGACACTGCGGCGGAAACGCTTGCGGGTAACTTCAATCTTCTTGGCCAGGGCGATTTCTTGCTCGCGCGTGAGAAGCGGAATCTCCGCCATCTGCGTGAGGTACATGCGGATGGGGTCTTCGTTCCAACGCATGTCGCCATCCAGCCGCTTGACGGGCTGGTGGTCGGAAGGGAGCACATTGGCCGCTTCTTGGGCGATCAAGGCGTCGAGGGCGGCCAACTCGGCGGCTGAGGGAGCGGCCGCTTCCTCGCGGACTTCGCGAACGGGGGGCTCTGTCACCAGCTCAATGCCCATTTCCTCCAGGGCGATCAGCAGATTGTCGAGTTTTTCCGGGTTTACGGCTTCGTCGGGCAGGTACTGGTTGACCTGGTCATAGGTCAAATAGCCTTGGGCCTTTCCGGTGGCCACCAACTCCTGAAGGTCTAAGTCTAGGTCCATGCGTTCCACGTTCGGCTCCTCCCTCGCATTGGCGTGCGGTCGCCAAGCGCTGTCACGATTATGGTCTCGCCGCGCATCACGTTGCAAGCGTAATGCGCACACGCGACCGACCGGTGGCATCCTCACCCATCCGTGGGTCCGGAAATGCCTTGCCGGCTACGCTTCTGCTCGATCAGACGGGCCAATACCAACGACTGGGCGGCTTCGTCCGCTCCACTTTCGCGGAGTGAAAGTTTCTCCTGCTGGCGTTGACGTTGCTCTAACTTATCCTGCAGCCGGTCCAACAAATGCCGCAGGCTGCCGGCGGCATCGGCGACTTGCTTGGCCCTGCCTTGTTCGTCCAATTCCACGATGATGCTTTTCAGGTCTGGCTCGTCGCACTCCAGCATCAGGCGGTCGAAGTCGGGCACCGCGCCCGTATCGGCCACATCGCGGCAGCGCGACAACACCAGGCGGCCCGTCGCCGATCGCATGGCCCGCGGCGGTACGGCGGCTAGCACTTCATCCAACATGTCGGGGGCCTGCAGCAGTAACTCCAACAGGTGCCGGTCCCAAGCGTCGAGCGGCTCCCGCTGTTGTTGTTCGGTCGCTTCTTCCGCGGGTGATTTCCATTTTGTTTTGCGGCGCAGTTCGCTCAACCGCTCGCGGACTTTGATCTCGTCGATGCGAAACAAAAACGCCAGCCGATTGAGAATTTTTTCCTCGCGCAGGCGAATGGCGGTGGAGGTGTCGTCCCGCAACCGCGGCGCGCGGGCGATGATCGACAAGACCTGCTCCAACGAATGGCTCATGGCATGCACGTCTTCCGGGTTGACCCCGGCGGTAAACGTGCGAAAGGCGTGCGTCAGGGCGTCGGCCGCGCCATCCAGCATGGCCTGAAAGGCCGCCGGCGGGTTCCGCAACAAAAAGTCGGCCGGGTCCAAATCGTCCGGCGGCGTGGCCACCCGCAGATCGACGTTTTCGGCCAGGAAAAGTTCCAAGACTTCGTTGGTGCGGCGTTGGCCGGCGTCGTCGCCATCCAGCACCAGCACGATTTTATCCGCCAGCGGACGGAGCAGTTTGACGTGCTTTTCACCCAGGGCCGTGCCGAGAACGGCCATCGACTCGCCAAAGCCGCATTGCCGAGCCACGATGCAGTCGGTGTAGCCTTCCATGACCACGGCCAGGCGGCTCTTGTGGATGGCGTCTTTGGCCACGTCCATGCCGTACAGCAGTTTGTGCTTGGTGAACAGCGGCGTGTCGGGCGAGTTGACGTACTTGGCGGCGTCGGCCTGGCCCACGCCCGGCACCACGCGCCCGCCAAAACCCACGGGCCGCCCTTGCGGATCGCGGATGGAAAACAACAGCCGCCCGCGAAACCAATCATAGTGGCCGGGACCATTGGCGCGGCGGCGGACCAGCCCAGCCGTCTCCAACAGTTGAGCGTTGAATTTGGTCGTCCGCGATTTTTGCAGCAGCCAGTCCCAAGCGTCCGGGGAATAGCCGATATGAAAGCGCTTGACGCTGTCCGGCGTCAGTTGGCGCGACTGGATGTATTTTCTGGCCGGCTCGGCCTCAGGGGCTTTCATCAGAAAATCGTGGAACTGCTGCTCGGCCCAGGCCAGCACTTCGTAAAGCAGAGATTTCTGATCGGGCTCGATGCCACTAGCGCCAGGGCGCGACGGCGTCAGCGTAATCCCGGCACGCTGGGCCAGAATCGTCAACGCCTCGCGGAACTCGACCCCTTCGTGTTTCATCACGAAGCTAAAGATGTCGCCGCCGATGTCACAGACCCAGCATTTAAAGCTCTGTCGGTCGGGGTTGACCTGCAAACTGGGGCGAGAGTCGTCGTGCCAGGGGCAAATGCCTTTATAGCCCCGGCCCTCGCGGCGCAAAGGAATGTAATCGCCGACCAGGTCGACGATGTCGACCGCCTGCTTGATCTGCTCTTTCGCGCTATTGTCAAACGACGAACCAGCGGGCACGGACAACACCTGGGTCAGATGCGGATAGGAAGCGGGAAGTGCGGCGAAAAAACCGTCGCGGGAAGACGGCATTGCTTGACGCTGCGGGGGATGGTTCTGACTGAGGATTTCTAGCGCCCATTCGCGGCAAAAGCCGCCAGTGGGCACCACTTCTACAGAATTTTCCGACACAACGCTCGCCAAAGCGGGGCGAGTCTAGGCGCTCGCTCGATACGGGTCAATTGGAGAAGAAGTAAATAGTTGTCGGTTTTCAGTTGTCGGTAAAAGCTGTCAGCTATCAGCCTTCAGCTATCAGCTTTTTCATTCGACATTCGTCACTCGTCCTACATCACTTGCTATGTTCCTTGGGCCGTTCGGCGACCGTGACTTGCATGGCTAGCTGTTCATCGCCGCGGCGAATGAGTGCTGGCACGGATTGGCCGACAGCGCTGCGCGAAACTCTGAGGCGCAAGTCAACGGAATCGACGACATCCAAATCGTTCCAACGGACGATGACATCCCCCACCTGGATGCCAGCCAGATCGGCCGGGCTGCCGGGGAATACGCTGAGGACTTGTGCTCCCAGGGGCGCGGATTTTTCGGCGATCACGTCGGCGGCTTCTTGCAGGCTGACGCCCAGCCAGCCGCGAATGACGTGCCCTTCACTGCGCAGCCGTTGAAAGACATCGCGGGCGATATCACTAGGAATGGCAAAACTGATTCCCTGGTAACTCTGCCCGACGATCGCCGTGTTGATGCCGACGACTTCCCCTTTAAGATTCAACAGCGGTCCGCCGCTGCTGCCGGGATTGACCGAGGCATCGGTCTGAATGAATTCCGGAAAGGTCATATCACGGACGACCTGGCGGCGGCGTTTGGCACTGACAATGCCAGCGGTCATGCTGCGGTCCAACCCAAAGGGATTGCCCATCGCCAGCACCCAATCACCGACTTCCACGGTGCCGCTGTCGCCCCAGGGGCAACTGGAGAGCCCCTCGGCGTCGATCTTCAGGACCGCCAGATCGGTCATGCGGTCGTAGCCCACCAGGGCCGCCCGCGGCAATACGCGGCCGTCACTCAGGCGGACCTGGATTTGCGAGGCCGACCTCACCACATGGTAGTTGGTGAGGATGTAGCCGGCATTGTCCACGATCAGGCCCGATCCCTGCCCTTGCGAGTGGTCGTCCTCGTCTTCGTTGCCAGAATCGCCATGTTGCCGTGTTTTTCTGGCGGGGCGATCCGGTTCTTCCGCGTCGTCCGTCGGGCCGTCTTGCTCACCTTCGGCCGTTGCCTCGGAGTCATGGTTACGGAAACGGTTGAGCGATTCCAACGTGACCAGGCCGGTGCGTACCGTATCAATATGGACCACACTCGGCTCGACGCTGCGGGCGACCAGCCGGAAGGCGTCCGACGTTTGCTCCAGCGAGGCCAATTGCGTGCGGGCATCTTCCGACATGGCCCTTTGCCTGCCGCGCGTGTTGGCGTATTGCAGTTTCTCGATCGCGCCGGAGAATCGCTCGACGTAGAACGGCAGCAGCAGGACCAGGGTCAACATCACCGGCAGCCAAAACCAGGCCTTGGGCGAGGACGCCTCTGGTGCTTTTTTCTCCGGCAAGCCGGATGGCGATTCCGTAGACATGGCTAGTCCATGCAGAACAGGAGATGAGCCGCGGGAACCGGCTGA
This sequence comes from Pirellulales bacterium, assembly GCA_050247075.1. Taxonomy (GTDB): domain Bacteria; phylum Planctomycetota; class Planctomycetia; order Pirellulales; family JBFWUW01; genus JBFWUW01. Next base: position 54,538 of record JBFWUW010000031.1, on the reverse strand, counting down.
CCAATGACCGTGACGAACAGATTCCTGAGACTGACATTATACCCGCCGCGGCCAGAGTCCCTACAATTTGGTTGGAATTTGACAGGGGGCTGGCAGGATGATGATGGGGGGTGGGCAACTGAGTGGCCAAGTCGCTCCCTTGGCCGATGGGGAGGCGCTTGGCCAGTCATCGGCGAAGGATTCGCCTCCTACAGATTTGGCGAAGGATTCGCCGGCTACAATGTGAAAATGGCAACCAGGTTATCGACCACGATGGCGCAGATGCTCCCCTCGCGACACTTTCCTCCCGCCGCATCGGCACGCCGGGAAGGGCTGCTGGCCGTTGGTGGCCGGCTCGATCCCGATTGGCTGCTGGATGCCTATTCGCATGGCATTTTCCCCTGGCCCTTTCGCGATCAAACGCTGGCCTGGTGGTCGCCCGATCCTCGCGCCGTGATCGAGTTCGACCGTTTGATTGTCTCCCGCCGGCTGGCCCGAACCTGCCGCGGCCAGCGTTTTACCGTGACTTGCAACCAAGACTTCGCGGGTGTCGTGCGGGGCTGTGCCACGGCCCAAGACCGCGGTGAAGAGACCTGGATCGTGCCCGAAATGCGGATGGCGTACCAAGAGTTGCATCGCCTGGGATATGCCCACAGTATAGAGGTCTGGCACCAAGGCCAATTGGCCGGGGGAACCTACGGCGTGGCGATCGGCGGGCTGTTTGCCGCCGAGTCGATGTTTCACTACGTGACCGATGCCTCCAAGGTGGCGCTGGTCTGTTTGGTGCGCCATCTGCGCAGCCGGGGCTTTCAACTGCTGGATATCCAACAACTTACTCCGCATACCGCCAGTCTTGGAGCCAGCGAAATTCGCCGCAGTGCCTATCTCACCCGGCTCGCAGCCGCAATTGACTTGCCCGTCACCTTCGGCACGGAGCTGTCAGGGAACGAACGTGTCTAGCACGGAAGGGGGGTGTTATAGCCGAATTGAGGCAACATTGCGGGTGGCGGGCCAAACTTGGCCGTAGGCCCGGCAATTTGGGCATTCCATCAAAGTATGAGAATCTATCAAGAAATAGTTGCCATCAACCCACATGATTGTGTTATAATCAGCGGCGATATTCCCACCTACGACGGTCCAGGCCGTCGGCCATGTACTCTCCAAACTTACCTTCCGGGAGGGACCTCCGTGAGACGGCAGTTTGCATTCGCGGTTTCGTCGTTGCTGGCCATCGCCATCCTTGGTGCTAGCGTTTCTACTTTCGCGGAGGATGCGGCCCCCGCTGCCGATGCCCCTCCCGCCAAAATTGTTACGCCCGGCCTGGGTGACCCTGGCCAATTGACGGGCTTGGCGGTGGAGTCGGGCTGGCCGCTGGGCCAGGTGACGACCTTGCGCGGCCGCGACTCTCGGCAGCAATTGGTGGTCACGGGAAACTACAATAGCGGCCAAACCCGCGATTGGACCCGCAAGGTTGCTTACTCCACGCAGCCAGCCGGTATCGTAAACGTGGACGACACGGGCCACGTCACGCCATTGTCCGACGGACAAACGCTGATCACCGCGACATCACCCGACGGCATCTCCGGCACAATGCCGGTCGCCGTGGAGAACTACACCAGTGATGTGCCGGTGAACTTCCCCAACCAGATCACGCCTATTTTCACCAAATTGGGCTGCAATAGCGGCGGTTGCCACGGCAAGGCCAGCGGCCAAAACGGCTTTAAATTGGCGTTGCTGGGTTTTGAGCCGACGGAGGATTACGAGTATTTGGTGAAAGAAGGCCGCGGCCGCCGGTTGTTTCCTGCCGCCCCAGACCGCAGCTTGCTGCTGCTTAAGGGGATTAATTCCATGCCTCACGGCGGCGGCATGCGGCTGCAGCCAGACTCGCACGAGTACAAACTCATTCGCCGCTGGATCGCCCAGGGCATGCCGTACGGCCAGCCGGATGATCCCACGGTCGCCAGCATTCAGACTTTTCCGCTGGAACGTTCCATGGAGCGCGGCGGCCAGCAGCAGATTATTGTACTGGCCCACTATACCGATGGCTCGATCGAGGACGTTACGCGGACTGCCCAGTACGACGCCAACGACCAGGAAATGGCCGAAGCGGCCGTCACCGGTTTGATTTCCACGCTCGATCTGTCGGGCGAGGTTGCCATCATGGCCCGCTATCAAGGGCAGGTGGCCGTGTTCCGCGCCAGTATTCCCCTGGGTGTGGCGGTCGATCAATTGCCCCCGTCCAAAAACTTCATCGACGACCTGGTGTTCAAGAAATTGCAGAAGCTGGGCATTCCGCCGTCGCAAAACTCGGACGATGCCACTTTCTTGCGGCGCACGACCGTTGACGTGGCGGGCCGTTTGCCAACGCCGGAAGAGTCTGAGGCATTCTTGAACGATGCCGACCCCGCCAAGCGCGATAAGTGGATTGACAGCCTGTTGGATAGCACCGATTACGCGGACTACTTTGCCAACAAGTGGAGCGCCGTGCTGAAGAACAAGCGAGGGCAAAACAACTCGCTCCGCGGCAATTACGGCTTCCACGCCTGGATTCGCGAAAGCTTGCACGAGAACAAGCCTTACGACCAGTTCGTCCGCGAGGTTCTGGGTGCCTCGGGCGATATTTCCAAGACGCCCGCCGTGGCTTGGTACAACGAAGTCCGCGAGATCAACGCGCAAGTCGAAGACGCCGCTCAATTGTTCTTGGGGCTGCGGATTCAATGTGCCCGTTGCCACCATCATCCGTTCGAGAAATGGAGTCAGGAAGACTACTACGGCTTCTCCGCGTTTTTCTCGCGCGTCAGCCGCAAGCCGGGTCCAACCGCCGCGGAAGACCGCATCTTCCACCGTCGCGGTTTGGCGCAAGCCACCAATCCCAAGAGCAACAAACCGGTCAAGCCGACTGGGCTAGGCGCGGAACCCGCCGAAATCAGCCCCGATACCGATCCTCGCCAGGTGATGGTCGATTGGATGGCCAATCCCAGCAATCCTTTCTTCTCCAAGGCGCTGGTCAACCGCTACTGGAAGCATTTCTTCGGCCGCGGCATTGTCGATCCGGAGGACGACATGCGGGTGACGAACCCGGCTTCTAATCAGGAATTAATCGACGCCTTGGCGGCCCACTTTACCGCCAGCGGCTACGATATGAAGGATTTGGTGCGCACGATTTGCCGTTCGCAAACGTACCAGCTTTCGGCCGAGCCAAACGATTACAACCAGAACGACAAGCAGAACTTTTCGCGGTACTACCCCAAGCGGTTGAACGCCGAAGTGCTGCTGGACTCCATTGACCAGGTGACAAGTAACACCAGCGGTTTCGGCGGTTTGCCGTCGGGCACCAGGGCCGTGCAGTTGCCTGACAACGGTGTGAATTCGTACTTCTTGACCGTATTCGGCAAGCCCCAGGGCGAAAGCGCCTGCGAATGCGAACGGTCGAGCGAGGCCAATCTGGCCCAGAGCCTGCATTTGCTGAACTCCAGCGAAGTGCAGGGCAAGTTGTCGAATGGTACCGCCCGCGCAGCCAAGTTGGCCCAGGACAAAGAGCGAACCGACGAGGAAAAGGTCCGCGAGTTGTACTTCTGGGTGTACTCCCGTGCCCCCAAGGCTGATGAATCGCAGATTGCCCTGGCGCATATCGCCAAGCATGAAGCGAACAAGCAAGTAGCCTACGAGGATATTCTGTGGGCGCTGATTAACACCAAGGAATTTTTGTTCAACCACTAGTTGAGAGCGGGCTGCGATGTAAAGAAGTTGCTGGGGCAAAACACGAAAGGCCTACTACAACCTAGCCCAGGGTCGCGAGCGACAGCCAGCGTACCCTGGGCTAGGATATAAACTCGACGGCCTCCCACCTTTATGGCCGCCGCTTGACTTGGCAGGGCGTTCCCACCCAACCGCCCGACCATACGTAAAACGGAGTTTTTTTCCGCTGACTGTTAGTTTGTCGGCGTGGCGCTGATTATAGTGGATTGGTTCCTCACCTCCGGTATCAGGCGGACACCGGCCCTGCCTTCGTTCCCCCTGATATCGGATCCATCCGTCTGCCGCTGCCTTCGTCCGTGATTTATCGCTGGCGACATTCAACGGCCACGGATGTTCGTACCGACGAAAACCGGAAGGTCGTTTGGCACTCAGGAGATTCTCCATGTACTTGTCGCTTCGTTCCTTTTCCGCGCGGCGCTTACTCCTGGCGCTGGCGGCGCTGGCGTTTCCGGGGGCAGCCCTGGCGCAGCTTCCCGCCGCCCGGCTCTATTCCGTCTTTCCTCCGGGCGGCCAGGCTGGCCAATCGGTGGATGTGGCCATCACGGGCGTCGATCTGGAACTGGCCAACAAGCTGATCTTTTCGCAGCCCGGCATTGCCGCCGTGCAGAAGACGGTCGATCCCAACGCCTACCAGCAAGGTCCTCAGCCCGTTCCAAACCAGTTTACGATTACGATACCCGCGGACTGCCCGCCGGGCCGGTATGAAGTCCGTGCGATCGGCAAGTTCGGGGTTAGCAATTCGCGGATGTTTGTTGTCGGCACGCAACCAGAGATTCTGGAAAAAGAACCCAACAACGACCTCAAGACCGCCACCGAGACCACCTTGGGGACGGTTATCAACGGCAAGTCCAACTCGGCCACCGATTTGGACTTTTACAAGTTTGCCGCGCAGACGGGGCAGCGCGTGCTGGTCGATTGCCTGGCCGAACGGATCGACTCGCGGATGGACGCCACCCTGGCTCTGTTTGACCCCAACGGCCGCCAGATCGCCACCAATCGCGACACCACCGGCCGCGACCCTCTGCTCGATTACACCATTCCGGCGGACGGAATCTACACGGTCAAGATTTATGACTTTGTGTACGGCGGCAGCGACGACTTTGTCTATCGGCTGTCGATTGGCACTGGACCTTACCTCGATTTCGTCTTTCCGCCCGCCGGCCAGGCTGGCACGACCGGCGCTTACACGGCCTATGGCCGCAATCTGCCCGGCGGCGTACCGGCCGACGGACTGGCGATTGATGGGCACCCGTTACAAAAATTGCCGGTGCAAATCGCGATTCCCGGCGGTGCCGACGCCCGCCAGCCAAGCATTGGCGTACTGGTCGGGTCGGAATCGGCCGACCTGGATGCAATTGATTATCGGCTGACGACTCCGCAGGGCACCTCCAACGCCGTGTTGATTAGCGCTACGGCCGCTGCCGTGGTGGCAGAGGTGGAGCCAAACGATGCTCCAGAGGCTGCTCAAAAAATCACCTTGCCGGGCGAATTTGTCGGCCAGTTTCAGACGACGGGCGATATCGACGGCTTTGCCTTCGAGGGCAAAGCTGGCACGGCCTATTGGGTCGAGGTTCTGTCGCATCGTTTTGGCCGCATGGTCGATCCGCAGGTGGTCATTCAACGCATCGTGGTCAACGACCAGGGCGAACAGACCATCAGCGACGTGATTGAGTCGGACGACACGCGCCCCAACATCGGCGGCAACGATTTTACTACTTTGTCCGAAGACCCCGCCTTTGCGTTTACCGTGCCCGCCGACGGCAACTATTGGATGCTGCTCAAGAACCAGTTTGGCGGCGGCGATCCCCGCGACGTTTATCGGGTTTCGGTCCGAGAGGCCCGTCCCGATTTTCGCCTGGCGGTGTTTCCCAAGTTTCCCTCCGCTCCCAACCAGCCCGCAGGCGTGTGGAGTACGTTGCTTCGCAAAGGCGGTTCCGACCTGTTAGAGGTGTTGGCATTCCGCAAAGATGGGTTCGCGGGTGAGATCAATGTCACCGTGGAGGGCCTGCCCGCCGGGGTTACGGCACAACCCGTCACGATTGGTCCCGGTATGAACAGCGCGCCCTTGGTGTTAATGGCCGCGGAAGACGCCGCCGAGACGATTGTGCCGATTCAGGTAGTGGGTAAGGCCGCCATCGCCGACGCCGAGGTTGTGCGGACTGCCCGCTCGGGCGCGGCGGTTTGGGAATCGGTGGGCAATGCGCCCAACGCTTCGGCTCCCGCGCGTTTGACCCAAGACCTGATGTTGGCGGTCAGCGCCGCCGAGGTTGCTCCTTTCGTGGTTGACGCCGGGCAGGGTCAACTCTGGGAGACATCGCGGGCGGGTACTTTGGAGATTCCGATCAAGATCACGCGGCGGGGCGAATTCAAGGGAGCGATCAATTTCGCGCCTATTGGCCCGCCGCCCAACGTCCAAGTCCCCGGGATTGCCCTCAACCCCGACCAGGCGGAACTGCCCCTGAAGCTGACGCTGCCGCCGAATGCCCCGCTGGGGACGTTCACGTTCTACCTCAACGGCACCACGACGGTCTCCTACCGTCGCAATCCCGAATTGGCGGAAGCCGCCACGGCTTTCAAGGCCAGCCTGGAAAAACTGGTGGCGGAACAGACCGAGGCCCAGAAGAAGGCCGACGCCGACAAAGCCGCGGCCACGACCGAGGCTCAAACGGCCGCCGCCAATGCCAAGACCGCCACCGACGCCAAGACCGCTGCCGACAAGGTAGCCGTTGATGCCGCCGCTGCCGCCAAGGCCGCGCTCGACAAATTTGAGGCCGCCAAGAAAGCCGCCGAAGCGGACGCCAACAATAAAGACCTGGCCGATGCCAAAGCCGCCGCCGAGAAGGAATCCGCGGATGCGGCCGCCAAGTCCAAGACGGCCGACGAGGCCAAAGTTGCCGCCGACAAGGCCGCCGAGGATGCGGCCGCCAAGGCCAAGACGGCCGACGAAAAGAAGGCCGCCGCGGAGAAAGCCGCCGTTGACGCGGCGGAGCTACTGAAGGCCACCCAGGCCGCGCTAACCGCAGCCACGGCACAGGCCACGGCCCTGACCAACGCGGCCAATCCGGCCAATATCAATATGAACGCCCCCACCACGCCCATTGTCATCAAGATCACCGCCGCGCCGATCACGTCGGCCGTCACCGCGCCTGGCGCGCTCAAGCAAGGGGCCGAGGTGCAAGTACCGGTCACCATCACCCGGCTTTACAACTACAACGACCCGGTCGACCTGGAAGCGGTCATCCCCAACGGCGTGGCTGGCTTGCAGGTTGCCAAGGTTACCATCCCCGCCGGTGAAAACGCCGGTGTGGTGGTTATCAAGGCCGCGGCGAATGCCACCGTGGGCCAGCACAACCTTAATATTCGCGCCACGGCCCGGTTGAACAACCAGCCGCTGCAAGTGGACCAGCCCGTGCTGGTCACGGTGGAAGCCCCTTAGCAAGACCTCGATATTCCTTCCTTTAATTCACACCGGCAGGCCCGCCGCTTGCCGCCACGACCCGACCGACAGGTGAATTCATGATGCGCCGCAATTGGACTCGCGCTCTCGTTTGTTGCACGGCCCTGGCCGCTTGGGGGCTGGCTCCGCCCGCCGCTTCCGCCGACCCGATCGCTATCGCGGAAGTCACTCGCGATACGCCGGTCGATTTTGAGACGGAAGTTCTGCCTCTTTTTAAGCGGAGCTGCATCGCCTGCCATAACGCGGCCACGGCCGAGAGCCACCTCTCGCTGGAGACTCCGCAGTCCATCCGCAAGGGTGGCGATAGCGGACCGGCGGTCGAACCCAAAGACTCCGCCGCCAGCATTCTGTTGTCGGTCGCCTCGCACAATAGCGAGCCGGTCATGCCTCCCAAGGACAACAAGGTCAACGCCAAGCCACTCACCCCGGCGGAACTGGGCCTGGTCAAACTGTGGATCGACCAAGGGGCCGAGGGAATGGTCAGCGGCAAGAACGCCGTCCTCAACTGGCAACCGCTGCCACCTGGGGTAAACCCCATTTATGCCGTGGCCATGACGCCCGACGGGCAATTTGCCGTCGCCGGCCGCGCCAATCAGGTGTTTGTCTATCATCTTCCCTCCGGCGCGGAAGTCTGCCGCCTGACAGACCCGGCATTGGTATCTGGCGGCCCTTACAACAAACCTGGCGTGGCCCATCTCGATATCGTGCAAGCCTTGGCGATGAACCCGCAGGGTGACCTGCTGGCATCGGGCGGCTATCGCGAAGTCAAGCTCTGGCGTCGTCCCACCAATGTCCAGCAGTTCAAGTTCGCATCGGCGGGCGTGGTTACGGCTTTGGCCGTCAGCCCTGACAAGAGCCTGCTGGCGACCGGTTCCGACGATAACACCATTCAACTGCACAACACGGCCACGGGCCAGGCCGGCGCTACGCTTAGCGGCCACACGGGGTCCGTCACCAGCCTGCGGTTTTCGGCGGACGGGACTCAGCTTATTAGCGGTTCGGCCGACAAGTCGATCCGCGTCTGGAGCGTTCCGGCTGGCCAGCCCTTGGCCCGCATCGATACGCCCGCCGCGGTCAGCGCCGTCACCATTGCCGGCGCGATGGGCCAGTTCGTGGCTTCCGCCGGTGCCATGGAAAACAACATTCGCCTTTGGACGCTCCCCACCGAGCCCGCCAAACAACTGGCCGAGTTGCCCACGCCCGTCACGGCGCTGGCGGCCAGTGCCGACAAGAAATGGCTGGCCATCGCCGGAGGAGACGGCAAAGTGGCCCTGGTCGACGTAGCGACGGGCAAAGCCGCCAGCACGTTGGCCGCCCACGAAGGGGCGGTCAGCAGCGTATCGTTCAATCTTTCCAACAACCGCCTGGTCACCAGCGGCGCGGACAAGCGGGTTCGCGTTTGGGACATCGCCACCGCCATGCCCGTTGCGGAACTGCAACCCGGCCTGGCTACTACCGACAATGTCGCCCTCAACCCGGCCGGTACGCAAGCAGCGGCCGCTTGGGGTGAGGGTGTGGCCGCCGTCTTTAAGTTGGATGCGCCCGCGGCGCGTCCCTTGAACGGCGAGAACGGCGCGGCCGCCACGGTCATGGCCACTAGCCCCAATGGCGCACTGGTCGCCGTGGATGGCGTCTCCGACGGAAAGCCCGCCATCTTCGTGCGTGAAGTCGCCTCGGGCAACGTCACCAAGACCATAGTAGGGCACGAAGGGGCCATCACCGCCTTGGCCTTCAGTGCCGACAACAGCCGCCTGGCATCGGGTTCGGCCGACAAAACGGCCCGCGTCTGGAACCTGGCCGATGGTGCCCAACTGGCCAGCTTTGCCCTGCACACCGCTGGCGTGACGGGCGTGGCGTTTAACTCCAACGGCCAGCAGGTCGTCTCCGGTTCGGCCGATAACAGCCTCAAGCTGTGGAACGTGGCCGACGCCGCCGAAATCAAGAACTTTGCCGGCCATGCCGGGGCAATCAGCGGCGTGGCGATGTTCTCCAATGACCAGTTCATCCTGTCGGCCTCGGCCGATCAAACGGTGAAGGTTTGGAACCCGGCCGACGGCGCGGAGGTTCGCTCGCTGGCGGCCGGGGCCGCCGCCACCGCGCTGGCTCTCTCGCGCGACAATGCCCGCGTGGCCGTAGCCGCCGGCGACAACAGCATCAAGATCTTTCAAGTGGCCGACGGCGCGCTGCAACTCACGCTGGCGGGCCATGCCGCTCCGGCAAAATCGCTGCAGTTCAGTGCCGATGGCCAGCGGCTGGTTTCCGGCGGCGCCGAAAAGCACGCCCTGGCTTGGGAGACCGCCAAGGGCCGGTTGATTGAAGCCATCGCGGCTCCAGCCGGTTTGGCTGCCGTGGCCTACGGTGCCGATCCAATCACGGTGTTGGTGGCTTCCGCCGATAAGAGCCTCACCGTGCAGTCGCTGCACTTCGAGCGCGGCTTTGAAGGCCTGGCGATGAAAATCACGGGCGTTGCCTACAGCAACGATGGCGGCGCGGTCTTCGTCTCCTCGCTGGATGGTACCATCCGCGGGTTTGGCGCCGGCGATGCCGCCCAGCGGTTCTCCGCCAACCATGGCGCGCCGGTTAACGGCCTGGCGATTAGCGCCGACGGCCAGTGGCTGGCTAGCGCCGGTGACGACAAGTTCGTCCGCGTTTGGAACGCGGGCAACGGTGCCGCCGGTCCCAAGCCGCAATTGGGCCCGCTGGATTCCGTCGCCAAGAGCGTCTGCTTCTCGCGTGATAACAAGCAACTGCTGGCCGGCACGGCCGAGAGCGGGCTGGTGGCCTTTGATCTGGCCACGGGGCTGGCCTCGCAAGCCTATGCCGATTCGAAATCCCCCGCGCTAGCCTTGGCCGCCGTGGGTGAAACCTCGCCGCTGTGGATTGCCGCCACAGGCGATAATGTTGTCAAGCTGCACCCGTTTCTGGCCGTGCGGGAAATCGCCGGCCATACCGGGCCGGTCAGTGCTTTGATCTCGTCGCCCATCAATCCGGCATTGATCTTGTCGGGCAGCGCGGATGGCACTGTTCGCGAGTGGAACGTCGACAACGGCCAGATGACCCGGCAGTTCGCCCACGGTGGGCCGGTCACGTCCGTTGCCATGCGGGCCGATGGCAAGCGGGTAGCTTCCGGCGGTACCAACAACCTCGCCCGGTTGTTCAACGCTGAGAACAACCAACCGCTGGCTGAGTTGAAGGGCGACATGCGTTTGCAAAACGCCCTGGCAAAGGCGGTCAAGGCATTTCAGGTAGGCACGGCTTTGGTGAATACCAAAAAGGCCGCTTTGGATGCCGCCCAAAAGGACATTCCGGTCAAGGTAGAAGCGGCCAAGAAGACGGCGGAAGCGCTGGCCGCGACCACCAAGGATTTCGAGGAAAAGACGGCCGCTTTCAAAACCGCCAGCGATGCCAAGGCCGTCGCGGACAAAGCCAGTGTCGATGCGGCTGCCGCCGTCAAGGTGGCTGAGGACGCCGCCGCCAAGGCCAAGACAGCCCTGGATGCGGACGCCCTCAATCAAACTTTAATCGACGCCAAAGCCGCCGCCGACAAAGCCCTGGAAGCCGCCAAGAAAGCGGCCCAGGATGCCGCGGCCGCGGCCACCGCCGCCGCCAAACCGGCCGATGATGCCAACGCCGCGCTAAAGGCCGCCGAGTCGGCCAACAACAGCGCCAAGAAGGCCAACGATGAGGCCGATCAAAACGTCAAGAAAGCCAATGAATTGGTGCCCGCCACCATGACCCAATTGGCCTCCGCCGAGGAAGCGGTGAAAGTACTGGAAGCAGCCCAAATGGCGGCGACCGCCGCCGCCACCGCTGGTGAAAAACCGGTTGGCGCGGTCGCCTTTTCACCGGACGGCGCGCAGGTCGTCACCGGCGGAGAGGACACCATCGTGCATAGCTTCAACGCCGAGACCGGTGCCCCGTTGGAGCTTTACCAGGGGCACGCCGCCCCCATCGATGGCCTGACTTTCATCGACAACAACAAGCTGGCCTCGGCCTCGCTCGACAAGAACGCCGTCGTGTGGGACGTGCTGCCTGTCTGGACGTTGGAACGGACGATTGGCGGCTTGGACTCTCCCTTGTTCGCCGACCGCGTTATTGCCTTGAAGTTCTCGCCAGACGGCCAGCTGCTGGCCACCGGTGGCGGAGAACCGTCTCGCAGCGGCGAGGTCAAGTTGTTCAATGTGGCCGACGGCAACCTTGTCCGCGACATAGCCGATGCTCACAGCGACACGGTGTTTGGGCTCGATTTCTCCTCCGATGGCAAGTACCTGGCCAGTTGTGCCGCCGACAAGTTCGTCAAGGTGTTCGATGTGGCCACTGGCGAAAAGGTCAAATCGTTTGAAGGGCACACACACCATGTTTTGGGCGTGGCCTTCCGTTGGGACGGCACCCGTCTGATGAGCTGCGGCGCCGATAACGCCGTCAAAGTTTGGAATTTTGAGACGGGCGACCAGGTCGCTACGATCGCCGGCTACGCCAAGCAGGCGACGTCGATCAGCTTCATTGGCGATAGCGTAAACACGATTTCCTCCGGCGGCGACGGCACCGTGCGGATGCACAATAGTGATAACAACCAAAACTTCCGCAACTTCGCCGGAGCGGCCGACTATATGTTCTCGGCCGCATCGAGTCCCGACGGCAAACTTATCATTGCCGGCGGCCAAGACAGCATCCTCCGCGTCTGGAATGGCGAGAACGCGCAAGCCCTCAAGCAGTTCGATCCTCCCAAGGACGAAGAGGCCACGCCAGAAGCCGCGGCACCGGCCGCGGCCAATTAGCACCGAGAATGCCCTGCTAGCAAGCCGTTTTGGCCTGATTCCGGCCTAGGGCGGTCGCGTCAATCTTGCTATGATCCCCGGCCCACCACGGATGGTGTGTGCATTTTCGTAGCTCTGTCGTGAGAGGCTGGCATGATGTCCTTCTTCGGGTCGCGGACATTGGTGGCGTGGTTGGTCGTAGCGGGCATTGGCGTTTTTTCGCTACAGGCCCAGGCACAACAAGCCGCGCCGCGAGCTGGCCGGCCCTCGGCGGGGCGCGCGGCACCCAAGGTTGCCCGCGGTGCGCGTCCATCGGCCCGGCCGCCGGCCAATACCGAAGCCGCCACGGAGGAGCCAGCCTCCGGTGAAGGCAATGCAGTCGAGACCCCAGCAGCGCCGCGCGGCCCGCAAGCGCCATTCACGTTGACGCCGCAAGAAGAGGCCCAACTCGACAAGGTTTTGCTGGCCTGGCAACAACGGACCCAAAAAATCAAGAAGTTCCGCTGCGGCTTTACCATGTGGGTCAAGCGCGGCGGCGCACAGGTCGGCGGCAAGAACGAGCCGGAGCAGAAGAAGGGCGAGATCTATTACAGCAATCCCGACCGGGGGAGTTACGAGATTTTGGAAGAAGGGGGCGACCATTGGATCTGCGATGGTCGGTCGGTCTTTATCTACAATCACCCGGCCAAGAAGGTCGAGGAGAATATTCTGCCAGTTGAACTGCAAGGGCGTTCCATCTCGGAAGGCCCCTTGCCTTTCTTGTTTGGGGCCGAGGCCGAAAAACAGAAGCGCCGCTATTACATGCGGGTGGTCACTCCACCGGGAGCCCAACAAGACGGCAAGATTTGGATCGAGGCCTTTCCGAAATTTCAGGCCGACGCCGGCAACTTCCGCCGCGCCACGGTGATTTTGGACCTCAAGGAAATGCTGCCGTTTGCCTTGGAAATCATCGACCCCACCGGCAGCAGCAAGACGGCCTACCAGTTTGAGGATGTCCGCGTCAATGAACTTCTGCCGACGGGTATTTGGAACAATCCGTACAGTCCCAAGGTTCCCAAAGGCTACGTCAAGGTGGTGATGAACCCCGCCGCGCCAGCCACGCCCGGCGACGACGGCGAGAGCCGCCGCGAATCGACGGGCCGCGTGCCAGCCCTCTCGCCCAGCCGCAACAAGTAGGATGGGGCAAGCGGCGATGGATTCGCCTCCCTCTCCCTCTGGGTGAGGGCATCGTGGAGTGGATCGCCTCCCGCCGCTTCGCCCTCTCCCCAACTCTCTCCCGGAGTACCGGGAGAGGGAGCCGTTTCACCATTGTCAGACATCATTCCGTAACACAATCGGCCTCCCTTCGGCGGCGACAATCCGCGTTCCGTGCCGGGGTCATTCCTCGCCGTCGAATGTCCCCGCGCCGCGGGCAACCCTACGCCCGCTGGCCCTGGCGTGTTAAGCTGTCCAGCAGGCTGGACGCAGGGGCGTGGAGGATGATTCGCGCGTGGACCAACTTTCTTATGACACCCTGGCGCTGGGCCTGGCTTGGTATTTCGTGTTCGTGATGTCCACGACCTGCCACGAGGCCGCGCATGCCTGGGCGGCGTTGCGACTGGGCGACCCGACGGCATACCTGGGGGGGCAGGTGTCGCTCAATCCCATGCCGCATATTGCTCGTGAACCGTTGGGAATGGTGTTGGCACCCATCGCCAGTTACCTGTGGATGGGCTGGATGTTTGGGTGGGCCAGTGCTCCGTACAATCCCTCGTGGGCGGCACGGTGGCCCAAGCGGGCAGCCTGGATGGCGCTGGCGGGGCCGGCCACCAACCTGGCTTTAGCGATATTAGGCTGGACGGTGCTGTGGGCAGGGCTGCGCAGCGGGCACTTCATTCGCCCCGATGCCCTCAAGTACAGTACGATCGCCGTGGGGGCCGAGGAGGGTTTTGCCACCTCGTTGGCCACGCTGGCCAGCATCGGCTTTTCATTGAACATGATTCTGTTCGTGTTCAATCTGCTGCCGATTCCGCCGATGGACGGCGGTTCCGTCTTGCCGCTGTTGATTGGCACCTCGGCCGCGCACAAGTACCAGGACTTCATGGCCCAGCCGGGCTTTAGCTTCATCGGCCTGATCGTGGCCTGGAATATCTTTCCCAAGATATTTCCGTATGTCTTTTCGCCAGCGTTGCAATTGCTGTACAGATAGCCGATTGTCGCCGTCCGAGACGGCTCCGACAGGAGATCCGCCTACGGCACCTTGCCGCAGTTTCGCTCGACTTCGGTGATTTTCTCCAGGCGGCGGGCGTGGCGGCCCCCTTCAAAGTCGGTGGTCAGCCAGATTTCGACCATGCGGTCGATCAGTTTTTCGCCCAGCATATCGGCCGACAGGCAGAGGACGTTCAGATCGTTGTGCCGGCGGCTCATTTCGGCCGTCAGATCGTCGTGGCAAGGGGCTGCCCGCACCCCGGGGACTTTGTTGGCGGCAATAGCCATGCCAATGCCCGAGCCGCAGATCAGGATGCCCCGATCGACCTGGCCCGTGCCGACTTGCTCGGCCACCGGAAAGGCCACATCGGGGTAATCGACACTCTCGGCGGTGCAGGTACCGACATCGACCGACTGATGCCCCAGCCGGGACAGCAACTCGATGATCTTGCTCTTGGCCGCGTATCCGCGGTGGTCACTGCCAATGGCGATCCGCATGGCGGCATCCTCAAAAAATGGCCTAAATGTTGTTGTTCTGGGCGACGGGAAGCAACGGCTGGCCTCACCGTTACAAATCCAACTCGTCGATCCACGCTTGTAGTTCTTGTTTGATCTGTTCGGCGCAGCGGCGGTATTGATCGGCCGTGCCGCCGATGGGGTCCGCCACGTCCTGGCCATTGCGGCAGAGCAGTTTGGTCCGGTCGGCTGCTTGCGGCCACTCTGCCAGCGTGGCCAGCCGGTGCGAGCGTGTCATCGTCAGCACCAGGTCGGCCTGGCGAATCAACTGCTCGGTGACGGGCTGGCTGTAGTGGTCGGCCAGGCTAACCCCTTCGGCCGACATGACCTCCATGGCCTCGGCGGCGGCCCGCCCGCCCATCATGGCGGCGATGCCGGCGGACATGACCATGATGCCGCGGTCCTCCAGTTCACCAATCGGGCAGCCCAGTTTTTCGGCCAGCAGCTTGCGGCAGAGGGCCTCGGCCATGGGGCTGCGGCAGGTATTGCCCGTGCAGACAAACAGAATCATCAAGCTCGACAACCGTTTCAAGATTTGCTCCGATACGACACCGGCCCGCAACAATTCTAGCTTGTGGTCATGGACGCGGACGATCGAGGCGGGCTGGGCAAAGCGGCTGCGTCCGTCATCCACCACCAAGGCCACGCTGTCCCCCAGCGACTGCACGACTTCTTGCGCCGTGACGGGTTCCACTTCTCCCTGCCGGCAAGCACTGGTCAAGGTCAGCGGACCCGCCAGCAGCCGTAACACGTCATGCACGACCTCGTGCCCCGGCACGCGCAAGCTGACTTCGCCACTGGGGGCCACCGCCTGCCTAACCGAGGCCGGCAACTGCCGCAGCAGGCTGTCTGGCTCTTGGTCGCGCAACACCAGCGTCACCGGGCCGGGCCAACAACGGCGCGCCAGGCGCTGGCTCATGGCATCCATGGCCGGCAGATAGTCCAAGGCCTCTTCGGCGCTCTTAATAGCCAACGTCAAAGGCCGGTCAGCCGGGCGGGCGGTCACATCCAGCAGCCGGGCCACCGCCGACTCATCCAACGCGCAAGCCGCCACGGTGTAGACGGTTTCGGTGGGGAAAGAAACCAGCTTGCCCTCAACCAGGGCCTGCACGGCGCGGTGGACCACGTCGCGGGTGTCTTCCGTGCCGCGTAAATCGAGGACCAATGGAGGCATCTTGCGAATCCGCCCGTGAGAAGTGTTTCAACAGCCTACGCCTGCCCCTATGATTATACCGGCTGCGGACCGCATAAATCGGCAAATCACGCATCCGCTTGGCCCTTGCACTATAATGGGGCGTGCGCGGCATGGTCAAGTTGCCGGGCCGCGCGGCCCAAACCAGTAGGGTGGCGACAAGCGGCCATCGACTCCCCATGCAAGTGCGGTTTGGCCGCGATGTCCCACCGTCATCATGACATAGGGCGATTCGTTTTAGGAAATGTCTCCTAAGGGTTCATCGGCGTTGGAGACGCCACCTACAAGGTCTGGCAGGCGAACGACTGATGCTCCCGAACGCCCATCCTGGTGCAGTCCCTCTGGCAAAGGCCATCTGCCTGGCTGCCGCCGTAGCATTGCTGGCGGGCTGCGACGAACCGTCCGATGCGGGCCGGGTCAAGTTGGTCTGGGGCCAACAGGGGATCAGCGATGGCCGGCTGCAAAAGCCGCGGGCCATGGCCATCGACGGCCAAGACCATCTGTATATCGTCGATATGACGGCCCACATCCAGGTGTTCGACACCGAGGGGCATTTCATCCGCGGTTGGTACACGCCCACGCACGACAACGGACGCCCCACCGGCATTTCCATCGGCCGCGATGGCCGCGTGCTGGTCCCCGACACGCACTACTTTCGCGTGTTGATCTATTCGCCGGCGGGCGACTTGCTGCAAACCGTCGGCGGGACCAACGGTACCGGGCCAGGCACATTTGGATTTGTGACCGACGTCGCCGAGGACAACGACGGCAACTACTACATTGCCGAGTACGGCGAACACGACCGGATCCAAAAGTTCAGCCACGATGGAAACTTCATCAAGCAGTGGGGCGGGCATGGCGTGGAGCCGGGCGAATTCATCCGACCACAGTCGATCATCTTCGACGAACAGCAGCGGCTATGGGTGGCCGACTCTTGCAACCATCGGATTCAAGTCTTCAATACCGACGGCGAGTTGCTTTTCTTGTGGGGCGAGGAAGGGCCGCTGCCGGGCCAATTGCAGTATCCTTACTCGTTGATCTTCGATCCCGAAGGTAACTTGTATATCTGCGAGTACGGCAATCACCGCCTGCAAAAATTCA
Organism: Pirellulales bacterium; assembly: GCA_050247075.1. Taxonomy (GTDB): domain Bacteria; phylum Planctomycetota; class Planctomycetia; order Pirellulales; family JBFWUW01; genus JBFWUW01. The sequence goes on along the minus strand of JBFWUW010000031.1, from coordinate 37,590 downwards.
CCCGCGAGGGCAAGCCGCTGGGATGTTGGGGAACGCATGGCCGCGGCCCCGGCCAGATGCATAACCCTTGGGCCGTGGTACAGGACAGCGGCGGAAACCTGCACATCTTGGACTCCAGCAATCATCGGGTACAACAAATACCCGCGTTCTAACGGCTCCTGACACACTCAAGAATCTCTCATGCCTTCACCGACCGATGCTCTTCCGCAAGTGCAGCTGTACACCGACGGCGGATGCAGCGGCAACCCCGGACCCGGAGGCTGGGCGTTTATCTTGCGCCATCCGTCGTCGGGCAAAGAGATTGAACGATCCGGCGGCGAACGCGAGACGACCAACAATCGCATGGAGTTGACCGCCGTTATCCGCGGGCTGGAAACGCTCACCAAACCCTCGGAGGTGGAATTGCTGTGCGATAGTGAATACGTGGGCAAAGGGCTGACCACCTGGATGAAATCGTGGAAGGCCAACGGCTGGATGCGCCGAGAAGGGAGCCAAAAGAAGCCCGTGAAAAACGAAGACCTGTGGCGTAAACTGGATGAACTCAACCAACAGCACCGCATTCGCTACGTCCGCGTGGCCGGCCACAGCGGCCACCCGGAGAACGACCGCTGCGACGAATTGGCCGTAGCCGCTTATCAGGAGTTTTTGTGAAAGACAGAAGACAGAAGGATGAGGTATGAGGTATGAAAACTGAGAACTGAACACCGAACACTGAACACCATGCTCCTCGACTATCTCAAGACCCAAACCCGCCGGCAATTCTTCGGCACGACCGGCCTTCGTTTGGGCAGCGTTGCGCTGGCCATGTTGGCGGGCCGGTCGCGGGCCGCCGAGGCCGCGCCGCCACGGTCCTTTCCCGCGCTGGAGGGCCTGCCGCACTTTCCGCCCAAGGCTAAATCGCTGATCTATCTGCACATGAATGGCGGACCCGCCCAGATGGACTTGTGGGACTACAAGCCCAATTTGAACGAGCATTTCGACCAGGACCTGCCGGAGAGCGTGCGGAACAGCCAGCGGCTTTCGACCATGACCAGCGGGCAGGCGCGGTTTCCCGTGGCCCCCAGCAAGTTCAAGTTCGCCCAGCACGGTCAGTGCGGCACTTGGGTCAGCGAGTTGCTGCCGCACACAGCGAAAATCGTCGATGAGCTGGCGGTGGTGCGAACCGTCCACACCAACGCCATCAACCACGACCCGGCTTGCACCTTTGTGATGACCGGCAGCGAGGTGCCGGGCAAACCCAGCATCGGCAGTTGGCTGTCGTACGGGTTGGGCAGCGAAAGCAACGACCTGCCCGCCTTTGTGGTGTTTACGCCGCGGTTTCCCGGCACGGGCAACGGCCAGGCGCTTTTCAGCCGCATGTGGGGCAGCGGCTTCTTGTCGTCGCAATTCAATGGCGTGGCCCTGCGCGGCAGCGGAGACCCCGTGCTGTACGTGCAAAACCCGCCGGGCGTTGATACCGGCGACCGCCGCGCCATGCTCGATGCGCTATCGCAACTCAACCAGCGGACGTTTGAGCGGTTTGGCGATCCCGAGACCAACAGCCGCATCGCCCAGTACGAAATGGCTTTCCGCATGCAGCAGTCGGTCCCCGATTTGGTCGATCTGTCACAAGAACCCCAGCATGTGCTGGAGATGTACGGGCCGGAAGTCACCAAGCCGGGATCGTTTGCCCACAGCGCCATTTTGGCGCGGCGGTTAGTCGAGCGCGGCGTGCGGGTGGTGCAACTCTTGCATCGCGGCTGGGACCAGCATGGCAACCTGCCGGTAGCACTTGGCAACCAATGCCTGGATACCGACCAGGCCAGCGCGGCACTGGTGGCCGACTTGCGGCAGCGCGGCCTGTTGGATGAAACGCTAGTGGCCTGGGGAGGCGAGTTCGGCCGCACCGTCTATTCGCAGGGCAAGCTGACGATGGACGACTACGGCCGCGATCATCACCCGCGAAATTTCTGCATGTGGCTGGCGGGGGGCGGCATCCGCGGCGGCCTGGTCCACGGCGAGACCGACGACTTCAGCTACAACATCTCCCGCGATCCGGTCCACATCAACGACCTGAATGCCACCATTTTGCATTGCCTGGGAATCGACCACGAACGCTTCGTGTACAAGTTCCAAGGGCTTGACCAAAAGCTGACCGGCGTGGAAGGGGCCAGCGTCGTGCGAAAGCTGCTGGCGTGAGTGTAGGCGGCGATTCCATCGCCGATCGACTTGCATGTAGAAGCCGTCTCCCGACGGCGACAAACCGCGTTCCATGCCGCGCACCACTTACGCCATACTGCTCAACTTGCGCAGGCGGCGCACCGCTTCCGACACGGCGGAGATGGCAAACTCCACGTCCTCGGCGGTGTTGAAGCGGCCCAGTCCAAACCGCAGGCTGGCCCTGGTCAGGTCGTCGCCAATGCCCAAGGCCCGCAACACATGGCTGGGCTCTGGATTGGCCGAGGTGCAGGCGCTGCCGGAACTGACCGCCAGGTCCTTGATACTCATCATCAAGGCTTCGCCATCGACATAGGCGAAGCTGAGATTGAGATTGCCCGGCAACCGGCGGGCTGTGTCTCCGGCGGACGCATCGAGGGGGGGACCGTTGAGCGTTACGTCGGCCAGTTCCGCTGTCAGCCCGGCATGCAGCCGGTTGCGCAGCGCGGACAGCCGGGCGGCCTCGGCCGGCATTTCTGCCAGGCATAGCTCCAAGGCGGCCGCCAAACCCACGATGCCTGGCACGTTGAGCGTGCCGCTGCGCAGGCCTCCTTCTTGCCCGCCGCCGTCGATCTGCGATTGCAGCCGCACGCCTCCTCCCTGCCGCCGCGCGTACAGTCCGCCAATCCCCTTGGGTCCGTATATCTTGTGCGCCGTGAAGCTGAGCAGATCGACCTGCAAGTCCTGGACATCGACTGGAATCTTGCCGACGGCCTGGGTGGCGTCGCAATGCAGCGGAACGCCGCGCTGGCGGCAGATGCGGCCAATCTCGGCCAACGGCTGCAGCGTGCCAATTTCGTTGTTGGCCAGCATCACGCTGACCAGCGCCGTTTCATCCCGAATGGCTGCTTCTACCTTTTGTGGGTCGAGCCAGCCGCCGCCGCTGGCCGGATCGGCATCGCTGGCCTGCAATTGCGATACGTCCAGCAGTGTGACCTCAAACCCGCGGCGCGACAGCCGGTCCAACGGATCGAGAACCGACTTGTGTTCGGTGGAGACACTGAGCAGATGGTTGCCGCGGCGGCGGGCGCGCTCGACCACTCCGCGGATCGCCAGGTTGTTGCTCTCGGTGGCGCCGCTGGTGAAGATAATTTCCCGCGGGGAGGCCCCCAGGGACGAAGCCACCACGGCCCGGGCAGCGTCCACGGCCTGGCGGGCCTGTTCGCCAAAGATATGCCCCACGCTGCCCGCGTTGCCGTAGACGCTGTCAAAAAAAGGCAGCATCGCCGCCACGACCCGGGGGTCTACCCGCGTCGTGGCGTGATTGTCCATGTAGATCGGAAGCCGCGACATGGCTCTGCCTGGGCGGCTACCAGCCCATGACCATGTTCGACTCGATCACCTTGCGGGCGCGTTCCAGGTCGGTGCCGGTCTCGTGCATGTACAGGCGGATGGCGTGGACTTTGTCGCCGGCGGCCTTGGCCAGGCAATCGCGGGCGGTGGAACAGATATCGACCTTGCTGTTGGGAATGCCCAAGGCGGACTTGGAGATCACCCAGGTGTCCCGCGGGCGCTTGGTCATCCGCAGGACCTTTTCGCGCGGGTAGGCCTGGTTGACCACGTCCGAAGCGTGGTCCAAGTCCTCGGCCCAGGTGATGATGATGTGTGATTCGGTCTCGATCTCGAATAACGGCATCGGTTCGCTCCTCCAAAATAAAGACGGAAATTACAGGCCCGGAGCAACGCGAAGGGGAGACGGGCAGGGGCCAAGGGGGCTTTCGTCCCGTCACTGGGAAAAAACCGCCGAGGCGGGTTTTCGCCCAGAAACCCAACTAATGTTACGCTAGTATGACGCGCCACAAGCAAACGTCAACGCAATCTTGCCCCCTGGCGCGGGAGAAATCAACTAATGCCGATGGGTAGCCAACCACCTGTGCCGATCGGGTAAAACGCGGTGGCTGGCGTATTCAGCCGTTTGTACGAGGCGTTTCCAACGCCGAGAATGTAGGAGGCGTTTCCAACGCCGACCCTCCCACTCCCGGTACTCCGGGAGAGGGAGATGCGGAGAGGCGTTTTCCGGCCAGTTAAGCCCTCACCCCGGCCCTCTCCCAAAGGGAGAGGGAGATTTCCAGCGCCGATCAACAACATGAGCGACCATCGCCTGCAAGATGCCTTTGAACGCGGCCTGACGGGCGGGCGGCTGCCGCCGCCAAAGGTATCGCCGACGAAGCTGCCCACACCACTGGGTCGGGCCGCGTGGTTCTTGCTGGGGCTGGGGTTCGTGTCGGTCTGCGCCTGGCCGTTGAGCCAGATCACGGGCCGCGGCTACCTGGCCAGCCTGGCGGTCTTGCTGGGGACGATGGCCCTGGTGGTGACGACCGTGCTGAGCATGCTCGTCCGCTGGGCGCGGAGCAAAGACGAACGGATGCGGCAATTCAGCCTGGGTTCGCTGTTGCTGCTGATGCTGGTCCTGGCGGCGCTGTTGGGAATGCTGCGTTGGTTCGCGGAGGGCGATTGGACGTCGTTTTCCCGGCATGCCAATCCCCCCGGCCTTGGTGCCCGGTGGTTGGTCCTGGGCCTGGGTTTGGCGTTCGTGGGGCCCATCGGACTGTTGTTCGCGCTGCGGATGGCCGATGCGCTGCTGTGGCTGGGCGTGTGGATGCTGCGCCGCGGAGGCCAGCCCGCGCGACCGCCCAAGATGTCTGGGCCGGCCGACGCTATCCGCCGGGAGGGCGCGGAGTAGCGAATTTTATCTTTTCCACCAGCGGTACGACGTGGCCATCGCTGCCGCGGTAGCCGGTGACGCTGGTGATGGCGCGGATGATGTACTCGTAGCGCAGGTTAAAGTCCGCGTCGATCTCGACCTCGGCCTCGTCCTTGAGCGAGGTTTCGCCCTGGCCGACGATATCGAGCACGGCTGCCCGCAGCGCGTCGAAATCGGTGCCCAAATTGCGGTTGCCCATTTGCACGCTGCTCAGCCGGCCATCTCCGCCGGCCACCAGCCGCACCTGGATCGGCGGCAAGCCAATCGGCGGCGGCCCGCCCGGCGCGGCCAAGGGCATCTTGATGTTGAAATCGCCTTCGTGCAGCACGACCTTCAGGGTCATGATGAAGAACGCCATGAGCTGAAACACGATGTCGATCATGGGGGTCATGTCGACCGGAATCTTATCGGCGAGGCCCCCTTTATTGCGTACTTTCATGGCTATTTACTGCTCTTCCTTGGCCCGCAGGACGAATTTTTCGAAGCCGGTCTCTTGGCAGGCACGGATCAAGTTTTGGACTTGCCCCGTGGGAACGTCGCGGTCGGCGCGGATAATCACGGTGGAATTGGCCACCTTGCCGCCCGTGCGAACGAGAACTTCCTTCTCGCGCTCCAGGTGGGGCTTCATGTTGGAGATGAGTACGTTGTCGCCATTGTAAATGACGTAAGGGGGCACCCCGGGAACCAACTGCTGGTTGGCGCTGTCGCGCTGCACGGCCACCTGCAATGCCAGGGGCTTTTCCAGGGGGGCATCGGGCGGCTTGGCCAGTTCTGACCCCGGCAGCTTGATAAGCTCGTTCTGCTCCGCGTCGGCAAAGCTCAGCGTGAACATGAAAAAGGCGATCAACTGGAACGTCATGTCGATCATGGGCGTCATGTCGATTTCCACCGCGCCGCCCGAACCGTACTTTTTATACTTCATGGACTAATCCAGGGCGGAATCGAAGGAACTTCTTTTTGGCGTTTGGGGGGATGTCGATTATCTGGTGAAACGCGTAGGTTGGGACAAGCGGCATTCCTGCGGCCACGGACACATGGCCTCGCAGCGATGTCCCACCATCGCCATTGTCTATCACGGATCATGGTAGGACATCGCGGGCCACGCGTCCCGGTATGGGCGATCGATGGCCGCTTGTCCCACCCTACAATGTTACTATGCCTTTTTACCGCCGACGTTTTGGAAGCGGCTCATCAACCCTTCGCTAAGGATGCCCACTTCCAGCACCAGCCGGGCAAAACGGTTGCGCAGAATGGTGTAGATGCAGATAGCGGGAATGGCCAGCACCAGCCCGACCAAAGTCGTCACCAAGGCTTGCGAAATACCTGTTGCCAGTTCGGCCGGCTTGGGGGCGGTGGCGGACTGCGAAATAACGATGAACGCGGAAACCATCCCCACGACCGTACCGAGCAGGCCAACCATGGGGCTGATCGCCCCGATCAGCGAGATATAGCTGAGGCGGTGCTCCAGCTTCATGTTCTCTTCCTCGCCCACCTCTTGCATCGCCTCAATGGCCTGCGGGTAGCCAGCCGAAAGCTTGGACAGGCCTGCGGCCAAGACGTGCCCCAAGAACGATTCGTCGGCCTTCGCCAACTCGTAGGCTTCTTGGAACTTCTTCTCGTTCAGACAAGCCTCAAACCCTTCCACCAAGGCCAAAGGCACGATGTTATCGCGACGGGCACCCAGCAGATTCATGACGACAATTGCCACGAAAATGAACGACAAAGCCAAAAAGGTGATGGAGAAAACCCAGCCCATGGCCTCGATAAACCAGGCCAGTTTGCTCTGCTTGGGCGCTGTTGTCTCGGGAGCGACACCCGGCACGGCGGGAGGGGGCACGGCGGGCGCGTCGGGAACGCCGGCGTCGCCAGCATCTTCGTCTTCGTCCTGGGCTTGGGCCACCTGGGTAGGCGTGACGGCCAAGGTCGAGAAAACGCCCGCCGACAATAGCAACAAGCCCAGCGAACCCACCCCGCCCACCAGCCACGAAACCCAAGATTGCCGCCGCATGGAAACCTCTCTATGAATGATTTGAAACTCGACGGATCGTAGATTGAAAAACCGGCAGCCAAGACAGTTCTTGCCTGAATGGCCGGGCAAGCAATCTAATCTAATTGGCGATTACCGGGGCGTAAAGCTGCCCGGCAAGTAGTCTGTGGAAAAAAGAGCGGGTAAAACCAAGGTCAAGAACGGCCCTGTTCTGGAAGATGGTGACGGCACTATGCCATTCCCACAACTTCCGCGACCGGTCTATTTCTTGGCCCATTTGCTGTTTCCGTACCGCTGCGTCAACGTATCTTGCATATCTCCCGATCGCTCGGCATCGCCCAGTTCCTTGAACAATTCCGCCAGGTTGGCGAGGGACTCGGCGTGCAGGTCTGAAAAGTTGGAGTAGAGCAGGTGCGTGTGCAAGAAGGCCATGCGAGCCTCTTTCTTGCGGCCCGCCTTGCGATGGGCATTTCCCAGGGCGTTGTAAGCCAAAGCGTGTACTTCGGCATGTTCCGGATCGGCCTCGGCGATGAGCGAGTCGAGCAGTTTGATGCCTTCCTCGGTCTTGCCTGAAAGGATTTGCGCTTCGGCCAGGCCTTCGGAGGCCATCAGCTTTTGGCGGGCGACCAGGTCGCCGGTCTGCCCGTCGGCCTGTTTTTGCAGGCCGGCAAACACGGCCATGGCCTCATCCCCCTTGGCTTGCTTGAGCAAGGTGCGGCCCTTGGCCACGCCCGCCCGGATCTTGTAGTCGGGCCAGGGGGCATTCTGTTCGACCGTGTCGTAGTATTTCTCGGCATCGCTGTACTTGCCCGAGGCAACCAGCAGATCGCCGATCGTCTCGTTGGCTTCAAAATAGTGGAAGCTCTTGGCGTGATCTTTGATAAACGCCAGCATGAGCTTGCCGGCGTCTGTCACGCTGCCGGTGCCAGCCAGTGCCAGCCGGGCCGTGGCAAGGGCGCGGTAGTATTCAATCTCGGCCTTGATCTCGTCGCGTTCCACTGACTTGGCGTCGATACGGTCCAACGCCTTGACGGCGTCGTCATTGCGGCCCGTATTGAGCGCCGTCCGTACCCCGTTGAGTTGCGAGGGCTCGCCATCGAACTTGAGCGACTCCAACTCGTTGACGGCGATCTTTTCTTCTTTGTCGTTGCGGCCCTTGATGACGATTTCCGTCGGAGACATCTCCGTCAGTTCGCCATTGATGGCCGAGGTGCCGCCGCGGACGCGGGCGATATCGGCGGCGGGCAACGAAGCCGCCGTGCCGCAGATGATGAGCAGTGCCAAAGCCGTGGTTTGAATTCGCATCGTGGGTTCCTCTGACATACCTATCGCAAAGCCGCGGAAGGATTATTGCCGAAAAAGTTCTGAATTAGGGACAGACTACCGAGCCGCGCTGGCATTGGCCGGCTGGCTGCTGGGCTTTTTCAAGCCTTCAAGGCCATCGGGTTGCCGGTTGCCCTGGGCCGATTGAATGGTCTTGAGCAGCCGGTTGTACTTGCTGAGTTGCTCCGGTCCGCCCATTTTTGGGAACAACTTGTAGGTGATAATGATGTCGCGGGCGGCGATGTTCAGCGTCTTCTCTTTGTCGGGCGAGGACTGCATCATGGCCTGACGAAAATGGCAGTCGGCCAGATTAAAGCGAGCCTCGTGGAAAATCGCCTCGTACTTGGGGTCGCCTTGCACCATCGAGGCGATTCTGGCCCAGCCCCAAAATAGCGGCACGCGAGTCTTGCGGTCTTTTCTGCCCCCGGCGATGGCGCTGTCGTAGTAGGACATTTTGTTCTCGGCCTTGGCCCAAGCCTGATAGGTTTGGGCACCTTCTAGCTGGGCTTCCAGAATCTTGTCGTTCACCTTGAGGATGCCGCCCAACAGATCGAGCGATTCCTTGTACTGGCCCAAGCTGCGCTTGCAGCGGGCAATGCGAATATCCAAGCCGGTCACGTACTGGGGCGAGGGCAAAAAGGCTGGGTCGCTTTGCCCCTGGGCTTTCATGGCTTCGTAGGTCGATACGGCCTTTTCGTAGTACGTTTTGGCCTGTGGCGTCAGGGGGTCGTCCCCACTGTGCAGGCCGCTGCCCAGCCGCAAGAAGGTCTCGGCCACCCAGTTCAACGAACTAAACGTATTGCCCGAGGGACGGGCCGCGATGCGGGTCAGAAAGGCCTCGAAGGTTTGCAAGACCTTGTCGAGATCGTCCGTCTGTTTGAGTTCGCGTAACCGCTTGACGTGGTCCTCCAGGTCCTGGCCCAGCTTAATGTAGATGCGGGTGAGCTGTGCCGCGGCATCCGGCTTGCCGGCGACCATTTCCTCAAGTTCGGCCATGATGGCCTCGGCCTTTTCCAACTGTTGCGAGCCAACATAGGCTTGCAAGGCGGCCTTGTAGGTGTCTTCCGGGAAAGTTCCCTTATCCATCACGACGGGGCTCTTGGCACGCACCAGGGCCAAGGGGCCGCTGTCGGCCGTCTCCAACCGGGCGACCGCTTTGTCGGGCGCGCCGGCACCAACGTAGATTTGGGCCAAGGTCATTTCGGCGGCCACCAGGTTGTAGGCCACTTGCCGCGGGTCGGAGATTCCAGCCCGCATCCGCTCGATGCCTTGTTCCAAAACCTGCTGGGCCTTTTGCACCTGTGCGTCTAGCTCGGCCTTGGAGGGGCGTTCTTCCTCGGGCAGGCGGCTGGCCGCGACATAGGCACTCCACAGCGACTGGCCCGCTTGCAGGTCGGCCTCGCCGCGTCGTGGAGATTCCTCGGGCACGTTGGAGAGGTATTCGGCGGCTTGGACGTAGTCTTTCTCGCGAATGGCCAGCGAGGCCAGCAGCATCCAGGCGTTGTCGGCCTCGGCATCGCTAGGCCAAGTCTTGGCGATATGCTCGGCGATGGAGACCAGATGATCGACCTCGAACTTTTTGTCTTCGGTCTGGTTGGCGTTGTATTCGCCAATCAACGAGTGCAGCGCCACCATGCCGGCATTGCGGCCAATGGCCCCGCTTTTGGGATAATGCCGCGAGACAAAGTCGCCCAGCACGGCCGCTTCGGCAAAGCGTTTCGCCTCGAATAACAAGATGGCATATTGCAGGCGAATCAGGTTGACATCGTCGATGGGCGATTCCTCATCACGCAGGTCGAGCGATAGCTTGGCGTAATTAAAGGCCGACAACCAGGCATCGCGCTGTTCTTTTTCCTTGTCGGGAATCTGCGCCATCATTTCGGCGTTCTGGGTTTGCTTGGCCACGCTGACAAAATTCTTGGCGGTGGACATGGTGTCGAGCGCCACCTTGAGGGCGTCGCGCGCATCGACAAAGTTTTCCGGCTCTCCCTCTTGCTGCGTCTTCTTATATTTTCCCACCAGGCTTTGAGCGGGCTTGCGGTACTCGTTGCTGAACCGCGTCAAGTAGGTGGCGTTGTTGACCAGGCTGTTGACCTTTTTCTTGATCTCGTTGGCATTGGCGCCCGAGGCTTTCAGGGCCTCGATCTGCTTATCAGTTCCCAAGGCGGTAAAGTAATGAATACCAACGCCCCACTCCGAGCGCTTTTCCTCTGGCGTGGCTTTGGCTAGCCATTTCTCTCCCTCGTCCACGGCCTTGTCGTACAGCTTTTGGTCGTCCGTGATCCAACTTTCTAGGGCCAGGGCCAAGGTCTTGCCCTTGATCTCGGCGAAAATCGGCGGATCATCGGGCTGCAGCAGCAACGTCTCATAAATGCCCAAGGCCCGCTTGTAGTCGCCCAACTCTTGGAAACAGCGGCCGTCGTACATGCCGGCCAACAGCCCCACCGCTTTCGACCGGTACTTTTCGTAAATGTCGTGGAAGCCAGCACTGGCCTGCTTGATCAGGTCGGTGTGTTCCTTGCTGCCCTTGTCGTAGGCCTTGGCATGTTCAAAAGTAACGGTGGCAGCGCGCAGACGGGCCACGACCCAATTGTCGAGCGCCTCGCGGCGATCGGCGTTGCCGGGACCCCCTTCCGCGCCGGCGGCAATCTCTGCCTTGAGCTTGGTGTAAGCATCGGAAAGACGCTTTTCGGTGGCATCGTGAATTTGCTGGGCCTTGAGGAATTCCGCCCGGGCCTCGGCCACCAGGGCGACTTGCCGCTTGGAATTGCGCGGGCTGCGCGACATATCCATCAGGGCCTTGCCGCGGCTGACCGAAACACCGGCGATTTGGGCCTCTGCCTCTGGCGCCTGGGGATTTTGAGGAGATTTGGCCAAAAAGTCCTCGAACCAGGTCCGCGCCTTGGCGAGTTCTTTCAGGCGGCTATCGACATCCGCGATGGTTTCCGCCTTGCTAATGACCGTACGGCCCAGTTCAAACGGTATGGTCTGTTTGATCTCGTCTGGGGTGTTGGGGTTAGCGCCGAGTGTCTCAAGGTATTCCTCGGCCACGTCGAACATGCCGGCCGCGCGGAGGCCGTTCAGGAAGTCTTCCACCCTTTCTTTGGCATGGGCGGGACGGATATTGGCGGCAAACAACGTGGCAACGGCGATGGCTAGTGCCGCCAGACGAGACAAGAGTCGGTGCGAATGCATAAGGTCCGTCCGAACGCGAAAAGAGTCAGAAAATCGCGGATGTGAAAACCAAGCCCACTGCGGCCCGGCAACTCTTGCGGCACCCGTCCCGGCCGAAAAGGAAAGCCAAGCACAAGGTGGAACCGCTGAAACCGCCAGCCTTCCTACAAGTTATAATCTCGACCGGCCAGAGGCAAGCAAAACATCATGCCAGAAGGCCCGGCACCACATTGCCGTGGATATCCGTCAGGCGGAAGTCCCGCCCCTGAAACCGGAAGGTGAGCCGCTCGTGGTCGATGCCCAGGCAGCGCAGCACGGTGGCGTTCAGGTCGTGGATATGGACGGGGTCTTGGACGATGTTGTAGCAGTATTCGTCGGTCTGCCCGTAGGTTATTCCCGGTTTTATCCCGCCGCCCGCCAGCCACTGGCTGAAACACCGCCCGTGGTGGTCGCGGCCGTAATTGTCGGCCGTTAAGGCCCCCTGACTGTAGACGGTGCGGCCGAACTCGCCACCCCAAATGACCAGCGTTTCGTTGAGCAGGCCCCGCTGTTTCAGGTCTTTGATCAAAGCCGCGGCTGGCTGATCGACATCCTTGGACTGCCCCCGAATCTGCGCCGGCAGGCTGCCGTGCTGGTCCCACCCGCGATGCATGAGTTGCACGAATTGCACGCCCCGCTCGACCATGCGGCGGGCCAGCAGGCAGTTGCGGGCAAAGCCGCCATCCACGCCGTCATCCTTCAGGCCGTACAGGTCGATCGTCTCTTGGGACTCTTGCGACAGGTCGGTCAGCTCCGGCACCGACGACTGCATGCGAAACGCCATTTCGTACTGTGCGATGCGGGTGTCGATCTCGGGATCGCCGAACGATTCCTTGGCCAGTTCGTTGAGTTCGCCGACGGCGTCCAGCATCCGCCGCCGCGAACCGGCATTGATGCCGGGGGGGTTGGAAAGGTACAGCACCGGGTCATCACCAGAGCGAAACCGCACCCCCTGATGCTGGCTGGGCAAGAAACCGGCCCCCCATAGCCGCGAAAAGATCGGCTGGTCGGTCTTGTTGCCGCTCCCTTGCGAGACCATGACCACGAAATTAGGGAGATTCTCGTTGATGCTGCCCAGCCCATAACTGAGCCAGGCGCCCAGGCTGGGGCGGCCCGGTTGCTGCGCCCCGGTCTGGATGAACGTGGTGGCGGGGTCGTGGTTGATGGCTTCGGTATGGAGCGAATTGACAATGGCGATGTCGTCGGCCACTTCCGCTGTATGGGGCAGCAACTCGCTGAACCACGATCCGCACTGGCCATGTTGCGAGAACTTGAACAACGGCGCCGCGCAAGGAAACGACTTTTGTCCCGACGTCATGCCGGTGACGCGCTGCCCCATCCGCACGCTGGCCGGCAATTCCTCACCATGATGTTGCCGCAACTGCGGCTTGTAGTCGAGCAAATCAATGTGCGACGGCCCGCCCGACATGAACAGGTAGATTACATGCTTGGCCTTGGGGGCAAAGTGCAGGACTGGCAGCGCGCCGTTGGTCTGGGGCAAGCCGCCGCCCGCCGCATCGTCCGCCAGTGTCCGCCCGGTGAACAACTTGTCGTTGAGCAGCGAAGCCAGCGCGGCCGTGCCGATCCCAGCGGCGCTACGGCCAAAGAAGTGGCGACGGGTGAGAAGTTGGTTGAGGATGGCTGGGTTTTGCATGGTGGGCGCGGAATTCAAGTTGGGAATCAGTTTTCGGCCAAGGGACGTTTCGGAAATATATTTTCGCAATAGCCGACGAAATCCCTACGTGGTCGGAGGACGAAAATCAGCTCTCATTGATTTATCTCTCGGCGGACGGACTCGAACACCTCTTCCGCCGGCCGGGAGGAAATCTTTCCGGCGGAATGCGCTGCCATGCGCCGCTCCGCCTCCGCGATCCAAGCAGCTTCAATATCGGCCGTATTCTCCGCCGTGGCGTCATTGTCCAAGCTGGCCCAAAGCCGCTCGGCGAGCTTGGCCCGTGCCTCGAACGGCGGCGCCAAAGTGGCGTCGAAAATGGACTGGCTATCCGTGGACATGATGGATCACCTTTCGTTCCTGGGGACTAACGCATCTATGCAATTGAAACCTACTCTATCCCTTCGTCACGGTCTCATCCAAATTCAACAAGATGCTGGACAGCGTGGCCCAGGCGGCTAGTTCCGCCGGGTCGAGTTCCTCGTTGCGGGGGGACTCGCCCACGGCCAGCAGTTCCAGAGCTGCGGCGCGGTTGGCCCGGTATTCGGCCAGTTGCTGGTCGAAGGCCCTTTGCAGTACGGCGGTTTCGGCGGCCCTCGGCGGCCTGGCCAATAATCGCCGGTAGGCAAAGGTAATCCGCTCCTCGAAAGTGCCGCCCCCTTCCACCAAAATTCGTTCGGCCAATTTGCGGGCCGCTTCGACATAGGTCGGATCGTTCAGCAGTACCAGCGCTTGCAGCGGCGTGTTGGTCCGCGCGCGGCGGACGGTGCAGGTCTCGCGGTCGGGCGCGTCGAAGGTGACCAACGTGGGCGGCGGGCTGGTCCGCTTCCAAAACGTGTACATCGTGCGGCGATAGAGGTCGGCACCGTGGCTCTGCGTGTATTTTTGAGCCGTCCAGTTGGCGCCGTCGGCACGGGACATCAACTCCTCCCACATGCCGGCGGGTTGATACGGCGAAACGCTCGGCCCGCCAATTTGCTCGTTCAACAGGCCGCTGACGGCCAATGCCTGGTCGCGAATGAATTCCGCCGGCAGCCGCTGCCGCGCGCCGCGGGCCAGCAGGCTATTCTCCGGGTCGATGGCCAGCAAGCCGGGCGAAACGGCCGACGATTGCCGGTACGTGGCCGAGGTCACCATCAGCCGCAACAGGGCCTTGTTATCCCAAGGCAGGCTGCTGCCGCTGCCATCGGGAGCGGGCGATGGCTGCTGAAACTCCACCGCCAGCCAGTCCAGCAATTCGGGGTGGGTCGGCAAATCGCCTTGCGAACCAAAGTCCTCGCTGGTCTTGACCAGGCCCGCCCCAAACAGCATTTGCCAGTATCGGTTGACGACCACCCTGGCGGTCAACGGGTGCGCCGGATCGACCAGCCAGCGGGCCAGCCCCAAGCGGTTTGCAGGGGCGTCCGCCGGCAATGGGGGCAACTCGGCCGGAACCGCGGCGGTGACCTTGTCCCCCTTCTTGTCGTACTGGCCGCGAATGAGCAGAAACGTTTCGCGCGGCTGAGGCAACTCTTGCATGACCATTGTGGTGGGGATCATCTTCTCGAAGTCCGCCACCGCCTGCTTCAGCCCGGCCAATTCGTCGTAGCGGGGCCGCAACGACGGGACCAGGTTTTCGCGGTAGTACTTGCGTAAGGCCAAGCGTTGCGGCTCGCTGCGTTGATCGGCCGCGGCCGCCAGGGCCGCCTTGATCTCGTCGGGCAGGGGCTTGATGCCATGCGGATGGGCCGAGTTGGTCACGCTCAGCCGGAAGCGGCCCAACTGGTGCTGGCCAAACGTCGATTTAAATTCCAAGGTTATGGCCAGACGTTTTTCGCCCTCGGCGGTGAGCGGCTCGGCCAGTTCAAACACGGCCGCGTGCGGCTTGCCGACTTCGGGGTGGATGGCCCAGCCTGATTGCGGCTTGTCGTCGATGGCCAATTCCACCGGATAGTCCTTCTGGCTGAAATCGGCCGACGCCGCGCGAAAAGCCAACGGCTGGCCGTCGCCGACAGATGCCTTGACATGCGTCAGCACGATATTTCCGTTGACCGAGCGGCCCGGCCCATTCGCCGTGAAATGTTCGTCGGGCAGCGCCTCTAGCTGAATGGCCGTGATACCCGCCAAGGTGCTGCCGGCGGCTACCCGATAGATGTCGCTGGCCGGGTTTTCCCCACTAGCCAACAGGGAAAGATCGTCCAGCTTGGTAAGGGTCGCGCCGTGTTGGGAGGAAAACTCAAGCGGGTCCAAGGCCTTCCACTCGGCGGGCGTGGCGGTGGCGGATTCGCTCTCCCAAGCCGATTGGGCCGCGTCGATATCGGCCATCGGTTCGGCCAGATGCTGCTCGGCCTGCTCAGCCGCGGCCCGCAATTGGGCCAGTTGCTCGCTTTGCTCTTCGCTCGGTGTCTTGATGAACGGCATGGCGTTGCCGTTGTAGCCATCCAGGCCTTTCTCAGGCACGTTGTGAAAGAAGGCGTAGAACTGATAAAATTCTTTCTGCGTGATCGGGTCGTACTTGTGGTCGTGGCATTGGGCACAGCCGATCGACAAGCCCAGCCAAACGGTGCCAGTGGTGTTGACGCGGTCCACGATGTACGCCGTGTGGTACTCCTCCGGTATGGCTCCCCCTTCAAAATTGGTCATGTGGTTGCGATTGAAACCACTGGCAATCTGCTGCTCAATCGTGGGATTGGGCAGCAGATCGCCAGCCAGTTGCTCAATGGTGAACTGGTCGAACGGCATGTTGCGGTTGAAGGCGTCGATGACCCAGGCCCGCCACATCGTCATGTCGCGGCCGTTGTCGATATGGTAGCCGTTGGTGTCGGCAAAGCGGGCCGCGTCGAGCCAGTCCAGGGCCAGCCGTTCGCCAAGATGGGGCGATTCCAACAAGCGGTCCACCACGCGCTGGTAAGCATCGGGACTGGTGTCGGCCAAAAAGGCATCGACCTCCTCCACGGTCGGCGGCAGGCCGGTCAGGTCGAGCGTCACCCGGCGGATGAGCGTGGCCTTGTCCGCGACGGGCGACGGCGTCAGGCCTTGGCCCTCTAATGTGGCCAGCACAAACCGGTCGATGGCATTGCGGCTCCAGGTGGCATCTTTGACCGCGGGTAGCTCCGCCTTTCGTGGCGCAACAAATGACCACTGCCGTTGATACGGGGCACCTTCCTCAATCCAACGCTTGAGCAGTTCTTTCTCAGCCGCCGTGAGCTTTTTGTTGGTGTCGGGGGGCGGCATGACATTGCCGGCGTCGCTGGAAAAAACTCGCTCCACCAGGCCGCTGACGTCGGGCTTGCCCGGCACGATGGCCGCGCTGCCAGAGTCGGCCGGCAAGACAGCGGCCTCGCGAACATCAAGCTGCAAGCCCGACTTGCGTTCGGCGGCGTCTGGCCCGTGGCACTTAAAGCAGTGGTTGGAAAGGATCGGGCGAATATCGCGGTTGTAATTGACGGGCTGAGGTGCCGTCTCGGCGGCAAGCGCGATGGCACCAGAGAACAGACCGCCGCCAATCACTATGTAACATGTCAAATCCAGGAACATTTTCATGCAACGGCTTTCCTCGTTACGAGAATCCTGATGTAGTGCGCGGGTGGCTCTGCCTGGCCGGTACCGTACACAATCGCCAGTGTCCCCAACACAAGTGACCATTGGAGGGGGTGTCGGCAAGCTGCGCGGTTTGATTTTATTGTAACCAATCGCGCGCCTGTCTGGCCGGAGTTTTTTCGGTCAGCCGCGGCAATTTCGGCCGATTTCCATTCTTCCAAGTGCTATTGCCGAAGGGAACTTACAACAAGCCGCCAAGTTCTCTCGACCGCATCGATTGGATCCGCGGCGCGCACTTTGCTTGCTTGCAAAGACTTGAATGCGTACAAATTTTCGTGGGGGGATAGGTCAACTATCTTGGAAAGGGGGGCGTCATGCGCACGAGAACTCTCGTAGGCATATCCGCGCTCGTATTGAGTTTGATGGCGGGCAGTTTGCATGATGTTTACGGCCAGGGCCGAGGGGGCGGTGGGGGAAGATCTGGCGGCGGAGGTGGCGGAAGGTCTGCCGGGGGCGGTGGTGGTAGATCAAGTTTCGGCGGTGGCGGAAGGTCAAGTTTTGGCGGCGGTTTTTCGTCCGGCGGGCGGAGCGCCGGCGCACCATCGGGCGGATTTCGTTCTGGCGGCGGGCGCAGTGGTGCCGCGTCGAACCTAGGCGGATCGTCCCGCTTCAATGGAACCCCTTCGGCACGCACCTTTAACGGTGGCTCGGCCAACGTAGGCCGTGCGCCGGCGAACGTCGGTCGAACGCCGTCGAACGTTGGGCGTGTACCCGCTAATGTCGGCCGCGGAAATCCCGCGGTGAATTTGGGCAACACCCCGCGTTATAGCGGCAATCGCGCGAATTCCAACAGGCCCAACGCGGCCGCCAACTTTGGCAATTCCAGCCGGCAAGGAACGGCCAATTTTGGCTTGCCTCGAAGCAGCGGCCAACCGTTCAATCGCGGTGGAGTGAATGGCTCCGCCAACTTGTCGGGACGGTCGAATGTCGGGCGGCAATCATTTTCCCAACGTCACGGCGTGAATTCGAGCGCTAATTACGGCGCGGGCAGCCGGGCTAATTCTGGCAGAGGCGGGAATTCCGGCAGCAACGTTGGCCGATACAACGCCGCCGTGAATGGCCGAAACCTGGGAAACAGTTACCGCTATCAGGCGGGCAACAATTCCGGCCGAAATGCCTATAGCTACCGCGGCGGCCAAGGCGGCCGTCACGACAACCACGGCCGTAATGGGCGGCATTACGTGTCGCACAGCGGCCGTTACTACCCGCGGAACTCCTATTTCTTTGGGTACTCGTCCCCATTTGGGCGCTACAGTAACCCTGGCTACTACCGATCGAATTATGGACTGCGATCTAGCCTGGGACTGTACGCGTCCTTGTGGCCGCTGTTTGGGTATCAAACCAACTACGGTTACGGATATCCCTATGGCTACGGAAATTTCGGTTACAGCACCTACGGGTACGGCGGCTACGGCAACGGAGGTTACGGGTACACCTACAACCCGACCTACGTCAGCGTCTACAACCCGCTGCCGCTGGAGGCCCCGCCGGAGGAGCCGTTGCTGATCGATCCGGCGGCGGTGGGCGAAGTGGCGGCTGAGCAAGTTCCTCCGCAAGATGCCGGCGTGCTCGATTTCGCCGCGCAAGGCGAGGAGGACTTTAAGGCTGGACGTTACGACGAGGCCGTCAAGAACTGGCAGCATGCCTTGGTCGATGATCCGCAAAACGCGGCCTTGCTGCTGCTGATGGGCCAAGGCCTGTTTGCCACCGGCAAGTACGACCAGGCCGCCGGAACCGTGCAACAAGCCCTGGGAGTGTTGCCCCAGGACAAGTGGGGTGTTGTCGTCGAGAACTATGCCGAACTTTACGGCCAACCGGGCGACTACACCACGCAACTGCGGGCATTAGAGGCTGCTCGCAAGAAAGAGACCGAGCAACCCGCCCTGCGGTTCTTGCTAGGTTACCAATACGCCTATCTCGACTATCCGAAGGAAGCGGTACGCGAGTTGGATAAACTGCTGGAGCTTGCTCCCCAAGACACCATCGGCCAAAAGATGCGCGACGCAATGGCGGCCAAGGTGGAAGGGGCGGCGCAACCGGCGGCTAATCCTTAAGTTCAGCACGGTTGTACCGAGGTAGCTAGATTTCACCCTCTGCCTGGAGCATTCTGAGCGTGCCGCGGAAGGCTTGCACGGTTTGCTCCAGGTCGTCGGTGGAATGCATGGCGGAAGTTGGCCCCCCTGGCCAGCCAAAGATTTCCACGCCGTGCAGCAACATGCCAATCCGCAGCTTCATGGTCAGCGCCGCGCGGGCCGATTTGAGCGTGCGATGATCGTACTCGCCGGCCTCGACCTGGGCGGCGGTCATGGCCAGGCCTTGTGGGTTGGTGAAGATGTGAAAGCCGGAGAAACTGCCGTAGACGCACCACGGCAGGCCGGCATCGCGCACCTCGCGAGCGAGCGCCTCGCGGAGGCGGGCGGCGTAGTCGTTGGCCCGTTGGCAAACATCGGTTTCGGCCACGATCGAGAGCGTGGCAATGCCGGCCGCCGCCGAGAGCGGGTTGGCGTTGAACGTTCCCTGGTGCGGCACTTTCTCGCGTCCCGGCTGGCTGGCAACGGCGAAATCCAGGGCGTGCAAGATGTCGGCCCTTCCGGCTACGGCCCCGCCCGGCAGTCCGCCGGCGACAATCTTGGCCAGCGTGGTCAGGTCGGGCTGAATGCCAAACTCCCCTTGTGCGCCCCCCGGCGAGACGCGAAACCCGGTGATGACTTCGTCAAATATCAGCAACGCGCCGCGTTTTGACGTTTGCTGGCGCAAGGCATGCAAGAATTCTGGCTGGACGGGAACCTGCCCCCAACTTGCGCCGGTCGGCTCGATCATCACGGCGGCGATATCGTCGCGGTTCGACAACAGTTCGGTGATGGCCGCGGTGTCGTTAGGCATGGCCAGCAACATGTTTTCAGTGACTTCGGGCAAGACACCGGGTGACGGGGTGCCCTCGAAGTGATTATTGACGCCGAAGGCCACATGGTCGTGCCAGCCATGAAAATGCCCCAGGAATCGCACGATTTTTTTCTTGTCGGTAAAAGCCCGCGCCAGCCGCAGGGCCAACAGCGTGGCCTCCGTTCCAGAACTGGTGAACCGCACCCGTTGGGCACTGGGGAGTAGTTTTTGCACAAGTTGGCCCCAGCGAACCTCCAGTTCGTGGCACGATCCGTAGTGCGTGCCGCGCTGCAACTGTTCCGCGACCGCTGCCACGACCGGCGGGTGATTGTGCCCCAGCAACAAGGCACCATGCCCGCCGGAGTAATCGACGTACTCGTGGCCATCCACGTCCCATTTGTGCGTGCCAGCCGCCCTTTCAATAAACACGGGGTAGGGCTGCAAATAGCGGCCATCGTGCGTCACGCCGCTGGGAAAGACGCCGGCGGCCTGTTTGGCCAGCGCGGCGGAACCGGGTGTGCGGCGGCGAAATTCATCAACGATCTTGGAAACAGCCTGATGCATGGAGATGCTCCGGCAATGGGGCGGGTTGGCGGAATGACAATATAGCAGCCCGTTGCGGCACGGGGACTGCCGTTGGTCAAACGGGGCGAGTAGACTGTCGGAGGCCAGGGGCTTTCCTTTCCCGCTAACCTTCGCATGATCGAACGATCTCGATACCGCCGCAAGGTGTTCGCCGATCTGCTGGGCCATCCCGCTACGGTACTGCCGGCGGTGGCCGGCATGACGGCGCTTTTGGCTTCTTGGGCCGGCGTGATCGACTCCCCCTGGTGGCCGTTTTGGGGCATCGCGGGCCTATTGGCCGGGGCCGGCATCATGGCCTCTCGGTGGATATTCGGATCGGAGAAAATCTTGCACAGGGCGTTTGATTCCTTGCAAGAAGACGCCTTGAAGGACGAGAAGAAACTGTTGGACCAGCTCGACCGCCGCTTGCGGCAAGACAATGATCCGCGGCCCGAGGAAGCCTTGCGCCAGTTGCGGCAATTGTACGAAGGCTTTCGCGGCGACCGCGGTTGGCAAGACGCATTGCCAGAACGTTCGACTCTGGAAATTGGCAACAAAGTGGAGAAACTCTTCAAAGCTTGTATCATAACATTGTCCCGTTCGCAGGATCTGTGGGAGACTTCCCAAAAGATGGCCACGGCCAACGGCCGCCAATCCGCCCTGGCCCAGCGCGAGGAATTGGTGAAGGAGATTCGCGAGAGCGTACGGCAGTTGGCCCGCACCATTGACGGAGTCCAGTCGCTGCAAGTCCAATTACGGCAAGACGACAACCTGGCACAAATTCGGCAAGAGCTGGACGAAAGCCTGGAAGTCGCCCGCCGCGTGGAGCAACGGATGCAAAACCTGGAAGCCGAGTTAAGCAAACCATCGTCGGAACGCGAGTAGCCAGGCGGCCGCGTACCGTCGATAGGCAGACAAGCGTTATCGTTTTCACCTCACGCTTCACTTCGACAATAGGGTATCTACCGTGTTTTCCGCCATTGGCCGCTACTTTCGGGCATTCGGTTACTTGATCACGGGCCGCATCGACAGCGCCCGCAAGACGCTCAGCGCTAATCCTCATGTGATTGCCGCCACGTTCGACCGTATCGTGCAGGAAAAGACCACGCAGATCGGCCAGTACAAGGATGCCGTGGCGCAGATGATTGCCCAACAAGAAAAGAAAGTCGCCACGCTCAAGAAGCTGACGGAGGAGGCAAACCGACTCGAGCAGCTCAAGCAGGGTGCCGCCGCCAAGGCCAAGAGCGTGGTTGATAAGCTGAAGGGCCAGGGGGTGGATATGGAGACCATCAAGCAGAACGAGGACTACAAGAACTGCCTGGCGGCCTACAACGACTTCAGCAGCACGCTGCGCGAGAAGACCGACCGCATCTCCGAGCTAGAGTCCGACATCAAGCAACTGGGCGAAAACATCAGCGGCCACAAGGTGCAGTTGACCGGCCTGCTGCGCGATTTAGATAAACTACGCGAGGAATCGGCCGCCACCGTGGCCGATATGCTCACCGCCAAGGAGGAGGAAAACATCGCCGACATGGTAGCCGGCATCAGCAACGAACGGTTCAGCAAGGAACTACAAGACATGCGTGACTTGCGGGCACAATCGAAAGCCAAGGCCCGCATCTCGCGCGAGATCGCCGGCACCGATACGAAGAAGCAAGAGGCCGACTTTATGGAGTACGCCAAGGCCGGCGTGAATACCGACGAGTTCGACAAGCTGATCGGGTTGGCCAGCGAGGCCGACAAAGCCGCGCAAGCGGAGGAATCGCCGAGCCAGCAGCAAGAAAAGAGCCGGCTGCCAGAGTCGTAAGCGAAGTTGTTAGTTTTCAGTTGCCGGTTTTCAGATCAAGAAGCGTGTGACACGCCAGATGGCAAATGCGGATGGCGGCAATGGTTGTTCGTCGTTTGCAGAACCACGGATAGCACGCCGCGGAGAGGTTGCATTGTGACTTTTTAGCCCCTTTGGGGCGGCAGTTAATAGCCACGGGCGTTAGCCCGTGTCTGGCAAATAGATAACATGTCGTCCAAGCCCCGTAGGGGCGACAGTAGCGGGAACAATGAGATGGCGCGATCGTTCATAGCCATGTACTGCCACTTGGTTTTCAGCACGAAGGATCGGGTCCGCGCTATCGAAAGCGACCTGCAGCCGCGCTTGTTCGAGTACATGGGAGGGACATTGCGCCGACTTGGCGGCCGGCTGATCGCCGCAGGTGGAGTACCGGATCACACACACCTGTTAGTGTCGATGGGCAAGCAAGATGTCGTAGCCGACCTGGTCCGCGACACCAAGTTGGGACACGGGCTGACGCCCGTGCCTATTAGCTGCCGCCCCAAAGGGGCTTTGTTTTCGCGAACCTACTTGTCGATCCGCCATCCATCTGTTTGATAATCTCACCACACCAACCAAAATTCGCTCGCTTACTCACCTGTTTTGAAAGGACTTCACCATGTCACGAATGACGTTTCTCTCGACCGCCGTGGCGCTGTTGTCGTTGATACTGGCGGGCTGCCCCAGCAATGCTCCCCAGGGTGGCGGCGGTGGAATGGGAACGGGCGGCGGAACCGGCAAGGGGGACGGCAGCGGCGGCGGAAAAGGGGGCCAGGAGATTCCCACTTTCAGCCTGGCCTGGAGCGAGTACCCCTCGTGGAGCGCGTTCGATGTCGCCAGCACCAATCAAATCATCGACGGGGCCAAGGGCAAGCTCGGCCCGATCGAGAAAAAATGGGGCGTCGACATCGAGCTGATGCAACTCGACTACGATCCCTGCATCGCCAGTTACGGCAGCGGCGTGTGCGATGCCGTTTGCATCACCAACACCGACATTCTCAGCGCGTCGGGCGGCCGCGACTCGGTCGCCATTTTGCCCACCAGCACCAGCGACGGGGCCGATGCCTGCCTGGTGGTTGGTATCGACGATGTGACCCAACTCAAGAATTATCCCACCCGCGGGCTAGAGAAATCGGTCTCGGAATATTGTTTCTTCCGCTGCCTGGAGCAACTGGGCGAAAAGCCCGAGGATTTCCAGTTTTCCAACTCGGCCCCGGACGCTGCCGCCACGGCCATGCAAGGGGGCCAGGCCGGCTATGAGTCGATCCAGGTTTGGAACCCGTTCGTCCTGCAAACGTTGCGGACGGTGCAAGGCTCCAAGGTGCTGTTTGACTCAACCCAGATTCCGGGGGAAATCATCGACATGGTTGTCGTGGCCAAATCATCGTTGGACAAGCCGGGCGGAAATGACTTTGCCTGCGCCGTGATCGATGCCTACTACGAGCTCAACAAGCTGCTTAAGGATGAAAAGCACGCCGACGAAACGCTGGTGGAGATTGGCCGCAAGTTTGCCAACCTGGGACTCGAGGACATGAAGGTCGTCGTAGAGCAGACCAAATTCTATGGCACGGTCGATGAGGGCCTGGAAGTCTTCGAGAAGACCCTGCCCAAGACCATGCCGACGGTCGTTGACTTTTGCGTCAAGCGTGGCTTCATCGAGGACAAGCCCAAGTACTCCTTCCGCGCGCCAGGCGAGGATAACGAAGGTGGCCAGTTGGTGTTCGATTCGTCCTACATGGCCACCGTCAAGAAGGGCAAATGATTCGCAAACCGATCACCCACCGTTCGCGGATCATCCTGGGCGTGGTGTCGTTGGTGGTGCTGGCGCTAAGCTACACCTGGTTGTCGTATCGCCAGCACCAGAAGAACCCCCGCGACACCACCATCCCGACCTGGACGCAACTCTGGGGCGGGGTGAAAAAGATCTGCACGCCCGACATCCGCAAGCCCTTTGTGTATGGCGACGATACCGCCGAACCCGCGGCCGAGCCGACAGGCCTGGCTTGGCTGAAGCGCGCGATCACCAGCACCATGCTGTGGCAAGATGCCTCGGCCACGTTCGTGCGGCACTTCAGCGGTCTGGCGGTGGGGGTGTTGCTGTCGGTCGTGGTGGGGCTGGCGATGGGCTGCTATGCGCCGGCCGAGGCGTTCTTTCTGCCACCGCTCTCTTTCTTGGCCAAGGTTCCCCCCACGGCCATCATGGCGGTCTTTTTTGTGGTGGTCGGGCTGAATTTTCAGATGTACGTGGCGATGATTGCCTTTGGCGTGCTTCCCACGCTGGCCCAGGCGATTTATCAGGCGGCCAGGAACGACGTGCCAGAGGAATTGGTCTTCAAGGCCTACACCTTGGGGGCCAGTCATGTGGAACTGATCTGGAACGTGATCTACAAGCAGGTTCTCCCGCGGATCATCGAGGCGGTGCGGTTGCAAGTCGGCCCGGCGATGGTCTACCTGATCGCCGCCGAGATGCTGGTGGCCAGCGCCGGTTTTGGCTACCGCATCCGCATGGAACAGCGGCTAACCCACATGGACGTCGTCTACGTCTACCTGGTGATCCTGGGCCTGGTTGGCTACCTGATGGACTTTTCGCTCTCGTGGCTGCGCAAGACGCTCTGCCCTTGGTTTGGCAAGTAACTTGTAGGGTGGGACAAGCGGCATTTCGCCGACCATTGGAGTACGGCATTTACGCGATGTCCCACCATGCACCGACGCTCCACCGCGCCTTGGCATGGCGGCCACAATCGGTGGGACATCGCGGGTGGACCGGGTGTGCATGGCGGGGTCGGTGGCCGCTTGTCCCACTCTGCTTGCTACTTGCCGCTCTTGATAAATGTCTCGATCTGGTCGAAGCCCGCTTCCAGCGTCTTCATGTCGGTGGCAAAGGAGATGCGCGCGTAGCCCTCGCAGCCAAAGGCCGAACCCATCACCGTGGCCACGCCTTGCTGGGCCAACAGCTCCAGGCACCAGGTGGTCGAGTCATCGACTTGCACGCCGTTGTACTTGCGGCCCAGGAATTCTTGGATATTCAGGAAAGCATAAAACGCGCCGGCCATTTCGGCACAAGACAGGCCGGGGATGGTGGCGATCCGCATCTTGACGAAGTCGCGCCGCTTGGAGAACTCGGCCAGCATCTGGCCCACGCACTCTTGCGGGCCGTTCAGCGCGGCCAGCGCCGCGTACTGGCTGATGCTGCAAGGGTTGCTGGTCTCTTGGCTTTGCAAGTCGGCCATGGCCTTGGCTACGTTGGCCGGCGACAGCGTCCAACCAATCCGCCAGCCGGTCATGGCATAGGCTTTGCTGACGCCGTTGACCAGTATCGTCCGCTCCATCAGGCCGGGCCGCACCGTGGCAAAGCTGGCAAACTTGTGCTGGCCGTAGATCAGCCGCTCGTAGATTTCGTCCGCCAAAATCAACAGATCGTGCTTGATGCACGGATCGGCCAGCGCGGCCAACTCCTCGGGCGTGTACATGCTGCCGGTGGGGTTCGAGGGCGAACACAACAGCAACATCATCGACTTGGAGGTAATCGCCCCTTGCAACACCGCTGGCGTCAACTTGAAGTTGTCCTCTTGGCGGGTCGGCACAATCACCGGTTTGGCCCCGGTCAGCTTGACCAGCTCGGCGTAGCTCACCCAGTACGGCGCGGGGATGATGACTTCGTCACCCGGGTTGCACAGGGCCGTAAAGACGTTGTGCAACGAATGCTTGGCCCCATTGCTGACGACCACCTGGGCCTGGGTGTACTCCAGTCCGTGCGTTTCCTTGTACTGGCGGACGATGGCCGCCTTGAGGTCGGGGATGCCGCTGGCTACCGTGTAGTGCGTGTGGCCGGCCTGCATGGCGGCCGCGGCGGCTTCGCAAATGTGCCGGGGCGTGGTGAAATCAGGTTCGCCCACGCTGAAGTCGTGTACCGTCTTGCCCAGCGCTTTGAGTTCCTTGGCCTTGGCGGCCATGGCCAGCGTGGCGGAGGGTTCCAGAGCCTGAATGATCTTGGAAATGACGGGGGGCATGGAAAAAACTCCCAAAAGCTGTTCACGGAGGCGGCTTGACGGGGGGCGGTGCGCGTTTGACAATCTTATAGAGTTTGGGTTGGCGAATGAACCCCCCGCGAACGGCCTGAAAATAGGACCTTCGCTCACTCACCTGCTATTCCTTCCTTCTGATTCCTGCCCCGGCCTTGGCCGGTTGATCCTTCCGCGATAAGGCTTTTCATGGCACGTTCCCGCATCGGCGTCTGGTTCATTGGCGCCAAGGGCGGAGTCGCCTCGACCGCCACGACCGGTCTGGTGGCACTATCCAAGGGGTTGATCGGCAACGCCGGCCTGGTCAGCCAGTTGCCCCGCTTTGCCCCGCTGAAACTGGTGGAGTGGAAAGATCTGGTGCTGGGGGGGCACGATATCCGCGATGTCTCCCTTTACGACGAGGCCTTGCGGATGCATACCGAAAGCCGGGCCATCGACGCCACCCTGCTCGCCAAGTGCAAGTCCGACCTCGACCGCATCGACAAGAACCATCGGCCCGGCACGCTGGTCAATGTCGGCCGCACCATTTCTGGCTTTGCCAGCGCCTCGCTGCAAGCCAAGAAGGAGACTCCGCGCGAGGCCATCGAGCGGCTTCAGGACGATCTGAAATCGTTCGCCAAAGCCAACAAGCTCGACCATACCATCGTGGTGAATGTCGCTTCGACCGAGCCGCCAGCCGACGTGCGGGACCTGCCAGACCGCTGGAGCGAACTCAACAAGCTGATCGACAAACCTCGCCGTTGCCCGCTGCCGGCCAGCTCGCTGTACGCCATCGCGGCGCTCGACCTGGGCTGCTCGTTTGTCAACTTCACGCCATCGCTGGGTTCCACACCAGCCGCCATCCACGAGCTGGCCCTGGAGCGCTCCACCCGACACATTGGCTACGACGGTAAGACGGGCGAGACGATGCTCAAGAGCGTGCTGGCCCCCATGTTCGCCATGCGCAATCTGCATGTGATGAGCTGGGTAGGGCACAATATCTTTGGCAATATGGACGCCAAGGTGCTGGACGACCCGGCCAACAAGGCCGCCAAGGTCACCAGCAAGGACCGCCTGCTGGGGCAAATTCTGGGTTACCCACCGCAGACCTTGGTGACGATTGAAAACATCGCCAGCATGGGCGACTGGAAAACAGCCTGGGACCATATCCACTTTCAAGGCTTCTTGGGAACGCCGATGACGTTTCAGTTCATCTGGCAGGGCTGCGACTCGCTGTTGGCCGCCCCACTGGTGCTGGACCTGGTACGGTTCACCGAACGGGCCTGGCGCAAGGGTGACACCGGCGTGCTGACCTTTT
Source organism: Pirellulales bacterium (assembly GCA_050247075.1). Taxonomy (GTDB): domain Bacteria; phylum Planctomycetota; class Planctomycetia; order Pirellulales; family JBFWUW01; genus JBFWUW01. Next base: position 10,325 of record JBFWUW010000031.1, on the reverse strand, counting down.
TGGCCAGCTTTTTCAAAAGCCCGCTGTCGGTTGCGGACCACGACTTCACCCGGCAGTACCAGATGCTGGAACGCTGGTCCGACGAGACGGCGGAGGCGTAAGGAATTAGTGCGGCTTTCGAACTCCCTCTCCCTCTGGGAGAGGGCCGGGGTGAGGGTTTGTGGGGTGGATGATCTTATCCCCACAAACCCTCTCCCGGAGTACCGGGCGAGGGGGCTTGCAACGCCGCTGGGGGTGAGTACAACGGTTGACAGCGGGGCCTTTTGCAGCCAATCCCCCGAAGAGAAATGCCCGATGGAAGGGACCGTGATGATCAAACGGATCTGCGGCCATAGCAGTCCGTACACCTTCAAAAAGAACGAACGCTTCGCCAAGCAGCGGCTCGATTCCTTCTTGTCCAAAAAGTGCCCCGCCTGCACCAAGGCCGCCATCGCCGAGTTGGAAGCCAAACAAAAGGCCGACGGTCTGGCCCAGCGCACCGCCCGCAAGAAAAAGCCCGCGACGTAGCCACCCGCGGCCTGGCCGGCCGGAAAAAGTTGGCCGAACGAGGCCTGGGCGAAATTCCTGGCCCAACCGGTTTGACCTGGCGGCACCAGGCTGCTACAACTCTGGGGTTGTAATATTCAAACATTTGAATAAAAGATTTATTGGTGCCGGCCATGCCTCATCGGGCCCTGGTGACGAAAGAGCTGGCGGACTTGCTCGGCGTGCTCTCGCATCCGCACCGCATCCGAATCATCGAGGAACTGCGGGACGGCGAACACGACGTGAATTCACTTCAGGCGGCATTGGGCATCAGCCAATCCGGCGTGTCCCAGCATTTGATGGTCTTGCGGGCCAATCGACTCGTTTCCGAACGCCGAGCGGGCCGCCGCGTTTTTTACCAGCTACGTCAGCCGGAAATGGCCAGATGGCTGCTGGACGCGACCGCTTTTCTCGAACGAGGCAGCACCGACGCCAAGGAACTCCGCAAGGCCATTGGCAAGACTCGCCAGGACTGGGCGTAAAGCGAAATCGGCACGTGGCCAACAACAACAAGAGGTCGTCAACACAACATGCAAAAGCTGATCCACGGCATCCACCAGTTCCGAACGGAACATTTCCGGCCGCTAAAAGGCCTGTTTGAACAGTTGGCCAAAGGGCAAAACCCGGAGACTTTGTTCATCACTTGCTCGGACTCGCGCATTGACCCCAGCCTGCTGACCCGCTGCCAGCCGGGCGATCTGTTTATTCTCCGCAATGCCGGAAATATCGTGCCGCCCCATGGCGCCGCCAATGGCGGCGAGGCGGCGACGATTGAATTCGCCGTGGCCGGCCTGGGCGTGAAAGACGTCATCATTTGCGGGCATTCGCACTGCGGGGCCATGCAAGGCCTGCTGAAGCCGGAAGCCGTGGCCTCGCTGCCGGCGGTCGCTTCCTGGCTGGCCCACGCCGAAACCACCCGCCGCATCGTGCATGACAACTACGGCCATCTCGACGGGGACCGTCTGGTGACGGCTACCGTCGAGGAGAATGTCTTGGTGCAGTTGGAAAACCTGCGCACGCTGCCTTCCGTCGCCTCGCGGCTGGTACGGGGCGATCTTCATTTGCATGGCTGGGTGTACAAAATCGAAACTGGCGAGGTGTTTGCCTACGACACGCCGACCGGCCAGTTTGTCCCGTTGGCCCAGTACCACTACCAGCCCGGCGAGGCGGCCGTTCGACGCCGGACGACGGGCGCCATCTGAGTTAGTACGGCCATCACCCTAGGTTGCCCATGCCGCGGAATGCCGCGGGCCCCAGTGCCGCTTTTCATGCGAGTATCGCCGGCGATCGTGGTACAAATGAGACTTACGGCCGCGGATTGATGAGTTGCCTTTCGGTGATGAGGATTGGACCATGAAGTATCTCTGGTTCGCCTTTTTGCTCTATGTCGTTTCACTCGGTTTCGCACGCGCCCAGATCGTCGCGCCGCAAAGAAGTGGCGCAAATTCTGAATCCGAGACAGACCCGGCAAAGCTCATCCCGCTGCCACAAATTGTTCCAGTCCCCCAGGACAATCCGACAACGCCGGTCAAGGTTGAGTTAGGGAAGAAATTGTTTTTCGACCCGCGATTGTCTGGCAACAATAAAGTGAGTTGCGCAACGTGTCATATGCCAGAAAAAGGGTACGGTGACGGCCTGGCACTGTCACCCGGAGCAGACGGTAAGCCTTTGGCTCGCAACACTCAAACCTGTCTCAACGTGGGCTTCTACCGGCGTTTTTTCTGGGATGGCCGAGCCGAGAGTCTCGAGGAACAGGCTCTTGGTCCGATCGAGTCGACCGTCGAGATGAATCAGAGCGTGGATGCGCTGGAAACGGAACTAGCGGCCATTCCCGGTTACGTCACGGAATTCGAGCACGTATTCGGAATGAAGCCAAACAAGGGCGGTATCGCCAAAGCCCTGGCCGCCTTTCAGCGAACCCTGGTGACGAAACCTTCGCCCTTCGACCGTTTTCTCGCGGGTGACAAGAACGCCCTCTCCTCGAATGCCAAGAAGGGGTTGGAGTTGTTTCAAGGTGAGGCAGGCTGTGTTCGCTGCCATAACGGGCCGCTGCTCAGCGATGGCAAGTTTTACCGGATCGGCGTGTTGTCCAAGGATGAGGGACGAGCGATTGTCACGGGGAGCAAGGAAGATCGGTATCGGTTTCGCACACCCACGCTACGCAACATTTCGCGGACCGGCCCCTACATGCACAACGGATCGATGAAGACGCTGGAGGATGTTGTCACGTTCTATTATCGGGCAATTCCGGCGAAGGGGCGGGATGGACTGGCGCTCGATGTGGAAGCGCTCTCCAATCGAAGCTTTGCCGAAATCCCCTTGCTGGTTGAATTCCTCGATTCGCTCACAGGCAAGGCTCCAGCGGTTGTGCCGCCAAAGTTACCCTGACATGGGCGCTATGCTGATTACGGGCCGCTTGCGCATTTCGTCATCATTTCGGCAACGGCTCCCGCGATAGTCGCGGGGCCCAACATCACCACCAGTCGAAGGTTTGCCTTCTCAGGCTCTTCACGTGAGCGAGGATGATCCGAATCAAGTTGAATTCGGGTAGAACATTTTGTACGTTTTATAACCGCCGCCGATGTTGGCTGCCGAGAAACCCGACTGCCGCAAGATGCGGGTTGCCAGGTACCCGCGCTGGCCAACCTGGCAGAAAGCGGCGATCTCTCGATCGCGAGGAATTTCGCCCAAACGAGAACGCAGCTCATCGACCGGAATGTTCACGGCTCCCGGTATGCTCCCCTCCGTGAATTCTCGCGAAGTGCGCACATCCAACATCAATGGACGCTGATTCTCCGTCGCGGCCAAGACCCCCTCGACATCCACTTGAGGATGGTCGCCCCGCAACAGACCACTCGCCACAAACCCCGCCATATTGATTGGGTCTTTGGCCGAGCCATACTGCGGAGCATAAGACAATTCCATTTCCTCCAGGTCAAACACCGTCATGCCTGCATGGATCGCTACGGCTAGTACGTCGATCCGCTTATCCACGCCGGCTCCACCCACGGCCTGTGCTCCCAGTAGCTTGCCGGTTTGCGGGTGGAAAACAACCTTCAGCGTCATCTGCTCCGCGCCAGGGTAATACCCGGCATGATGCGCTGGGTGAACGTAAACCTTGCGGAAGGGGCGATTCGCTTTGCGCAAGCTTTTTTCTGAAGCCCCCGTCATGGCCGCCGTGCGGTCGAAAACCCCCAAGATGGCCGTTCCCTGCGTTCCCCGATACTCCACGGCGCGACCGAAGATATTCTCGGCGGCGATGCGGCCCTGACGGTTGGCTGGTCCCGCCAACGGAACTTGCGTAGGATCGCCCGACACAAAGTCCTTGACCTCAATGGCATCTCCGACGGCATAAATATCGGGATCGCTTGTTTGCAGGAATTTGTTGACCTGAATACCGCCGCGAGGCCCAACTTCAAGCTTTGCATCGACGGCCAACTTGCTTTCCGGACGGACTCCTATACCCAAAATGACAAGTTGCGCCGGTAATCGTTCGCCCGATTTCAGCCCGACCACCAGGCCATCAGCCGTTTCCTCAAAACCTTCCGCGGACTGGCCGAGCAATACGCTTACGCCTCGTTCCGTCAAAGCTGCCAGGATGGGCGTGGTCATCTCCTTGTCAAACGGCGGCAGAATCTGGTCCTGCAATTCAACCACCGTCGTGGTGATGCCTTTCCGGACGAAGTTCTCGACCAATTCCAGGCCGATGAAACCGGCACCAACGACAACGGCGCGCGTTACGCCTTGGTCTACGGTCTTCTTGATGCGGTCCACATCGTGCAGGTTTCTCAAGGTGAAGATTCGCGGCAGGTCGATGCCCGGCAATGGGGGCCGTAGCGGCGCTGCTCCTGGTGCCAGCAGCAGCTTGTCGTACGACTCCTCATACTCCAGGTTTGAAGCGATATCTCGAACACGGACCTTCTTGGCGGAACGGTCAATGGCTTCCACGGAGGTCAAGGTTCGCACGTCGAGCTTGAAGCGGGTGCGCAACTGTTCCGGGCTCGTGACCAGCAATTTCTTGCGATCGGCGATCTCGCCGCCAACGTAATAGGGCAGGCCACAATTGGCGAACGACACGTCAGGCCCACGTTCGAACATGATGATCTCGGCATCTTCCGACAAACGACGAAGACGAGTCGCAGCGGAAGCCCCGCCAGCGACGCCGCCAACGATCAGCAATTTCATGATTCCACTCCTTCCGGTTCGAATAGCGATCACCCGAGCATCGTGCGGCCTACGCGCGTGAATGCCTGTGAAACGATTCTCGTTCACAACGTCAAAGCCCATCGCAAACCGGATTCCACCCGCCGATTCTTCTGAGCAAGCGATTGTCGCGGCGCGCTCTTTGCTAGCCTGTTCACGATGGCGGCTTGGCCAGGTAGGCCAACAAGTCGCGCAGTTCCCGTAGCGTTAGGCGTTGATGCAGACCGTCGGGCATGATCGACTTCTGAGCTTGCTCGCGCAGTTCAATTTCCGCCGGACGTACTTGAAACGGCTGTCCCTGGGCATCGGCGTAGAACTGCGTGCCATCGACCCCTTCGCCCGTCAGCACGCCGGTCAGCGTGCGGCCGTCTCGGGTGATGATGGTCCAGGTGACAAACTGCGGCGCAACCTCCTGGCTGGGCCGCAAGACCGACTCGATCAGCCGCTGCCGGGAGAGCGCCTGGCCGGTGGAGGTCAGATCGGGACCGACACGGCCGCCGCGGCCTTCTCGTTGATGGCACTTGTAGCAGCCGGCGGCTTGGGCATGAAAGAAGATGCGCTCGCCGGCCGCGGCATCCCCCTTTCCTTGGCGGTCGAGCAGGGCCAGCCAGGCGGCACCGTCGTCCACGCTGGGGGCGTCGGGCAGGGCGGCCAGCGGATCGAGCAGCCGCGCCACGAGTTCCTGGGTGTCGGGTTCGTCCGCTTTCAAGGCATTGAGATGTTGCTTTTCCTCGGCGGTCAATTCCACGCCGCGCAGGGAACGCAATGCCTCGTCGTGCAGCGGGTGGACTTGCTCGTCGGCCAGCGACCACAACAAATTGCGGTCGGCCGGATCGCTGGCCCGCAGCCCCACGATCGCCTCGGCCCGCAATGCCGTAGGCTGCTGGGCGTTGGCGGCCAACGACCGCAACAGTTCGCGGGCTTCTGGCTGCGGCTGCTCGCGCAGCGTGCGAATGACTTCCTTCCGCATGGTGGGGTTTTCTTGCGCCAACAACCCTCGCAGGACTTCGACCGTCAGAGCCGGATGGTCTGGGCGCAGCATCCGCAAGGCCCGCGTGCGGACAGCCGGCGCGGTCTTGTCGTCCAGCAACAATTTGGCCATGTACGGTTCCAGGCCGGTCTCGTCCCAGGCCTTGGTGTTGTTGCCATCCAGCAGGGCAATGCCAGCCAGATAGCCCTCGAACAGCCGCCGCGTAGCGGCCTGGCCCGCCAGGCCGGCGGCCAGTTGCGGCCGGAACTGCTTCAACCCCGCCTTGGCCGCCCATTGCACGGCGGTCAGGCGGACATTGGGATCGGGGTCTTCCAGAAATGCCTTCAACCGCGACAGGCTGTCGGCATCGATCGCGCCAAGCTCGCGGCAGTACAGTACGGCCAGCAGACGCACGGCGGGCGAGGCCGCGCGATCCCAATCGGTGGACGGACTATCGAGCCGGCCTGTACGCACTAGCGCGGTCAACAACGCGCGGCGCAGGAATGGATCATCACTTTCCGCCAGTCGCAAAACCTCAGCCGAGTCAGCCGCGCCGGGCGCAAATCCATAGCGAATCCAATCGGCCAGCGCCTCGCGGGTTAGTTGGTCCATGCTCGGCGACAGGGCTTTCTCCGCCCGCGACATGAGCAAGACGGCCCGATCGTCCGCGGCGGTATTGGGGCGCGAGAGCGGATCAAGCAACAGCCGCACGGCCAGTGCCTGCACGCCGGGCTCCTGCTCCGCCGGGATGATGTCCAGCAGCTTGTTCGACACGGCATCGACGGCCGCCAACCCTTGCCAGGCAATGGCTCGCTCACGCGGATTGTCCACCTCGCCCGCTTCTAGTTCGCGATAACGGTTGCCTTTGTTGGTAAATCGTTCGCGAGCCCTTCTGGCTCGATCGGAAAGATTGCGCGACGACATTCCGCTGCCCGAACTTGGCCGGTGCCCCTTGCCGCGGATCCGCCAGATGCGCCCCTTGCCATGCAGTTGGTACGACTTATCGACCCAGTCGCTGAAGTACAAGGTGCCGTCGGGCGCGGTGGCAATGCCGACAGGACGAAAGTTCTCTCCCCCCACGATGATCGGCTCGGCCGTGGAGAGAAACGACGACCCATGCGGTTGCAGCCGGAAGCGGTCGATGCGGTGATCGCCCCAAGAGGTACAGAGTAGATTGCCGATGTAGTCTTCCGGCAGATTGGTCGATTCATAAGCCAAAATGCCACTGGGAGCTTCACCCGTGCCGGCGACCATGGGGAGCGTGCCGGGGAGTTCGCCATTCCAGGCGGTGAAGGGGTGTAGCCCCTTGCGTCCGTTGCGAAAGCGGTAGCCGTAGTCGCCATCCTCCACGATGTGCAGCAGCCGGCAGGGGGGCCGCGAATCGGGATCGTTATCGACGGCGAACAGCCGGCCAAAGGTATCAAAACAGAGATGAAACGGGTTCCAAAAGCCGGTCGCCACCTGGTGCAACTGGCTGCCATCGGCCCGGCAGCGGTAGATGTTGCCCCCTTCGGCCCCGCCGTTCAGCGTGCGTTCGTCGGAGCCGATCAGCTTGTAGTCGGCCCCCAGGTTTTCGCCAAAGCCAAAATAGACATCGCCCGCGTAGTCAAAGGCAAAGCCCGACAGCCCGTTGTGCGGGTAGTTGCCGGTGGTCTCCAGGTGGGCGATGGGCGTCCGTTCGTCGGCCACGTCGTCGTTATCGGTATCGCGAAGGCGGAAAATCTCTGACCGCGTGGCGACATACAGCGAACCATCGGGATGAAACCCGATGTTCATGGTATGCGTGGTCCCCTCATGGAAGGTGGTGATATGGTCGACGTGGCCATCCTCGGTATCCCAGAAGATGCGGATACGGTCGAACTTGGGCCCGGTGTAGCCCTCGGGCGGAAAGTGGGTGTGGCACTCGACGACGTAGACGCACCCGCGCCGGTCAACGGCGATGCCGGTCGGGGTAACGATTTGCGGCGAGTCGGCCACGAGTTCTAGTGCAACCCGCTCGTCGAGAACGCGGGGCATTTCCACTTCATCGGCGGAAGCCGGCAGTACCCCCGCTCCACCCGAAACAATCAGGCAATAGAACAGTCCGGCAAGATGATTGCGCATGGGGTTTAGACCGATTCGTAGGGGGATGGTCCGATGGGTTGGAAGTCACATCAGAATGGGTGCTAGCGGCGGCTCGCCCGTCAGTGGCACCCTAAGACGTACCGGTGACAATGCACTACGATTGACCTGGCAGCCATAAGCCGGACTTCTCCTGGGGCCGTTCGCTGTCGGGCGTCCACAGTTTGCCTGCCTCGGCTTCGGCACCGACGATGGCCGGCTCGTCGGCCGATGCATTGCCCAGTGCGGTCGGCCTGCCGTACTCGTCGATCATGCCCAAGGAGTAGAAGAGCTGCTGGATCGCCTCGCGGACGCCCGGCTCATTGATATGTTCCGTGAGCAGGTGGTCCATCATCTTGCCGAAGCGGGCTGGATCGTGCCCTTCTCCCAGCAGCCTCAGTTCCTGAAGGTCCCACGGGGCCGACGATTGTCCCGCCTTGACCGCGGCATCGCGGGCCTTGTCGATGTATTCCAGCGCGGGGCCGACGTCCTCTTCCAGTTCGGCCAACACACCGTAGACATCGGCCAGGTCGACACGATCCGCCAGGCCAGGCCGGTTGAGTATCTCCAGGCTGGTGTTGCGAATCGCCTGCCCGGCGCGGCTGGCGATGGCCCGCGTTCTGGCCCGCAACAAGGCATCGTCATCCAGCCGGGGACAATCGAGTCGCCGGTAGCGGCAAGGGGCGATCGACAAGAGTTCATTGGCGGCGACAACAATCGGTTCGGGCACGGGCAGCCCCCAATGCCGGCGCAGTTCGTCGAAGTCAATGTCGGTTCCGTCCGCTCCTGACTCCAAATTCAAAATCAAGGCCAGCAGGGGTGTGCGGAAGGCAGGGTCGCTGGCGGCCTGCTCGGGTGATTTTCCGCCCAGCATCTTCAGAGGAGTCCGCGTCAATACGTCAAAATAGCAACGGCGGCGATTCGCGGTATTCGCGGCGGCCGTTAGTTCGGGCGGGGTATCGCGAGGCAACACCACCGCTTCCGATAGGGCAACCTCAATCGCCTGCCTGGAGGCAAGCACACTCTCCTCGCTCGTGGCGGCCAAGGACTCGGCGGCGATTTCCACCAGGGCGGCTTTGGTACGATCCATCTTGTCGCCGCGGAGGGCGACAATTTCCAACCGCGCGTCGCGGTCGGTCTGTTTGCCAAACAGCCAGCATTGGCCCAGCACCCTGGGGGCATCATCGGCGGCCATGCCTTGAGAAGTCTCTGGCAAAGCGCGGTCGAGAATCACGAACCCGGACTTTGGGGGCGGTTCGCCCTCCTCCACCTGAAAGGCCGCGGGCGATATGCCCATCAGGCGGCGGTCTGACATGGCCCGCGCCTGGCAATCGTCGATGTTCAGAATCGGCATGGTGATCTTGAGCAAGTCGATCGAATCCGCCACCTCCTCGGGCTTTAACATTTGGGCCTGGGCCAGGGCCTCGACTGCATCGTCCGACGCAGCCGCCAGCGCCGAGAACTTGTGCCAGGCCGCAGCGGCGCCGTCATCCGCGGTATAGGTCTTGCACAGCGCCAGGTTCCAAGCAATCTCCATCCCATCGGGATGCGCCTCGGCCAGCCTGGCAAACCGTTCGCCGGCCGCGTGGTAAGCCATGCGGGCAGCCAACATCAGCGCGGAATCGAACTCTTCCTGGTAGTCGGCCGATTCAGGACAAGACAGAAAGGCAGGCGTCTGTTTTTCCAGTAGCGAGACGGGGGACTGGTCGAACTTGAGCAGCGCGGTCAAGGCTTGTTCATCCTTGCCTTCGGTAAGCTGCACATAGCTCAGCAGATACCGCCGAGCGGCCAGCCCATATCCCGCCTGCAACAGCGAGCCAAAGGTAGCCAGCAAGGCCTCCATTAGCTTCGCCGGGATCTGTCCCCCGGCGGCCTGGGCCGATTGCATGGTGGCCGACATGCCGGCACGGAGATCGGCGTTGTGATACGCCAAGAGCGCCGTCTCGGCCAGGGCCACGGGATTGTCGGGCTGGCTGGCCAGCAACTGTTGCAGGGTCTTTTCCGCCTCGTCCTCTTTGCCCAGGACACGTTCCAAGTTGGCTTTGATGGTGCAGAGGCAGGCCCGATTGGGGTGTTTGGCAGTCAGCCGGTCGACGTGGTCCAGACAGGCCCGCGACTGCTCGCCTTCCAGCATGCGGCCAATTTTGTCGAGTTCGCCAACCAGGTCGGCGCAGCAGAACTTTATTTTCTTACCCGTCCCGCCCGGACAGAGCGCATAGGCGTCAATCGACATGAAACCAATCCATTGCAGAGTGAGTGACTTGCGGCACGCGCTGCCCACGACAGCCAGCGTTCGGCCTTGCAAGACGTGATCCTAACACAGCCCGCGGCGCTTGACGAGGCAAACGGAAAGGATGGGGTGGGCGTCTCGAAAGTAGGTGGAAAATATGCTCTGCTAGCCCTTAAACAAGCGAGTCGTGGTGGCCGTTTGCTGGATTGCCTCGGCGCGTGAGGATTCGCCGCGGCGTTTGGGTGGGGGGCGCCGGGAGAAAGGAATCGAGTTGTGGGTTGAGCATGAGGAGTTGGG